>NZ_CP095848.1:2940000-3540000 GCF_023101345.1 Hymenobacter sublimis
CAGTGCCAGTGTGGGGGATCACCCTCTCAGGTCCCCTAAGCATCGTCGCCTTGGTGGGCCGTTACCCCGCCAACTAGCTAATGCTACGCAACCCCATCCAGATCCGATAAATCTTTACCCATTACATGATGCCATGTTGTGGGCTTATGCGGTATTAATCCGCCTTTCGGCGGGCTATCCCCCAGATCTGGGCAGGTTGGTTACGCGTTACGCACCCGTGCGCCACTAGTGGTATTGCTACCACCCGTTCGACTTGCATGTATTAGGCCTGCCGCTAGCGTTCATCCTGAGCCAGGATCAAACTCTCCATTGTATAACTTACTGCACTAGCCCGAAGACTAGCTGATGTCAAGTGCTGATCCGACTCGTCTTAACGAGTTACCTCGTTTGTTACGCTTCTTGCCTCTAGTACCCGTAGGCAGCCAGAGGCCTTACCAATTTGTCTTTTCCAATCATTCAAAGAACGTGTGCCAGACCCCTGTTGGGTCTAACCGTGCGCCTCCAGAAAGAGGCCGAGTGTGTTAGGCAAGCTAGCTTCCGTTCGAAGCGGGTTGCAAAGGTAACACCCAATTTTTATTTCGCAATCGTTTCGAAAAACTTTTTTCTCGAAGTGACTTGCTTTCTTTTCCTCGCGCCAGCTTCCGGTTGAAGCGGGCTGCAAAGGTACAACTCGTTTTGCTTTTTCCAAGTTCACAGCAGAAAAACTTTTTCTCGTTTTTCGCGGCCTGCTTGCTCAGAATCCGGTTTCTCGTTCGAAAGCGGGGTGCAAAGGTACCACCAACTAGTTGGCTTTTGCAAGGAAGTAGCGAAAGTTTTTTCGTCTTCCCGGGCCCGCTTCCGGCTGAATCGGGGTGCAAAGGTAGCACTGTCCACTTCAACTTTGCAAATCCAGCAGAAAACTTTTTTTCATCCGTTTCCTACCCGTCTCATCAATACCTGCTTGTTACTGGAAGCGAGTCGCACCGCGTGTTCACTCAAGCCCCACCGCGTTCCGGTTTGGGAGTGCAAAAGTGGCACTTCGAATTCAGTTTTCCAAACCCTGCCCACACTTTTTTTCATCAAGCCATTATTTACACTCACTAGGTTTTAAATAGCTGGCTGATGGTAAACTCTTTAAGTACTTGTTTAAGTTCACCACTCAGAAATATTTTTTTACACCACCTAGTCCTGGCAGGATAGAGCATACTCTATAATGAAGAAAACCGCCTAGAAGGCGGTTTTCTCATGTATAAGAGAGTTAACGAGACCTCACTAGTTAAGGTGTAAGGTACTAACTCGGTCAGGCCCTACGCTAACGATGCTAACTGGCACTGATAAGTGTTGCTCAAGAAAGCCAACATAGTCTTTTAGCTGCTGGGGCAATGCTTGGGGGTCGGTAATTGTTTGCAGTTCCGTGCGCCAGCCCGCTATTTTGGTGTAAACTGGAGTCAGGTTCTGCAGATCTCCATGATCTGGAAGTTGATCTGTCTCTTCGCCATTCGGCAAGCGGTAGTGAGTGCACACCTGAATTTCGTCGAATTCATCTAGCACATCGGCCTTCATCAAGTGAATTTCAGTTACACCGTTGAGCATGATGCTGTACCGTAAGGCAGGTAGATCGATCCAGCCACAGCGGCGGGGACGCCCAGTAGTGGCACCAAACTCTCTGCCAGCCGCGCGAATCTGTTCTCCTACTTCGTCGTGTAATTCGGTTGGGAAGGGGCCACTACCCACACGAGTACAATACGCTTTGCTAATTCCGTATACCTTATTAATGTGGCGTGGCGCAATACCCAAGCCTGTGCAAGCACCGGCTACGATGGTACTAGAGGACGTAACAAAAGGGTAAGTGCCAAAGTCAATATCTAGCATGGAGCCTTGGGCACCTTCCGCCAAGATGCTTTTACCTTGCTTCAGCAGGTCATTCAGCAGGTATTCAGTATCAGCAAGCTGAAGGGTACGCAGGAACTCAATGGCGGAAAAGAAATCGGCCTCGAATTCATCAATTTCGAGGCCGCGGCCGTGGAATTCAGCAAGAGTGGCGTGACGCGCAACAGCCTCTTGGTAGCGTTCCTGAAAATCGGGCAGTAGAATATCTCCCACACGCAGGCCAGTACGACCGATCTTATCCTGATAGGTAGGACCAATGCCTTTTAAGGTAGAGCCAATTTTACTACCCCCACGCGCCTCCTCGCTGATGCGGTCAAGAGCCCGGTGAGAAGGCAGAATCAGTTGTGCTTTGCGGGACACATAGAGGTTCTGGCTCCAGTTCACGCCCCGGTCCGTGAGCTTTTGAAGCTCCTGGCGAAAGACAACAGGGTCTAGCACTACCCCATTACCTACTACGTTAACAATATGGGGATGGAAGATGCCTGATGGCACTTGGTGCAGCACGTGCTTAACCCCGTCAAAAGTAAGGGTGTGGCCGGCGTTCGGACCACCTTGGAAGCGGGCTACTACGTCGTAAGTAGGGGCGAGTACATCAACAATCTTGCCTTTGCCCTCGTCACCCCACTGCAATCCTACTAGTACATCAACGGGCATTAGCTTACGACTTTCAGTTGTTGAGCGGCCGACTGTTCGTCATCCGCAATAGAAAAAATAGCGTTCAGCTTGGTTAGCGCGAGCATTTTACGCGGATGGTCGGCGGGGTTAATCAGAACCATTTCCCCGCCCCGGCTGCGGAACTTGGTCAGTAAGGATACCAACACGCCAATTCCGGTGCTGTTGATGTAACGAATGCCCGACAAGTCAACGGTGCAGTGGCGCAGTTCGTCGCCGAGGTGCTGGTCGACGCTTTGCAGGAGTTGTTGGGTGTCGGGGCTACCGATTAAGTCGCCGGTTAGGCGCACAAAGAGGATGCCGTCCCGGACGGCGGTTTCAGTTTTCATTCGGCTAGAGAGCGGGCAGCGGCTTTAGCGCGGCAGTCGCCGCACACGCCATAAAGATTCAAAGAGTGGTGCAAGATATGGAAGTTGAGCAACTCCCCTACCATCGTTTGGATGCCGTGGATGCGCGGATCACAGAACTCTACCACTTTATGACACTCCGTGCAGATTACATGGTCGTGCTGACGGTAGCCGTAGCTTTTCTCGTACTGCGCCAGGTTACGGCCAAATTGGTGCTTACTGACCAGCCCATGCTCAACTAGCAAGTCTAAGGTGTTGTACACGGTAGCGCGGCTAACCTGCAAGCCTTGCTCCTTCATACCCGCGTACAGCTCTTCCACGTCGAAATGTCCCGTGCGAGAGTAGATTTCTTCCAGAATTGCGTAGCGCTCCGACGTTTTGCGCAGTCCTTTATTCTCGAGGTAAGCAGTGAAAATCTTCTTCACCTCCTCGTACTTTTCCTTGTCCAAATGCTTCTCTGTGACAGACATATTGAGACCTTATATATAAGGAGTGAAAACAAGCAAAATTGAGAGAAGTTTGGCTTCGCTACGAGCATAGGTAGTCAGCCAAAAAAATGGGTGAAGCCGCACCTATCCGGACTACTTTTGTACCGTTTTGTACTTCTCCTTTTTGAGAAAACTTTTTAGAACTTCTTTAGGAATCGAAGCGCTCAACAAGGAGTACTCCATTTACTTTAGAGAGCCGCTGGATTAGTTTGGTTAGGTGGTCGGTATCATTAACGAACACCATAATCTGCCCTTCAAACATGCCATCATTTGAGTCAATAGTGATGGAGCGCATATTTACCTTCAGGCTGTTGCTGATGATGCGGGTAACATCGTTGACCAAGCCAACCCGGTCGGAGCCTTTGATCCGAATTCCGGCCAGAAACGCCAGTTCCAACTGCTCCGTCCATTTAGCCCGCACAATGCGGTTGCCGTAGTTGGACATCATCTGCACGGCCTTAGGACAGGAGGTGCGGTGAATTACGATACCTTGGTCGGTCTCGAAGCCAAACACATCATCGCCAGGAATGGGGTTGCAACAAGGGGCAATGGTGTAGTCGAACTTGTCAGTTTGCTCCCCAATAACCAGCATGTTAGCATTGACTCCCCGCACCTTTTGCACCTCATGGTCAAAGGCTTTAGGCTCTAGCATGGAGGGTAGGCGCGGCGCTTCAATGACAGAATCAAACAGATTCTTCTGAATCTCGCGGCCATCGATCTGCCCAATAGCAATCCTGTAGAAGAACTCCTGGGCATGGCTCGTGTTGAAATGGGCGAGCAGTCGATTCAGGTTGTCTTGGTTGTATTCAATTCCGAGCAGTTCCAGTCGCTTCTCCACGATAAAGCGGCCATCTTCTGATTTATTGCGTCGGTCGTCGCGAAGCCAATCCTTAATGCGCGTCCGGGCTTTGGAGGTAGTCACATACTGCAGCCATTCCTCCGTGGGCTTCTGCTTATGCGAGGTCAGAATCTCGACTTGGTCGCCATTGCGCAGTTGGTAGCTGAGTGGCTGGAGCTTCTGGTTTACTTTGGCCCCAAGGCACTGCAAGCCGATGTGGGAGTGAATTTCGAAAGCGAAGTCTAGGGCCGTAGCCTTATCGGGCAGGATAACCAGCTTGCCTTTGGGTGTAAAGGCGTACACCTCTTTCACGAAGAGGTTCTGGCGGAACTCGTCCATGAACTCCAGGGCGCTGGAGTTATTGGTTTCGAGCATTTCGCGCACCTTATTAATCCACGATTCCAGGGTAGACTCCGGCTGGGGCACGCCCGTATCCTTGTATTTCCAGTGCGCCGCGTAGCCTTTTTCGGCAATGTCGTCCATGCGGCGGCTGCGAATCTGGACCTCTACCCATTGCCCAGTCCGCGACATGACCGTGGTGTGCAGCGACTCGTAGCCATTGGCTTTGGGCGTGCTCACCCAGTCACGCAGACGGTCGGGGTTGGGCTGGTAGAAGTCCGTCACGATGGAGTATACCTGCCAGCAGGCGGCCTTCTCCTGGTCTGGCGGCACGTCCAGAATTACCCGAATGGCGAACAGGTCATACACCTCATCGAAGGTGATGTTCTGCTTGCGCATCTTACGCAGAATAGAATAAATGCTTTTGGGCCTACCCTTCACTTCATAGTCGAAGCCCTGAGCTTTCAGCTCCTCATCAATGGGCTGGACGAATTCCTTAATAAAGCGGTTGCGGGCGGCGCGGCTTTGGCGGACCCGGTTTACCAACTCCGTATAAATTTCGGTGTCGGTGTATTTCAGGTACAGATCTTCTAGCTCCGTTTTAATGGCGTAGAGGCCCAAGCGGTGGGCCAGCGGCGCGTAGAGGTAAATCGTTTCGGAAGCAATTTTGAGCTGCTTGTGCCGCGGCATCGAGTCCAGGGTCCGCATGTTGTGCAGACGGTCGGCCAGCTTGATCAGGATGACGCGCACATCGTCGGAGAGCGTCAGCAGCATTTTGCGGAAGTTCTCAGCCTGCTCGGAGGTGCCGTATTCGAACACGCCAGAAATTTTGGTCAGCCCGTCCACGATGCGCGCTACCTTCGAGCCAAACTCACGCTCCACGTCGGCTACCTCCCAGGGCGTATCTTCTACTACATCGTGGAGCAGAGCCGCAATAATGCTGGTAGTGCCCAAGCCAATTTCCTCCACCACAATTTGGGCTACGGCCAGCGGGTGCAGTATATACGGCTCGCCGGATTTGCGGCGCATCTCCTTGTGGGCTTCCAGAGAAGTATTGAACGCCTTTTTAATAAGCTTTGCATCGCCCTCATTTAGGTAGGGCTTGGCAGTGCGCAGAAGGCGGCGGTAGTGGCGCAGAATTTCCTGACGCTCTACTTCAGGGTCGATGACGGTGGACATGGTACGCGGGCGACACCCAAGGTGCCGAAATTATAGACTGCTAAGGTACGGCTTGTACGGCAAGCTTAACTTCTTACCTACCGGTTTGCCTCCTACTGGCGAGAAGCTCTAGTAGAACACAGCCGCCGAGGAGTTGGTGCAGAATAAATAAAGAGAGAATTTGCGAGCCTTATTTTCGACAGATTAACGCCTGAGCCGTCTCAAACAAGCTTTGCTACCGCTCACTGAATTACTAGCCCAGCAGTATATTTTACTTTTCGCTCTTGTTTTTACAATTGGCTTTTGTAGTTTTGCGCCCCCGAGGCAGTTGGCCTTGAGACGCGGATGTGGCGAAATTGGTAGACGTGCCAGACTTAGGATCTGGTGCCGCAAGGCGTGTGGGTTCGAGTCCCTCCATCCGCACTTATTTTGGTTTTTCTTTGTAAAAACCGCTTCTAAACCCTCAACCCACCCGTTGGGGGTTTCTTTTTACCCGGGAGTTTCCCCGCCTTTGACACCACTAGTAGTACCCTTAACCGACCACTCGTTTTGGACATTACCCTCGACAAGAAAGACGACCAGCTGAATGCCATCCTGACAGTAACCCTCACGGAGGCTGATTACGCTCCTGCCGTGGAGTCGAAGCTGAAAGAATACAGCAAAAAGGCGCAGATCAAAGGGTTCCGCCCGGGCAAGGTGCCGGTAACGCTGGTTCGCAAAATGTACGGCAAAGGCATTCTGGTGGAAGAAATTAACGGCTTGCTGAGCAAGTCCGTGGATGAGTACATTAAGGAAAACAACCTGAAGATTCTGGGTGAGCCCCTACCGGTTCCTTCCGACGTGGACTTCGACAACCAGAAAGATTACTCTTTTCAGTTTGAGCTGGGCCTGTTGCCCGAGTTCGAACTACCAGCTGATCAGTCCGTAGCTGTTGACCGTCACAAAGTTGACCTCGACGAGAATACCCTGAAGGAAACCTACGAGCAGCTGGAGCGCCAGTTCGGAGAAACCTCCGAGCCAGAAACCGCAGAAGCTGGTGACTACATCTCGGGCAAGCTGAAAAAGGCGGGTGAAGAAGGTGAAGGCCGCGTGGTGCTGCTGCCAACCAACAAGCTGAAGAATGACGCTGACAAGTTCGTGGGCGTTAAGGCGGACGACGTGGTTACGTTCGACCTCAAAAACGCTTTCGACGGCGACACGGCTGCTATTTCTAACTTCTCGGGTCTCAGCAAAGAAGAAGTTGAGGGGGTAGAGGGCGAGTACACCCTAACCGTGGGCAAAGTGCAGCGCTCGGTGCCGGCTGAGTTCAACCAGGATTTGTTCGACAAAGTATTCGGCAAGGACATCGTAACGTCGAAAGAGGACTTCGACGAGAAGGTGCGCTCGACGGTACAGGAGAACTACGACCGAGAGTCTGACAACCTAGTGAACCGCCAGATCATCGATAAGATGCTGGAAAGCACTACCATTGAGATTCCCAAGGAGTTCTTCAAGAAGTGGTTGCTGCGCGCCAATGAAGGCAAGCTGACGCCGGAGCAGATTGAGGAGCACTACGAAGACTACGAGAAGGAGCTGAAATGGTCCCTGATCCGCAACAAGGTAGTAGAAGCGCAGGAGCTGAAAGTATCGAACGAGGAAATCGTGGACCGCACGATGCAGAAGATTCTGGGCCAATTCAACATGGAAATGACCCCGGAGTTGGAAGAGTCGGTACGCGGCTTTGCTGACAATTTCCTCCGTCAGGAGAACGGCAAGAACTACGTGAACGAGTACGAAGCCATTCTGGCAGAGAAAGTGCTGGAAAACCTGCGCGGCAAAGTTGTTGTTAATGACAACCCGATTACGGCTGAGGACTTCCGCAATCAAAATGCTGGCTAAGCGCTAACATTTTTGGTTTTAGACCAACAAAAAAGCCCTTACTTGTCGTATGGGCTTTTTTGTTGCCCTTGCGGTTTTGTTTGCCACCTTACTACTTCTCCTAATTTTCTGACATGCTGAATAAAGAAGAGTTCCGCAAGTTTGCCGTGAAAGGCCAGGGCCTGAGCGGTCTAGGCGTTGACCAATACATCCAGCACGTAGAGGGCCAGACCCGCAACGGTCTGATACTGCCTACGGGCATGACCCGCTCGGTAATTGAAGAGCGCCCCACGCGCTTTGCCGAGATTGACGTATTTTCGCGCCTGATCATGGACCGGATTGTGTTCCTGGGCACGGCCGTGGACGATTACATTGCCAACATCCTGACGGCACAGATGCTGTTCCTGGAGTCAGTGGATGCCAAGAAGGACATCTTGCTCTACATCAACTCGCCCGGCGGCTCGGTGTACGCAGGTCTGGGCATCTACGACACGATGCAGTACGTAAACCCCGACGTGGCCACCATTTGCACCGGTCTGGCTGCTTCCATGGGTGCAGTGCTGCTCGCTGGTGGCGCCAAGGACAAGCGCTCGGCCCTACCCCACGCCCGCGTGATGATTCACCAGCCTTCGGGTGGCGCGCAAGGCCAGTCGTCGGACATCGAAATTACGGCCCGCGAAATCCTCAAGCTCAAGAAGGAGCTGTACGACATTCTGGCCGAGCACACGGGCAAAACCTACCAGGAAATCCACGACAACTCGGACCGCGACTACTGGATGCGAGCCGACGAGGCCAAAGAGTACGGCCTGATTGATGAGGTGCTGGAGAAAAAGAAAGCATAATTCCGGTTATTCCGGCCCTCGTAAGGAATCTGAGTTAGCATCTTGTGTATAAGCTAGATTCCTCGTCTCGCTTGGAATGATAAAAACAAAAAGCCCGCCTTGGTGGGCTTTTTGTTTTTAGTAGAGGTAAAGCCCAACGGCACTTTTTTAACGGCGCGGGGCGTTGGCCTTTTCGTACCTTTGAGCTAGGTTAGCGAAAGTTACCTATCCTCCCCTATCCTGAGAGTTTCCCTGACAATGGCAGATATCACGTGCTCCTTCTGCGGTAAGAGCAAAAAAGACGTCTCGGTCATGATTTCCGGCATCAACGCGCACATTTGCGAGCGATGCGTAGGTCAGGCCCAGCAAATCCTAAACGAGGAGAATAAGATTCGGGCCAACTCCAAGACCCCGAAGTTCAACCTCGTGAAGCCCCGCGAGATGAAGGAGTACCTCGACCAATATGTAGTCGGTCAGGACGAGGCAAAAAAGGTAATGTCAGTGGCGGTATATAACCACTACAAGCGCCTGATGCAGAAGCCCCAGAAGGATGATGTCCTGATCGAAAAGTCGAACATCATCATGGTAGGCGAGACGGGTACGGGCAAAACCTTCCTGACCAAGATGCTGGCCAACATTCTGCAGGTGCCCTTCTGCATTGCCGATGCGACCGTACTGACGGAAGCCGGCTACGTGGGCGAGGACGTGGAAAGCATCCTGACCCGCCTGCTGCAAGCCGCCGACTACAACGTGGAAGCCGCTGAGCGCGGCATCGTGTACATCGACGAAATTGACAAGATTGCCCGCAAGAGCGACAACCCTAGCATTACGCGCGACGTGAGCGGCGAAGGCGTGCAGCAGGCCATGCTAAAGCTGCTGGAAGGCACCACGGTGAACGTGCCCCCGCACGGCGGCCGCAAGCACCCCGAGCAGAAGATGATTACGGTGAACACTGAGAACATCCTCTTCATCTGCGGCGGGGCCTTCGTGGGCATCGAGCGCATCATCAAGAACCGCCTCAACACCAAGCCCATTGGCTTTGCCAAAACGCAGCTGGAAGAAAAGGTGGATACTCAGAATTTCCTACGCTACGTGACGGCTCAGGATCTAAAGCAGTTCGGCCTCATCCCCGAGCTCATCGGCCGCCTACCTGTCCTGACCCACCTGAACCCGCTGGACCACGCTACCCTGCGCAAAATCCTGACGGAGCCTAAGAATTCCATCGTAAAGCAGTACCAGCGCTTGTTCGATATGGAAAACATTCAGCTGAGCTTCTCAGAGAGTGCCTTAGAGTACATTGTGGTGAAGGCCGACGAGTACCGCCTCGGCGCCCGCGGCCTCCGCAGTATCTGCGAAGCCATCATGACGGATGCTATGTTCGATATGCCTTCCGAGGAGGGCGTGAAGGAGTTGGTAATCGATGAGGAATACGCTCGGAGCAAGTTCGAGCAGACGGCGCTGAAGCAGCTACGGGCGGCGTAGACAGGTTAGGCTGCTAAAAGTGAGAGGCCCAACAGATGAATCTGTTGGGCCCCTCACTTTTAGTAGCAATGCCGCTCCTCTACATAACAATGAAGATGTTACTGAAATGATACAGACATCTTAAGTTTGCCCTGCCAGCAGCTATCAAACGGGCGTTACTTTTTTAAATACCCCACCATCAGCTTCGCGGCCTTCTCAGCAGATTTTTGCTGGCCTAGCTTCGCGCGGATTTCGGCGTAACCGGCTTTTTGCTGGGCAATGAAATCTTCGTCGGCGGTAACTTTCTTGAGTTCCGTGACGAGGTTGCGGGCGTTGAACTCGCTCTGGATCAGCTCTTTTACTACCTCCTTGCCGGCAATCAGGTTAACCAAGGAAATGTAGGGCACCTTGATAACGGCCTTGCTGATGGTGTACGACACGGCGCTGGTGCGGTAGCATACGACCTGGGGCACATCAAACAAGGCCGTTTCGAGGGTAGCGGTGCCGCTCGTGACGAGAGCCGCCGTGGCGTGAGCCAGCAGGTCGTAGGTCTGGTCGAAGAGGATGCGGACGTTGTTGCGCTCAAAGTGAGCGTAGTAATTCCGGTCGAGGTTGTCGACGCCGGCCACAATGAACTGGTAGTCGAGGAAGGGCGGCAGGATGGCCACCATCTCGTAGAGCATTTCCTCAATTTCTTGCTTGCGGGAACCGGGTAGTACCGCAATAATGGGCCGCAGGGGGTCGAGGTTGTTCCGGTCGTAGAAGTCGTCAGACTTGCGGTGCTCCGCTACGGCGTCGGCGGTGGGGTTACCGATGTAGTCTACCTTATAATCGAAGCGCTGGTAGAATTCCTCCTCGAAGGGCAAGATGACGAACATTTTATCGACCAGCGCCTTCACTTTGTGCACACGGCCCTGGTTCCAAGCCCAGATTTTAGGCGAAATGTAGTAAAACACCTTCAGCCCATTGGCCTTAGCGAACTTGGCAATCCGCATGTTGAAGCCGGCGTAATCCACCAGAATTACAACGTCCGGCTTGTAGGCCAGCAAGTCGCGCTGACATTCCTTGAGGTAGCCCCGAAACTTAAGGATGCTAGTAGCCGCTTCCCAGAAGCCCATGATGGCCATTTCCTGGTAGTGGTGTACCAACTCGCCACCGGCCGCCTGCATCATGTCGCCGCCCCAGCATCGGAACTCGGCGGTGGGGTCCTGGTGGCGCAGCTCGCGCATGAGGTTGGCGGCGTGAAAGTCGCCGGACCGCTCGCCAGCTATCAGGTAGTACTTCATTTTCGAATTAGGGATTAAGAACTAAGAATCAAGAATTGGTAGCAATCAGAGCAGCACGACCGACAGATGAAGTCTCTGGGCGGCACTTTTCACTACTCACTCTTCACTCTTATTTATTCACCGAAGTATTCCACGAAGTTGCGCGGGGTTTCGAAGAGCTTGATGCTGTGCAGACGGGCCGGGGAAATCCGCTCGATTTCAGGCTGCAGAATTTTCCAGAAAGCCATTACCAGATTTTCAGTGCTGGCTAGCTGTCCGTGCATGAAGGGCACGTCGAGGTTCAGGTTTTTGTGGTCGACCTGGTCCACGACGTGGGTGCGAATAACCGTGCTGAGCTGCTTAAGGTCGATGACGAAGCCAGTTTCGGGGTCGGGCTTGCCTTTGACAGTCACGACGAGGTCGTAGTTATGGCCGTGCCAGTTGGCGTTGGCGCAGGGGCCGAAGACTTCACGGTTGCGCTCATCGCTCCACTGCGGGTTGTAGAGCTTGTGGGCCGCGTTGAAGTGTTCCTGTCGGCTGATGTAAACCATTGATTGGGGTCTTAGGATCTGGGGTCTCGGGGTCTTGGATTTTGGCAGGTGAATTTTAATATCAACCAAGACCCTAAGTCCCCAAGCCCCTAAGACCCTTGTTTTCGCAGCAAATATACGAAGAACGGTACGCCGAACAGGGCCGTGACCAAGCCTACGGGTAGCCCGGCCGGTGGATAGAGCAGGCGGGCCAGTAGGTCGCAGAGTAGCAGGAAATTGCCGCCCAGTAGGGCACAAACCAGTATGTTGCCTCGCCCTACGGTGCCTAACAACCACCGGGTACTATGCGGAATAACCAGGCCCACAAAGCCAATGGGCCCGACCAGCGCCACTACGCACCCTGTAAGGCCCGAGGCAATAAGCAGTAAGAACCAGCGGGTGCGCGCCACGGGTAGCCCCAGGGCCGTAGCCCGCTCCTCCCCTAGTAGCAACAAGTTTAGGTTGTTGTGCAGCAGGGCCAGGGCCCCCAGTCCCAACAGTAGGGCCGCCGCTGGATACGGCAGAATGGCCCAACTGGCCTTATCGAAGCCGCCCAGGGCCCAGAACGTGATGGTACGCAGCTTCTCCTCCGTAGCAGCCAGAAAGGTAAGCAGGCCGCCTAGAGAGGTAGTCAGGGAACCCACCGCAACTCCGGCCAGCAGCAACTGGGTAGGGATGATACGCCCCCGCCGGCTGCCAATAACAACGACAACGAGGGTAGTACCCAGCGCACCAGCCAGCGCTGCCAGCGGGGGCAGATATACGCCTGCCAAAGTAAGCGTAGGCACGAAAGTAAACGTCAGGCTAGCCCCGAGGGCCCCTCCCGAAGCCGTGCCCAGCAGATAAGGATCGGCTAGGGAGTTGTTTACCATGGCCTGCATGATGTAGCCACTGACGGCCAGCCCAGCCCCGGCGAGCAGAGCCAGCAGCAGCCGCGGCAGCCGCAGCTCCACGAGCACCAGCTGGGCCGGGTCGCGGGGGTCGTAGTGCAACAGGGCGCGGCGGATCAGGTCGTAGTCGGTTTCGTAGCTGCCCACCCGCAGGCCCACGGCCAATAGCCCCACCGTGAGCAGCAGGCAGGCCAAAATCCAGGGCAGGGCGGGACGGGGCATGAGGAAAGAAGCGACTGGCTACGAACCCGAAACTACCTGTTTTAACTCCCGCACTCCCTCCACTACCCGCGGGGTAGGGCGCGACATCAGGTCGTCGGTGACGCGGTAGATGCGGCGGGTTTGGTAAGCTCGGATGCGTTTCAGCTCCGGATACAACCGGAAAAAGGTGCTGTCCATTTTGCCGAAAGTACCCCCGATGATAATATCCGGGTTGAGTTTGAGCACGTACTCGCGGGTTAGCGCCGGGTAGGGTTGAGCAAATTTCTCTTGCACTGCATTCTGCCCGCCGGCTATGGCTATTTTATCGGTAAACAGCGTATTCTGACCGTACACATAAATTGGGTCCGACCAGGTAATGGCCAGTACCCGGGGGGCCGAGGGGGCAGTCGGGCCAGGAGTCAGACGCGCCAACTCCGTGCGCAGCGAGTCGGTGAGGCGGCGCGCCTGGGGCTGGCGGCCCAGGATGCGGCCCAGGTCGTTGAGGCCCCGAAAAATATCCTCTACGCTGGTATAATGCTGGTAATACACCGGAATACCTAGCTCCTGCAGGCGTTGGGCATCAGCCTGGGAGGTAATGCCGTCGGTCGTGAATACCACATCGGGCCGGAGGGCTACCAGCCGCTCCAAATCCAGCGGGTAACTGTTAATGACGGGTTTACGCAGGGCGGCCGCGGGGTAGTCGCACACCTGGGTGCGGGCTACGATGGTAGCAGTGTCGGCTACGGCGTAGAGCATTTCCGTCATGGAAGCGGCTAAGGCCATGATGCGGCGGGGCTGAGCCGGCACCACCACGGCGCGGCCCAGGTCGTCGCGCAGCTGTTGGGCCGGAGCGGCAGCTTCCGAGGCAGGGGCTTTATCGGGCTGGCAGGCGGCTGCAAGTAGCAGGAGCAGCGGCAGAAATGGCCGCAACGAAGCGGCTAGACGGGGCGAGCAGAGCATGGGGCAAAGGTAGCGCAAGGTTTCGCGGGTTCGGCTTTGTTGCCGCAGGAGCCGTATTCAAAGCCAGTTGGCAGCTACAACCAGCCCCACCGCTTTGAAGTTAGCTACCTGCCACCGGCAGCCGCACTACGGCGCTTCCATTGCATCTCACTACTTTTGAGCTAAATCTCTGCCTTATGATTGTTGTTACCGGAGCCGCCGGCTTTATTGCCAGCTGTCTTGTTACCCGCCTCAATGCCGCCAACTTTAACGATATCGTGGTGGTCGATAATTTCACCTCCGAGCGCAAGCTGGCCAACCTGACCGGCAAGCACCTGCGCGAGTATGTGGACCGGGAGGGGTTTTTTGAGTGGCTGGAAACTCACCACCAGCAGGTAGAATTCATCTTCCACCTGGGGGCCCGCACCGATACCACTGAGCAAAACCGCGACGTGCTCAACGTGCTTAACCTGGAGTACTCCAAGCAAATGTGGCTGGCCTGTTGCAAGTATCAGTTGCCGCTGGTGTACGCTTCCTCGGCCGCGACCTATGGCTCGGGCACCTTGGGCTACTCCGATGACGACGCCCTGCTACCCCTACTGCGGCCGCTTAACCCCTACGGCGACTCCAAGAACGATTTCGACAACTGGGCCGTGCAACAGCCGGCCAAGCCCTTCTTCTGGGCCGGGCTGAAGTTTTTTAACGTGTACGGGCCCAACGAATACCACAAGGGCCGCATGGCGTCGGTCATTCTGCACGCCTTCCGCCAGATTCAGGACACGGGCTCCATGACCCTGTTTCGCTCCCACAACCCGGAGTACGCCGACGGGGAGCAGCAGCGCGACTTTGTGTACGTGAAGGACGTGGTGGAAGTGTGCTTTTTCCTGCTGCATAACCGCCGCAACTCCGGCATCTACAACCTGGGCACCGGCGAGGCGCGCACTTTCCTCGACCTGACCTTGAGCACTTTCGCGGCCCTAGACCGTACCGCCGACATCCGCTTCCGCGACACACCCGAGGACATCCGCGACACTTACCAGTATTTCACCCAGGCCGACATGAGCAAGCTGCGCGGCATTGGCTACGACCGGCCCTTCACCCGCCTGGAAGATGGCATTTCGGATTACGTGCGCAATTACCTGGTTCCGGGCCAGTATTACTAGCTGAAGCATTGGCTTGCTCCTGCCACTCTGGGAGCAGCGGGCCAATTTTATACACAGGGTCTCAGCAGCCTTTCTTACGCCATGCTCCTACTCTTGGGGCATGGCGTATTCTTTGAGTGTAAGCTGCTTACCATTTGAATTGGCGCAGGAAATGATAATATGTCGAGGTTTATATAGTAAAAATTAATTTTAATATCATTTTTTCCAGAGTAACTTCCGGCCCCCAGTTCATCTTACTCTCGCAGGCCGGTGCAACGAAAAAGCATAACTATTGTAGGCGGCGGCTTTTCCGGCTCCATGCTGGCACTTCAATTAGCCCGGTTGTCTAATCAGGAGCTTTTTGCCTGTGACGTTCACTTGGTGGAGCCGCGCCCCGTGCCGGGTCCGGGGTTGGCGTACACGGCCCACCGGCCGGAGTACCTGCTGAATGTGCGCAGCGAATATCTGAGTGCTTTCCCAGAGCAGCCCGACCACTTTGTAAACTGGCTCCGCGTTACCCAATCTGAGCCCTGCCACTTTTCCTTTTGCTCCCGCCAAAACTACGGGCGCTACTTGCAGCAGCTAATCAGCCAGGTGCTAGAATGGCCCTCTAGTAACGGAATTCGCTGCCAGTGGCACAACCAAGCTGCCAAGGAAATCCGGGTGCTGCCAGATGGCCGCTCGGCCGTGGTGAAGCTCAGCAACGGCACCGAAATTCACAGCGACTACGTGGTGCTGGCCCTGGGCAACTTTCCGCCTTTGCCCCCAGCCCGCCACGACCTTCGCTACCTAAACCACCCTACTTACCACGGCAACCCTTGGGCCCGGGGGGCCCTGCGTAGCATAGGCCTTGACGAAACGGTACTGCTGATTGGCACGGGCTTAACGGCCATTGATGTGCTGCTGGGCCTGCGGGCCGATGGGCACCGGGGCCAGATAACGGTAGTGTCGGGCCACGGCCGCTGGCCCGCAACGCATGCCGAGCAGGAGGCTAGTTACCCCAGCTTCTACGCAACAGAACTGGCCGGCCTCTCCCGCGTAGCCGATGTGCTCCGGGTAATACGGCGACATGTGCAGCGGGCCCAGCAGCAGGGCATTAGCTGGCAGGCTGTTATTGATTCACTACGCCCAGATTTAGGCCGTATTTGGGCGGCGTGGCCCCGGCCGGAGCAGGCTCGTTTCCTGCGGCATGTGGCAGGCATATGGTCAGTGGTGCGCCACCGCAGCCCGCCCCAAAATGCCGCGGCCGTGCAGGAAATGCTGGACTCTGGGCTGGTGCGGCTGGAGCGGGGCCGGGTGCAGGCCATTGAGCCTGCCGCCGATGGATTGGCCGTAACCGTGCGCAAGGCCCAGCAGCCAACTCGCCAGCTAGTAGCTCAGCACGTTATTACCTGCACGGGCCCTTTACTCGACTACCGCCGCGTACAGGATGCCGTGGTAGCAGGCCTGCGCACTGAGGGCCACTTGGTGCCGGATGAGCTTGGCTTAGGAATTCAAACCGATGCGCACGGCGCCTTGCTCACGGCGCAAGGCGACGCCTCTGCGGTTCTATTCACTCTTGGCCCAAGCCGCCGCCCTGTTTCATTTGAGTCGACGGCCGTACCGGAGCTGCGCAAGCAAGCCGTAGCGCTGGCCCAAGAGCTAGGCCGGCGGCTGCTACCTAACACCGAGATACGCTAGTGTCTGGGTCAGCGCTTGCCTGAGTAGCCACTGGCAGTGTTACGCTGAACAAAACAAGGCCACTCCTAGGTAGGAGTGGCCTTGTTTTGTTCAGCGTAACACTGCCAGAAAAACTTACGCCGCTAAGTCCGGGTACAGCGGACGAACGGGGGTGTCGGTGGCTTCCTCGGGGAGAGGCAACTGGGGCATTGCGGGGTAGGAAACCTGGGTATCGGTGGCATGGCGGCGCAGAGCGCGCATCAGCAGATATTTGTATTTCTCCGCGTCGGCCAAGGCTACTTCAATGGCCCGCACAGCATCATCATACGCCACCACCGGCACCGACTCAGCGGCTTCGCCAGTGGGGTAGGTCAGTTCGAAAACCGGGCAATTCAGGTAGTCAGCAGGAGCTTTCATCGGGCAGCAAGTCTAAGTATCAGATGTCGGATAAGTAACAGAAAGCCCCGGTTTTTCATTCCGAAATACCGGGGCTTTCTGTTACTTTTTCAAGAAATTAACGCGCTGATTATCAGCAAATATAAGGCTCAGCGAAAGGCTGATTAGTACCGGATGTCAAAGCGGGCCGTGTCCATACCAGCAACCGTGAACGGAATGCGCGTCTGCGTATCAGATACTGTGCGGCTACCGTTGAGTTGCCACCCCACCACGTTCTTGTCTCCGGCTGGCACCGGCCAGTACAGGAGCGTATCCAGCGGCGGCCGGATGGTGATAGATTGCGCAAAGCCCCAAACATTAATATTGACCGCGTCCGAGCGGACGCCCTCGTCCCGTAGATGTATGGCCACCCAGGCGTGGGCTAGCACGGGCACCCGGAGACTTTTATTTCGGCGTCCGGCTTTCACAAAGGGGGCCGAAAGATAGGGCGTCTCACCCCGCCGTGACGAGGCTCGAATGACATAATCAGTGCCTGACTCCGCCTCGAAGGCAAAAGCAAAGCGCCCCTGTGCATCCGTGTCGCGCCAGTTCCCGACCTGCGTAAAGGTGGAATAAAATCCGCCCCGCGGGTTGGCGAATACGGCGACTTGGGCTTGGCCCACGCCCTGACCCGTGACGGAATCGACAACACTACCCGCCAGGGTAGTTTGGCCGTGCTCAAAAAAGGAACAACTGCTGCTCAGGAGCCCTAGAGCCAGCAAGCCTGATAGGTACCATACGGTACGTATGAACATGGAAATAGTGAATAAGGAGGAAAAGATAGAGCGAAGTTTGGCCCACCGAAAAATCCGGTAGAGAAGATGCAATAAGTATAGTAGAACCAGGATGCTTTACCTCATAAAGATGGTACACAACCGCACCGGAACCAAAGCATAGGCCACATTTTCATCAGTGTTTCATTTTTCCTGGACATACCGTTGATATTGTAAAACGCTGACTATGCCTATTTTATCTGCAGCACCAACTTGCCAAACTGCAGCCCTTCAGCCATGCGGCGTAGGGCCTGCTCGCCTTCAGCCAAAGGGAAGGTTTCATCAACCACGGGCACAATAGCGTGCTGCTCAAAGAGGCGGACCATAGCGCTAAAATCCTGGGCCGTTCCCATGGTGGAACCCAGCACGGAAAGCTGCTTCCAGAATATTTTACGAGCTGCTACTTCGGGAATGTCGCCCTGGGTAGCGCCGTAAAACACGAGGCGCCCTCCGGGGACGGCGGCGTCAATCAGGTCGTTGAAGCCGGGGCCGGCGGCGCTGTCCACGATTACGTCGAACCCGCCGCCGGCCTGCTTGCTGAGGGTGGCGGGCCACTTCTCGGCGTTGTAGCTGATGCCGCCTTTGGCGCCCAGGGCCACGGCTCTGGCAATTTTCTTCTCCGAGCCCGAGGTGACCCATACGTCGGCGCCATTGGCCACGGCCATTTGCAGGGCCAGCAGTGCTACGCCGCCCCCTACCCCACTAATGAGCACCCGCTCGCCGGGCTGCAGACCGGCCCGGGTAAACACTGCCCGGTAGGCCGTAACGCCACCCAAGGGCAATGCCGCTGCCTGCTCAAAGCTCAGGTGGGCCGGCTTGGCCTGCACCTGCTCAGCAGCCACGCACACAAACTCGGCAAAGGTGCCATCCTGCGGTAGCCCCAGAATCTGAAAGTCGCGGCCCTGGGCGGCGGGATTATTGCCCCAGTGCTGGCCGGGATTAATCACAACGGACTGGCCCAGCAAGCTGGCATCAACTCCCTCGCCGAGGGCGGAAACCGTGCCGGCCCCATCGGAACCGAGGATGATGGGGAATTTCAACCCGGCATACTGGCCCTTCTGAATCCAGACGTCGCGGTGATTAAGGGCGGCAGCGTGCAGCTGCACTTGCACTTGGCCGGGGCCGGGTTGTGGGGTAGGAACTTCCTGAAGCGTGACGGGCTGACCGATTCCTTCGAGCACGAGGGCTTGCATGCAGTGGGGTAAGGGGTGAATAAAGAAAACAAACAGACAGGGGAGGCTACAGAAACCGGGCCCGCAGCTCCGGGGTAGGCAACCAGCAGGCATCTTGGCGGCCAAACCAGCGGTAGCGGTTGCGGGCAATAAGGCGGTACACGGCGTCGCGCAGGAAGCGGGGAAACAACTTGCCAAGGGTACCTACTACGCCCCAGCCCCCGCTCAGCCGCTGCAACACCCCCAGCGCGGCCGCCGAGTGCGTATGGGCCCGCCCGCCTTCTACCAGAATCACTGAGTCGGGCTCCGTTTGGGGTTGCAGACCGTGGGCCCGGAGCAGTTCCTGGCCTGCCGCCGACTGCAGGGAAGCAAACCGGAAATAGCCGGCGGCATCGTGCTCAATGACAAACTGCACAAAACCATTGCACAGGTTACAAACTCCATCAAATAGGATGGTGGCGGAAGGGGCAGACGACATACGAAAACGAGCTAAGCCGGAGGTGGTAGTGGAATACCGCGTGGCCCGGCGGTTTGTTATAGTGCAGCTGGCTCGGTGGGTAGCAGGTCGCAGTACCAGAAGCCGGTGGCAAAGGGCGAATCGGTGGGCTCACCGTCGGGGCCGGGGCAGGTAGTGGCGCTGCTAGCCGGGGCCTGATACGTGCGGCGCACCAGTTCGCCCCGCTCGAATGGGACAGGGCTGCTGAAGTACGGCGCGTCGAAGACAAAGCTGTGGTACTCCCCGTTTTCCCCGCAGGCATCAACGCCGGCCGGCAAATCTCGCAGAAACTCCTCGTTGAGCAGGCGCCCGCAGAAGCTGGCATCCAGAAACTTTTCATTGACGCACACGACCACTGCCTGGAAGCCCAGGTCCAAGTATTCGCGCAGCACGTCGGCCGTGGGGCGCTGCCAGAGCGGAAACACGGCCTGCATACCCAGCTGGGCGAGCTGCTGCTCCCGGTAGCGGCGTAAATCTTCCAGAAAAATATCCCCGAAGATGGAGTGCTGAATGCCCTGGGCCTGCAAGGGTGCCAGCGTGGCACGCATACGCTGCTCGTACTCGACCATGTCGGGCATTTCGGGCAGCTCTAATTTGGTGAGTGGCAGACCTATGCGGCGGGCCTGGGCTTCGAGCAGCTCTACCCGCACGCCGTGCATGGATACGCGGTTGTAGTGGGCATTTATGCTGGTCAGCAGGGTAGTTACCTGCAGGCTCGGATTGCGCAGGGCATGGTAGAGGGCGAGGGCCGAATCTTTGCCGCCACTCCAATTCAGCAGGGCGGGGGCCGGGGCAGCTAGGGTCATGCGCAATAATACAACGACGGCGCGGGCTTATCCGTGTAACTGAAACCGGCGGCTTCCCGTCTTACCCATATATTCTTTTTTCTCCAGACTTTCTGCAACCATAGTATGAAACGCATCTTCCCCCTGTTTTTTGCCGCCGGCCTGCTGTCCTCCCTCGCCTCCTGCGACTACTCCAACACACCGGGCAAAGACCCGCAGACCACCCAAGATTTCTCGACCTACCAAAAGGCGCGTCCCGCCGAAACTAACCGCGACAGTGTGAGCAACGGCGACGAGGCCTACACGCCCATTGGCACTGGCTCGGCGGAGGATCAGAAAAAATCTACGGACGCGGCCCTGGAAGGCCAGCCCAACAATGCTAATTCCCCCGTGGGCGACATGCCGTCCGACAATACGGAGGTTAAAAGCACTACCCGCGAACAATAAGCGGGATTTATACTTCCAGCAGCCCGCCCATGAAGTGGCTGATTACAGCTCGTCAATCAAGCCAAAAAGCGGCTCCGAACTAGTTCGGAGCCGCTTTTTGGCTTGGTATAGCCCGATAGCCGAGCTTACAGCACCCAGTGCCGGGGCTCGGGCTGACCGACGTGGGTGCCTTTGGTGAGGGCCAGTCCGGTGCCGAGGGTAAACAAATCTTCGAGACCACCAATCAGGCCGCCGGGCAGCCCGGAGCCTTCAGTAGCTTTTTTGCGGAGCACAAAGCTGAGGTAGCTGGCCGCTACAGCCGCTACGCTACCTACTAGGGCGCCGCTTAGTGGTTTGTCGTGGTTGATTTTGTAGAGCGTAGCGCCAACTAAGGCGCCGGCGGCGGCTCGGCCTAGCAGAACCATCGGGGCAATGCGGTCAGGCATTTGGGGTAGTTTGTCGGCCGTCATTTCGCCGGCGGCCAGCACTTTCAGCCCGTGGGCTACTAGGGGCTTCTGCAGCCAGCGCAGCGGGGAGCCAGCCAGAGCCTGCGGATGGTATTGCAAGAGGTTGCTACTCAGTAGGGCCGGCGCTGTCATGCTCCGAAAGCCGGCAATGGCACCAAGCCCCACAGTTTGCCACAGATGCTTACTCATAGTAAAAGGTATTGCGGGTGAACTCAACGAAACCTGCTGCCTTTAACGGGCACCCCGCTGAATAGGTCACGCTAATTGACGGCTGGGGCGGCTGGTGCCTTCCTCAGGAGCTGCTCTACCCTTCTATTACTCCGTTACTTCAGCTCCCCCGGACAGGGTATTGGGCTACGGATATTGCGTCTGTTAATAGCCAGTTATTGCTCATCTATTTAGCTCATCCATAGGTAGTTGCTACGTTTTTACACGGATAATAAACCGTACTTCTCGGGTCGATTTACGAGTAAATCCGCCCCTCTTATCTGCGTAGTATCTCTACACCGATTCTTCTCACACCAATACTCAGCAGCTATGAAACACAAATGGATGTCCGTTCTAATTGCTTCCATGCTTTAGGGCTCCCTAGCCCTGACCTCATGCGATGACGACGATGATTCGGGTTCGGGTACTACTACCGGTACCACCTCCGGCTCTACTTCAGGCACTACCGGCACAACGGGTACTACCGGCACAACGGGTACTACCGGCACAACCGGAACAACGGGTACCACTGGAACTACTGGAACTACTGGTAGCACGACAGGTACGACGGGTAGCACAACAGGTACAACAGGCACTACTGGCAGTACAACTGGGACGACGGGCACTACAGGAACCACCACCGGTAGCACTACGGGTACTACTGGCAGCACCACCAGTACAACGGGCACAACTACCGGTAGCACCACTGGAACCACCGGCAGTACTACTGGTACCACGACGGGAACAACAGGTAGCACGACGGGTACTACCGGCAGTACAACGGGCACGACTGGTAGCACAACTGGTAGCACAACGAGCACGACCGGCTCCACGACTGGCACTACTACCGGTGGCGGAACTACTTCAGGCGGCACCACGGGCGGCGGCGGAACTACCTAAGCGTTCCAACGTCGGCATACAAGAAAGGCAACCCAATGGGTTGCCTTTTCTGTAGTGCGGGGTAACGTGGGGTTATTTCTGGTTGGCGGCCCAAGTATCCATTTTGCGCTCGAGCACGGCCAGGGGCATAACGCCATCCTTGAGCAGTTCATCATGGAAATTGCTGAGGCTGAAGTGGGCCCGGTTCTGCCCTACATATTTCTCCCGTAGCCGGTCGTTATGAGCGCCGAGCTGCTTCTCGTACTTCTCGCGCAACTCCCGGATTTTCAGGGCCCCAATCTTATAGCTCAGGGCCTGGCCCGGAATGGCCATGTAGCGCTCAATTTCAGCAATGGCTCCTTCCTCGCTGATGGCCTCATTGGCCAGCATGTAGTCAATGGCCTGCTCGCGGGTCATGTTTTTGGTGTGCATGCCCACATCTACTACTAGGCGCACGGCGCGGTGCATTTCGTCGCCGAGGGCACCCATGTACTGGTAGGGGTCCTGGTAGAGGCCCAGCTCCTTGCCCAGACTTTCGGTGTACAGCGCCCAGCCTTCGCCCATGGCCCCGTACCAAGCAAAGCGGCGGAATTTGGGCAGCTCGGTGTTTTCCTGCTGCAAAGAAATCTGGTAGTGGTGGCCCGGAATGGCTTCGTGCAGGAACAGGGACTCCATGCCCGAGGTGACGTTGAACTTCGTGGCGTCAACAATGGGGATGTAGAAGATGCCCGGCCGGGAGCCGTCGGGGCTGCCCTGATTGTACTCGGCGGAAGCAGAGGCCGCGCGGAAGGCTTCCGTCTGCCGAATTTCGAACGGCGTTTTGGGCGTGCGGCCGAACATTTTTTTCAGGTTGGGCTGCATTTTGGCCTGAATAGCCCGGAAGGCGCCCAGCACCTCTTCCGGCGTTTTGTAGGGCATAAGCTTGGGGTCCGATTTCAGGGAGGCGAAGAAAGCTTTCAGGTCGCCTTTGAAGCCCACCTGCGCCTTTACTTTCTCCATCTCGCCCCGAATGCGGGCTACTTCCCGCTGGCCCGTCTGGTAAATCTCCTCCGGGGTTTTGTCGGTAGTAGTCCACGTCTTCACATAGTACTTATACAACTCGGGGCCGCCCGGAATAGCGGAAATACCGGTGCTGAGTCGGGCTTTGGGCCGATACTCTTTTTCCAGAAAGTCGCCCAGCTTTTTATAGGTAGGCACCAGCTCTTCTAGAATGGCCTTTTTGTACGCCGCCGTAATGCGGGTTTTGTCGGCGTCGCTCAGGCCTTCGGGTAGCTTGTTGATGGGGCCGTAGAACAGGCTCTTGGTAGGGTCAGTGGTTTCCATGGCCCGCATCTGCGGAATCATCTTATCCACTAGGGTGCGGGGTAGCACCACGCCGGCTTTCATACCCTGGCGGAAGTTGCCGATGGCCGTATCGGCCCACACCGTGAAGCCGCGCACCCGGCCCAGCCAGTTGTCGTAATCTTTGGCCGTTTTGAAGGGCTGCACGCCCTCGCCCGAGCCAAACTGGCCCAGAGTGATGGGCAAACCCCAAAACTGCTGGAAAGGTATCATCCAGGTGTTCAGCTTCAGGCCCTCGAGCTTGTTTTCGAGGTCGTACTGGAAAATATCGTAGCTGATTTTATCATTGGTCGACAGCTCCTCACGGTTAAACTTCTGGAGCCCATCGAGGTACTTCTGATAGAAGGCCTGCAGCTTGCCCCGAAACTCCCTGGTGCCGTCGTTGGGCAGCTGGTCGTTGTAGCGGTTGTCGCCCTGGGTGGTGGCGTCCAGGGGGAACAGGCGGGCATTTTCTTCCCAGTAGGCCGTAAACAGCTCGGGCAGGTTTTTCACGTCGGCCAGGTTGGTTTCGGTAGCACTGCCGGTTTCGGCCGCGTTTTTTTGTTGGGGGTTGCAGCCAGCCAGCAGTGCCCCGGCCAAGAGGCCGGTCAGGGCAATTTTTTTCATCAACGCAAGGAAAGTAAAGGTGAGGCCGGAAGGTAAGTAGCCGAAGCCAAATGCCAAGCATGGCTCCCGGTCCAGAACATTTCTACTTCTTCTGCGCGAGTTGGTAGGCTCCTTCAACAGAACACCGCAGGGCTCTTGAAACAACTGTTCCGAGAGCCCTGCGGTGTTCTGTTGAGGGAGCCTAATGTCAACTACTCCGTGAGCAGTACGCGGCGACTGATGGCGCCTTGGGTAGTAAGTGCCTGCACGATGTAGACACCACCCAGTACGGGCCGCCCCAGCGTTACTTGCCGGCTAAATGCGCCGGTGAGACCGGCAGGCATCTGCTCCGTGCGAAGTACCCGGCCCATGCTATCCATGATTCGGATGGCTTGGCACACGCCACTCGTTTCCAGCTCTACCGTTACAGCCGACTGGTTGCCGTACACCGTCATCACCTGCTGGGCTACGTTGCCTGCCTTAACTTCCACGGGTACTACTTGGGAGTACGCTACTGTACCATCCAAGTCAGTTTGGCGCAGGCGGTAATAGGTAGTACCAGGTCGTGGAGACACGTCAGCTGATTGGTAGCTGCGGGCTGTGGTGCTGTTGCCGGCCGCCCGCACCGTAGCTACGGGCTGGAAGCTGGTGCCGTCCGCGGAGCGCTC
Organism: Hymenobacter sublimis; assembly: GCF_023101345.1. Lineage (NCBI taxonomy): Bacteria > Pseudomonadati > Bacteroidota > Cytophagia > Cytophagales > Hymenobacteraceae > Hymenobacter > Hymenobacter sublimis. The sequence continues at coordinate 2,964,711 of NZ_CP095848.1, forward strand.
TACCGTGAAGGTGGCGGCGTTAAGTTCAGTGGCCGTGGCCCAATTAAGCTGCACCCGGTTGCCCTGGCTGCGAGCCGTAAAGCTTACCAACTGCACGGGCAGGGGGCTGGAAGTACTGCAGCCGTTCAAGGTAATTTCTGCCGTAGCGTAGGAGTTGCACTCCAACCCACTGATACCTACCGCGCCGCAATCTGAGCTTTGTCCTGTGATGCACACGCGCAGACCAGAATCAAACAAGTCTCTCACCAGGCCTTTACCATTGCCCTGGGTCATTACGCAGCCGTCAATCGACAGCTGGGCGGTGTTGTCGGCATCGGTGGTGATGTAGCTGTTGCCCTGTAGCAACACCAAGTTTCCATCAATATCCACGCTGCTGTCGATGTTGAGCGTAGACTGATTAGCTAGCGTAATACTGCACGCGGCCTGTAGGGGTGCGTTAATATCGGCATCGGCCTTGTAAAAGCTCAGCGACGAAACGCGCAAGGTGCCATTAGTAATTAGGCGGGTTTCATCGGCACCAGCCTGGCTACCGAAGCTCAGCGTTCGGCCAGGCACATCCTCCACCAAAGAGCCGTTGGAGGTAATGGTCAGTTTACCATCTCTACCTGCTACGCTGTAGTTCTGGTTTAGAATTACGGCCGAGTTAATGACGATGACGTCGTTGTTTTCATCGTGGGTCCGGGTAGTAGTGGGGTTGGTTGGTACGGTGCGCCCACCAGTGCCGTTGGTTACTACCCACGTGTTTGGATCAGACCACTTACCCCCTCCAGGCTTGGAGGTAAAGGTAGTCTGGGCATGCAGCTGCTCCTGCAGACCAAAGAAAGAACCAAAAAACAGGACAAAAGAAAGTATGGGAGTTTTCATTCGCGTTACTTATCAAATCAGACTACGGTGTCTGATGCCGTGATTCATACGAAACACAGCACTTTACGATTCACCTGATCCGTAGCACACGAACAACATTCTTTTTCTCATATATAACTATTTTGATTAACCCAGCAATATCAATAATATAACTATTCCTATTACAAATTTACAAATAAGCCTAACAGCAAGCATGATGTTTCACTATTATTATATTAAATCTTGATAATATTAAACGTGATTATCCCACGTCGACCCGTAAAAATTTTCTAGGATAGCTACTATTTTTTAGTGCAATGCCTGGTGTTGCCCTCTAGTTAGTGGCTGCTAGAGTAGCTAGTGACCACCCTGCACCGGTAGCCGCCGTAACTGAATCGGGCTGGTTCGGTTATACAGCCACATCATTGATAACACAGCACACACAGATGGAAGTACTCACTGGCAAAACGGCCCTGGTAACGGGCGCAGGCAAAGGAATTGGGCGAGCCATAGCCGTGGCCCTGGCCCGGGAAGGCGTACAAGTGGCCCTGCTGGCTCGCACCGAAAGCCAGCTGCAGGAGGTAGCACAAGAAATAGCGGAATTCGGGGGTAAAGCCGTGGCCGTAACAGCCGACGTGGCCGACCGCGCCGCCGTGGAAGCTGCCGTGGCCCAGGCCCTGCAGGAGTTGGGCTCAATTGACATCCTGATTAATAACGCCGGCATCGGCACCTTCGCCAAGCTGGTTGACATGGACCCAGCCGAGTGGGAGAAGATCATTCAGGTGAACCTATTGGGCACCTACTACACTACCCGCGCCGTGCTACCCCAGATGATTGCCCGCGAAACCGGCGACATTATCAACATTGCCTCCACGGCTGGGCAGCGTGGGGCCGCCACTACTAGCGCCTACAGTGCCTCTAAGTTTGCCATTCTGGGCCTTACTGAATCCTTGATGCAGGAAGTGCGCAAGCAGAACATCCGGGTATCGGCCCTCACGCCGAGCACCGTGGCTACGGAACTGGCCATCAGCAACAAGCTCACCGATGGCAACCCCGAGAAAGTCATGCAGCCCGAAGACTTGGCCGAGTTCGTGGTTTCCCAGCTCAAGCTCAACCGCCGCATCTTCATTAAGGAAGCCGGCATGTGGAGCACCAACCCGTAACTAGGGCAGAAGAAGCTTACAGCAAAGAAAAGGCCCGTAACTGCTGTTACGGGCCTTTTTTGTGGTTGAAAGTATTGCGGGCTATTGCAGCTTGTTGGTGGGTTTGGCGGCGGGCTTCTTAACCATGGTGCCAAAAGCGCCGCGCTTTTCAAAGGCAGCAATAACCTCATCTTCGGCGGGCGTACGCTTTACTACCGGGTTGTTGGCCCAGAACTCGGGGTCGTAGGGCTTGGCCCGGATGGCGTCTAGGTCCCGGTCGGTGAGGCTGGCGCGGGCGTAGGGCAAGCGGGCCGGCGTGGTCGACTGGTCGTAGAAGAAGGTAAACGACGAGACGGTAAGAGCCAGGGGCTTCTTGCCAGGCTCGGTTAGGTCCGTGGTCAGGTCCATTTTCATCAGCTCCAAGGGCGCCACGCTGCCTTTGCCGCCGGGGTGGAAGGACATTTCGATGGTCAGCTTGGCGTTTTCGAACTTCTGCCGGGGGTTGTTGGTGGAACCCGTGAAGTTGGGCTGCACCATGCGGTAGCGCACTACCTGGTTGGTTTCAATGTCAATCCAGATAGTGCCTTGGGCCCGATACTTGACCTCGGGGCGGGTTTCAAACGAAATTTCCGCTACCCCACCCGTCGAGTCTTCCCCCACAATGCCCTTCAGCTCCAACAGGTAGTTTTTCTCCACGTTCGGGCTCAGCAAAGCCAGCGACGTGGTGCTGTCCTGCTGGGCATCGAAGAGGCCAAACTTGCGGGTGTACACCGAGAAGTTGCTGAGGTTAATGGCGGCCGGGCGGCCGGCGTAGCGGCCCTGGGCCAGGGTGGTGCCATCAATGCGCGCCGGGTTCGATTTCACGTTCCAAACTACCTCCTGCAACTCCGTGGGCTCGTTGTCGATGCGGGTAACCTGGCGGTAGAAGGCTTTGCCGTAGTAGGAGCGGCGGTAGTTGCGCTGCAGGTTGCGGAAGGCCCGGTCTACGAGCTGAAAGGGGAAGCTGGCCACCTTCACCTCAGGCAGCACCACCGTGGCCGGGGCCAGCATGATATCCAGAATGGCGTTGGAAGATACCCGCACCGTGTCGCGGACGTGGTTTAGCTCTGAAAAGAGCAGGGTGGCGGGCAGCTCTTTCACCACCAGAAAGAACTCACCCTCCATGTTGGTAGTGGTGCCGTTGGTGGTGCCAGGCACGGCCACGCTGGCAAAGGGTAGTACTTCCTTGGTTTCCTTGTCGCGCACGACCCCGCGCAGCTGCACCTGGGCCTGACTTAGGTGGGCCGCGCCGAGCAGAAACGCCAGCAGGAAGAAGGACACAACGGAAGGGCGCGCGAGGAACCGGCGCAATACAGAAGGCAAGCGAACTGGCAGCATAGCAAGCAGCGAAAAAAGAAAACGGTACACCGACCGGAATAACGCGGGCCTGACCCAAAACCGTGCCCGCTTCGACAAAAGTAGGCGCTAAACGCAACAGCCCGGCCCTAATGCGGGTAAGTAGTGTACCTTGGACCGCAGCTTCGACGTTCGTTGGGTTGTCAGTCCTTTCACCTTTCCTTCTCTACTACTGTCATGCTGAAGCGAGATTTCCTGAAAAACGGCCTGTTAACCGTAGTAGGTGCTTTGGTGAGCCCTGCTATTTTGGCCGCGGCCCACGAAGAAAAGCTGCTGCGCGAAGCCCGCGCCACCCCCATAGCCGATGGCCCCTTCACCCTACCGGCCCTACCCTACGCCTTCAATGCGTTGGACCCTCACATCGACGCCAAGACGATGGAGATTCACCACGATGCCCACCACAAAACCTACGTTTCCAAGCTGAATGAGGCCGTAGCCGGCAAGCCCGAAGAAAAGCTGAGCCTGGCCCAACTGCTGGCCTCGGCCAGCAAGCAGCCCGATGCCATCCGCAACAACGCCGGCGGCCACTGGAACCACTCCTTCTTCTGGCTGCTGCTGGACCCCAAAGGGGGCGGGCAGCCCACCGGAGCCCTGGCCGCGGCCATCAACAAGGATTTCGGTTCGTACGAGAAATTCCAGGAGGAATTCACGAAGGCCGCTACCGGCCGCTTTGGCTCAGGTTGGGCCTGGCTGATTCACGACAAGAAGGCGGGCAAGCTAGCCGTTACTTCTACCCCCAACCAGGACAACCCTCTTATGGACCTCTCGGGCATTCAACGCGGCACCCCGCTGCTGGGCCTGGATGTGTGGGAGCACGCCTACTACCTCAAGTACCAAAACAAACGTCCAGATTACGTGAAAGCCTTCTGGAACGTCATCAACTGGGCCGAAGTGAACCGCCGCTTCGACGAAGCCCGCAAAGGATAAGTAAATTCTCCTGCCTCACGAAAGAAAAAGCGCCTCCGATACATCGGAGACGCTTTTTCTTTTCAGCATCGAAACGCGCCGCGGCTTGGCGGTTCAAGCTGGAGCGTTAGCAGAACCGGCCTGGCGTTTCAAGCCAACTTTCCTGTCTTTCCGAGCAGGTGGCGCATCAAGCCAGTGACGAGGATTCTGGGGTCATCGTCACCATGCAACGGCTTGACTCACAGATACCTCCTGCGTCGTAATGACCGCCTAAACACCGGTAGCTCGCGCTGAAATACGCATCGTTGGGCAGCGGTATAGTTCAGCTATGGCCTACCGCACGGACTTGGCTGAATCCAGGGCGGCCGCCATGTGGCGTTCTAGCTCGTGCAACTCCTCGGCTTCCGTGTTCCAGAAATCTTCGTACTGGTGGGCGGTAAGCCGCACGGTATCCGGCTCTTGGTACTGGTGCATCCAGGTTAGCATGGCGGCATCGGCGCGGCGTAGGGCGGCAATGGCGCGGTGCAGGCGCTGGGCGCGGCGGTAGCCGGTAGTAGTGGCCGAGTCGGTGGCGGCAAGTTGGGCGGTGAGGCGCTGGCGCTCCGTAGTAAGGGCATCCATGCGGCCCATCAGGTCATCATGCTGGCGCATGACGGCGGCGCGGGTAGCGGGCGTTTTGCTTTCCGCGGGGTGGTCGTTCTGGGGTTGGCAGGCCAGCAGCAGCAGGGTTGCGCTACCAGCTAGCCACGTAGTTAACATTATTCGGCGCATTATTTCATCTTGATAAATAGCCACAAGCCCAGCACCGACACGGCCAGCACCCCCGCCGCCGCCAGCATGGTGATGATGTCGCGGATGTTTTTGCCAAGCTGGCCGGCGGCGTGGTATTTGTGCAGAAAGGCGAAGCTGAGGCCCTCGTAGCGGGCGGTATTTTCAACCCGAGCGGCCAGGCGCCCCGTAGCCAGCTCCACGTACAGGGTCGTTTCCTGCGGGGTTTGATACGCTACCTTCATAACTGGCAAGCGCTTATTGATGAAGCCATACTCACCCTCGAAATGGTCGATTAGCTCGGGCTTGCCGCGTAGGGCGGGGGTAGCCCCATCGGCCTGCCGCAGGAAAGAATCGGCCAGGCTGCGGGCGTAGCGCGAGGCCCCATCGGGCAGCAGCTCACCGGTAGCGGCGCTGTAGTAGGCCACCGGAGTAGCCCGCACGGCTTCCACTGGTTGCCCGGTGCTAGCGCCGGGGGTAGCATCTGTTGCTTCGGCCCTAGGTAGCTGAAACACTTGGTAGTACACCTGCCCGTTAAGTTCGGCCAGGGCAACCTGCTGCACAGTTTCCCAGGCTACGGGCAGCTCCGTTAGGTCCACGGGTAGGGCCGAAGCGGGTATGACTGGCGCGTGCTGGTAGCGCAGCCGGTCATCGGGGTGAAGCTTGAGGTAGACGTGAAAAGCCCCGCTGCCCGCGAAAGTGAATGTAACTAGGGCCACGGCCAACCCTACCTGCCGGTGGTACTTCCGCAGCCAGCCTACGTGGTCCTGGGCGCTGCGGGGCGTACGGAATTTGCCCCACAGGAACCCGTAAATCACTAGTCCGCTCAGGGCCGAGGCGATGATAACACCCAGCAGCACCAGCATGACTACCACCCGAAACGTATTGCCCGCAAGTAGCTCCAGCCACGACCAGTTGTGGAACAGATCAAACACCCGAATGAAGGTGCTGCGGCCGGTGTTGTTAAACGTCGCCAGCCGGGCCGGCGCGGTTTCCACGTACACCACTAGTCCATCGGGCCGATTGAAGGCAACGCGCCACACGGGTAGCAGCCGGTTCACGAACTTGTAGTCCTGGTCGAACTCCGTGAGGCGCACGGCACTGCTCACCGCCGCCCCTGAGTCCTGGGCGAAATACCGGGCCAGCTGCTCGGCAAACTGCTGGTCGGCGCTGGCGGGCAGCGGCTGCCCCGTAGCGGCACTGAAGTAGCGCGGTACCGCCGTAGCGGCGTCCGTACCTAGTTGTACCTGGTACGCCGGTTGCCCCTGCCACTGCACCAGCCGCACGTTGCGCAGACTGGCTAGTTGGTTTTGCGCCAGCACTTGCCGCAGCGACACGTTAGGTTTGGCCGCGGGGGTAGGCGCCAGGGCCTCGCGGGCAATTTTGGGCCGTAACCAGTTGCTCATTAGCGGGTGCGCCAGCCCGCTCAGGGTCCAGAGAACAACTGGTACCACCGTCAGCAGCCCGATGATGCGGTGCCAGCGGAACATATTGCGCTGTACTGCCCGCTTCAACGGGCTAGCCGCCCGGGCAGCCGGCGCGGCTTGTTGGGTTGTTTGCATAAGAAAAGTATGTTTTCAAGGCCTAAGGGCCCTGTTTGTCCGTGTTATGGGGAAGCTGGTGTGTGCTGACGCAGGCCTTAGATTCCTCGTATGGTGATGTTGCAAAAGCATCTGTCCTGCCTGGTCTGGCGGTAGCTTGTCACCTGTCACTCGTCAGCCCTCACTTGTTACCGCCTACCCTACTTCTTTCCAATGAAGTTGTACTGCACTCCTATAGCTACCGTGCGTGGGGCGGCGGGTGTGAAGGTGGTGCGGTCGGTGGTGGCGTTGCCCCGGGTGGCGGCGTTGGCGTACAGCTCATCGGAGAGGTTGAGCACGTTCACGAACACCTCCAGGGTTTCGCGCCAGCTGTAGCCCACCCGCAGATTCAGCACGCTCACGCCACGCGCCCCGAACAAAGTCCGGTCGTCGTAGCGAACCTGATTTACCTGGTCTTGGTACCAGCTGCTAATGCGCTGATACTCCAGGGAGGTGCGCAGGCCCGGCAGCCACTGGGGTTTGTAGGTCAGCTCGGTGTTGGCTACCCAGTGCGGGGCCTGGGGCATTTGCTTGCCATTCACGTCCTTGACTGCATCCGTGGCTCTGGTGCTCAGGGTGAAATCCTCGAACCGGTGCAGGGCGTTGGTGCCGCCGAAGCGGAAGAATAGTCCCGCAGTAAGCTTCCAAGTCAGGCTGTATTCGATGCCGCGGTGCAGGGTTTTGCCCGCACTTTGGTAGTCGGTGGAGTTGTCGGGCTGGCGGATGCTGAGCAGCTCATTGCGCCCATCTAGCTGATAGAGCGCTATATCAACGTACACTTTGTTGTTCAACACGGAAGCCCAGCCCCCAATTTCGCGGTTATAGAAGCGCGCGGGCCGCAGGTTATAGTAAAACTCGGCGGGCACCACCTCCCCGGTGGTTGTGGTAATGCCGGTGCCGGGCCGCTTGCGGAAGATGGCCGTGAGGCCCGGCGGCGAGAAGCCCTGGGAGTAGTTGGCGTACAGGCCACGCCCGCGCCCCAAGTCATAGGTCAGCCCGATTTTAGGGGTAGCCTGCTGGAAGGCTTTCGTCCCGCTCGACTTATCCAAGTAGTTATTGTAGTCGAAAGACATCCTATCGAAGCGCCCGCCCAGGGTTACTTGGAGCTTGGGCAGCGGATGGAAGTCCAGTTGAGCGTACATGGCCGAGTTTAGCAGCTTGGTGTCGTAGTCGGCAAGCAGCAGGTCGGGCCGGTCGGCCGTAATGGTGTACTTCTCCACCGACTTTTTATCGGGCCGCAGCTGGGCCGCCAAATCAAGCTGGTGGGCATCGTACTCGGTGGGCGAATAGTCGAGGCTGGCCCCGCCCAACAGGCGCGCGCTAAGCCAATTCCAGCGCACACTATGCTGGGCAATCAGGCCGTAGCTCCGGAAGCTGTTCTCGTTGACCTCGCCCGTAGCGGTAGTAGCGCCGGACCGCCACCGGATGCCGTACGAGGGGTTCTGACCGATGCTATTGTCGCGGAAGAAGCCGGTGAGCGTCGTCTGGTTTTGCGCATTCCACTGCTGCTCGGCGGTCAGGCGGGCCCGCAGGGCGTAGGTTTTGCGGTAGGTAAAGTCGGTCGGGCTGCTGTACTCGCGGCGGTAGTAGGCCACGCTGTCCACCGAGCCGCTGGTCTGGGAGTCGTAATCGTTGTAGGAAGCGGCGGCTGTTAGGTGGGTGCGGGTGCCCAGGGCGTACTCCAGCCGGCCGTTCAAGCTTACCTTGTCGTAGTTGGAGCTGGCGAGCCAGGAGTTGCGCTGCCGGGCCACGTACCCACTCACAAAGCCGCCGAGCCGGGACGTAAGCATCCCGCCTCCTCCAAATTGCACCCGCCGGTAGCCATATTGGTCGGCCTGCACGCCCACGCTGGCCGTGGGCACGGCAGTTGGCCGCTTGGTGAGCAGGTTCAGGGCCCCACCTACCGCTTCGGGCCCGTAGAGCGAGGAAGCTGGACCCTTCACCACCTCAATTGAGTTGATGGCTAAGGGGTTGGACTCCAGCAGGGCGTTATGGTTGAACACGCCCATGGGCCGCAGCGGAATTCCGTCCTCTAAATACAGGAAGTAGGCGCTGGTACCGAAGGGCTGGCGGATGCCCATGGCGTGCTGCTCGTTGCCGTAGTTGAGCATCACCACGCCCGGTACCTTGTTAATCAGCTCGGCCAGCAGCGTGGGCTTGGTGTCCTGCACCACGGTAGGCGAGAGTTTGGCAATGGCTACGGGCGCATCGGTGCGCAACTGGGCTTCGCGGCTGGCCGTCACCACCACGGTTTGCAGGTCCTGCACCGCCGGTTTCAGACCAATGCGCAGGGCGGCTCCATCTGCAGGCACGCTCACGGTAGCCGCTTCGTAGCCCACCCCCGATACCACCAGTTCAGTGGCAGTTGTAGCGAGTGAAAACTGCCCGGTAGCGTTGCTGGCAGTGCCTAATTGCCCATCTGGCGTGCGGATGGTGGCGCCCACCAGGGGTTCTTTCGTGGCCGCATCGAACACGCGGCCGGTAAGGGCACGTTGGGCCCAGGCTGCCTGACTGGCGCACAGGGCCAGGGGCAACAGCATGATTTTTTTCAAGGTAGTAGCGAGGCTAATTGACGGCAGGCCGCGCCGCGCCCCGGACACGCGCACGGTGCCGGGCAAGGCTACGCGGGCCCGCCAGATTCAGGAAAAGCGAAGTCAATTAGCCCTCGGCGGGCGGGTGGTCGGGGCCGGGCCGGTCCCAGGCGTAGTGGGCTACGCGGTAAGTGGCGTAGCGCAGAGGGGTAGTAAAATGCGCCGGGGGGCTAACCCGCAGCGGCGCGGCCACCACGCAGAACAGGGTGATTTCGGGAAAAACCTGTTTGCTGCTGGGCTGCTGCTTTTTTTCGTGCTCGGCTACGGCTTTGAGCTGCTTGCGCAGGTGGCACTTGCCGTTGCACTTGAGCTGGGGTCTGTCGCGGTTGATGCACAGCACCCGGGCAATGTAGTCCTGGTTCAGCCACCAGCTAGCTGCAATACCCAGCTGCCCGGCGCAATGCACCGAGAGCGAGAACAGCAGCAGAATGGCTATGGCCTTACGCACGCAAGCAAGGGTTAGGCACTATGGGTACACGTTGCAAAGGAACACCGGAAGCGGGTTGGCACCAAGTATTATCCGGCAGCAGCGAGATTTTATACCGTTCAATTAGCAGCATGCGGTGGCCGGGCGGGGTGTTAGCCGCCTTGTTACCTTATTGCTACCTCACGCGCGAAGGCAACGGCCAGGTGCATCTTTACCGCATGAAAGCAACCCTGACCTACCTGCTGACTGCTGGCTCTCTGCTACTGCTGCCCCCAGCGGCTACCGCGCAAAAAGCTGGCAAAGACCTGCGCATCGCCTTTGGCTCCTGCAACCGCCACGATTTGCCCCAACCCCTCTGGGACGATATTGCCCGAGATAAACCCAATGTGTGGATCTGGCTCGGCGACAATATTTATGGGGACTCCGACGACCCGGCGGTGCTCAAGGCCAAGTACGAGGCAGAATTCAACAACCCCGGCTACCGCTCCTTGCGCGAGCAAGGCACGGCCATTATTGGGACCTGGGACGACCACGACTACGGCCGCAACGACGGCGACAAGAACTACCCCTTTAAGGCCCAGAATCAGCAACTGGCCCTCGACTTTTTGCAGGAGCCCGCCGGTAGTCCCCGCCGCCAGCAAGAGGGCATGTATGCCGCCTACGAGTATCAGGCTGGCAAGAAAAAAGTTAAGGTGATTCTGCTCGACGACCGGTATTTCCAGGACCCGCTCACCCGCGACGCCCAGCAGGTGTACCACCCCAACCCCACCGGCGACGTGCTGGGCGAAGCGCAGTGGCAGTGGCTTCGGCAGCAGCTCCAGCACTCCGACGCCGACGCTCACATCATTGCTTCCGGCATTCAGTTCCTACCCCAGGAGCACCGCTTCGAGAAGTGGGCCAACTTCCCGGCGGCCCGGCGGCGTTTCCTGGAACTACTGGCCTCTACCCAGGCCAAAGGGGTAGTCCTCATCAGCGGCGACCGGCACATCGGGGAGGTTTCCAAAGTGCCCGTGCCCGGCGTGCCCTACCCCGTGTACGAAGTCACGTCTAGCGGCCTAACCCACCCGGCTACCCATAACACCTCGGAGCCGAACCAGTACCGCGTCAGTCCGCTGGTTAACGACAAGCACTATGCCCTGTTCCAGTTTCAGCCCAAGGGCCGCAAGCTGCTGCTTACCACCTCCCTGCGAGGCGACGACGGCAAGGTGTTCTACTCAGAAAAAATTCAACTGAATCCGCGGTAGGAAGCAGCCACCGGGGCACTGCGCAAAACGCAGGCCTCCTACCAACCAGCACGGCCTTACCAGTCAGAAGTCAACGCGGCTGGTGCTTACAGAATTTTGGCTTTTTAGAATAATCACCTACCGAAACCGATTGCAAAGAAATATCACAATCGGTTGCATAGTTTATCTTTAAACTAGCTCACTGTAAGCAGTTTGTGGAATTTTTGGGCACTGTATCTTAGGAAAAATACAAGGTGAAATTGCCTTCATCTAGTATGCTGCTCCTGTGTTTTGTTCACTCAACCCACCAACGAATGCTTCCACTCCGACGCTTACTTGCGTTTCCGGCGCTCCTGTTCTCCAGCTTGGCCACCTATGGCCAGAACGCCCCCGTCACGGTGCAGGCCGAAGCCGGGACCGTGCGGGATGCCACAACTACCCCCGTAGCCCTTACCTTCTCGTCTGAAGCCGGAACCGGCTTTGTGCGGGTGGTCGGCGACTTTGTCACGCTTAATGGCGTAACCCAAAGCCCCAACGCGGAAAACCGGGTCCTTTCGTACTCCGTGACGTTTCCGGGGGCCGGAACCTACGATTTATACGCCCGGGTGCGGGTTGGGTCGGGCGCTTTCAACGATGACAGCTACTACATCCCCAACTCCTTTGGCAGCCGCTCGGCCTTCGAAACCAGCCGCTGGGTGAATGCCAACGGCCTGGCCGGCGGAGGGTACACTACCGGCTCGGATATAGTCAACGGCGCGGGCACCGCCTCAACCACCAACGTTTGGAAGTGGGTGAGAATGTCGGCCTTCGGGGGCGGCAGCTTCACGGTGCCCGCCAGCAGCCTAACGCAAACTTTCGAAATTGGGAGCCGGGAAAATGGGCTCGATATTGACAAGTTTGTGTTTGGGGCGGCCGGGGTATTTTTTACGGTTAACAACCTTGATAACGGCCAACAGGGCTCGGTTACGCCTCCACCGCCGCCCTACACCCCGCCCGGCCCGCCAATAGCCACGGGCAAGCCCAAGTTCCTGGGCGGCGCGTACAGCAACGTCCAGAAAGTCAACTTCTCGAAGTACTGGAATCAGGTAGTATCAGAGAATGATGGAAAGTGGGGCAGCGTAGAAGCCACCCGCAACGTGATGAACTGGACGGGCCTGGATTCGGCCTACAACCAGGCCCGGCGGCAGAATATTCCATTCCGGATGCACGTGCTGGTATGGGGCAATCAGCAGCCAGCCTGGCTGGAGAATTTGCCCCCGGCCGAGCAGCTGGCGGAAATAAAGGAGTGGTTTGCGGCCGTAGCCCAGCGCTACCCCGACATTGCGTTTCTGGAGGTAGTGAACGAGCCCACCAACGACCCACCGCTCAAGCGCAACGCCACCGACCAAGGCAGCGGCAACTATATTGAAGCACTGGGCGGGAGCGGCGCTACCGGCTGGGACTGGGTGATTACCTCGTTTAAGCTGGCCCGCACGTATTTCCCGAATACGCAGCTGATGCTGAATGACTACAGCGTAGAAAACACGGCGACCAACGCCCAGCGCTACCTCGGCATTATTAATCTGCTGAAGCAGCAAAACCTGATTGATGTAATTGGCATTCAGGGGCACGCCTTTTCTACCCAGCCTATCTCCTCGGCTACCCTCACCAGCAACCTGAACCTGCTGGCTACTTCCGGCCTGCCCATCTACATCACGGAGCTCGATATTGATGGCCTGCAGGACCAGGTTCAGCTCACGGACTACCAGCGCATTTTTCCGCTGTTCTGGGAGCACCCGGCCGTGAAGGGTATTACGCTCTGGGGGTACCGACCCGGCCACTGGCGTACGGCCCAGGGCGCCTACCTAGCCTACGAAAACGGCGCCGAGCGCCCCGCCTTGAAATGGCTACGCGAGTACGTGCAGCAGACTCAATTGTCAACTATTACCACTGCCGCCTTGGCTTCTACCACGTTTTGCGCGGGTAGCAGCCTGAGCGTGCCCTTCACCGTGGCCGGCACCGTTACTCCGGGCCGCACCTTCACGGCCCAGCTTTCCGACGCTTCCGGCAGCTTTGCTACCCCTACTCCCATTGGCGAGGTTACGGCTTCGGGAGCTGGCAGCTACTCGGTTGCCGCTACCCTGCCGCCCGCAGCAGCGCCTGGCACGCGCTACCGCATCCGGGTAGTTAGTGCGTCCCCCGTGGTACTCGGTAATGCCAATCACGCCAACCTAACTATCAACGCCTTACCCACGGCCACGCTGAGCGGCTCAACGGCCATCTGCGCGGGTAGTAGCGCCACCCTAAGCGTGGCCCTGACGGGCACGGCTCCTTGGTCCCTGACGTATACCGATGGCACTACCCCGGTTACTGTTACGGGCATTACGGCTTCGCCCTACACGTTCTCGGTGAGCCCCGCCGGCACCAGCTCCTACTCCCTCACGGCTGTTGCGGATGCTTCCTGCACGGGCAGCTCGCTGGCGGGTGAAGCGGTGGTTACCGTAAATCCGCTGCCCACCCCCCGCCTGACCGTTACCCCTGCCAACGAGGTGTACACGGGCAGCGTTCCGACTACCTTATACCTGGGCTATGGTCCGCAGAGCGTGACGCTTACGGCCTCGGGGGGCAGCAGCTACCGCTGGAGCGGTCCGGAGGGGCTTAGCAGCACCACGGCCGCCGAACCAGTTTTCACGGCCAGCCAGCCGGGCGTGTACCGCTATGAGGTAACGGTGACCAATGCGTTTGGCTGCTCCGCTACCAAGGAAGTAACGCTGACCGTGCTGGATGTACGCTGCAGCAACAATCCCAACTCCGGCAAGGTGCTGGTGTGCAAGAATGGCAAGGTAATCTGCGTATCCGTGCAGGCGGTGCCTGCGCACGTCAACACGGAGAATACCAATGCCTTGGGCTCGTGCACGCCTGACGAGGTCAGCAGCTCCGCTAGCCAGATGTCTGCCGATACGCGGGCAAGTCTGAACGGCCCCGGCCAGCTGTTTGAAGCCTACCCGAACCCCTTCACGGAACGCACGGTGTTGCATTTCCGCTCCGCCGAATCGGGCCAGGTACAGGTGCAAGTCTACAACCAGGTTGGGCAGTTGGTGGCTACCCTGTTTACGGGCCCAACTCAGGCCGGCCAGGAGTACACGGCCACCCTGGAAGGCCACGGCCTGCCGGAAGGCATCTATACCTGCCGCCTGCTCACAAACGGACGCATCGAAACCAAGCGCCTGGTACTGGTGAAGTAAACCACTAGTTTATTCAAGCAACACTTCTGAAAGAGCGGCTGAATCCAGCCGCTCTTTTTTATGTACTGGCCTGAAAGGCGAAGTGCCGGCGCGGTGCCGCTGCCCTACGAGGCTCCTCCATCCTTGGCATTTCTCCTAAATTCGCAGTCTACCCCCACTTAACTGCTGCCCCTACCCTTGCCTCTTACCCGCTCACTCCCGTTTTTGTGGTTACTGTTAGCGCTGCTGGGCCCGCTCGACAGCTCGGCTCAGCGTCGCAAAAAGTCACCTGCACCTAAGCAAACCGCCACTACCTCTGGCCGCAGCTCGTCTGCCAAGGCCCCCACGGCGGCCAGTAAGGCGGCGCAGCTGAGAAAACCTACCCCCGCCAAAAGCCGCAACCAGCCGGTGCCCTTTGCCGGCCAGCTGGGCCAGTCCAGGTGGGTTGACTCGGTGATGAAAACCCTCACGCCCGACCAGCGGGTAGCCCAGTTGTTCATGGTGGCGGCCTACTCCAACCGCAAGCGCATTGATGAGGACTCTATTTCGGCCCTGATTCAGCAGTATGGCATTGGAGGCCTCATCTTCTTCCAGGGCGGACCGATACGCCAGAGCAAGCTCCTGAACCGCTACCAGAGCCAGAGCAAAGTGCCCCTGCTGGTAGCCATGGATGCCGAATGGGGCGTGGGCATGCGCCTGGACAGCGTGCAGCGCTTTCCCTACCAGATGAGCATGGGCGGCCTTCGCGAAAACCAGCTGGTGTATGATATGGGCACCGAGGTAGCGGCCCAGTTCAAGCGCCTGGGCATGCACGTCAACTTCGCGCCAGTAGTCGATGTAAACAACAACGCCCAGAACCCCGTCATCGGCTACCGCAGCTGGGGCGAAAACCGGGAAGGCGTCACGGAGAAAAGCTACCTCTACATGAAGGGCATGCAAGACGCGGGCGTGCTGGCCGTAGCCAAGCACTTTCCCGGCCACGGCGACACTGACACCGATTCGCACCTGGCCCTACCCCTGCTCCGCATCGACAAGAAGCGCATTGATACCCTGGAGCTGTACCCCTTCAAAAGCCTGATTAAGCGCGGCATTGGGGGCATGATGGTGGCTCACCTTAACATTCCAGCCCTCGATACGACGGGCCTGCCTTCTACCCTCTCCAAGCCCATCATCCAGGGCCTGTTGCAACAGAAGCTGGGCTTCGAGGGCATCATCTTCACCGACGCCATGAACATGAAGGGCGTCATCTCGAAGTATCCGCCCGGCGACGCCGACCTGCGCGCCCTGCTGGCCGGCAACGACATTCTGGAGTTTTCGAAGAACATTCCGCTGGCCCTGAAGATGGTGCGCGAAGCCATCAACAAAGGCCTACTCAGCCAGGCCGACTTGGATGCCCGCTGCCGCAAGGTGCTGGCCCTGAAGGAGTGGGCCGGCCTGAACAGGTACCGTCCCATTGACCTGCGCAACCTTACAGCCGACCTGAACACGCCCCACGCCCAGTACCTGAGCCAGCGCCTCACGGAGCTGAGCGTGACGGTGCTCCGCAACCAGAAGAGCCTGCTACCCCTGCAACGCCTCGACACGCTGCGCTTGGCTACCCTCACCATCGGTACCAAGGATACCACCGACTTCCAGCGCATGGCGGCCGACTACGCCCCGGTGCGCCACTTCTGGCTGCCCGCCGCCCCTAGCATGGATGAGCTGACGCGCATGCGCGAAACCCTGAAACCCTACAACCTGGTGCTGGTGGGCCTGAACAACCTGGGCCGCCTACCCGCTACCAACTTTGGGGTAGCGCCCGAAACCAACGTGCTGCTGCGGGAGCTGGGCGGCAAGGGTCAGAAGCTGGTCGTGACGGTGTTTGGCTCGGCGTACGCCGTGGCAAAAGTCCGGGACCTGGACCGCGCCGACGCGGTGGTGCTGGCCTACCAGGAAAGCAAAAACGCCCAGGACGTAGCCGCCGAGGTTATTTTCGGGGGCATATCGGCCAGCGGCAAGCTACCCGTCACGGTTTCCGACCGGTACCCATACGGGGCGGGGCTGGCTACCAAGGGCGGCATCCGGCTGCGCTACAGCTTCCCCGAGGCCGTGGGCATGAACAACAACCTGGAAGCCCGCGTGGACTCCATTATGAACGGAGCAGTAGCGGCCCGCGCCTTTCCCGGCGGCGAGGTAGTTATTGCCCGCCGCGGCGTAGTGGTGCTGCGCAAAAGCTACGGCACCCACTCCTACCCTGCCGCCGCGGGCCAAACGGCCCGCCCGGTTCGCAACACCGACCTCTACGACCTGGCCTCCGTGACCAAAGTATCGGCGGCGCTGCCGGCCCTGATGAAGCTCCAGGATGAAGGCAAATTCAACCCCGACATGACCCTGGGCCAACTGTTTCCGGAGTTCAAGGGCACCAACAAGGAAAGCCTGAAGCTGCGCGACGTACTCACGCACCAAGCGCGCCTGAAAGCCTGGATTCCGTTCTGGAAAGACTACACCAAGCCCCGCGGCCTGTTCAACTCCCTATTCGGCAAGAGTCCCGATGCCAAGGACGTTTCGGCCACCAGGCCCGCCGCAATGAGCCGCCGTTATTTCCGCCCCGATTCCTCGGCCCGCTTCCCGCTGCCGGCCGGCCCTAGCCTCTGGGCCCGCCAAGATTTCCCGGAGCGCATCACCAAAGCCATTGCCGAGTCGCCGCTGAATGAGAAGCCGGGCTACGTGTATTCTGACTTGTCGTTTATCATGTACCCGCGCTTCGTGAAGTCGGCTTCGGGCAAGACCATTGACCAGTTCGTGACGGACGAAATCTACCGGCCCCTGGGCGCCACTACCCTGGGCTACAACCCTACCCGACGCTTTCCGCTCAGCCGCATCACGCCCACTGAGTACGACTCCCTGTTCCGCCACGCCCAGCTGCACGGGACCGTGCACGACGAAGGCGCCGCCCTGCTGGGCGGCCTCTCGGGCCACGCGGGCCTGTTCGGCAACGCCAACGACCTGGCCAAAGTGGTGCAGCTCTACGCCTGGAATGGCCGCTACGGTGGGCAGCAGCTGCTTAAGCCGGAAACCTTGGCCGAGTACACCCGCTGCCAGTTTTGCCCCGACAACCGCCGCGCCCTTGGCTTCGATAGGCCCGCTGCTAATCCCACGGTGAATTCGGCCAGGAGTGTTTCTCAGCTCAGCTACGGCCACACGGGCTTCACGGGCACTTACTTCTGGGTTGACCCCAAGGAGGAGCTGACGTGTATTGTGCTGACCAACCGCGTGAACCCCACCCGCCGCAACAATAAAATCACGGAGCTGAGCGTGCGGTCTGGAGTGCTGCAGGTGGCGCTGGAAAGCATTCAGCAGGCCCGGAAACAGGCCGTGGAAAGCACTGTGCCCCAGGAAAATTAACCGAAGTCTACTACCTCAAAAAAGCCCCTGCTAAATCAGCTGGGGCTTTTTTTTGCGCCGTGTTGAGCGTTACCAAGGCTAAGCACTGTCGCCCAAAAGCCCGTGAGCAGGCCCGGTACGCCTACCTATTGAGGGCCAGCCTTACCTCCCTACTTCACTACCGAAACGGCGTCAATAACTAGTATGAGCGGCTTAAGAAAGGCAGTAAACACCGGAAGACTCGCGCCAACGCCTTGGCTTTTGGGTACAACCCGAGCTGCGTTAATTCTTTAAGACATTGTAAACAAGCGTTTTAGTTATCTACTTTTTCTTACCTGCTCATGTTCAAACAACACATCAATGCCGCTGTACTGGCTGGCCTGCTGCTAGCCAGCAGCGCCACTACCTTCACCAGCTGCTCATCCAAGGACAAAAAAGAAGTATCGGAGCAAGGACAGCGGGCCTACGACAACCTGCAAGCCTACGTCAGCGAGGCCGAAACAAACCCCACGACTACCGTTCCCGATACATTCGCGGCTCGTTTGGCCGCCGCCCAGCAGTACAATGCCGAGTATGATACCACCCAGCAGGCAGAAATTCAGCGCCTGCAGGAGCGTTACAGCCGCGCCCAAAGTGGTAGCAGTGCTTCTGCCAGCGCCACGGCCAGCACCGACACAACTGGCGCCATGATGACCACGGAGTCGGCAACTACTACCTCGGTGGCGGCCACCTCAACTCCGGCAAACGAGGCCCCAGCCAAGCTCTACAAAGCCAGCAACCCCGCTACGGCCATGACGGCAGCCAACGCCCGCCAGACGTACGAGGCCTTCATTCAACGGGTGAAAGCCAACGAGGACAAGTACGAAATTGGCGACTGGCGCGTAATTAATGCGGAGTGGCGCGCCATGGACAAGAAATACGACCAGATCAAGGACGAGGTCAGCACGAAAGACAAGGCTGAAATTTCCAAGGAAAAGCTGAAGTACGCGGCCTTTAAGTCGTACGACAAGACGGAGTCGCGGGTGTCGCAGGGCGGCGACGTAGTAACCGGCGACCTGGACGAGGCCAAGGCCAAAGGCGGGGGCGTAAAGGTGGGGCAGTCGGCTCGCAACGCCGGCTCCGACGCCGTTAGCATTGCCAAGGACGCCAAAGAAACCGGCAAGGACGTTGGCAAGGGAGCCGTGAAAGTAGGCAAGAAAGTAGGCGGCGCCGTGAAGGACGTATTCGACGGAAAAGACGAAAAGAAAGCGGAGTAGCACGTCGTGCCCCCACAGGAACGCAACAGCCGGCTTCTGCACGCAGAAGCCGGCTTTTTTGCAGGCACTTGCCTACCACTTCTGCTTTCGCCAAGGTCCTAACCTATCCAACCCTGGCGCTCATTACGCTGGAAGGCAACCTGCGCGACGTGCTTGGGGAGCAAACCGGCGAAAGTCTGGCGAATTTTGCCCTGGGCCTGGCCGACCGGAACCAGCAGTCCATGCGCCTGACCTTACGCCTGAAGTCTAGTTCCGTAACCAGCGCTGGCCGCCGCATTTCGCCCAGTGGCTATGTTACTGTTGACAAAGATTTTACCGCCTGGCAGGCGCTGAATGCCGTTAATTGGCGCAATTCTCTGCAGCAGCGCCCGTAAGTTCTAGCAGGCGCTTTGCTGCACTACCTACGCTTGCAGCTTACGCGAAAAAAGCGCCCCACCAATTGGCGAGGCGCTTTCTTCGCGTAAGCTGGTACATACTACCGGGTGCAGATGAGCAGTACAACAAGCGGTGCGCTTGAACGGCCCGCGCATCTTACTGGCCCAACTACGCTACCGGGGCTCCGGCTACAGCCAGGTCGTGCGGGACGCCCCGGCGCCCGCCAAATGCCGCGGCAGCAGCTCCCAGGCCCAGGCCCAGCGCAGCCAGCAATGCCGCTTTGGAAAGGCCTTCGGCGGCTTGGTCGCCGGTCTGGCGAGCTTTGGCTTCGGCTTGCACCTTGGCTTGGTCGAACTTGGCGCGGGCTTGCTGGGCGGTGCTAATCCAGTTATCCACAATCTGTTCCGACTCCGCGCGGCTCTTACCCGTGCGGCGCATTACCACGTTTACCGCAGCGTCGCGGTCGGCGGCATTGCCGATATTTTCGGCCCGGCTGGTGAGGCGGTCAATTACGTCGTCGAAGTTATCATCGGCACCCTGGGGGTTCTGAGCACTCTGCGAGGCTTCTGATTGTACTTCCTGGCCCGCGGCCTTGGCTTCCCGCTCCAGTCTATCGGGGTTCAGTTCCGATTTGCCGGTCTGACGGAGCAGCAAACGAGCTTCGCGCTTCAAGTCGCTTACGTCAATGCCGCGCTGTTGCAGCTCGTCCTTAATGGCCTCGCCGGCCTCGGGTGCCACGGCCGCAATACCGCGCCCAGCCCCAGTCAGGGCCCGACCGGCCACGCCCGTCACCCCGCCAATAATACGTCCTACCGCCGTTGAAAGCAGATAAAACGTGAGTAGCGTAACCACCGACCAGGTAAGTAGGCCGTGCAGCAAGCCATCGATGGGACGTGGAATCCCGGCCAGCCGACTCGCTACCGTGGCACCCAAGTACAAGGAAACCAGCATGCTGACTACCCACCAGATGGCAGCGCCAATACCGATGCCCGCCATTGGATTCTGCTCCTCCAACGGATCGACGGTGCCCAGGCCAATACCTAGCCCAAGCAGGCTCAATGCCAGTTGAATAACCAGAGCCAGCACGGCTCCGGCCAAGATGGCACCCCATGAAATACGCTTTACCGCAGGCACTACGCCCGCTACCCCCGGACGCGCCGACAAAGGCGTATCGGTGTAAGTTGCAACCACGCGCTGGTGGTCTTGTGGATCAGTACTCGTTGCCATAACATGTTTTGGTTTGTAGTAGCGGGGCTTAAGCCGCTACTTGTGTAGAGAAGGATATTCGCAGGTCGAACAGCCCTCTATACGTCTGGCACTACCCTCAGTTTGACTTAAATACGAACTAATTGTATTTATCCAATTCAATTTCTTGAATCTTTGCTACTTCTAAGCATGCGGTGAAAAGGCGTCAGCGGCCTTTCTAGGGCATGCGGGGCGCGTTCAAGGCCTATTTATCCTTCTGAACTCCAGTAGTTCACGGTATAGTGCAGGCTTATGGCCGGTCTTCCAAACAACGGGCTATAGGAAGCAGGCACTACATGCAAGAGCCAAGTAACTGAGCCTACATCAGTTATGTATAATTTTTCTCGTCGGCGCTTAAGCCCGTCAGTTAGGATTTGCTTATCAAGTAGTCCAGAGGAACAGCACACTTGTTTACTGGCCTACCATCGCCCAGCTTAGGCTCTGCTTGTCTCACAGGTGGAATTCCCATCGTGGCGCATGTATCGTGGCTACCCTTCCCCCGCTTCATGCCTGCGCTGCACCTGTGTGAGGCATTACCCGAGGTAGGTAGTACACATGTGCTGCGCCATTCTGACACCAAGTGGGTGTTTGGCGGGCTTGAAGCCAGCTCCCGGGTTTCTCGCGTGAGTCGGCAGGACAGCTCAGGATGTCTTCGCCGGTACTCGAACAAAAAACCAGCCTTTACTTCCATAGCAGAAGTAAGAGCTGGTTCAATAGGATAGAGCAGGGGTAGCGGTGCCGCGCGCCGGGCGGATGGCGCCAGCAGCTTATTCCGTTTTGGCCGGCGCCTGCGACTTCAGCTTCTCAGCAATGGCCTGCTGCAGCTCGGGGAGGTGTTCCTGCATGCGCTTCTGGCCGATTTCCATGCCGGCGGCCATTAGCGCGGGCATTTTGGTAATGGTCTTACGGCCGGTCGGCGTCTGATAGAACTTGGTGAGTTCCTTTAGTTCTTTTTCGGTGAACTCGCGGGCGTAAAGCTGCACCATATCCTCCTTCATCGAAGGCCAGCTCATGTATTTGGTGAGGTAGGCGCGCATTTCCGGCTCCACGGCTTTCATGCCCGGGTTCTGCTCCAGCTGAGCGGCCAGCATCCGGTCAATGGTGGCCGACAGGTTTTTCTCGGAGTCAGTGGCCGCCAGTAGCTCCTCGGCGGCTTTGCGCTGCCCCGCTGAAATGGCAGCGGCCGTACCCGTAGCCGAAGCGGTAGACTGCGCCTGCACCGCTGGAACTGCCAGGGCTAGCCCAGTCGCCAGAATCAATAGTTTCTTCATACTACAGAGGTACGAAATAGAAGTTAGAAGGATGACGCGCCGGTAGTAGGAGGCCACGGCCGGCATAACCCTACGCTACACTTTGATTATGATGTTGCGCCGGTACATCAGCCAGAGCACGACTAGCCATATGAGCATGCAGGCTATGGCCCCGGCCAGGGAGGCATTAACCGGGCTGAAGTAAGGCACGAAGAAGGTCTGGTACAGCCAGTCGCGCAGGCCGGTGGGCTGGCCGGTTGGGCCCGCCACCTTCACCATGTTCAGCAAGCGCGGAATCAGGCCCGAGAGGAAAAACACGGTAATGGCATTCACGCCGTACACCAGCGGGGCCTTAATCCAGCGGCGGTAGCCCTGCACATCGGTCAGCCAGTACAGGCCCGCCAGCACGGCCAGGGCCAAGCCGCCAGCGTAGAGCACGTAGGAACTGGTCCAGAGGCTTTTGTTGATGGGAAACCAGCCGTTCCAGATTAGGCCCAGCACCGTGCAGGCCCCACCGGCCACAAACAGCCAGGCTACTTTGGTGGCGGGCTCTACCTCGCGGCGGCGCAGCCACTGCCCAGCCAGCATCCCCAGCAAACCGGTGCCAATGGCGGGCAAGGTGCTCAGCAGCCCCTCCGGGTCCCAGGTGCGGCTCTGTTTCCAGAGGTGAGCCTCCCCGAGCACCGTTCTATCAAGCCAGGCGCCCAGGTTGGTACCGGCCTCCAGGTTGGCGGGCCCGTAACCGGGCACGGGCACCAGTTGCAGCAGCACATTATAAAAGACGAGCACGAAGGCCAGCAGCCCAATTTGCTGGCGGCGCGAGGTTTTCAGGAACAGGATGCCGCACACCAAAAACACCACCGCAATGCGAGCCAGCACGCCCGGAATACGCACGGTGTCAAAATCAAACTTCGGAAACAAGGCCGAAAACAGCCCCAGTCCAAACAGAATAGCTGACCGTTTAAAAATACGCACCAGGGTGCGGCCGTGAGTTGCCGGCTGACGACGGGCCCCGTCCAGGGCATACACAATGCTCACCCCAACGATGAACAGGAAGAAGGGAAAAATCAGGTCGGTGGGGGTGCAGCCGTGCCAGTGGGCGTGCTCCAGCGGAGCGTAGATGTGGCCCCAGTCGCCGGGGTTGTTCACCAGAATCATGGCCATGACCGTCAGGCCCCGAAACACGTCGAGGCTGACGAGGCGGC
This sequence comes from Hymenobacter sublimis, assembly GCF_023101345.1. Taxonomy (NCBI): domain Bacteria; kingdom Pseudomonadati; phylum Bacteroidota; class Cytophagia; order Cytophagales; family Hymenobacteraceae; genus Hymenobacter; species Hymenobacter sublimis. The sequence continues at coordinate 2,987,483 of NZ_CP095848.1, forward strand.
CGGGCTGGGACGCCTCCGCCAGGGGCATGGCGCCGGTGGTGTGGATAGCGGCCTGGGTAGTGGTTTGCATAACGAGAAGCAGGGCAAAGTCGAAAAGCGCGGTTCCGCCACCGGTTCCAGGGTCGGGGCTGGCAGCTAACGGAGGCCGGGAAAGTTGGCGCTTTACTACCGGGATTCAAAACCAAATTGCGCCTTCAAAAAATACCATATATAGTTGCTTCACTACGTTGCATCCCGTAGTTTTAGCTTTCGCGCTTACGTTGGTCCCCTCTTTCGTACGCATTTCCGCCGCCCGCCTCTCCTACCCACCCTTTTTGTGCTGCCCGGCCAGACTCTGGCCCGCTGGATTTCTTTCCTTTCTTCCGGCATAACACTCCCATCATCTGGTCATAATCCAACTGCAACTCGGCTGCGTATCGAGTGCCGTTTCGTTCTGTTTCTCTCACTTTCTCACCTTCTTTTGCACTGCGTATGAAAAGACGTTTATGGTCCGCCCCATTGGCCCTGGGGTTGATGCTGACCGCGCCCGTAGCGTGGGCCCAGCAGGCCACCGTGACCATGCAAGGCACCGTTACGGCCAGCAACGACCAACAGCCCCTGCCCGGCGTGAACGTGCTGGTAAAGGGCACCGCTATTGGCACCCAAACCAACGTTGATGGGCGCTACTCCCTCCCCAACGTGCCGGCTGGCAGCACCCTGGTCTTCAGCTTTATTGGCTACAACAGTCAGGAATACAAGGTAGGCGCGGGCACCACGGCCAACATTACCCTGGCCCCCGACTCCAAAAGTCTGAACGAGGTAGTTGTAACGGCCTATGGCATCAAGCAGGAGCGGGCCGAGCTCAACTACAGCGCTCCGCAAGTGAAAGGTTCGGAACTGGTAGAAACCCGCCAGACCAACATCGTGAATGCCCTGCAGGGCAAAGTAGCGGGCGTAAGCATTACGTCTTCGGGCGGAGCACCGGGCGAGGGCGCGGCCATCGTAATTCGGGGCGGGAACTCCCTGGATGGCAACAACCAGCCCCTGTTCGTGATTGACGGCATCATCATGGATAACTCCTCGTTCACGGAAAGCACGGCCCCCGGTGGGGGCTCAGGCTTCAACGGGGTGCTGGGCCGCTCCCAGGCCAACCAGAACCGCGCCGGCGACCTAAACCCCGAGGACATTGCCTCCATGACGGTGCTCAAGGGTCCGGCCGCCGCCGCCATTTACGGACTGCGGGCCGCCAACGGGGCGGTTATCATCACCACCAAAAAAGGCACCTCCGGCCGTGCTACCATCAACTACCGCACGCAGTTTTCGGTGGATGAGGTGAGCCGCCTACCCAAACTTCAGGACCGTTACAAGCAGGGCAACCTGGGCTTGTTCGACGCCGGCACCCGGGGCTCCTGGGGCCCGGCCTTCCAGCCCGGCGAAACGGTATACGACAACCTCGGCGACTTTTTCCAGAAGGGTAAGAGCTGGCAGCACTACCTCACCGTTTCGGGCGGTACTGACCGCAGCACCTTCCTGTTTTCGGGCTCACGCACCGATGTAAGCGGCGTGGCCCCCACCAGCCTCTACGATAAAACGACCCTGCGCCTGGCCGGCACGTCTAAAATGACGGAAAAGCTGTCCATTACGGGCTCAGCCCAGTACCTCAATGCCGGCGGGCGCAACCCAGTGCAGGGCCCTGGCCTGTTCGGGGGGAGCGGGGGCTATCTGGTCAGCTTGCTGAACTGGCCTCGCAACGATGACGCCCGGGTGTACCTCAACCCCGATGGTAGCCGCCGCCGCCTGCTGGGTTCCGCTACCGCCGCCACCGATGCCGACAACCCCTACTTCACCATTTACCGCAACCCCCAGACTACCCGCACCAACCGCTTTATCGGCAACGTGCAGGCCAACTTGGATTTGCTGAAGTGGCTGGGTGTGAGCTACAACATCGGCACCGACTTCTACGTGCAGAAGGACCGCTCGGTGCGGGCCGTGGGCACTTCCCTGACGGGTAACCAGGACGGCGGTATTGCCGAAACCACTACCCTCAACCGCCTGCTCAACTCCAACTTCCTGGTTACGCTCAAGCACGATTTCTCCGAGAACTTAGGGGGCTTCCTGGTGCTGGGCAATACGGTAGAAATGAGCCGCAACGAGGCCACCGACAACCTGGGCCTGATTTTCCAGAACCCCAATCCGGTAGTACCCTCCATCAACAACACCGTCAATCGTAACACGCTTATTACCAACACGGAGCGGCGACTGATCGGCAACTTTGCTCGTCTGAACATTAACTTGTTTCAGCAGGTGAACCTGGAAATGAACGGGCGCCTAGATCAGTCCTCAACCCTACCCCGGTTTGAGGAAAACAAGAACTTCGGCCGCCCCTTCGGCTACGGCTCAGTTTCGGCGGGCTGGCAGTTTACCAAGCTGCTGGGCCTCGACCAGAACCCCTGGCTGAACTACGGCAAGATTCGGGGCTCGATTTCGGAGGTGGGCAAAGACACTGGCCCCTACCGCGTTGATTCGCCCCTGGCCCAGGCCACTTACATTGGGGGCGGTTTCCGCAACGGCTTCTACGGCTCAAATCGGCAGCTGATACCGGAGCGTACCCGCGCGTATGAAGTAGGAATTGACCTGCAGTTTCTGCAAAACCGCCTGGGCCTGGAAGCCAACGTGTACCAGCAAATTACCCGCGACCAGCTGATTGCGCCCCGCGTGAGCCAGGCCACCGGCTTCATTTTGCAGTACATCAACGGCGGCACTGTGGAAAACAAGGGCCTGGAAGTGGCCCTGCGCGGCACGCCCGTTCAGAAGGAAGGCTTTACCTGGGATGTGGTGGCCAACTTCTACGCCAACCGCAACAAAGCCAACAAATTGCCCGGCTTCCTGACCGAAGTATACCAGTCGGACTCCTGGGTGATTGACGTGGCCCGCGGCGGTGCTTTCCCCGGCAAGCCCATTTCCTCAGTTAGTGCCCTGGATTACCAGCGCGCCCCCGATGGCCGCATCCTCATCAGCCCCACCACCGGCTACCCCCTAGTAAACACCAGCACCTTTGTGTACGCCGGCGACCGGGCCCCCGACTACACCGTGCAGGTAACCAATACGCTCACTTACAAAGACCTTTCCTTGTCTTTCCTCTGGGACTTCCGCAAGGGCGGCATGGTAGTAAACGGCAACGACTGGTTTGCTACTCGCACGGGCCTGAGCGAGCGGACTTTGGACCGTTACAAAACCGTCGTGTTTGATGGCGTAGTGGCCGGCCGAGCGGCCGATGGCAGCACCACCTACACCCCCAATACGCGGCAGGTGGAGCTTAACCAAACCTACTACCAGACCATTCTGGGAGTTGTTGGAACCCCCTTCGTGGAGGATGGCTCCTGGACGCGCCTGCGCTACGCTACCCTGACCTACCGCCTGCCCGCTACACTGTTTACGAACTCTACCTCGGTGCGCGGCGTGGAGCTGTCCGTGACGGGCCGCAACCTGCTGCTGTTCACTAAGTACCGCGGCGTTGACCCCGAAACGGCTTCGGCGGGCGCAGGTGTGCGCGGCGGCGGCTCCGGTGGCTTCGATTACGGCAGCATTCCCGGCACCCGCGGCGTGGATATGAGCGTGCGCGTGAATTTTTAGTGGCTTGTAGCGCTTAGTACCGAAAAGCTGGATGTGGCCTACTGCTGTAGCGGCCGGCCTAACGTTCAGCCCTACGCTACCCTACCTCAACAACTCAACTCAATGAAAAAATACCTTCTCTTGCTAGGTCTGGCGCTGGGTGGAGGCTTGGGCCTCACCTCCTGCGAAAGTTTCCTGGACGTGAATACCGACCCCAACAACCCCATTACGTCGACCCCGAACTTCCTGCTGCCCAGCATTATTTCGCAGGGCTTTCAAACGCAGATGTTCACCTCCCTGACGACTACCTACATTACCCAGTACACGGTGCGCAAAACGCCGGCCAGCAGCACCGACCAGTTTACGCTCAGCAACGCCAACAGCACCAATACCTTTAACTACACCTACTTTTACTCGGCGGGCACCATCCCAACAATGACGGCGGCAGCTGAGCAGGAAGGCTCGCCCTACTACATTGGGGCCGGCAAGATTATGCTGGCCATGGACCTGGCCCACGCCACCGACATGCTCGGCGACATTCCCTACACCGAGGCGTTTAAAGGGGCCCAGAACTACACCCCACAGTACGACCCGCAGGAGCAGATTTACCAGACCATCCTGACGCTCTGCGACGAGGGCATTGCCCTGATGCAGAAGCCGGCGGCAGAAAACTTCCGCCCCCTGTACGTGACCTCGCCCAGCGTTTCCGGCGACATTCTGTTCCGGGGCGACACGCAGAAGTGGATCCGGTTTGCCAACGGCTTGAAGGCCCGCCAGCTTAACCACTTAGTGAAGAAAAGCTCCTACAACCCCCAGCAGATTCTGGACCTGGTAGGCAAGAGCATGACCAGCTCGGCCGACGACGCCCAGATTCAGTTTATCCAGGCTGTGGCCCCGCTTACGGCCACCACCAACATTTTCGGTACCACGCGGAACAACTACGCTACGGCTACCTTCTCCACCAACATCATCAAGTACCTGAACGGCAACGTGGGCGGGGCCGCCTACCCCGGCGTGATTGACCCACGCCTGCCCATTATGGCCACGGCCACCAGCACCGGCAACGACCCCGGCGTAGCCCAGGCGGCCACAGCCAACATTGTAAACGGCTTCACCGACTTCTACAGCTCCTGGTACGCCCGCGACCTGGGCTACTTCGAGGTGATGACCTTCCACGAGCTGAAGTTCATTGAGGCCGAAGCGGCGTTCCGGGCCGGCGACAAAGGCCGGGCCCTTAACGCGTACCGCGCGGGCATCCGGGCGCACATGCAGAAGATTGGGGTAGGCGGCTCGAACGGCAACCCGGCCGTGACCTTCCCGCTCATCACCCAAGCCCAGATTGACGCCTACCTAGCCAGCGCGGCCGTGGCCCAGAATGAGGCCCAGCTGGATCTGAAGCGCATTATGGAGCAGAAGTACATTGCCATGTTCCTGAACCCAGAGTCGTGGTCGGATTTGCGCCGCCTGGATTTCGACCCCGCTATTTACGTGAACCTGCGCTACCCCAACAACGCCAACGCCACGCTGGCGGGCAAAGCTGATTACAAGGACCGGTGGCCCCGCCGCATGCTGCCCGGCGCCACGGAGGTGCTGTATAATCCGCAAGCTGTAGCCAAGCTGTTCTCCGATGTGCAGGCCACTTCCAACGACGATTACGTGAGCAAGCCCCTGTGGTGGGACCGTCCCTAATTCTCCTCCTCTATCTGTACTTCTCTTTCTGATGACGATATTTTCTGCTTTCACCTCTTCTTGGCGGCGCCTGCTGCCGGGCGCTTTCCTGGCCCTGGCAGGGCTAGCAACTGCCAGCTGCGAAAAAGAACCCTTCGATGACCACTACCAAGTAGCGGCCGAGCCGGGCTTCGCGACAATTGCCACCCTGAGTTCCACCAAGTACGCCCCCGGCGAAACGGTGCCGCTGATCGTGGCTTACAACCCCTCGGATGATCTGAAAGATATTACGGTGTTTCAGGTGGTCAACCGGCAGGATTCGGCGGTAGTAGGCACCTACCCGGCCAACGGACAGCTCAACCAATCCTCCCAGAACTTTACCCAGCAAGTACCCTACGTGGTGCCGACAACCCTGGCCAACAAGACGCCCGTGCGCGTGGATGTGACCATGAACTTCGCCAATGGCGGCAAGCGCATGCGCCGCTTTACTTACACGGTGGCAGCCACACCTACCCTGAAGTTTGGGACTACCCCTGCCACCTACCGCAACGGCTTAACCGCCACCGCTCAGGCCGAAGGCGATATTATTGGCTATTCGCTGGTGATTAACGAAGGCGGAATTGGAGTGCTGCCTACGCCGCCGGCTACCTCTACGGCTACGCTTTTCAAGAACGTGGACAGCCTGGCCTACGGCTACCGCAACGCCGCGGGTCAGAGCTTCCGGCTGGGCGTAGTAGCGGCTCCTTCCAACGGGGCAGCCACCAACCGCACCGTGGACGTGCGCGTGCCAGTTCGCACGGCTGGTACTGCTATCCAGTTCGTATTCGTAGCTTTTGCCCAAACCCAGACCACGACCATCATTTCAGCTCCGATTACCGTGGCGCAGCCTACTGCGTTTGCCAGCTTGAAAACCGGTCGCGTCAGCTTTGGCTCCAGTTCCTCCCCCGACTCGTTGGCGTTTAACCTGCGCACCGCCCTTAACGAGCCGGCGGCTAACCCGGTTACGGCCAAGGACCTGTTGGTTAGTGGTATTTCGGGCGGTACGGTTTCCTTGAGCGCCGCCAACGGCACCCGCTACTACAAGGTACCCGCCGCTACCCTAGCCACTGGCTTTTACAACACGGCCACTGCCAACACAGTCGGCAACCTGCTCTACCAAAACGCCACCGCTAACCTTGCCGACCTGGGCACGGTAGCTGTCAACGATGTGTACGCCGTGCGCGTACGGGGCACCGGCGAAATGATGCTCTTGCGCATTACAGGCGTAAAACCCAGTACCGCTGGCTCCACAGGCCGCGTGAAGTTTGAGTACCGTACGCTGTAAATTTTCCGGCGTATTTATCTAACAAAAAGGGAGGCCCGCACAGGCCTCCCTTTTTGTTTTACTTGCTGGCTTTCTTCCGGAAGCCGCTTACCCGCGGGAGATGCGTTGTTACCGCCGGCCGAATATGCGCTCAAATAAGCCGCGGCGCTTGGGCTTGGTCTTGACTTTGACCTTAGTTGGTGAGTTGACTGTGGTGGTTGGGCGTGGGGCCGTGGGGCGCGGCGTAGGCCGGGTCGGGGGCATTGGGCTGGGGACAGGAGCCGGTGCGGCAGGCGACGGCGCGGATTCGGGCGGGGCCGTTTGGGCCACAATTACCTCGGTGGCGCGGCCGGTAGTGCGCACCGAGATAGGCCGACTTTCGTTGTGCAGGCGGTCGAAGGCGGTGAGATAGTAGGCGTAAGCGCGCCCGGAGCGGGCTGTAGTGTCTACAAAACTTAGCCTGCGGCCAGGCTGGGGCCGGAACACGGTGAGCAGATTGCGGGGGTCGTCGGGGGTAGGCGTCTGGTCGTCGGCGAAGCGGTAGAGGGCGTAGTAGGCGGCCTGGTCACCATCGGCGGCGGCAGGGCCGGGCTGCCAAGTCAGGGTGTTGGCGGCGGCCTCCGTCGCGACGATCAGGTTCTGGGCTGGGCGCGGGGGTACGGCATCAAGCCAGGGCATAGTGGGCACTAGAGCCGGGTAGCGAAATTCGTGCTGACGCAGCGAATCGGTAGTGTGCAGCACGTTGGCCATCAAGGATTTCGAGCTAAAGAACACGCTGCCGCTTACCTCCGTGGGAAAGGTGCGGTTCAGGCGCACTTGCCGGGGCAGCTCGCGCGGGTTGCGCCATACGGTGTCCGACTTCGTGCTCTCCGACATGCGGTAGGCCCCGTGCCCGATGTAGAGGTGGCGGCCATTGCTGTTGCGGGCCCACCACTCCACCAGCACGGGGTACTGCGCCACCCGAAAGCCGGTGCTCCAGTACAGTTGGGGCAGCACGTAATCAACCCAGCCCTGACGCAGCCACTCCAGAGCATCGGCGTACAAGCCATCGTAGCCCTGAAAAGCCTTGGTGGCCGAGCCATTGGGGTCCGTGCTTTGATTGCGCCACACCCCGAAGGGCGAGATGCCGAACTTCACCCAGCGCTTGGTGTGATGAATGGTGTCGTGCAGTTCGTGAATGAGGGTGTTCACATTCTGGCGGCGCCAGTCGGCCAGCTTAAGGCCGTCGGGGTTGAAGCGGGCAAAAGCGTCCTCATCGTGAATTATCTGCCCGGCTTCGGGGTAGGGATAGAAGTAGTCGTCGAAGTGTACGCCATCGATATCATAGCGGCGCACTACGTCCAGAATCACCTCGCTGATGTAGTTGCGCACTTCGGGCAGGCCAGGGTTGTAAAGCAGCTTGCCGGAGTAGCGCAGAAACCACTCGGGGTGCTTGCGGTAAGGGTGGTTGGGGGCCAGCCGCCGCGTCACGGTGTCCATGGTGGCGCGGTAGGGATTAAACCAGGCGTGAAACTCCATGCCCCGGTTGTGGGCTTCCTCGATGAGGAAGGGCAAAGGGTCGTAGTAGGGCGCGGGTGCCTTGCCCTGCTGGCCCGTCAGCCACTTGCTCCAGGGCTCCAGGCTGCTCTGGTAGAAGGCGTCGGAAGCGGGGCGCACCTGCACGAATAGGGCGTTGATGCCGCTACGCTGGTGGTCATCGAGCATGCGGCAGTACTCGCGGCGCTGCTGCTCGGGCGTGAGGCTGCGGGAGCTAGGCCAATCAATATTCTCCACGGTGGCAATCCAGACCCCGCGCAACTCGCGCTTGGGCGGCCCGTCGGCGGCACCAGCCGGCTGGCTGGCGACTAGGCAATACACACTCAGAACTAGGGCAAACAGGAAACGGCCGGCGGCAAGTAATCGAAACATCCCCGCGAAGTTACGAACGGTGAGTTGGTGAAATAGTGAAATGGTGAGTGAGTGAATGAGTAAGCCGGTAAATAAATGGTACGTCATCCTGAGTGCAGCAAAGAACCTTCTCACGTCAGCACGACAGTCGTAACAACGACTCGTTTATGCGTGAGAAGGTCTTTCGGTTACCGCTTCAGGATGACGTACCGGTATATGCTACTTCACTCACTCCCTCACTCCTTCACTCAGCGCATGTCCAGGGCTTCGAAGGAGAGGTCTAGTAGGTCAAAATCGGCCCAGCGGTGAAAATCGAAGTGCCACCACTCCTTGGGGTAATTGACGAAGCCTTGCCGCTTCATGGCCGCCAGCAGCGTGCTACGGTTCAGGATAACGTGGTTGGGCAACGCGCTGAAGGTAGCATGCGAGGCGGGCTTTAGCTCATCGAAATCAGTGGGTAAGGGCAAGTGGCGGCCCGTGGCTTGCTCCACTAGGCCCACGTCCACGGAGCAGCCGCGGTTGTGCCGGGAGCCGCGCCAGGGAGGAGCGGCGAAGTTTTCGTCGCGGATGTGCTCGTAGAAGCGTACCGTCACGCTGTAGGGGCGGTAGGCGTCGTACACGCACAAGCCCAGGCCCTGCCGCGCCAGGGCCTGCTGCACCCGTTGCAGGGCCTCGGCCACCGGCCGCCGCAGGTAGGCCTTCGCCGACGGATACACTGCCTCGCCCAGCAGGTTGCGGGAGGTAGCGTACCGAATATCAAGCACCAGATCCGGAATTAGATCCAGCAGATTCACGAGCTGGTGCTCAGCATCCGCGGCTACCCGCTGGTGGTACTCTTCAGGGGAGCTGATCAGAACTAGTCCAAACGGATTGGCAGACATTATACACAAGGGCCCGGAGCCGTACTGGACAAGAATAATGGACGCTCTTACGCTCAACTAAGCGCTACCGTTACCTTTTTCAGCTTATTTGCGGCGCTGCAATTCATACTGATACACCCGCTGGCCCAGGCGCCGCAGAAAGGGCAAACCCACCGTATCGTACTCGTACTGGTCGTCGTTGAGCACGCCGTCCTGGTTTACGTACACCACGGCGCTCAGCAGAAACTCTACCCCGCGCGCTGAGTCGGTGATGTAGGCGTTATCAACCAGGAAGCCGTAGGCCTGGCCTATTTTGTTGTGGATCTGCACGCCGGCCGGGAGCGGGCCCGCGGGTCCGCCAGCCAGCAAGAATTTGGCGTAATTATCCGGATACTGGGCCACTGGGTAGCGGGGGGCCGCACTTTCGCGGGGGAGGCGGTGCAGGTAGTCTCGCAGCAGGGCATAATCGGCGGAAGCTAGCTGGAAACGCCGCCGCGCAGGCTCCGTTTCGGGAAAGAGCACGGCCCGCAGGGTGCGCTGCAAGTCAGGTAGGGAAGTGGTGTTTTTGCTGCGAAAATCCAGTGGCTCTTCTACCCGCGCGCTGCCTTGCAGATGGGCCCGCCCTACCTGCCAGCCCCGCCTCGGCTGCCGGGGCCAGGGCCCGGCGTAGGTAGCGGCCGGTTGCAGGTACAAAGGACGGGTAAGGCTGGTATCCGCGAAGAAAGCCAGCGGGTTGGTGCGCCGAGCCGTGGAGTCCTGGTCGCCCACGGAAAGGCGGTGGCGCACCAGCGTGTGGCGCAGGCCGTGGCGGCGCAGACCAGCCACCAGCCCCGTCGGGCCTACAAATTCATAAAGCCGGTTGAAGGCGTCGTTGTCGCTTACTAACAGCACTTTGCGCACGTAGTGGGCCACAGAAGCCCGGACAGTTTGGCTGCTGGTATCTCGCACCACCCGTGTTTGTCCCCAGGCGGCCGAGTCAATGCGCAAGGGCGATTCGCTGGTTAGGCCCGGCACCTGCGCGCTCAGGGCGTGTAGCTTTTCCAGGGCCAGCACGGCAGTTGGGAGCTTGATGGAGCTGGCCGGATAGAAGTACTCCCGCGGGCGCAACCGGTAGCCGTAGCTCCGGAAGTGCGCCCGGCCCCGGGAGTCGCGGCGGATTTGGGTGTACAGGATCTGAACCCGGTGGGCAGCGGCCTGTCCAAGCACGGGCGCCAGCACAGAATCGGACCGCAGCAACTGGCGCAAGGGGTTCTGGGCCCGTCCCTGAGCCAAGGGTAGCAGCAGGCAGCTCACCAGTAGCCAGCAGAGGTGTTTTCTCATCAGAAGCAAAGTACACAGCAACCCCCAACTACGCTATAAATTCACGTTGCCCGCTCTAGGGCGCCTGGCCTTACATGAAGGTCAAGCGCCCTAGAGCGGGCAACGTGGGAGTAGCTACCAGGGCTTGTCAGGGCAAGCTATTCCTGGGCTGATTGCTGGATGTCGGAGCGGTCCGATTTGGTTTGGCCGCCGCCTTCCAGGCCGTTGGTTTGGTCACTGTCGCCGTAGCCACCGCGGATGCCGGCGCCGCTGTCGTTTGCCAGCTCTTCTTGGGTGGTGGCGGGTTGTTTGGGGGTAGTAGCGGGGTTGCTGTCCGGCTGGCCCTGGGGTTGCGGGGTGTTTTGGTCGTTAGCCATGATAGAGGAAGTAGGATGAAAGCTGATGGTTAGAGGTTTACCTTGCCGGTTTCGCCGCCCGATACGCCGGTGCCGGCACTGGCCGTATTACCGCCGACGTCGCCGTCCTGGGCGTTGCCGGGAGCGTCGTAGTTAGGAGCACCGGAGCGCACCCGGGCGCCGCTGATGGCTTGGCCGCCTTCGGTGCTGCCGCTGCCGGAGTTATCATCGGCGTTAAGGCCGGTATCGTGGCTGCCGGGAAAGATGCGGCCTTCGGGCTGGCTGTCGTTGGAGAGGGCGTCGGGCCGGTTCGGCAGGGAGCTAGCGTCCAGGGGTTCTTCGCGGGGAGTATCCATGAGGAAGGTGCGTAAAGGTGAAGGAAACGGGCGGGTGGGGCCCGGCTTTGGCTATACGCAAGCCCGGCGGCCGCGTTGGGAAGGAGGCAGCGGTAGTCCGGGCGTTTTTTACCAATTTGGGGGGATTTTACACCCTTATCCGTTTGTTACCTCGGCATGGCTGCCTCTTCTACCCCCGACTCTTTCCTGCAAAAACCAACCGAGGAGCTGCTTTTCCTGGTGCAGAACCCCGAGTTGTACCATCCTTCTTTGGTAGCCGAAGCCGGCCGGGAGCTGCGCCGCCGCGGGGCGAGCCTGCCGCCCCCCCCTACCCCGGAGGCCACTGCTGCCCCAGAGTCTGCCTACCCTGAGTCAGTGCCCGAAACCTCTGCCGGGGCCCGGTGGTGGCCGGCCGGCGTGCTGGCTGCCGCGGTGCTGGGGCTGGGCTGGTGGGGCCTGCACACTCCAACGAAACCTGCTACGCCGCCCGCATCGGTAGCAGCCAAAAAGGCCGAGCCCATTGTGTTGGAAGCCGTAAAAACCGAGCGCCTACCCGATTTCGAAGCCAAAACGGCTGCCCAAGTGGCGGAGCTGCGCCGCCTGCTCCCGGCCGCCGACCGCGCCGACACTACCGCCACCGGCCGCTACCTACGCATGGCCCGGCGCTACTGGCTGGCAGAAAACGCCGCGGCCCACCTCACCAGCCAAGCCCGCACCGGGGCCGTAACGGCCGTATTTCCTGGGCAGGTTGACCTCACGCTGGAGCGCATTACCTGGTTTATGCGGGCTAAGGCCTACAATCAGCACCTAACCGCTACCATGGAGGAGCGCCTGAACCTCATGCAGCAGGGCCTAACCCTGCGCCGTAGCTCCCTGCAGGTATTCAAGTCCCGCTACGAGGCTCAGATGCAGCTACTGGACCCGCAGGAGGAGAAGGTAAACCAGGAAGCCATTGGCCTGGCCGAGGAACTGCGCGGCCACTACCAACGCAAGCAGCCCCTGCGCGGCAACATCACGGAGCTGTAGGCGCGGGCGCAATCCTGTCAGGTGGGCGGGGGCTGGCAGGATTTATGACGCGCCAATGAGGCCGCGCCGGCGCTTTGTAGCGGGCGCGGCCTCGTTGTATTTCCTGCGTATGTCTGCCCCCGACCCCGCTGCCTTATTCGCCCAGAAGACGGACGCTGAGCTGCTTTACCTGGCCCAGCACGCCCACCAGTACCCGCCCGTGGTAGGCCAGGCCGCCGTGCGCGAGCTGCAACGGCGCGAACTGATTCCGGATGAGCTGCCCGCCGGCCCGGTGCCGCGCCCTGCCGAAGTGCCAGCACCCGAACCTAGCGCGGGCACCCTGGCCTGGCGCGCCTTGCGGGGCGTGAGCTGGCCCCGGCCCGGCTACCGAGTAACGCCCCTGCTGCTCTGGCTGAACGTGCTGGTGTACCTGGCCATGGTAGCCACCGGCGTACATGCCTGGCAGCCCGCCGGGGCCGACTTGGTGCGCTGGGGTTCCAACTTCTCGCCCCTAACCCCTACCCAGCCCTGGCGCCTGCTCACCAGCTGCTTTGTGCACGGGGGCGCCGCCCACCTTCTGCTGAATATGGCTTCCCTGGTGTTTCTGGGGTTGCTTGCCGAGGGTTTCGTGGGTGGGCGCCGCCTGGTGGTGGGCTACTTGCTGAGCGGGGTGGGCGGCAGCCTGCTGAGCTGGTACTGGCATTCTCAGGGCTTAAATTCCGTGGGGGCCTCGGGGGCTATTTTCGGGTGGTACGGCCTGCTGCTCGCTACCCTGGTGCGGCGCCCCGCTACCTTCACCCGGACCGGGCGCTACACCATGCTGCTGTTTGTTTTCTACCTGCTAGCCAGTAGCCTGGCCGGTGGCCTGCAAGCCCACACCACCGATAACGCCGCCCACGTAGGTGGCCTGCTTACCGGCAGCCTGTTGGGTTTACTGGCTTCCCCATCCGCATCTTCCCGGCAGAATATGGAGTAGCGTATGGAAATTAGACTAGCGTAACCCGCTACTATACTATTGATTCTTTTAAATTGCCAGTATTCCCTTTCATTCACCTCACTTGTTGCCCTTATGCGCCATCTGCTACGCTCTTTTTTGGCCGGAATAGGCCTGCTGACCACCAGCTCGGCAGCGCTGGCGCAGTCGCCCGCGCCGGTTCCTAACGGAAACCTAGACACTTGGGAAATTCGCAACGCAGCCCAGCGCGAGGTACCCCGGAGCTGGGTTACGACCGAAGACATTCTGGAGCCGCTGGTGCAGCAGGTGCTCCCGAACGTCGGGTTTGTGGAGAAATCTACGACGGTGCGCCAGGGGACGTTTGCCGCCGAGCTAACGAACATCGACATAGGTAGCACTCGGCCGTTGGTAGTACCCGGGGTGCTGGTGACGGGCACGCCGCAGGGCTTTGGCACGCCGTACACCTCGCGGCCCGCCCGCTTGCAGTTCTGGTACCGCCTCACGGGCCCCGATGCACGGGCCGATTCTGCCTTTGCCGGGGCTCTGCTAACACGTAACGTAAGCGGCACTACCCAGTTAATTGCCAGTAGTGAGCTCATCCTCCCGCCAGCGGCAGCTTATACCCTCGTCAGTCAGCCCTTCGACTATACCCCGCTTGGCATCTCCCCCGATTCCATGCTGATAGAAATTGACTCTGGCATTGCGGACGAGCTGCACGAAGGCACTGTCCTCCTAGTCGACGATATTCAACTGACTGGTAGCATTACGGCTACCCGCAACCCGGTCACCGAATCGGTGCTGCAGGTGTACCCCAACCCCAGCACCACCGGCGAGTTTTCCTTGGCCTCACTAACCGATGCCGCGCTTTCCACGGCGCCCTTCACGGTTACGGACGCCACGGGCCGCGTGGTGCTGCGCCAGGGCAAGGCTCCGCTGAGCGTCGCGCGCGGCCGGCTGGTTGATTTGCGGGAGCAACGCAGCGGCGTGTATCTGCTGCAGCTGGAAACCCCCGACGGACTAGTGACGCGCAAGCTGGTGATACAGTAACTTTTGGGTGCTATAGATATACGGCCCCGCCGCTGGCTTTGCGCCGCGGCGGGGCTTTTTGTTGAACCGAAGCCCCGCCCTACCCCGCAAGGCACCGGTAACCTTTCGCATCTTTCTTAGATCAGCGCACGTTTTCGGGGCTCCCTACCTTTGCCGCTATGACTGAACCTGAGGAATCGGCTGAACTCTCTGGCGGCCCCAACCAACAGCCTTCGCGCTGGCGGCGGGTGGCGGCAGCAGTGGGGCGCGCCGCGCAGGCCCCCTTCAACGGAGCGGGCCTGCTCTACCGCATTGGTCAGGAGAATCTGCACTTTACGCTGCCAGTGCTCAACGGAGCTTTCGGCGACCAGCTAGCGGCCCGCCACGACCGCCGGGCTATTCAGATGAGCTTCCGCCGCCACGAGGCCGATATAGCCGTGGCGGACCTGCGGCTAGGGCCTGCCCCCGAGGGTAGGGGACGCAAAACGGTGGTCTTTCTGCACGGGCTGATGGGCGACGAAATCATCTGGCAAACCGGCGCCGGCCCGGAAGATGTGCGCTTCGGCCCCCGCCTGCAACAGGAGCTGGGCGCCAACTGCCTGTACGTGCGCTACAACTCCGGCCTGCACATTTCGGAAAACGGCCGTCGTCTGCATCAGCTCCTTACCGAGTTGGTCCAGACCTCCCCGGCAGCAGTCGGCGAACTGGTACTGATCGGCCACAGCATGGGCGGGCTGGTCATCCGCTCAGCGGGCTACTATGCCGCGCAGGAGCACTCCGTTGCCGCAGCTTCATCAGCCGCCCTTGAACCTGGGTTAGCCACCGGACCAGCAAGTAAGTGGCTGCCTTACCTGCACGACGTGTTCCTGCTGGGTGTGCCCAACGATGGCTCTTTTTTGGAGCAAAACAGCCACCTGACGGCCCTGATTCTGCGCAAAATTAATATCTGGCCGACCCGCGCTATTAGTGGGCTGATTGACAAGCGTAGCAACGGCATCAAGGACCTGCGCTTCGCTCGCCTGACCGACGAGGACTGGCAGAACGAGCACGCCGACGATCTGTTTCCGCCCCGCACGGTGGTGCCGCCCCTGCCCGGGGTGCGCTACCACGTGCTGGTGGGCTCCCTCATGAAAACCGTTGATTCGGCCCTGCACGACTACTTCGGCGACGGACTGGTAGGAGCCGGCAGTGCCCGCGGCCGCATCTTCCGCGACCCCGCCGCTCCGCCCGATTTGCGAATCACCACCCGCGTATATCCGCGGTTGCACCACGGTACCCTGCTCAGCAATCCGGAAGTCTATCAGTATATCCGGGAGCAGCTAGCGGAGTAACCTGGTTCAGGGCCAGCCGCTAACCTCCACGGGCTACCAGCGGTAGGCGGCACCGTGCGACTAAAGGTGCAAAGACTATCCGCTGAGAGGCGACCTGGCCAGTGAAAACACAGCCATCAAGCGGGTAAAAAGCACTGCCATTGCGTCGTGTCCTAAACGTGTCGCGCATCAAACCCAGACGAAGGACTCAGCACACTGCAACAGGACGTTGTCACGACCATTATTCTCAGGTGATAAGTTCTTCGTTTGGGCTTGATGCGCGATTCTGCTCCGGGTGACCGAAGGAGTAAAAGCAGACTACCCTACTACCAGCTCCGTAAAGCTGGCGCCTATTACCACGCCGGGCAAAGTGAGGCCGGTTTCGGTGGTTACCTCGGCAGCTTCAGCGGGCTGCCCGTCGGTGCTGAAGGCGGCGGCGGCAAAGGGCAGCCCGTGCAGCACTACGCGGTAGGTGGCCCAGGTGGGCTGGAAGTCGCCTTCGATGGTTTGTTGCAGGAGCAGGCCTTTCTCCGAGCCTGTTACGGTGAAACGACGCGTGGTGCTCTGGCCTTGCTGGTAGCCGTAGCCTTCGCCCCCGTCTTCGTAGAGGACGCTGGTCTCCGAGCCCTGCTTGTAATACACGTGCAGGGTGACTTCTTCCACCGTTTTCTCGCCTACGTACTGCATCAGCGGGTACATGGGCACCACGGCCCCGGCCTTAATGAAGAGTGGAATGCGGGTCAGGTCGGCAGCGGCCCACACTTCGGCACCACCGGCTTTGGCCTCATCAGTCCAGTAGTAGAACCAGTTGCCGCGGGGCAGGTACATCCAGCGGCCATCGGCGCCGGGCTGGGTGATGGGGCACACCAGCAGGTGGTCGCCGAGGCTGAACTCGGCCATGCGCAGGTAGGTATCGGTGTCGGCTTGGTCAAGGAAAGCCAGGGGGCGCAGCATGGGCGTGCCCTGCTGGTTGTACTGCCAGAACGTGGTGTACATGTAGGGCAGCAAGCGGTAGCGCAACTCGATGAAGCCCTTCGCTAGCTCAGCAAAGTTTTCCCCAAACGACCAGGGTTCCTGGTCGCCGTGGTCGCCGGAGCTGTGGGTGCGAAAGAAGGGATGAAAGGCCCCCAGCGCCACCCAGCGCACGTACAGCTCGCCGTCGGGCGTGTCAATGAAGCCCCCAATATCAGAGCCCACAAACGAGAAACCCGAGATGCTCAGGCGCTGGCACTGAATGTTGGCCAGCCACAGGTGTTCCCAGGACGCGATGTTGTCGCCGGTCCAGCCGGAGGAGTAGCGCTGCCCGCCGGCGTAGGTGCTGCGCGTGATGGTGAAGGGCCGGTTGGGGTAGGCAAACTGCTTCACGCCGTCGTTGGTGGCGCGGGCCATTTGCATGCCGTAGATGTTGTGGGCCTTGCGGTGAGAGGCGGGGTAGCCTTCGTAGCCAAAGCGCACGTCGTCGGGGAAGGTGCCTTTCTCGAACACGGCGGGCTCGTTCATATCATTCCACACGCCCTTCACGCCCGTTTCCTGGATGAGGCCCTTGAACAGCCCGGCCCACCACTCGCGCACCTCAGGGCGGGTGTAGTCGGGGAAGTTGCAGAGGCCGGGCCATACGGAGCCCTTCATCAGCGGCCCATCGGCGCGGCGACAGAAGTAGTCGTTCTTTAGCCCCTCCTGGTACACCGAGTAGTCGGGGTCAATCTTGATGCCGGGGTCGATGATGACAATGGTTTTGAAGCCATCTTCGGCCAGCTCCCGCACCATGCGCTGGGGCTCCGGGAAGTGGGTCGGGCTCCAGGTAAAGCACCGGTAGCCGTCCATGTAGTCGATGTCCAGATACAGCGCGTCGCAGGGAATTTTTCGGTCGCGGAAGCCCTGGGCAATGGCTTTCACGTTGCTCTCGGGGAAGTAGCTCCACTTGCACTGGTGGTAGCCCAGGGCCCACAGCGGGGGCAGCTCGGGCGGGCTAGTCAGGCGGGTGTACTCCTGGGTTACTTCCAGCAGGCTGGGGCCGTAGATGAAGTAATAGTTCATCTCGCCGCCCTGGGCCCAGAACGAGGACACGTCGGCCCGCTCGGCGGCAAAGTCGAAGCTGGCCTTAAAGGAGTTATCGAAGAAGATGCCGTGGGCAATTTTCTGGTGCAGACCCAGGAAGAAGGGAATGTTCTTGTAGAGCGGGTCGGAGCCTTTCTGGTAGCCGTAGGTATCGGTGCCCCAGTTGGTGAACTGCTTGCCGCGCAGGTTCATGTTGTCGGGCTTGTCGCCGAGGCCGTAGTAGTGGGCCCCGCCCTGCACCAGCTTGCTCATCTTCACGATGTCGTTGCCGGTTTCGTACTCGTACTCCCAGTGGAAGCCCTTTTCGTCCTCGCTCAGTACCAGGCCCGAGCGGTTGAGCACCCGGGTGCGCAGGTTTTCCTTATCGACGACGCAAATCAGGCGGTCGGTGGTAATGCGGTAGTGGTCGGGCTTCTCCCGGAACTCCAGAAACTCTAGGTCCTGGCGGGCGGGCACTCCTGCGGGGAAGGCATAACTGAAATCGGGCCCGAAGCCGGCCTCGGTGGCGTAGCGGAAACGCAGGACCTTATCGGTAATTACTTGCAGGCTGAGCTGCACGCCATTGTCGCAGCGGAAGATAAAGTCAGTGCCTTGCCGTTCGCCCTGCACTACCCGGCCGGGGTAGAACTCCTGCTTGGATTGGGCGGCCAGGTCATTGACCATGTAGTTGTTCTCCTGGATATTGTCGGCCATTACGGGGAGGTGTCGGAGGTAGTCAGAGGGTAAGAAGGCAGAAAAATTCCGGCCCGGCCGGAAGTGCCCGGTAGTAGCCCGCAAGGTAAAACTGATTCGGGCTACAACGGAGCAGCTTACGCGCTACTTTTTCAGAAACTGCCATTAGAAGCGGCGGCAGGCACTTTTTTCTCTACCTTGCCATACCTCATCCGTGCCAGCCGCTCATTTCCCCGCTCTATGATTCCTGCTCCATTTTCCGTGTTGTTGCTTGGCTGGAATGAGGCACCCGTGGCGGCCGGCCGGCCCGCCGTGCGGGCTCTTGTGCAAGAGTTGGCCGGGCGCCTGCCGCTTTCGGTAATGCTGCCCCACTTGCCCTACCCCCCGCTGGCTACCCCCGCCGCTACCCGCGTAACGGGCCTGGCCAACCTCACGCAGGCCGAAGCCCGCGCCCCCCGCCCCCACCCCGACGAGCGCCCCGGCGCCTGGCAGCGGCCGGCAGCTCCCTACCTCGGGACCAGCGAAACTGCGGGTGCAGCAACGCCTTTCTTGGCCGCTTCCGATGGTTCCTGGCAAGCGCCGGCAGCGCCTTATTTGGGCGCAACGCCCCCAACGGTAGCAGCTGAGGCAGCAGCCACGGCCCCAGTTGCCACAACCATTGCCGTGCTGCCCGACCTTGAACCCACTCCGCGCCCGCAGGACAGCGTCGTTTTTGCCGCTACGCCTACCCCGCCTCCCACCTCGGAAGCGCCAGAGCTATCGGAGCAGGAATTGCAGCTAAACCAGGACGAGTTTGCCGGCGCGGCTGCCGAGCCAGACGGAGCCGAAGCCGCGGCCTTGAGCCAGCCGGCCGACGACTTGGTGCCAGAGCCTACTCCCGCGCCAGCCACCGAAGTTCTGCCCCAGCTAGCCTCGCTGCCGGAAGCCTTGGCAGCCCTGGGCACCGATTCCGCCGCCCCCGCCGACTTTAACTTTCAGGTGATTCAGTACGCCCGCTTTGCTACGCGCCGAGCTCTGCTGGAAAACTTTTCCGTGATTTACGCCTCCGACTGGCCTACCTGGCTGGCCGCGCTGGAAATCCGTCAGCAAACGGGCCGGCCGCTGGTGTTGCACGTGCACAGCCTGGCCCAGGAGCGCGCTACCCCCGCCGACCGGGGCTGGGCCCTGGAACTGGAACGCCTAACCCTGCGGCGGGCCGATGTGGTACTGGCCGCCTCCGAGGAGGTAGCCGCCCTGCTGCGCACGCGCTACCCGGCCCTGGGTAGCCGCCTGCGAGTACTCGACCCCACGGATATTGAAACGCTTACTACCACCCTGCGCCAGCTAGAAAATGGCCTGCCCGGCCGCCAGCTTGCCGCACCTTTCTTTCCCCCTACTACATGAGTACCGACCCGCCCATCCGCCACGAATTCGATGCTCCTATGGAAATGGACGGCGCCGACAGCGGCGTTTTCCTGGTAGTTCCCTTCAGCGTACCTGAGGTATATGGCACCAAAGGCCCGCTGCCGGTGCGCGGCACCGTGGATGGCTTCCCCATCCGGCTGAACCTGGTGCCCATGGGCGACGGTCAGCACATGATTAGCATCCGCAAGGAAGTGCGCAACGCCATCAATAAAACCTGGACCGACACGGTGCACGTGGTGCTGGAGCGCGACAACGACTCCAGCGGCATTGAGCTGCCCGACGACCTCAAATACGCCCTGGAACGGGCCGGCCTGCAGGTCAGCTTCGACGCCCTACCCTACACCCAGCGCAAGGAACTGGCCCAGCGCGTAGCCCGCACCAAAAAGCCCGAAGCTCGCGCCCAGCGCATCGAGGACGCCCTAGAGCAGGCCCAGTCCGGCCGTAAAACCCGGCACTAGTTCTAGGTCTTTTCCCAACTTTCACTAAAAAGGCCAGTGGCTTCTTTCCTATGCAGGAAAGAAGCCACTGGCCTTTTTGCTCTATTAAGCGTTGACTACGACACGCGCGCCAGCACCAGGGCCGTGCGGTTCGTGACGTAGAGGCTGAGCTTATTGACGCCGTCTTCCTCGAAGGTTTCGTAGGTCAGGGCGGTGTCTATGCGCTGGAAGCCGCCGAAGTCGGCGTCGTCGGAGGTGAGCAGGATGCGGTAGCGGCCGGGCTGGGGCACGTAGAAGCGGTAGTCGGGCACGCTCCGCTCGACGTGGAAGCTGAACACGAAGATCAGGTGGCTCCGCTCGAAAATCAGGACCTGGTTGTGGCTGTCGATGTTGAGCTCGTGAGCCGGGCCGCCGGCCAATACCCGCGCCGACTTGGCCAGTTTAATCATGGCCCGGTCGAAGTTGAGCAGGTACTGGTACTTTAGGTCGGGGTTGTCGGCCAGGCTCCACTGGCGGCGGGCGAAGTAGTGGCTCCAGTTGTTGCCTTCCCGGGGAAAATCCACCCACTCCGGGTGGCCGAATTCATTACCAATAAAGTTGAGGTAAGCCTCGCCGCCCAAACTCAGGGTAGCCAGCCGGATAAGCTTGTGCAAGGCAATGCCGCGGGCCGTGATGGGGTCGGCATCGTCCTTGTGCATGTGCTCATAAATGGCCTTGTCCAGCAGCCAGTGGGCCAGGGTTTTGTCGCCCACCAGGGCTTGGTCGTGGCTCTCGGCGTAGGCCACGGTTTTCTCGCCGAGGCGGCGGTTGGTGAGGGTATACCAGAGGTCGTGCAGGTTCCAGTCCTCGTCGCGGGTGTGCTTGAGGAGCTTGATCCAGTAGTCGGGGATGCCCATGGCCAAGCGAAAATCAAAGCCGATACCGCCCTCCGCAATGGGCCGGCAGAGGCCGGGCATGCCGCTCATGTCCTCGGCAATGAGCAGGGCGCTGCGCTTGCACTCCCGCACCAGGGTAGCGGCCAGCTGCAGGTACAGAATGGCGTCCTCGTCTACCTCCGGGCCGAAATACTGGTCGTAGGAGCCAAAGCTGACGCCTTCGCCGTGGTGGTGGTAGAGCATGCTGGTGATGCCATCGAAGCGGAACCCATCGAAGTGAAACTCCTCCAGCCAGTAGCGCAGGTTGCTGAGTAGAAACTGCTGCACCTCAGGCTTGCCGTAGTCAAAAAGCTTGGAGTCCCAACCGGGGTGGTTGCCGCGGGCGCCTTCGTGGAAATACTGCCCGCCGGAGCCATCAAAGTCGGCCAGTCCTTCGGCCTCGTTTTTCACGGCGTGGGAGTGCACCACGTCGAGCAGCACGGCAATGCCACGGTTATGGGCCTCGTTGATGAGGTGCTTCAACTCTTCAGGGGTGCCAAAGCGCGAGGATACCGCAAAGAAATTGGCCACGTGGTAGCCAAAGGAGCCGTAATACGGGTGCTCCATCACGGCCATCAGCTGCAGGCAGTTGTAGCCGGCAGCCTGAATGCGGGGCAGAATTTGCGCGGCAAATTCCAGGTAGGAGCCCACCCGATCGGCCTCCAAGGCCATGCCCACGTGGGCCTCGTAAATCAGGGGCTCACGCACAAAATTGGGCACCCGAAACTTCTGGTCGGTCCAGGCAAAGGGCGTTTCCGGCCTCCAGACCTGGGCGGCAAAGTCTTTAGTTTCGGGATGTTGCACGGCACGACGCAGGGTAGCGGGTAGCCGATCTTTGCCTCCTTTGTGGGTTACCACGTGCACCTTATAGAGCGAGTGGTGGGTGAGCCGGTCCTGGTAGTCCTTATCGGGCAGGAACACTTCCCATACGCCCTCCGGGCCCTGGGTTAGGGGCGTGGCCTGCCGGTCCCAGCCGTTGAAGTCGCCCACCAGAAACAGGGCTTCGGCGGCCGGCGCCCACTCCCGAAACCAGTAGCCCCGGCGGCGGGCGTCGTAGTTGAGACCCAGGCGCTGGTGGGCTTGGGCAAACTTGGTGAGGGAGCCGCACTGGGTTGTAATTTCCGAGAGGCGCTGCCGTAGCCGCTGCTGGCGGCGGCGGAGTACGGGCTCGTAGGGTGCCAGCCACGGGTCGAGCTGCACGAGGGGCAGCGCAGGGGCAGTTTCGGTAGCACCGGGGGCAGTAGGCAGGTCGGGAGTCATAGCGCAGTCACAAGTCTGGTCCGGCCCAAAGCTACAGGATTCAGGGAAGTCTTAGTAGGACAAACCGGCCGGGAGGCACATACGCAACATCTGACCCAAGAGAGGGATGGGAGCGGAACCGGCCGGGCCAGGCCGCGCCGGGGGTCCTAAACTTACCGTAGCTTTGCGGGCATGAAACGCTTTTTGTCCCCGCTGGCCCTCCTGGCGGTGCTAGCGGCCTGCTCAGCCCCGCAGCACACTACTGCCCCCGGCGCTGCCGCTACCCTGGCCGCCCCGGTGCCCACAGCTACCCCCGTCGTCACGGATAAGGTGATGGTTGTATCGGCGCATCCGGAGGCCACGCGCGTGGGAGTAGAGATTCTGCGCCGGGGTGGCAACGCCTACGATGCGGCCGTGGCCGTGCAGTTTGCCCTGGCGGTGGTGTTTCCCGTGGCAGGCAACATCGGGGGCGGGGGCTTTCTGCTCTACCGTGGCGCCGATGGCCAGGAGGGCGCCCTAGATTTTCGGGAAACCGCCCCCGCCGCCGCTACCCGCGACATGTACCTAGATAAGCAAGGCAACGTAATTCCGGACCTGAGCACGCTGGGCCACCTGGCCGCCGGCGTGCCCGGCACCGTGGCCGGCATGGCAGAGCTGCACCAAAAACTGGGTAAGCTGCCATGGAAAGACGTGGTGCAGCCCGCCGTGGACCTAGCCGCCAAGGGCGTAGTGCTGACCGAGAAGGAAGCCGCCGGGCTGAACCGCCAGCGCGACACGTTCCTGAAGGTAAACCAAAGCGCCGCCCTTATCCGTCCCCAGGACGAATGGAAAACCGGCGAAAACTTCGTGCAGAGTGAACTGGCGCGCACGCTGGAACGCATCCGCGACCAGGGCCGCGCCGGTTTCTATGCAGGCGCTACTGCCGACTATATCGTGGCAGAGATGCAGCGCGGCAAGGGCATCATCACCAAACAGGACCTAGCGAATTACCAGCCCAAGTGGCGCACGCCCCTGCACGGCAAGTACCGGGGTTACGAGGTGCTGACGTTTCCGCCGCCCAGCTCCGGCGGGGTAGCCCTGCTGCAAATGCTGCAGATGCTGGAGCCCTACAACCTAGGTAAGGCTGGTTGGCATTCGCCCCAGGCCACGCACTGGATTACGGAGGCCGAACGCCGCGTGTACGCCGACCGCGCTACCTACCTCGGCGACCCAGACTTTGGACGGGTGCCGGTGGCGCAGCTGCTCGAAAAATCGTACAACCAGCGGCGCATGGCCTCTATCCTTCCCTACCGGGCCACACCCAGCGCCCAGGTAACGGCCGGCACAGGCCTGCCCGGCTACGAGTCGGACCAGACCACGCACTACAACATTGTGGACGCGCAGGGTAACGCGGTCAGCTGCACCACCACCCTCAACGGGGCTTACGGTAGCAAGGTGGTAGTGGCCGGAGCGGGTTTTCTGCTTAACAACGAGATGGACGATTTCAGTAGCAAACCTGGCACACCTAACGCCTACGGACTGGTAGGCGGCGCGGCCAATGCCATTGCGCCCGGCAAGCGCATGCTGTCCTCCATGACGCCGGCTATTCTCACCAAAAACAAGAAACTGGCCCTGGTAGTGGGCACGCCCGGCGGCAGCACCATCATTACCAGCGTCATGCAGGCCATCCTCAACACCCTAGATTACGGCCTGAACGCCCAGCAAGCCGTGGCCGCCCCGCGCCTGCACCACCAGTGGCTCCCCGACCAGATTGACGTGGAAGCCGGCGCCCTGCTACCCGCCGCTCAAGACACGCTGCGGGCCCGCGGTTACCTATTCAACCCGCGTGCACCCTGGGGCCGGGTAGAGGTGATTCGGGTGCTGCCCGGTGGCCAGCTAGAAGGCGGCGCCGACCCCCGCGGCGACGACGCTGCGGCCGGTTACTAAGCGGCTGTTGGTCTACCGCCTATCAGCTCAAAACCCACCCGGCTTTGCATACTGCAAGGCTAGGTGGGTTTTGAGTTGGAGCCGGAAGCGGATTGCTTACTGCTGCTGGGCGTCGCGGGCAGTTTGCAGGTTGCGGGCTACCTCGGTGAGCTGCTTGGAAAGTTGGTCCAGGGATTCGATGTAGCGCGGGTTGGCATTGTCCACGAAACTGTTGATGTGCTCGGCCAGCGTTTGCAGCACGTCGCTGATGGGGTTGGGGTCTGTGCCGCTAAAGAAGCCTTTGAGCTTTACCAGGTCGGCGGCGAGGGTAGCGTGGGCGGTTTCGCCGGAGGAACGCAGCATCTGAATCCAGCCGTCGATGTTCTCCGTAGCCCGGGCTACCACTTGCGTTACGTCTTCACTGCGAAGGATGCGGAGGGTTGCCTCCAGTTGGTCGGCGCTGGCAGAATGCGAAATGGACATAGGAAAGGAGGTTGAGTGAAACACAGAGATACTAGCCTGTGTACTACTTCCTTACTCTCAGGGTTGGTAGCAACCAGGGTACAACATTTGGCTTGTAGTTCAGCTTCGTTGCGTGCGCTGCACCCGCTTCGAAGGCAGGTAAATTGCCTTTCACCCCTCCCCCGGCAGCCTCACCTCACTTGTTCCATCAGCCGCGCTGGCCTAAACACGCCAGCGCGGCTGCGTTGCGTTCTGTATCCCTTCTTCCACAAAAGCGGCCTACCTCTTAGGAAGTAGGCCGACTTCGATGAGGGCGCAGGGAAAAGGAGGTTATAAAGTGGCGGCGGCGTTTTGGAGGGCCTGGCTTAGCTGCTGCAGCTTGGGCTGCGACTGAGCATCGGCGCTGGCGGCGGCTTGGGTAGTCAGGTTGGCCAGGTTGTGCAGGCACTCCTTTACCTGGGCGCCGTTGGGGTTGCCGTGGTCGATGGCGTTGTAAAGGTTCTGCAGTTCCTCAATCAGAGGCGCGAACCGGTCACCCTCTACGGTCTGGAGCAGATTCATCCAGCGGTAGAGGTTGTCGCCGGCGGCCGGCAGTAAGTGGGGTAGCTGGTCGGTTTGCAGGGCGTGCAGGGTGGCTTCCAAGTGAGTTTGGCTGCCGGCCAGAACGGAGCCGGGGGCATGCCCGGCACCCGCGTCAGGGGAGTTCGTGCTCATATCAGTAAGTAAATTGAGTGACAGAAAATCGATTATATGACCTGAGCCGAAATCGGCCAAACCGGTAAAAAAACAGCCTCGCCCGGTAGGCAAGGCTGCGGCACTGGGGCGGTCAAAAACGTGGTAGCTTAGGAAACCTTCAGGTTGCCGGCGGCGGCAATGAGCGTCTGGCCCAGGTGGCGTAGGTGGTCACCTACCCCGTCGTGCATGTCGCGGGCAATGAGGGAGGTTTGCTGGCCCAGCTGCTGCAGGGAGGCAGCAATGGCGGGCCGGTCGTCGCGCTCCACGTGGGTACGCAGGTGACGCAGCTCACCTTGCAAACCCGTGAGGGCCGAGCCGCCCAGCCCATCAAGGGCTTGAATCCAGCTGTCAATATGTCCTAGCCCGGCATCAACGGGGTGGTTGCTGTGTTGCTCCAGGGCACGGTAGATGCCCTCAATAGTTTCTTCGATGCGGTCGGCGTGGTTCATAACGCGGGAGGTTGGGAAGAATGAAGAGGTAGTGGAACTGTACGCCAGCAGCGGCCCAGGCGTTGCCTTGACCGCCCCGTCAGTGAAGAATCAGCGCACGAGGCAGAGAAGCCTTCCCTACTTATACTACTCAGAGTGTGTGAGCTACAACCAACCTAAAAGGCCGTCATGCAGAGCCGGCGGCGAAGCATCTCGCGGGCTGATGTGGAGTAGTAATTCAACGATTCGAGCGAGATGCTTCGCCGCCGGCTCTGCATGACGTTTCAAGGAGTTTGCCGAGGCATCTTGAGGCAGCCATCTGTGCCGCTAGCCGTGCAAGTAGTTTGTGCTTTCCTCATAACGCTGATAAACCAATATGAAAAAAGCCGCGGCCTAGAAGACCGCGGCTTTTTTAGGCCTTACAGGAGGCTAATCTATTCTTTCACGAAGCGACGCATCAGGGAAACGCCGTTTGAGGTCTGCACTTTCACGAGGTAGGTACCGGCGGGCAGGTTGCTTACCGGAAGCGTGGTGCTCAGGGCCGCATCTAGCTGGGCTTGCAGCACCTGGGCGCCGGTGGCGCTGTACACCGTTACGCTAGCTTGGCTGGCCGTAGCCGACAGGCGCACGTGCAGCACATCGGTGGCGGGGCTCGGGAAGAGTACCAGCTCCGGCGTCTGGCTCAGCTCGAAGCGCACTACCTGCACTTCCGTTAGGTGGGCTTCCCCATCGGTGTCTACCTGCTTGAGGCGGTAGTACACTACGGCTCCGTGGCGGCTGGCGCCGGCATCCTGGAAGCTGTACTGCTGGGCTGCCGTGGTGGTGCCGTGGCCGGCTACCTGCCCGATTTTCTCGAAGCTCTTACCATTTACGGAGCGCTCCACCTCGAAGCGGGCGTTGTTCAGCTCCTGAGTGGTAGCCCAGGTCAGCAGGGCGTTAGCGCCCTGGCTTTTGGCCGAGAAGCTCACCAGCTGCACGGGCAGCGGAGCCCCGCCAATGGTGAAGGCCACCAGCTGGCTGCTCGTGCCCCCGAACTCGTCGGTGGTCGTTACGGTCAGGTCGTAGCTGCCGGTGCGCAGCAGGGTACGGTCGGCCACCGTGATGGTGCCGGTAGCCACATTCAGGGCCAGACCCATGCTCGCCAGGCGGGTAGTGCTGGCGGCATCGGTGGTAGCAACCCGGATGCCGGTGTCGGTCACGCTGTTCACCTTGGTAGTGGTGTTCAGGCTGTACTCGCCGCCGTTGGCATCAAAGGCACTGGTAATTACGTCACCGTTCTGATAGGCTCCGTTACTGCCACCTTTTACGGTAGCCGCCGTGAAGACCGTAGTGTTGTCCTGGCCTACCGGAATTGTGTAGAGCACCGGCGCCGACTCAGCATTGCTGTTATCAATGGCCAAGAAAGTGAAGTAGGCGTTACCCACGAAGGAGGCTACTGGATCGAAGCGCAGGTTACCGGCCGTAGCGGCGGCCAGCGTGAAGCGGCCGTTGCTGAGCGCTACCGGCGCGAAGTTGGTGCCGTCGGCGGCGTAGAACAGGGTGCCTTGGGTGCCGGCATCAGGCAGGGAGGTAATGACGTAGTTCGTGATAGAACCATCGGCATCGGAAGCGCTGAGCGGCGACAGGGCCAGGGCCGTTACGGCGGTGTTGCCGTCGGGGGCCGTTAGGTTGTTCACCACCTGGTTGGCCACGGCTACCTGGTTGGCCAGGGTGGTCGTGTAGGTCTGGGTGTCGTCGGCGGTGGTGGTTTGCGCCGAGGATGCGCCTACCGTGGCCGACACCGGGAATGAAGCGGCGGTAGCAGGCACCGGGAAGGTGATGGTGTAGCCTACCGAGGCGGCCTGACCGGCAGCCAGGGTGCCCACGGCCGGGAACGTCACTGTGCCCGTGCCGGGAGCGTAGCTGCCGCCCCCCGTAATAGCTACATCCGTTGGGTTCAGGCCGGCCGGAATCTGGGCCGAAATGCTCACGCCGGTTGCGGCCGAAGGGCCATCATTCAGCACGCGTACCAGATAGGTAGCCGGCTGGCCCGGCAGCACCGTTCCTTCCTGGGCCGAGGTCTGGGCGCTGGGGCCGCGTACAATGGCGCGCACGTTGCTGAGCGAGTTAACCGTTACGCTGGCTACGGCCGTGTTGTTGGCGGGCGTACCGTCGCTGAAGGCCGAGCCTACGCTGGCCACGGCCGTCACAGGACCCACGCCGGGCGTTACTACCGTAATGGTGCTGGTCTGGGCGTTGCCGGCAGTGCCGCTGGCTTGCAGGGTCAGGGCCGGGAAGGTTACCAGGCCGGAAGCCGGGTCGTAGGTACCACCGTTGGTGATGCTCAGGCTAGCTGGGTCGAGGCCGGCGGGCAGAGCCACGCGCTGCACCACGTTGGTGGCTGGAGCCGTGCCGTTGTTAGTGGCCGTTAGGGTGAAGAGTATCGGCTGACCGGCCGTCTGGCTGGCTACATTCGAGCTGAGCGTTTCCACTACATCGGCGGCCGTTAGGGTCGGGCGCAGTACGCTGGTGGTGAACGTGGTGGCGTTGTTGGTGCCGTTCACGTCGTTGGTCGCCGAGCTGGCAGTAGCAATGGCCGTGGCGCTGATGGCGGCCACGTCGGGGGCGTTGAAGGTAATGGTGTTCGTTACAGAACCGGCCAGGCCAGCTACTACCTCCGTTTGCGCGGGGAAGGTTACGCGGCCGGTGGTGGCGTTGTAAGCGCTGTTAATAGCTACGCCCGCCGCATCGCGCACCGTCACACCCGTTAGGCCGACGGGCAGCTGCACCGTAGTTGTTACCCCAGCAGCCGGCGAGGTGCCGGTGTTCAGGGTGCGCACCGTCAGCACAACCGGGGTACCATTTACTACCACATCCGGACCCGAAATGGTGGCCACCACATCCGAGGCGCGGCTGGCCGTAACGGCCAGGGTGCTGGTATTGGTGGCCGTGGCGTTATCCGGAGTGGTGCTGGTAACGAAGGCCGTGTTGGTGAAAGAGCCCGCGGGCGCATCAAACGACACCATGTTCACTACCGTCTGGCCGGGAGCCAGGCTGCTGATAACCGGGTAGGCCAGCAGAGCTTGGTTGGGCTGCACGTCTACCGTGCCGGTGGTGCCGGCCGGCAGGTTGCTGGAGTAAGTCAGGTTGGCTACGGCTGGGGGCACGCGCAGGAACTGCTGCACGTTAGCGGCCGCTACGGAACCGTTGTTGGTCGTCGTCAGGGTGTAGGTCACGCGCTGACCAGCCGTTACGGCCGTGGGGCCTACCAGGGTCGTCACCACATCAGCCGCCGGCCGAACCGTGAGCATGAGGCTGGCAATGTTGTCACCGGCAACGGGGTCGGGAGTAGTGGTAGCCGCGTTGGAGTTGAACAGCACCGGACCATAGGCCGGGGTGTTCAACTGCACGGTATTTGTCTGGCTGGTGCCGCTCACCAAACTGGTAGCGGGCCAGGTAACCACGCCGGCGCTGGCGTTGTAGGTGCCGCCGCCGGAAATCGTGAGAGCACTAGGCGCCAAATCGGCGGGAACGGCAAGCTGCTGCACTACCCCAGTGGCGGTGCCAGGACCAGCATTGGTTACTGCCGCCGTTAGAGTCAGCTGGGCGCCGGGAGCGGCCGAGGTTACGGCCACACCGTTGCTGGTCAGGGCCAGGGAAGTGTATACGTTGGCCGGCGTGTCGGCGCTGGCCGCTACGGCCGTGGAAGCCGTGAGCGAATTGTTGCCGGGCACCGTCTCGCCGTTGGCCGTTACGTTGGCCGTAGCCGTGAAAGTAGCCGCCGTGGCCGGAGCGGTCAGGCTGATGGTGTTGCTCACCGTCTGGCCGGCGGGCAGGGCGCTAATGCTCGGGAAGGTAACGTCCGTCGTGTTCGAGGCCGAATTGTAAACGTAGCTGCCGTTGTTGGACACAAATAGGCCGGTCAGGTTGCCGGGCAACGATACGGTTTGCACGACGCCCGTTGCCAGGGAAGGACCGTTGTTACGGGTTACTACCGTGTAAGTGAGCGTAGAGCCGGTAGCCGCGTTGGCGGGGGCTTGCAGGGTAGTCGTTAGGTCGAAGGCGGGCGTCACGTTTACCGTGGCGCTGGCCGTGTTGTTACCGGTGGTTAGGTCGGCTACGGCGGCGGAAGCAGCGCTGGCCGTGCCCATGAAGGGGCCGGAGCCGGGCACCAGGAAAGTCACGCTGTACTGAGCGTTGGCACCGCCCGCGAGGTTAACCGCCGGGAAGGTTACCAGACCAGTGCTGCTGTTGTACGTGCCGCCGTGGCTGAACGTGAGGGCGCCGTTGGCACCCAGGCCGCGCAGGCCGGCGGGCAGTTGCAGGGTAGGCGCTACGTTGCTGGCCGTTACGGTACCGTTGTTGGTCGCCTGCACCGTGAAGGTAATTGGCTGACCAGCCGTGGCGGTAGCGTTGTTGGCCGGAGCCGTCAGGGCTACTACTACATCGGCCGTGGCCTGCTGCACCATCACCACAATGTTGGCCTGGTTGGTAGGAGCTCCGGCCGCGTCCTGCACGGTATAGGGTGCCGTAGCCGTACCCACGAAGCCGGCTACCGGCGCGAAGGTTACTACGCCGCTGTTGTCCACCGTGAAGGTGCCCTCGGCGGTAGTCACGCTGAGCTGGCGGTTGGCCTGACCGGGGTTCAGGTCGACGGTAGCCACGTTAAATGAATTCTCGGGGTCGATGTCGTTGGTCAGCACGTTCAGGCTGGTGCTGGCGCCCGAGGTAGTGGCGGCCACGTCGGCTACGGCCGTGGGGGCCAGGTTGCAGGAGCCGAAGTACACGTCGTCCACGCCCAGGTCGTTACCGCCGGTAGCGGTGCTCACGTTGCGAATCTCGAAGGTAGCTGAGGTGCTGTTGCCCGAGTACCACACGTCCGAGAACTGCACCCACTGATCAGGTGACTCGTTCAGCTGAATCGTACCCGACACAGACTCGCCATTGATAACGAAGCCCAGCTCCGGAATACCCTGGCCGCTGTTGGGGGCCAGCAGATTGTTGAAGAAGGCCGAGAACGTGTAGTAGCGGTTGGGCTGCACGGTCACGGTCTGGGCGTACAGCGTCCGGATGGAAGCGGCGCCGTTTACCATCAGGAAATTATCGGAGGTGCCGCCCGTGCGGCCGGTGCCCTGGAAGTTGGGGTGGTAGGTGGTGGCGTTGGGGCCCACCGTGTACGTGCCCTCCGGATAAATACCCGTGCTAGTGTTGCCCGCTACGTAAGCCGAAGCCACGTAGCTGTAGTTGGTCGCGAAGCCGGTGTTGCCGCTGGTGAAGGCGGGGTTGGCTAGCAGGTTGGAGCCCGTAGCGGAGGTACAGGCCGTGTTCGTGCTGAATACGCGCAGGCTTACCGTGGCGCTGCCCGAGCAGAGAGGGGTAGCGGCGTTGTCGCAGGCGGTGTAGGTGAAGCTGTCGGGGCCGGTGTAGCCCGTGGCGGGCGTGTAGGTGTAGGTGCCGTTGGCGTTGAGCACGAGCGTACCGTGGGTTGGGGCCGTGCCCAGGGCTACAGTGAAGCCGTTCTGCTCCTGGTCGTAGTCGTTGAGCACCACGTTGCCGTTCACGGCCGTGTTCAGGGGCACATCGCGGGAGTCGCCAGCCACCACGGGCGGGCGGTTGGGGGCATTCACGGTGTAGGTAGCGGCCAGGTTGGAGCGCAGCCCGGCGTTGTCGGTAGCAGTGTAGGTGAAGCTGGCGGTGCCCACGTAGCCCGCATTCGGCACGAAAGTCAGATTGCCGGCATTAGCCGCTAGAATTACCTGACCAGCCGTTACGGCCGTGTTGCCGAGCAGTAGCCGGCCGTTGGCGGGCAGGGTTTCAATGGTGAAGCTGGTAATGCTACCATCCTGGTCGGTGCCGCTGAGCGGAGCCAGCGCGTAGCCCAGCGTGGGCAGCGTAGCCGTCACGTTGTTTGCCACCGGCGGCAGGTTGCTGGGGCCCGCGCACAGAGCCGAGGTCGGAACTGGTTGCTTGGAGATGCTAGCGCCCGAAATGGCGCTGGAGTAAGAGAATACCAGGCTGTTCTCACGGTCATTGTCGCCGTACACCAGCAGCAGGTTGTGCAGGCCCGCCGACAGGGTGACGGTAGCTTGCCGCTCGCGCACGGTGTGGGCCGTGCCGTTGTCAACGGTAGCCGTGGCCGCGGTGGGGGTAGTTGCTAGGGCCGCCGCATCCAGCCACAGGTAAGCGGCGTCATCGGAGGAAATATAGAAAGTGTAGCTACCAGAAACTGGCACGTAGATGCTACCCCGCAGGCGGGTGCTGAACATCTCGGGGTTGGCGGCAGTGCCGGCGGCGGCGTTTGTGCTAATCAGGTCACTACCGAAGCTGTTGGTTTCCGGGAAGTTGACCTGGGCATCAATGCGGCGCAGGTTGGGCGTGCGCCCACCGAAGAAGGCGAGGTTGTCGTTGAAGTAGCCCGCGTAGTATTCCGCCGTCAGGCCGCTGGACGACTTGGTGTTGTCGAAATACGAAGCCGCGCAA
Organism: Hymenobacter sublimis; assembly: GCF_023101345.1. Classification (NCBI taxonomy): domain Bacteria; kingdom Pseudomonadati; phylum Bacteroidota; class Cytophagia; order Cytophagales; family Hymenobacteraceae; genus Hymenobacter; species Hymenobacter sublimis. The sequence continues at coordinate 3,019,791 of NZ_CP095848.1, forward strand.
CCCGCCGGACCGGCAATGGCCTGAATTGGAATGCTGAAGGTAGCGGCGGCCGACACCAGACCGGCATTGTCGGTGGCGGTGTAGCGGAACGTGGTAGTGCCACCCGCAAAAGTCGGGGCCGGGTCGAAACGCAGTCCAACCGCCTGATCGGGCGAAATGGTGGTGCCGGCCGGCAGGGCAATGTAGTTGGGGATGCCCAGTAGTACGGGCGCATTGTAATAGAGTACCCCTTCGTTGGCCGGCGGCAATTGCGTAACGGTGTAGCCCGTAATGGTACCTTCGGCCTGGGCCGTGGGCGAGTCGATGTCGGTTTGGCCCAGGGAGTTAGCCAGGCTGGCTGCGTTGGTTACGTTGGCCGCTACGGGCACGCTACGGCACCACGTCATCTGCTCAATGCCAACCATGTGGTTGCCGGGCACCCCGCTAACGGTGTTGCGGTAAGTAAGTGTCAGGCGGGTAATACTCCCGGCGAAGCTGGCCGTTACGGTGCCGCCCGTGTTGTTGTCCACGTTCTGCGTGCCGGTAGCTATAGCTCCCGAAATGGCCGTGCTGCTGCCGGTAGGCTTGGTAAGCGTTGGCACTACGGGCATCCCGCCGTTGCTGCCGGCAAACGTTACCTCATCGGTAAAGCCAGCGGCCATATCCACGTCCTGCAACCGGATGGTGAGGTTGGCAACGGGCCGGTTGAAAGTAAACGTGATGGTAGAGTACCGCTCGTTGGCAGCTGAGTTGTCGGGGTAGTCGTTGGACCAGCTCAGCATGTCGGCCCCGTTTACGGCCTGGGTGCGCAACACCGCGTTGGTACCCGAAGCGCCGGAGTAGTAGCCCTCACTGCCAAGAGTAGTCAGGGCAGAGCCCGTGGGCACTGCTAAGGCCGGACGTGCTTTCCAGTCGCCGTTGGCCGCGTCGCTGGAAAAAGCGAACGTAGTGGTAGCCGCGCACTGGGCCGCTGCCTGGTTCCAAGTTCCAACCCCCAAAACGAGCCCCAAGGGGAACAAGTAGCGTAAAGGTGTCTTCATGCAGAAATAAATAGGTGTATCTGAGGGCATCCATCACAAGCTGCCCCGCTAGCAATGCCAAATTTACTACCATATACCTTATAAAGTTCAATTTCATATTCAGTCCAGTGCATCCCGTAAAATGAGCCATAAATCAAGTTTTGTAAGCTTATTTGTTTGATTATTAATACTTTACATGCAATTCTAATATTTGGAATATCATCCCATATTGAATCGTATTACAATGATTATATCCAATTATGAAACCAGACATGCATGCGTCTTCTTAAACCTCATTATCCGCTAGACTTCCTGTTTCAATTTGGGAGGAGTGAGCATCCTTTTTCGCTCACTTTTTTTCTGATTGTTGCACTTTTTTTGTTGGCAGCCCACTAATCTAGCTGCCAATAGGCCCGCTATACCCCACTCTTACCACCTGACTGACAGCTTACTACTACCTTTTCGGCACCATCCACAGCATGCCACCGCCAAGCGCTGCGGAGCTGGCCCCAGAGCAGCCCATTATGCCACGATTGAAGTTGCGGGGCACAGCGGCGCTGGTAGCCATCAGCTACGCACGTTACCTACTACTTACGGGCTAGCTTCCTTATGAAACGGGGGCGTAAACCGGCTACTCTTCTGCCCCAGCTTGCTATTTTTGGCTGTAACTCACCAGGCGCCTTGCATTGGTAGGTTCCGCTGGCCGCTTATGAAACAGAAAATTCGGGAGTGGCTACGCCGTTACCTGCTGGCCGAGGTGCTTTCCGTGGGGGCCACATTAGCCGGGGCGGGCCTGGTGTGGCACCTGGCCCCAAATCAGGACTTGCGGGCAGCGCTGGCGGGCACCTGGGCCGGCAACGTAGCCTACTTTGGCTGGCTGCTGGGGCAGGATGTGCAGCTGGCCCGCCGTACTCTTCGGGCCCAGGGCCGCCCTTATACCCGCCGCAGCTTGGGGCGCAACCTGCGGGCGCTGGTGGTGGAATTTGGGCCGGCAGAGCTACTGGACAGCCTGCTGATTCGGCCGGCTCTATTGTACTGGCTACCGCGCTGGACCGGCAGCCGGGCGGGCGGCGTGCTGCTGGCCAAGTTCGCGGCCGACGTGACCTTTTACATTCCCGCCATCATCAGCTACGAACTCAGCAAGAAGCGCCTGCGTAATTTCGGCGACTAACTACCGGGCTTAGTTGGCCTGAGTTGCTGGCTCCCCTACCCCACCCTGCGCCCATGAACCCGCCTGGCCTGCCCGTTCTTACCCTCAACTCATTTCCGCAGGGGCAGCCGCGGCCCTGGTACCTGGAGCAGCTAGCTAGGCACGTGGCCAACTTTCCCGGCGTTAGTCAGCCCCACGCCCACGACTTTTACCTGCTGCTCTACGTCACTGGCGGCCACGGCACCCACACCATTGATTTGGTTCGTTACGAGCTGCGGCCGGGTAGTCTGTTTTTCATGACGCCCGGACAGGTGCACCACTGGCAGCTTTCTGAGGGCGCCCAGGGCTACGTGGTACTGTTCGAGGCTGATTTCTACCTGTTTCGCTACCCCGGCGCCCGGCTGTTTGACTACCCTTTCTTTCAGCACAGCCACCCACCGGTGCTGCAACTGGGCCCCACCGAAACCGAGCTGTTACCGCTGTTTGAGCGCATGTGGCAGGAGCACTTGGCGCCCGCTCCCCAGCAAGACGAAGTCTTTCGCTCCTACCTGCACATTTGCCTGGAACTAGCCGCCCGCCACTACCCCACCAGCCCAGATCAGCCAGCTGCCGCCGGGGAGCCCCGCCACGCCCAACAGCTGCTTCGCGAGTTTGGGGCCCTGATTAACCAGTACTTCCGCACTCAGCGCGAGGTGCAGCTCTACGCCGATTTGCTGCACGTTTCGCCCAACCACCTCAATGCCCTGTGCCGGCGCCACCTGGGCAAAACCGCCAGCGCCCTGATTCAGGAGCGGTTGCTCATTGAAGCCCGTCGTCTGCTGCGCCACACGCCCGCTACCGTGGCGCAGGTAGCCGACTCTCTGGGCTTCGACGATGCATCTTACTTCAGCCGCTACTTTCGCAAGCACGCCGGCCACTCACCCGAGGCGTTTCGGGAGCAGCAGCAGGAAGGCCGCCCAGCCCCAAGTAGCCCGCGTTGATTTGTACCACACAAACCCGGAAATAGCTCTTACGGGCGCGTGGGCGGCATTTTACCTTTGTCATACGATTTCACCACCTCCATAAGAAATCATGACAAAGCTAGATTCGACGGCCCTGGCCATGCTGCAACAGCGCTGCCCCCGTTGCCACGAAGGCCCCTTGTTTACGCACTCGGCGCTCAACCCCGTGCACTTTGCTGAAATGCCCGAGCACTGCCCCGTGTGCGGGCAAGCCTACGAGCCGGAACCGGGCTTTTACTGGGGCGCCATGTTCATCAGTTACGCCTTTTCCACGGCCATTATGCTGATAACGGGGTTTTTAGTGTACTTCCTGCTCCACGACCCGGCCGTGTGGGTGTACGTGACGAGCGTAGCCGTGGTAGCCGTGCTCCTGACCCCGCTTAGCCTGCGCTACTCCCGCACCATAATGCTGTACTGGTTCGGCGGTGTTGCCTACCGCCACCGAGAGCTGGAACCCAGCTAGGAGTAGTGGTCGGTAATGAAAATCGACCGTCTTGCAGAGGCGGAGCCGAAGCATCTCGCTCAAACAGTTGGCTAGTAACTCAGCTGTCAGCCCGCGAGATGCTTCGGCTCCACCTCCGCAGGACGGGCTGATGCAATTCACAAGCCCTGACTGTTCACACGACCTAGTCCTGACACTGCCTAGCTCCTTGCGCTACTCAGTTTACGCTGGCCCGCGCCTCCTGCTACCCCTTCTCCCTGGCAAATGCGGGAAAAGCGGTAAGTTTCGCCATGTCCCGTGCTTTTCTTTGCCTGCTATTTCCTTTGCTGCTACTTGGTGCCTGCCGCCAGGAGCCCAGCATCACCTGCGCCCCCGACGCTCCCGACGCCTATACCATCCGTCACCCGCAGTGGGCCGACTCGGCCAGTATTTACGAGGTCAATATTCGGCAATACACGCCGGAGGGCACGTTTCGGGCGTTTGAGGCCCACCTGCCCCGCCTCCAGAAAATGGGTGTGGGGATTCTGTGGCTGATGCCGGTGCAGCCTATTGGTCAGCTGAACCGCAAAGGCACGCTGGGCAGCCAGTATTCTATTCGGGACTACCGGGCCGTAAACCCGGAGTTTGGCTCCCTGGACGATTTGCGCCACCTGATCCGGACGGCGCACCAGCTGGGCATGCACGTCATTCTGGACTGGGTAGCCAACCACACCAGCTGGGACAGCCAGTTACTGCAACAGCACCCCGAGTGGTTTACGCGCAACGCCCAGGGCCAGCTGGTGCCGCCCGTGGCCGACTGGCAGGACGTCATCGACCTGGATTACAGCAAGCCTGAGCTGCGCCAGTACATGCAGCAAACCATGGTGTTCTGGCTGCGCGAAGCTGGTTTCGACGGCTTCCGCTGCGACGTGGCTGGCCTCGTACCCATGGATTTCTGGAACCAGACCCGCCCCGTGCTGGAAAAGGTAAAGCCTGTGTTCATGCTGGCCGAGTGGGACGAGCTGCACGACCCGCCCTTCCTCAAAAAAGGCGAATTCAACCCCAACACCGGCATGCTGGAGCAGGCCTTCGATGCTACCTACGCCCTGCGCATGCGCTACCTGCTCGACAGCATCAGCCGGCGCCAGCAGCCCCTCACGGCCCTCGATGCCTACCGGGAGGTAGAGCGCGCCCGCTACCCCGCCTCGGCCTACCTCATGTACTTCACCACCAGCCACGACATCAATAGCTGGGATGGCACGGAGTATGAGCGCCTGGGCAAGGACGCCCTGCCCCAGGCCGTGCTAACGGCCCTGCTGCCCGGCATCCCGATGGTGTACAGCGGCCAGGAAGCGGCCCTAAAAAAGCGGCTGCGCTTCTTCGACAAGGACACTATTCCGTGGAACGACTACCCCTTGCAGGACTTTTATACCACCCTACTCCAGCTCAAGAAGCGCCACCCGGCCCTGCGCAACGGCGACCCGTGCAGCGAGTTTACGCGCATGGCCCCCACGGCCAGCCCCGATACCTACGCCTTCGTGCGCCGCAAAGGCCCGGCGGGCGTCCTGACGGCCGTTAACCTAGGCCAGCAGCCCCACGAGCTGCTCCTGAGCGGGTTGGGTCCGGGCGTTTACCGGGAGGTATTTACGGGCAAGGTGCTTAGCCTAGGCTCAGGCTCCCGCCTGCTGCTAACCCCGCACAGCTACCAGGTATATGAGCAGCTCCCAAACCCGGATAACAGTTGGTTTTAGGCCGGGAATCTCGGGTATTGTCGGCCAGATTAGCATGGCAACATCAGCACGCGAGCCTCCTGCACTGCGCTCGGCATGACGTTCTTTTGTTCCTGCCCCTCTACCTTACAGGATGAGGTAGACACTCCCTGGTTTCGGCTATAGCATGCTGATTTCGCGTAGGCAGAAGCAGTTTTACTTGTTCTCACCTACCCCTCGTACCGTGTCTGAACCTCAACTGCACCCCAGCGCCCACCTGTTTCAGGTGCGCCACCCCGACTGGGCCGCCAACGCCACCATCTACGAAGTTAACCTGCGCCAATACACGCCGGAGGGTACGTTTCGAGCGTTTGAGGCCCACTTGCCCCGGCTGGCTTCCATGGGTGTCAGCATCGTGTGGCTGATGCCGATCCACCCGATTGGGGAAGTGGAGCGCAAGGGCACGCTGGGCAGCCAATATGCCGTGCGCGACTACTTCGGGGTGAACCCGGAGTTTGGCACCCTCCACGATTTGTGCCACCTCGTGCACACCGCCCACCAACTAGGCCTGCGCGTACTGCTCGACTGGGTAGCCAACCACACCAGCCCCGATAACCTACTGGTGCAGGAACACCCCGAGTGGTACCAGCACGACGAACACGGCCAGCTGGTGCCTCCCGTAGCCGACTGGACTGATGTAGTAGCCTTCGACTACAGCCACCCCGAGCTGCGCCGCTACATGACCGATGCCCTGCTCTACTGGGTGCGCGAGGCCGACATTGACGGGTACCGCTGCGACGTGGCTGGGCTGGTGCCCACCGACTTCTGGGACGCCGCCCGCCGGGAGCTGGACGCCGTGAAGCCCCTGTTTATGCTAGCTGAGTGGGACGAGCTGTACCCCTCGGGCGGCCTGAGCTGGGAGCAGTTCAACTCCGACACCAAGCTGCTGGAAAAGGCCTTTAACATGACCTTTGGACTGCGCCTGCATTACCTGCTCGACCACATTGCCGAGGGCAAGCAGCCACTTTCCGCAATTGACGAGTACTTGGCCGATGAGCGGGCCAAATACCCACCCTCGGTGTACCTCATGCACTTCACCAGCAACCACGATGTAAACAGCTGGGACGGCACCGAGTACGAGCGCCTCGGCCCGCTGGCCCTCCCCTTCGCCGTGCTCACGGTGCTGCTGCCGGGTATGCCGCTGGTGTACACCGGCCAGGAAGCGGCCCTCAACAAGCGTCTGGCCTTCTTCGATAAAGACCCCGTCGACTGGCAGAACTACCCCCTCCAGGAATTCTATACCCGCCTGCTCCAACTCAAGCGCCGTCACTTTGCCCTGCAGAACGGCGACCCGCTCAGCCGCTTCCAGCGCCTGCCGGGCCCTGATGACACGTACTGTTTTCTGCGCAGCAAGGGACTGGCGGCCGTACTCACTGGCATTAATAGCAGCCCTGAGCCGCAGGTGCTTCACCTTCCCGCGGAGGCCGCCGGCACCTGGCTAGATGCGTTCAGCGGTGAACAGCTCATGTTCCGGTCAGGCGAAGAACTGATGTTGCCACCCCAGGGCTGGCGGGTGCTGGAAAAACAGTAAGGTCCGCCTACCCTGTAGCATCCTTCTGAACGTCTCTACCTTACCGGGCTACCGCTTGCCTGGTCCGTAGAGCACCTGCCCGGCCCGCTGGCCGGTGTGCTGCCCGGCCCGGACGGTGAGGCGGCCGTTCACCAGCACGTACTTCATGCCGGTGGAATACTGGTGGGGCTGCTCGAAGGTAGAGCGGTCCTGCACGGTGGCGGGGTCGAACACCACCACATCGGCGGCAAAACCGGGGCGCAGTAGCCCGCGGTCCGCGAAACCAAAGGTTTGAGCCGGCAGGCTGGTCATGCGGCGGATAGCTTCTTCCAGCGTAATGATGCGCAGCTCGCGCACGTAGCGGCCCAGCACCCGGGCATTGGAGCCGTAGCCGCGCGGGTGGGGCGCGCCTTCCCGCCACACCCGAATGCTGGCGTCGGAAGCTACCATGTTCTGGGGGTAGCGCAGGATGTTTTGCACGTCGGTTTCGCTCATGCCGTGAAATACCATGCCGGCGTCGTACTGCAGTACCAGCTCCAGAATGGTGGCGGCCTCGGCGCGGGCCTTGTGCGGGCGCCCCCGGCGGCGATTGATTTCCTCGATGCTCAGGCCCTGGTAGCTGGTATCGGGTGGGAAGCTGGCTACTACGGCGTAGCTAAAGTGCTTGAGCTGGCGCCCCCGCAGGCGCGCCAGCATGCTGGCCTCCACGGCCCGGCGCACGGCGGGGCGGGCTAGGCGCTGGCGCAGGGAGTCGCGGCCATCGGCCTGCACGGCATCGGGCAGCAGGGTACTCAGGGAGGTAGAGCTGGCCGTGTACGGATACTGGTCGATGGTGACTTGCTGACCGCCGTGGCGGGCCTGATCCAGCAGGGCCAGCATCTCGGCGGTGCGGCCCCAGTTCTGCTGGCCGCCCAGCTTGAGGTGGGAAATCTGGACGGGTAGCCCGGCCTCCCGCCCTACCCGCAGGGCTTCCTGCATGGCCAACTGCACACTGTCGCTTTCGTTGCGCATGTGGGTGGCGTAGAGGCCGTGGTAGCGGGCCGCTACCTGAGCCAGTTGCACCAGTTCGGGCGTGCGGGAGTAGGTACCCGGCACGTAAATCAGCCCCGACGATAACCCCACGGCACCGGCCTGCATGGCCTGCTCCACTAGGTTTTCCATCTGGCTTAGCTCAGCGGGGGTAGGCTGGCGCTGGGCCCGGCCCATGACGGCTTTGCGCACGGTGCCGTGGCCCACCAAGGAAGCGGTGTTTACGGATAGATGCAGGCTGTCGAGGGTGCGGAAGTAGCGGGCCAGGTTGGGGCGGGAGGAGCCGCAGTTGCCGGTCACTACGGTCGTGACGCCGTCGTAGAGGAAGTTATCGGCGGTGGGCTGGCGCACTTCATCGTCCTCGATGTGGGTGTGCACATCGATAAAGCCTGGGGCCACGGCCAGGCCGCGGGCGTCCAGCACGGTGTCAGCGGGGTAATCGGCGGGCAGCCGGCCCACGGCCACAATGCGGCCGTCCCGCACGGCCACGTCGCCGAGCGTCCAGGCGTTGCCGGTGCCATCGTAGAGGCGGCCGTTGCGGATCAGGATGTCGGCCCGCGGGGTTTGGGCCGCGGCCAGGCCAGTAAGCAAAAGAAGGAAAATCAGCAGGGTGCAGCGCATAGAAACGTAAGGTAGCGCCAGAGCAGGCTACTTTTCGAATCCACTACAGGTGCAGCGTGGTGCAGGTAGCCCTGGTTTCGTTGTGCGGTTGTCGAGCTGCGCTTCCTGGCAGCGCTGACCAGTGCCTCGCGGCTTGCCGTTAGCTGTTTTAACGCCAAGCGTGGCACCTGAGGCTTTCTGCTACAGCCACTGCATTTCCCGCAGAATAGCTTCCGTGAGGGCTCGGCGGCCGGCTAGGAACCGCTCGTCGGCTTTGGGGCCGCGCTGAGGCTCCACGTTGAGGGCAAAAATGGCCGTGCGGCCGTCGGCACGCTCTACCCAGCCCACAAACCACCCGTTGTCGGGGTTAGTAGCCGAGTGAAAGCGCCAGCCGGTTTTGCCATACAGGGTGTAGGCCGGCGTTTTCTGCAAGATGAGCAGTTGCTTTACCGCCCGCTGATGACGCACTGCCAGGGGCAAGGTTTCGGCCTGCAGGCGCCGAAGGAAATCCACCTGCTCAAACTGACTGATACGCGAGTTACCATCGAGCCAAAACGTATCGAGGGTACCAGGCGTGACGACAATGCCGGGGTAGCGCAGCTTCCGCAGCCACTGCTGGTAGGCCGGCACACCCACCTTCCGGGCTAGCTGCTGGTAGCACGGCACGCAGGAAACGCGCAGGGCGCGGGCGTAAGGCATATCCTGGTTCCACTGCGGGAAGTAGCGCTGCACTCCATCCCAGCGGCAGATGGTGGCCGTATCGGGCAGGGCACCGGTTTGCAGGCCGATGAGCGTGTTCGGAATTTTAAAGGTGGAGGCCGGCAGAAAGCCCTGGCGGCAGCGCTTTTCCTGGTAGGCGGTAAAGCGCCCAGTAGCCGTTTCATAGAGCAGAAATGAGCCCCGCACCCCGTACTGGTCGAAGTGTTGCTGCAGGTTGCGCTCCGTAACCCGGGGCGTGGGCGCGGCACCAAGCAGCAAACAACCGAGGCTTAGCAGAAGGTAGCAAATCCGTAGCATGGCCGCGAAGATAGGAGCCGCACCGCAGCCGGGCGCGCCGGCAGCTACGCTTTTGCGCTTTCAGAACTCCTATTGGGCCGGCGGTGGCGGGACGAGCTGCTGAATAAGGCGCGCAATACGCTGCTGCCGCGTTTCGGGGCGGCGCGCGGCGGCCAGTTGCTGAAGGTGCTGTTTGCGGCGGCTGGGGGCCAGACGGGCAAAGTGCTGCTCAGCGCCAGGGGTAGCGGCCAGGGCTGCGGCCAGGTCGGGCGGCACTAGCAGGGCATCTACCTCATCCAGGGCGGCCCAGCTGCCGTCGTGCTGGGCGGCGGCTATTTTGGCTTGCCCGGCCGGCATGAGCAGGCCCGCGGCGGCTAGCTGCTCAATGCGCTTTTTATTAACCGCCGACCACACGCTACCCTTTTTTCGGGGCGAAAAGTACAGTTGAAAGCACGTGTCATCAACTTTGCGCGGTGAAGAGTCGATCCAGCCGAAGCACAGGGCTTCCTCCACGGCTTCGGCGTATGAAAGGCGCTGAGGTCCACTGCCTTTCTTGTAGAGTACCAGCCAGATACCTACGGCTGGGTGTGGTGGGCGGCTAGCCACGCCCGCCACTCCGCCCGACTGGGGGCATCTACTATTTCCAGGATATCGAGTTTGGTAGCCATCCGGGAAAATACGAGCTGGCGCGCCCTCGTCCTAACCTCCGGGCGGCCCGCCGGTTTACGGTATCGTTTCCTTTCCTTACGTACCTACTTATGCAACACCGTGAACTGGGCCGCTCCGGCCTGCGCATTGCCCCGCTTGTGCTGGGCGGCAACGTCTTCGGCTGGACCGCCGATGAAGCTACTTCCTTCCGTATTCTCGACGCCTTTGTGGGCGGGGGCGGCAACGCCATTGACACCGCCGATGGCTACTCTGTGTGGGTGCCGGGCCACGTCGGCGGCGAGTCGGAAACTATTATTGGGAAGTGGCTGCGCCAGCGCGGCCGCCGCGACGATGTAGTTATTGCCACCAAAGTCGGCTGGGAAGTAAACCCCGAAAACAAGGGCCTGAAAAAAGACTACATCCTGCGGGCCGTGGAGGGCTCCCTGCAGCGCCTGCAAACCGACTACATCGACCTTTATCAGTCGCACAAAGACGACCCCACGACACCCGTGGAGGAAACCCTGGAAGCCTACGCCCAGCTAGTGCAGCAAGGCAAGGTGCGCGTCATTGGGGCCTCGAATTTCGATGCGGCCCGCCTCCGGGAGTCGGTGGAAGCTAGCGCCCGCCTGGGTTTCCCGCGCTACGAGTCCTTGCAGCCACTCTACAACCTCTACGACCGGGCCGAGTTTGAGCAGGAGCTGCTACCGCTGGTGCAGGAGCACCACATCGGCGTGATTCCGTACTACGGGCTGGCGGCGGGCTTCCTCACTGGCAAGTACCGCACCGCGGCCGACCTGCAGAAAAGTGCCCGCGGGGGCGGCGTAGGCCAGAAATACCTGAACGAAAAAGGCCTGCGAATTCTTGGCGCCCTTGATGCCGTGGCGGCCCGCCAGCAAGCCACGCCCGCCCAGGTGGCCCTAGCCTGGATTATGGCCCAACCCGGCCTTACGGCACCCATTGCCAGCGCCACCAGCCCCGAGCAGGTAACGGAGCTGCTGCACGCCACCGAGCTGCAGCTAAGCCCCGACGATATACAAACCCTGAACGAGGCCAGCGCCTAGCTTATGCCCCCACAACCACATGCGCCGCGGATGAGGGAACAGCTACCCTACTCGCGGCGCATGCAGTTGTGAAAGGTTTTGGGTTTAGACGTTGCCGCGAGGCAAGGGCCTGGTACTCCGGTCCGGCAACTTCTGCCAGCCCCAACTGAAGGCAAGAGGTAGGTGCTTACTGCCGACAAGCCTGCAACCAACGACGGGAAGCTATTGGTTTGTGACCTTCCTTCTGCAACTTTTGCGCTTCCCCGGCTTTTACCTATGACCATTCGTACCGCTACCCGGCCCGACCTTGACGCCCTGTATTCCATCTGGTGTGAGTTAATGGACTCCCACGAGGCCTACCACCCCGTTTTCGGGTACTACCGCCAGGCTGAGCCGGAGCTGAAACGCGTGCTGCTCCAACGCTTGCAGGAGCCGTACACCCGGTTTTTTGTGGTGGAAAATGCGGACGGTCTGATGGGGTTGCTCGTGGCCATGTACCAGATTGGCAACAACGGCATGCACTTCAACCGGCGCGGCTACATTGCCGAAACCATTGTGCGCCCCCAGTACCGGCGCAACGGCCTGGGCCGGCTGCTGTTTGAGACGGCCAAAGACTGGCTTACCCGCCAAGGCGCCGACCACTTAGAGCTGCAGGTGGCCGTGGCCAACCCGGCCGGGGTGCAGTTCTGGACAGCGCTGGGCTTTGCGCCTTCCACCTACCACTTCGTCTTGCCCCTGACGCCGCCGCGCTAACGCGCTGGCTTTCCGGCTTGGGTGGGGTTAATGCCGATTTAATTAACTGTATGGTTGTTACCTGCGTTAGACCAAACACGGCCGTATCGGCCGGTTTGCCATTTCGCTGTGTATGCTCCTTGCCGCCTCCATTACCCCCTTCGACTGGAACCGCATCCTTTGGTCCGACGACGCGCCGCCACTGTACCTTCTGGAAGTGGCGGCGCGCTGCGTTTTCACTTATATTCTGACACTGGGGGTGCTGCGCATTACCGGGCGGCGCGGGGTCAAGCAACTTTCCTTGTTTGAGTTGAGCATTGTGCTGGCTCTGGGCTCGGCGGCCGGCGACGCCATGTTCTACGACGACGTGCCCCTGAGCCACGTCGTGGTGGTGTTTGCGGCCGTGGCCCTCATGTACGTCGGCTTTAACCGCCTCACCGAGCACCTGCCGCGCTTTTCTGACTGGCTGGAGGGTGCCCCGGTGCTGTTGGTAGAGGAAGGGGTCGTGAACATGAGCAACTTCCGCAAGCAACGCCTCAACCAGAAAGAACTATTCGGGGAGCTGCGCCAGCAGCAGATCGAACACCTGGGCCAGGTGCGGCGCGTATACATTGAGGCCACCGGCGAAATGAGCATTTTCTTTTTCGATGATACGGACGTGCGACCTGGCCTCCCCATCTGGCCCGAGCGGGTAGACGCCGCCGTGCGCCGCGTGAGTGAGGCCGGCAACTTTGCCTGCGCCCAGTGTGGCACCGTGCAGCTGCTGCCCCGCGGCGGCGTCGCCACCTGCCCCAGCTGCCAGTGCGACAAGTGGGTGCCCACCTGCGACGACAAGCGGGTGCAGTAACGCACTCCATTTCAATCACTGTAGAAAGCGGCGGCTACTCTCCGGCGTCGCCTACGGGCGGCAAGGACGCGGTGCGTAGCTGAGTAGTCAGCCAATGTACTACGTCTGCATCCACTTGGTCGCGGCACTCATCTAGGCCGTGGCGGCAACCGGGATAAAGCAGCAGTTCTTTGGGCTGCTGGGCCCGTTCGTAAATGTTCTCCGAGCACCGATGAGGTAGTATTTCATCGTCGGTGCCGTGCAAAACCAGCAGGGGCCGCGGGCTTACTTGTGAGGCCAGGTCGGTGCCATAGGTTTGGCTGCTCATGGCTACCACTGCTCCCACCACCGGGCTCAGGGCACCGGCACTCACTACCACGGCACCCCCAAACGAATGTCCAACTAACCCAACTGGCCCGTAGCCGCGCTGCTCCGCCAGGTATTGCACGGCCAGCAGCACATCAACCACGCAGTCCTCTAAGTAATTAGGTTGGCGGTAATGCAGGCGCAGGGAAGCAATACCGCGCTCCGCCAGCTGCCCCGCCAGCCGCGGATACATCCCGCCAGCGGGCCCATCCAGGCCCCCGCCCGAACCGCCTACCCACACTACCACGGCCGCGCCGGGGGTAGCCGGGTGCAGGCGGGCGGTTATTGGGCCGGCATTTGTGTGCAGGGTGAGCTCTTCTACTCCTGCCGCGTACCGGTCTAGCGTTACGACTTCTAACTCATACTCTTGCGGTTGCTGCTGTGCCATGGGTGCGCCGGCGTTGGTGGTACTTGGTAAGGTGTACTGCTCCGGCCCGAAATGGATGCCGCTGAGGTTCTCCGTAGGGCCCGCTTGCCAGCGCATCGTATAGCTTTGCGCCTCTTCGCTGCTTGTTTTCTCTTGTTGCCCATGCTACCCCTGCTCCGCGTTCATCACATTGCCATTATCTGCGCCGATTACGCCCGCTCGAAGCAGTTTTACACCCAGGTGCTAGGCCTGCGCATCATTCGGGAGGTGCACCGGGCCGAGCGGGAGTCGTGGAAGTTAGACCTAGCGCTAGGCGAGCAGTATAGTATTGAGCTGTTTTCGTTTCCTGCCCCGCCCGCCCGTCTTAGTCAGCCGGAGGCCACTGGCTTGCGCCACCTGGCTTTCGCCGTGTCGGACATAGAAGCCACCGTGCGCCACCTCGCCAGCCACGGAGTAGCCGCTGAGCCCGTGCGGGTAGATGAGTTTACCGGCCGCCGCTTCACCTTCATTCAGGACCCCGACGGGCTGCCGCTGGAGTTTTATGAGACTCATTAACTCAGCTGGTTGGAGCTATATTGCAGAGCCATATCTATCCATTTATCCCTTACCTATGCATTAGCTCGCTTCTAATGACAACAACAGTATGAGAGATGGTTCTGACCAATTAGATCAGCTTTTACAGCTGCATAGTGAAAACGAAGTTGTTGAGTTCAAAGAGGCAAAAAACACGTTCGACTTCGACAAGTTAGGCCAGTATTTCAGTGCGTTAAGCAACGAAGCTAGCTTACAGGGTACGGAAGCGGCTTGGCTTGTTTTTGGGGTCGATGATCAGAAGCAAGTAGTAGGGACTTCGTTTCGGCAGGATAGTGGTAAGTTGCAGAGTCTTTACCGCGAAATTGCTGACCAAACAGGCAACCGGCTCACATTTCGTGCAATACACGAAATATTTTGTGAGGAAAAACGAGTACTTCTGTTTGAAATTCCTCCTGCTGCTCTAGGTTCCCCTACTTCTTGGAAAGGCCATTACTACGGCCGCGATGGTGAAAGTCTAGGTCCGTTGAACCCCGATGAGCGTCGTCGTCTTGAATGGCAAGGTCAAACCATTACGCCATTTGAGCGTCGTTTTGCATTCCTTAATGCTAGCGTTTCGCATATCCTTAGTCTACTCGACTGGGAGGGTTACTACAAACTTTTCAACTATCCAAAGCCCACCAACGCGCAGGATGTTGTCGCTCGTTTCGTGATGGATAAGATAGTGATCCGAGAGAATCAAGTTCTTCATATTACTAACCTTGGCGCAGTGTTATTTGCCCGCGACTTACGACAGTTTGACCAGTTAGAATACAAACGGCTACGGATAATTTTCTATGACGGCACTGGCCGCACCGGAGGTAAGCAAGAGCACACAGGTCATCGTGGGTATGCTCTAGGGTTTGAAAACGCACTCAATTGGCTGAATGAAAAGCTACCTAACCGAGAGGAAATTGGTTCGGCAAGACGAGTACATATTGCTACGTATCCACCCAAAGCTATTAGAGAACTATTGGCCAATGCATTAATTCATCAGAACTTCGATACATCTGGCTCTGCACCAATGGTCGAAGTATTTACTAATCGTATTGAAGTAAGTAATCCTGGTGTGCCCTTAATTAACGTGCTTCAGTTTCTCAATCATCTGCCGGTTAGTCGTAATGAAGCTATTGCAGCCACTATGCATGCCCTTGACTTTTGCGAACGACGAGGTAGTGGTATTGACCGCATTGTAGAGGAGTGTGAAAAACACTTACTCCCAGCTCCAGATTTTATTCGGGGGGACAATTTTACCCAAGCTATTTTATACGCGCCTAGGCTGCTACGTGAAATGAGTGCCCGAGACAAAGTAAGAGCGTGCTACCAACATGCTTGTTTAAAGCTAGCTAATGGTGAAACTATGTCCAACCAGTCTTTTAGAGAAAGAATGGGAATAGCTGAAAAAAACTATCCTATGGCTTCACGTATTATCTCTGATACACTAGAAGCTGGTCTTATAAAACCATATGATCCGGATAACAAGTCGAAAAAGCAAGCTCGGTATGTACCAGTTTTAAACTAAATCTTATGTAACGGCTGTGTAACTGGCGAATATAAAAACGCCATTTCCATCCCATACTATCTGTTTTTTTATGTAACGGTTATGTAACTCCCCTTACTATGCCCAACCAGCCGCAACCACTCCCCTACCTCATTATCGATTTCGACAGCACCTTCACGCAGGTAGAAGGCCTCGATGAATTGGCCGACATTGCCCTGACAGGTCAGCCGAACCGGGAGGAGGTAGTAAGCGCCATCCGGGCCCTGACGGACCGGGGCATGAGCGGGGAGTTAAACTTCTCGGAGTCGTTGAAGCAGCGGCTGACCCTGCTGCCGGCCCGGCGGGAGCACCTGCCCCTGCTAGTGGAGCGCCTGCGCGGCAAAGTATCCGAAAGCATTCAGCGTAACCGCAGCTTTTTTGAGAAGTTTCAGGGCCGCATTTACATTGTCAGCAGCGGCTTCCGGGAGTTTATTGAGCCGGTGGTGGCCGAGTTTGGCATCGACGCCGCGCACGTGCTGGCCAATACCTTCTCCTTCGATGCCGAGGGCCGCATTACCGGCTTCGACCCCGAAAACGTGCTCAGCCGCGACGGGGGCAAGATTCTGCAGTTGCGCCAGCTCGACCTGGACGGCGACGTGTACGCCCTCGGCGACGGGTACACCGACTACCAAATTCGGGAGGCTGGGCTGGCCAACCGCTTCTACGCCTTCACCGAAAACGTGCACCGCGCAGCCGTAGTAGCCCGCGCCGATGAGGTGCTGCCTTCCTTCGACGAATTTCTCTACCAGAACAAGCTCCCGATGACCCTCTCCTACCCCAAAAACCGCATCAAAGTTCTGCTGCTCGAAAACCCCGACCCGCGCGCCGCCGAGCTGTTCCGCCAGGAAGGCTACCAGGTAGATACCGTGCCCGGTGGCCTCGACGAAGACGAGCTAGTGCAGCAGATTGAGGGCGTGAGCATTCTGGGCATCCGGAGCAAAACCCAGGTAACGCAACGGGTGCTGGAGGCCGCCAACCGCCTCATCAGCATCGGGGCGTTCTGCATCGGTACCAACCAAATTGATTTGACGGGCTGCATGAAAAAGGGCGTGGCCGTATTCAATGCCCCTTTCAGCAACACCCGCTCAGTGGTGGAGCTGGCCCTGGGCGAAATCATCATGCTGGCCCGCCGCATCCCCGAGAAAAGCCCCAAAATGCACGAGGGCGAGTGGGATAAATCGGCCAAGGGGTCGTTTGAAATCCGGGGCAAGAAGCTGGGCATCGTCGGCTACGGCAATATCGGCGCCCAGCTCTCGGTAGTGGCCGAGGCCGTGGGCATGCAGGTGCTGTACTACGACGTGGCCGAGAAGCTGCAGCTCGGCAACGCCGTGAAGTGCCGCACCCTGGAGGAACTGCTCCGCCAGTCCGACATTGTAACCCTGCACGTAGACGGCCGCCCGGCCAATACCAACCTCATCGGGGCCACGGAGCTGGCCATGATGAAGCCCGGCGCCCTGCTGCTCAACAATAGCCGCGGCCACGTGGTCGATGTGCCGGCCCTGGCCGCCGTGCTTCGCTCCGGCCACCTGGGCGGGGCCGCCGTGGATGTGTTTCCCTACGAGCCCAAAACTAACCAAGAAAGCTTCGAGAGTGAGCTGCGCGGCCTGCCCAATGTGCTGCTCACCCCCCACGTGGGGGGTAGCACGGCCGAAGCTCAGCGCAACATTGCCGAGTTTGTGCCCGAGCGGATTATGCAGTACGTGAACACCGGCAACACCCAGCAGAGTGTCAATTTCCCCAACATTCAGCTGCCCGAGCAGCAGGCCCACCGCCTCATCCACATTCACCACAACGTGCCCGGCGTGCTGGCCCGCATCAACAACGTGCTGGCCCAACACCACGTCAACATCCTGGGGCAGTACCTGAAAACCAACGAGCACATCGGCTACGTCATCACCGACATCGACAAGCAGTACGAGTCGGAGGTAATCGGCGAGCTGCGCAAGGTGAAGCACACCATTAAGTTTCGAGTGCTGTATTAAGGGCGTGTGCCTAAGAAGATTCACTAGACCGTCATGCAGAGCCGGAGGCGAAGCATCTGGCGTGCAGTCGTTGCCATAGTACTCAGACGTCAGCACGCCAGATGCTTCGCCTCCGGCTCTGCATGACAGCCTTCGTGAAATAAATTCACACGCCTTCTTACAAGATAGATCTTACCCCCGTTTCTACAGCCGCTCCCGAACCTGGCCTAGGATCTTCTCCATCTCGGCGCGTACGGGAGCATCATCGCCGGGCAGGTTGTTGTTCAGGAAGCTGAAGGCCAGCAGCCGACCGGACTTGGTCCTGATGTAGCCTACTAAGTTGTGATTGTTGGTGAGCGTACCAGTTTTGCCCCACAGCCAAGGTTTACCCGCCACGGGGCGGTAGCGCCGACGCAGAGTACCTTGTCCGCCGCCGGCGGCCAGCAGGCTCAGCAGGCGCGGCTCCGCTACCTCCTGGTGCAGACGCAACAGCAACGCCACCAGCGTACGAGGCGTCACGAGGTTGAGGCGCGAGAGGCCGGAGCCATCAACCCACACTGGGGCATCGGGCAAGCCCGCGAGGTAGCGCTGCTGCACTACCTGGATAGTACGGGCCGTGTTCAAAGAGTCAAGGCGGAGCGAGGAGGAACACAGCAGCAGGAGCTGCTCGGCCAGGAAATTGTCGCTCACCCGAATCATGCGACGATAGAGCGAATCGACGGGTAGCCCGCGCAGCGTGTACACTGCATCCTGGGGCCGCAGGCGCAGCGGCACGGGAAGCACGGGGCGGCGCAGGGTGTCCTGAAGCAGTTGCAGGAGCAGCGCCGAACTAGTTCGAAACGGGGTTTCATCGACCCAGTTTTTCGTGGCTGGAAACACGGTGAAGCGGTTTTCCAGCGGCGTACGGCGCACGTGGTCATCGGCCGGATTAGCCGTGCCAGCCGGGGCCAGTTCTGTGAGCGGCCGGAAGAAGCGCGGATGCACGCGGGGTAGCGCCGGACCTGGTTTGCCGTAAAAACGCACCGTGTGGCCGTACACCGGAAAGGCCCCGCGCTCGGGCTGAAAGTAGTAGTTGTAGTCGTCCCAGCTCCACCCCGGCCCGAAGGCGGTAACGGTGGGCACCTCGGCGTAGAACAGCTTTTCGGGCCTATTTTGCAAGAAGATGAAAGCCCGCCGGAAGGGTACGTCGCCGTGGAGCAGGGTAGGGTCGCCAGTTCCCCAGAACACGAGGCTGTCGGGGCGCACCACGTAATGCAGGCTGGGCAAGGAATCGGGTAGCAAGCGCAGCCCGGCGTAGAGGCTGAACAGCTTCATGGTGCTGGCCGGGGTGAAATATCGGTCGTCATTCAGCCCAAATAGCTGCTGCCCCGTGGCTACATCCGTCAGGCACACGCCCACGTGGTGCCGCCGCAACACCGCCGAAGAAGTAAGCAACTGCTCTAGCCACGGCAAACCAGAAGCAGGTGCAGGAGTAGCAGTGGGCAGTATTTGGGCAGTAACAGGAAACCCAAGCAGCAGGTATAGCAGCACGAGCAAGGCGCGTTGCAGCAAGCGAAAAAACGGCATCAAGGCAGAAGTGATAAGCAAAACACCCGCAACTTGGGCAAAACCACCGCGCTTTTCAACTGCTGCGCTTGTTTGAGGGTAGTAGAGGCTTCTACTATCATGCTTCGCTGCGCCCGGCACGACGGGCTTTTACCTATTATCTGCGCCAGGGCAGTTTTGCCTCGTAATCAGTTGCAAACCCAACTATTCCCCGGGCAATAGACAGTCATTTCCTCGAGCCCGCGCCTTGGGAAGCCATAATTTCGTAGGGGTGGCCCCGCGGGCAAAGGCAACCCGCTCACAACCTGGCAGTATGAGTTGGTATATCCATCACCTACAGCCTGCTTCTATGTCCATCACCAATGAACTGTTCCATACCGTGTTGCGCCACGCCAGCCAAGAGGTTTCGCGCAAGGAGTTTCTGAGCCTTGCCGGACGCGGGCTAGCTGTGGGCGTAGCAACCAGCACGCTAGCCAGCTGCCAGGATAAGTCGGCTTCCGCTTCGGCCGCTACTACCCCCACTACGGGCACGCCCGCCTCGGAGGTAGATGCCAGCACGGTGTATGCGGCCCCAGGTGGCCAGCAGATACCTTCTTCCGAGGCAGTGTCGCCGCCGGCCAAGGTACCCGCCGACCTGAACAAGCCCATCGAACTGGAAGCCTGGAAGTCGGACGTGGACCCCCAATCGGGGCCGGTGCCTACCCCCCTGCCCCCCGACAAACGCGTGGGCTACGCCCTGGTGGGCCTGGGCCACCTCACCCTGGAGGAGCTACTGCCAGCCTTTGGAGAATGCAAAAAATCGAAGCCGGTGGCCTTGGTCAGCGGCTCACCGGAGAAGCTTAAGAAAGTGGCTCAGCAATATGGCATCAAGCCCGAAAGCTGCTACAGCTACCAGGATTATGATAAGCTCAAGGACAATCCCGAAGTGCAGGTTATTTACATTGTACTACCTAACTCCATGCACGCTGAGTACACCATCCGGGGGGCCCAGGCCGGCAAGCACATCCTCTGCGAAAAGCCCATGGCCAACTCTTCGGCCGAGTGCGAGGCCATGATTGCGGCCTGCAAAAAAGCCAATAAAAAGCTCATGGTGGCCTACCGCATTCAGTACGAGCCTTACAACCGGCAGGTAAAAGAGATGGTGCGCGGCAACAAGTTCGGCAAGCCCAAGTACATCGAAGCCCAGAACAGCCAGAGCTCCGCCAACCCCGACCACTGGCGCCACAAACAGGACCTGGCCGGCGGCGGTGCCCTCCCCGATATTGGCCTCTATTGTCTCAATACCAGCCGTTTTGTGCTGGGCACGGAGCCCACCGAGGTTTTTGCCTACTCCCACAGCACGCCCGGCAACCCCTTGTTCAAGGAGGTAGAGGAAGCCATGTCGTGGCAGATGCGCTTCCCCGACGGCGTCATTGTCAACTGCATTACCCACTACAATACCCACGATTCCCGTTTCTACCGCGTGAACACCGAGCGAGGCTGGATTCACGTGGATAACGCCTACGCCTACACCGGCCAGCAGCTGCAAACCTCCCACGCCGAAGGGCCCGCCAAGATGAAAAACCAGGTGGTGCTGAGCGAGAAGAACCAGTTTGCCGCTGAAATGGACCACTTTTCAGAGTGCGTGCTGGAAGACAAGCCGCCCCACACTCCCGGCGAGGAAGGCTTGCAGGACCAGCGCATCATGGAGGCCATCTACCAATCGGCCCGTGAGGGCCGCCCGGTAAAGCTGACGCCAGTGCAAGGCACCGATGTATTCCGCGGCCCCGAACCGAAACAGGCGTAAAACACCTGATTAAACACCCTGTCATCCTGAGCCCAGCGAAGGACCTTATCACGCCAGGACGAGTCGTTGTTACGATAGTCGTTTCAGCGTGATAAGGTCCTTCGCTGGGCTCAGGATGACAGGCTTTGGGGATAAGCACATCAAGATAGACCTGGAAAGCGAACTGCACACTTGCCCCTTCGCGCGTAGCACAAAGTTTCGCGGCTCCGCCTGGATATATCCGCTAACTTTGTTTCCCGTTATGCCAGACCGAACCCCTACCCCCACGGCTGCAACGGCCAAGTACATTTTCGTCACCGGTGGAGTGACCTCCTCGCTGGGCAAAGGCATCATCTCGGCCTCCCTGGCCAAGCTGCTGCAGGCCCGCGGCTTCCGCGTCACCATCCAGAAGTTCGACCCCTACATCAACATCGACCCCGGCACGCTCAACCCCTATGAGCACGGCGAATGTTACGTCACGGACGACGGGGCCGAAACTGACCTCGACCTGGGCCACTACGAACGGTTCCTGAACGTACCGACCTCCCAGGCTAACAACGTCACGACCGGCCGCATCTACGACCACGTCATCACGAAGGAGCGCGAGGGCGCCTACCTCGGTAAGACCGTGCAAGTGGTGCCCCATATCACCGACGAGATTAAACGGCGCATGCTGCTGCTGGGCCAGACCGGCGACTTCGACGTGGTAATTACCGAAATCGGGGGCTCCATTGGTGATATTGAGTCGTTGCCTTTCGTGGAATCGGTGCGCCAGTTGCGCTGGGAGCTACCCGAAAACAGCTCCCTGGTTATTCACCTCACCCTGCTGCCCTACCTCAAGGCGGCCGGCGAGCTGAAAACCAAGCCCACCCAACACTCCGTGCGCGACCTGCGCAGCGCCGGCCTGCAGCCCGACATCCTGGTGTGCCGCTCCGAGTACCCGATTCCGGCCGAAATGCGCCGCAAAATTGCCCTGTTCTGCAACGTCAACATTAACTCCGTAATCGAGAGCCTGGACGCGGACAGCATCTACTCCGTGCCGTTGCTCATGCTGAAAGAGCACCTCGATGAGCGGGTTATCAAGAAGCTGAAGCTGCAAGGTGGCGCGCCCCAACCTGACTTAGAAGCCTGGAAAGACTTCTTGGGCCGCCTGAAAAACCCCACTGAGGAAGTGACGATTGCGCTGGTGGGCAAATACGTGGAGCTGCCCGACGCCTACAAGTCTATTAATGAGGCCTTTGTGCACGCCGGCGCCCAGAATGAGTGCAAAGTGACGGTGCGCAGCATTCAGTCGGACCATATCAACCCCGACAACGTGGCCCAACTGCTGCACGGCGTGGATGGCGTGCTGGTAGCACCTGGTTTTGGCGAGCGAGGTTTCGAAGGCAAGATTTTGGCCGTCAAGCACGTGCGCGAGAACAACATTCCGTTTTTCGGTATTTGTTTGGGCATGCAGGTAGCGGTAGTAGAGTTTGCCCGCAACGTGCTGGGCCTGCCCGAAGCCTCGTCTACGGAGATGAACGCCCAGACGCCGGCTCCCGTCATTGCCATGATGGAGGAGCAGAAAAGCATTACCCAGAAGGGCGGCACCATGCGCCTCGGGGCCTACGACTGTGAGCTGCGCCGGGGCTCGAAAGCAGCCAAAGCCTACGGCCGTAACCACATCAGTGAGCGGCACCGGCACCGCTACGAGTTCAACAACGAGTACCTGAAGCAGTACGAGGAAGCTGGCATGATTCCTTCGGGCCTCAACCCCGAAACCGGGCTGGTGGAAGTAGTGGAGCTAGCCAACCACCCGTGGTTTGTGGCCGGCCAATTTCACCCCGAGCTGAAAAGCACCGTCCAGAACCCCCACCCGCTGTTCGTGCGCTTTGTGCGCGCCGCTATCCAGAACCGCAAGGGGTAGCAGCGGTGAGGTGAAATGATGAACTAGTGAGCTGGTACATCTCATTCACTCACTAGTTATTCGTCATGCCGAGGCGCAGCCGAAGCATCTCGCTCGAGTCGTTGAGTTATCACTACAACGTCAGCACGCGAGATGCTTCGGCTGCGCCTCGGCATGACGTTCTTTTTGCATTTTCTGGCTGTAGCTAACTCACTTTGGCTTCTACCTACCCCTCTATTTCGCCTTTCCACCTGACAAAAGTGCCGCCGCGAAAAATATTCGCCTGACAAGTCCGACCTTTGCGGCAGCGGCGCCGGATTTTTGCTGGCGGCGTACCTTCTCTTCTTTATTCGCCTTCACTAGTATTTGAATGGACCGAAATTCAGCAATAGGCATCTTCCTGATGGCTGCCTTGCTTCTGATTTACCTGCAGTTCGCGCCCAAGCCGAAACCCGAGCCCGCGCTGCAGCCCGCCAAAACTGCCGCGGCCACGCCCGGTGCCACTCCGGTGGCTCCCGATTCGGCGGCTCTGGCCCAGCAGCTTGGCTCGTTTGCCGCCGCGGCCCAGGGCACTGCCCAAACCGCTCAGCTGCAAAACGAGAACCTGACGATTACCTTCTCGTCGAAAGGCGGCCGGATTGAGGCCGTGCGCCTGAACAAGTACAAGACCTTCCGGGGCCAGCCCCTGGATTTGCTCGATGCTCAGAGCGCCCAGCTGGATACGCGCTTCCGCACCACCGACGGCCGCCAGATCAAGCTTTCCGACCTGTACTTCCGCCCTGAGCCTCAGGGTAGCAACGAACTGCGCTTCGTGGCCGACGTGGCCGGCGGCCAGATCGAGCAGTTGTATACACTACCCGCCAATAGCTTTGAGGTAGGCTACAAGCTGCGCTTCAACGGGTTGACGGCGACCCTAGCCCAGGAGCCGGTAACGTTCACCTTCCTCGACCGGGTGCGCCAGACCGAGCAGGTGGCCAAGCAGAACCGCAACCACACCACCATCAACCACTACCTCGCTTCCGGCGACCATGCCGCCCTGACCGAGGCCTCCGAGAATCCGGAGGAAATAAAGATAACGGAGCCCGTGAAGTGGGCCGCCCACAAGCACGACTTCTTCGTGGCCGGCATCATTGCCGATAACCAGTTCAGCAACGGGCAGTTCAACTCCTCGGTGAACCTGGAGGACACGACCTACCTCAAGACCTTGAGCTCTACTTTGAGCATTCCAGCTGCCGACGTGCAGCAGGGCAAGGCTAACTTTCGCTTCTATTTCGGGCCGAACGCCTATAACATCCTGAAGGAAGTAACGCCCGGCTTCGACCGGAACGTGTACCTGGGCTGGGGCTTGTTCCGCTGGGTTAACCAGTTCGTGATTCTGCCCGTGTTCCACGTGCTGGAGAAATTCGTGAGCAGCTACGGCATCATCATCGCCCTGCTGGTGGTGCTGATTAAGCTAGTGACCTGGCCCCTGACCTATAAGACGTACGAGTCGCAGGCCCGCATGAAGGTGCTCAAGCCCGAGCTGGATGCCATCAAGGAAAAGTACCCCGACGACCAGATGAAGCAGCAGCAGGAGCAAATGAAGCTCTACCAGACCATGGGGGTCTCGCCGCTGAGCGGCTGCGTGCCCACGCTGCTGACCATCCCGATCCTGTTCGCCATGTTCCAGTTCTTCCCCAACGCCATTGAGCTGCGGCAGGAGCACTTCCTGTGGGCAAATGACCTGAGCACCTACGACGACCTGATCAAGCTGCCCTTCAACGTACCCTTCCTGGGCAACCACATCAGCTTGTTCACGCTGCTGATGACGATTTCGACCCTGGCCATGACTTACCAGAGCAACCAGGCCAACCCGGCGGCCATGCAGGGCCCGATGAAGTTTTACAGCTACCTCATGCCGCTGGTGTTCTTCTTCGTGCTTAACGACTTCGCCGCGGGCCTGACCTGGTACTACCTGGTTTCGAACCTGGTAACTCTGGGCCAGCAGGCCCTCACCCGCCGGTTCGTCGACGACACTAAGGTGCGCGCCAAGCTGGAAGCCAACAAGGTGAAGAACAAAGACAAGAAGCCTTCCGGCTTGGGTGCCCGCCTCGCCGACGCCATGAAAGCCGCCCAGGAGAAAGAAGCCCAGACTCGCCAGGCCGGCCGCAACACCGCCGCCGATGATACGGATGATTCTGACACTGAGCCCGGCACCGGTGCCTCGGATATTTCGCCCAAGCGCCCCCGCAAAACGCGCCGGTCGTAATTCGGAGCAGTAGCGTAGAAACGACAACGCCCTGTTGCCTTCCGGTAGCAGGGCGTTGTCGTTTTACGTGGTCTATATATAGAGTGAGGTAGCTCCCTACCCCTCAGTACCGCCTGTTGTTCTTTTCTGCAGCGACCTACCTTATATCCGGTTAACTAAGCCGAGTGAACAGCCAAGGCTTATGGATTGCACAAGGCCGTCATGCTGAGCGGAGCGAAGCATCTCTACCTCTGGCTAATTCCAACGCTTGCTCAGACGAAGCGGTAGAGATGCTTCGGCTGCGCTCAGCATGACAGTTAGTTTGGCAACGTCAGCCCGCGAGATGCTTCGCTCCGGTCTGCATGACGGCCTTTGAGTTGACGTTAGCAGTTCCTCTCTCCTGTCATTCCAAGCACAGTGAGAAATCTGGGTTATCCATCGGATGCCTTAACCCAGATTCCTCCTGTGTCGGAATGACAGATGGTGCTACTTGTATTGCTACTGCTCCTAGTACTATAACCAGACTTACTCTTTCCGCACCCGCTCCAGCACCAGCTGGTTCATGGGGTTGGGCGTGAGGCCCTGCACGTTGTTCTGGGTCAGGCGCACTACCTCATCGTAGTACACGGCAATAACGGGGCTTTCTTCTACCACGAGGCGGTCCATTTGCTGGTAGAGGGCGTAGCGCTTTTCGGTGTCTTGCTCCAGCTTGGCTTGCTGGTAGAGCTTATCGTAGGCGGCGCTTTTAAAATGGGTTTTGTTGGGGCCAGCCGGGGCGAAATTCTTGCTGTAGAACAGGGCCAGGTAGTTTTCCGCGTCGGGGTAGTCGCCGAGCCAGCTGCGGGTGAAGAAGGCGGCGCGGCCGTTGTCGATCAGCTCCCCGTGGGCGGCGGCCTGGTTGACGTCAATGTCCACCTGCACGCCTACTTCGGCCCACTTTTTCTGGTAGTACTCGCAATATTCCTTGGTTTCGGCCACGGTGCTCAGGCGCAGGCGCAGCGGTTTGCCGGGGCCGTAGCCCGCGGCGCGCAGCAGCTGCCGGGCTTTGTCGGGCTGGTAGGTGTAGCCGGGCACGAGGGTAGCGTTGAAGGAAGGCAGAGAAGCCGGCACGAAGCCCGAGTTACCGGGTTTGCCTACATTGTTCAGGAAGTAGGCCAGAAACTCGGGCTTGTTGAGGGCGTAGTTCAGGGCTTGGCGCACGCGCTTGTCCTGGAGGGCGCGGCCGGTTTCGGCATTGTCGCCGCGCAGGTTGGTGGGGTCCTGCTGCATGCCCAGGTACTCGGTATTAAGGTAGGGCACTTTCTGGAACCGGAATTTGCCCCGGAAGTCTTCCCGCACGGTGCCATCGGGGTAGAGAATTAAGTCGCGGGAGCCGCTGCGGATGCCACTCACAAAGTCGAGCTTGCCCTGCATAAACGTCAGGAACTCCGATTTGCGGTCCTGGATAAAGCTAATCTGCACCGCATCGAGGTAGGGCAGCTGTTTTCCTTGCGCGTCTTTTTTCCAGTAAGTGGGGTTGCGGTGGTAGATGATGGCGTTGCCCTCGTCCCACTCCTTGAACCGAAACGGCCCCGTGCCCACCGGATGCTCCCGGAAGTCTTTGCCGTATTTCTGCACGGCCTCCCGCGGCACCACGTAGGCGTAAGGCATGGTCAGGATGCCCAGGAATGGAATGAACGGCTCCTGCAAATGAATGCGCAGCGTGGAGTCATTCACGGCCACAAAGCAGGTATCCGATGGCTCGCCCTGGCTGTTTTCCAGCACTTTACCCCGGAAAATCCAGCCGCCGGGGCTGGCCGTGCCCCCATCTAGTAGCCGCCGGAAGCTGTACACGAAATCTTGAGCCGTAACGCGCCGCCCCTTGCCACCCGCAAACACCTCCGAATCGTGGAAAAACGCGTTGGGCCGCAGGGTGAAGGTGTAGCGCCGGCCGTCGGGGCTAATGTCGTAGCGGCGGGCCAAGGAAGGACCTGGCTTCAGGCTGTTATCCAATTCAACTAACCCATTGTAGAGCTGGGTCACGGCCCAGGTGTTGGCCTGGTTGCGGGCAAAGGCGGGGTCGAGGGAAGTAAGGCCTTCGGGTTGGTTGTAGCGAAACACCCGGCGCGCATCGGTGGTAGCGGTAGGGCCCGAGCAGGCGGCCAGCAGGGCGGTCAGGAGCAAAGCGGAACCAGCGGCGCAGCGCGAAAACGGGAGCATGGGAACGGCGAAACAGTGTATATTTGCAAAGGTATCCCACATCCGGGGTTTGCGGCCCCCCTGCGGCGCCTACCTAGCCTTTCTTTATGAACCTGACCTACTACGGCCACGCTTGCTTCCTGCTCGAAGCCGGTGGCAGCAAAGTGCTTTTCGACCCGTTCATCCGCCACAACCCGCTGGCGCAGAACGTGAACGTGGATAAAATTGAGGCGGATTTCATTCTGCTCAGCCACGGCCACGGCGACCATGTAGGCGACGCGGAGGAAATCGGGCAGCGCACCGGCGCCGACCTGCTCGGGATGGTGGAAGTGCTGGGCTGGTTTGAGCAGAAAGGCCTGAAGGCTACCTACTCCATGAACCTGGGTGGCACGGTAAAGCTGCCCTTCGGCACGGTGAAAATGGTAGCCGCCGCGCACTCCAGCTCCCTACCCGACGGCTCTTACGGCGGCTTAGCGGCCGGTTTTGTCATCGAAACCGAAGGCAAAACCTTCTACTTCGCCGGCGACACAGCTCTGACTTACGACATGAAAATCATTGGGGAGCGGCACCAGCTTGACTTTGCCATCCTACCCATTGGAGGCCACTACACCATGGGCGTGGACGATGCCTTAATTGCGGCCGACTGGACGGGTGCTCCCAAGGTTATTGGGATGCACTACGACACGTTCCCGCCCCTGGTTATCAACCACGAAGAAGCCAAAACCCAGGCCCAGCAGGCCGGCAAAGAGCTGGTGCTGCTGAACATTGGCGAAACGATTACGCTGTAAAAAGCAAGCAGCTCACTTCGGTTAGCTACCAGCTTTTTTTATTTCTTGCATTACCTGAGACAAGCTAACAGCTTCCCGCTGCTAGCCACCAGCTTCCAACCACATGGGCAAAATCATTGCGGTAGCCAACCAAAAGGGCGGGGTCGGTAAAACCACCTCCTCGATCAACCTCGCGGCCTCGCTGGCGGCGCTGGAATATCGGACCCTGCTCGTGGATGCCGACCCCCAGGCCAACGCCACTTCCGGCGTGGGCTTCGACCCGAAGGACATTCAGAACAGCATTTACGAGTGCATGGTAGACGGGATTAACGTGCAGGACATCATCCTGCAAACAACCCTGCTACCCCACCTCGACCTGATTCCCTCCCACATTGACCTGGTAGGGGCCGAGGTTGAGATGATCAACCTGCCCAACCGGGAGGAGAAGATGAAGGAGGCCCTGCGCCCCCTAGCCGATCAGTACGATTTTATCATCATCGACTGCTCCCCTTCCCTGGGCTTGATTACGGTAAACGCCCTTACGGCCGCGCACTCGGTGATTGTGCCGGTGCAGTGCGAATACTTCGCGCTAGAAGGTTTGGGTAAACTGCTGAACACCATCAAAATCATCCAGAGCCGCCTGAACGAGGAACTGGAGATTGAGGGCATTCTGCTCACGATGTACGATGTGCGTTTGCGCCTCTCGAACCAGGTAGTGGAGGAAGTAAAGCTGCATTTCCAGCAGTTGGTCTTCGATACCATCATTCCGCGCAACGTGAAGCTGTCGGAGTCGCCGAGCTTCGGTATTCCGGTTATTCTGCACGATGCGGAAAGCAAGGGCAGCATCAGCTACCTCAACCTGGCCCGCGAAATTGTGGAGAAGAACGTGGTTTCGGCTGACCCCGAGCAGGAGCAGGCCGCGGAAGACACGGCCGCGTAGCGCTACCGCAGATGGTTAGCCCCGGCAAGACGGCACTGAATCGTTCAACGACAGGTGCCATCTTGCCGGGGCTTTTTCTTTTCAGCATCGCCTTGTGCCACCCTATTACCCTTCTGTACTTAAACAATAGGTAGCTGACAGGTAGTGTTTCACGTTTTTTAAAGACGTGGAACAAAATTTCCCCGCCATCCCAGGCGTTTGTGTATTTTTGAATCCCGCTTTCGCCCCGTGCTATTGGGCGAGGGCTGATTGCAGGTATGTCAGAGAAAAACGAAGAGAAGAATACGCCGGCCGCGGCTTCCGCAGCCGCTAAGCGCAAGGTTGGCGGCTTGGGCCGGGGACTGAATGCACTGATTGAGGGCAGCTACGAGAAGAAAAGCGAGCGGCTGGGCTTGGTCCCGCATCCCGTCAATTCGGTGGGCCTGATTGCCGTGAATCAGATTGAGGCCAACCCCTACCAGCCCCGTACCCACTTCGACCAGGCGGCCTTGCAGGAGCTAGCCGAAAGCATCAAGCTGCAGGGCATCATTCAGCCCGTTACGGTTCGCCAAACCGGCACGAATGCCTACCAGCTTATTTCGGGGGAACGGCGTTTGCAGGCTTCCAAGCTGGCCGGACTCGATGCCATTCCGGCTTACATCCGCAAGGCTGATGACCAGCAGATGCTGGAAATGGCCCTCATCGAGAACATTCAGCGCGAGAACCTCAACGCCATTGAAATTGCCTTGAGCTACCAGCGCCTCGTGAGTGAGTGCAACCTGAAGCAGGAAGAGTTGGGCGACCGGGTGGGTAAAAACCGCTCTACCGTTACCAACTACCTGCGCCTGCTCAAGCTCCCCCCCGATATCCAGATCGGCCTGCGCGACAATGTTATCAGCATGGGCCACGCCCGGGCCCTGGTAAACGTGGAGGACACCGAGCAGCAGATTAACCTGTTCCGCCGCATCGTGGATGAGGACCTTTCCGTGCGCCGGGTGGAGCAGCTGGTGCGCGCCGGTGCCGGCGCTACCCCCGACACGGAAAAGAAGCCTACCCAACCAGCAGCCCCAATAGTACCGCCGGCGGAACTCAAGCGCGCCGAGCGTCACCTCTCGGAACGTTTCGGCAGCCGCGTGATGGTGAAGCCCGGGCCCCAAGGTCGGGGCGAAATCAAAATTGCCTTCGACTCAGTAGAGGACATGCAGCGTATTCTGCACATCCTGCAGCCCGCGTAAACCCTCTAGTTCCGCGCCTACCTGCTTGCCTGCTACGCAGGTGGTTTCAGGGCGCGGGCCGAAAATCTGCTCTTCGGCCCTCCCTGCTTGCCGTTAGACTAACCGGACAAACCAGGCGTTAGCCGATGGTAAGCTTTATGGCCGAAGTCATAGGGTCCGGGTTTCGAAAGCGTAGTCAACCTCACCTATCCGTAGCCTTCCCCTTGTTGTGGGCCCGAGCAGAAACACGATTTATGCACTGTTCACGTCTTTTCCTTCAGCTACTGCTTCTGGTTGGTTTGGTGCTGCTGGGAAAGAGTGCGCAGGCACAAACCGTCACGGCTGGCCCCGATTCAGCCCGGGTAGCTACCCAGGCTGTCCCCGATTCGTCGCGGCGCACGGAGCGGTTGCTGGGGATGCGCGTTACCCGGCCGCAAAAAGCTGCTCTACTGGCTTTGGTGCTACCGGGGGCCGGGCAGGTATATAATCACAAGTACTGGAAGCTGCCCTTGGTGTACGGGGCCATTGGGGGCACGGGCTACGGCTTGTACTTCTACCAGATACGCTACAAGGCCTACGCCAAGGCCAAAAACGAACTTCTCGCCGGCAAGACGGTAGCGCAGGTTACTAATAACCTAGTTGACGAGGTAAATGCTCAAGGCGTCCAAACGGGCCTGAATAACTACCGTACCTCCCGCGACACGTTTATTGCTTACACGGCCCTAGCCTACGGCATTACCATTCTGGACGCGTTGGTTGATGCCCACTTGCGCGACTTTGACATCAGCGAAGATTTAAGTTTGCGTCTTGACCCCGCCTTGCTTCCTTCTGCTTCACCAGTGCCACGCACAGGGCTGGCACTAACTTTCTACTTAAAATAGCGCACCTGCCTCCGGCGCTGCTTGTCCCAGCCGCCGCAACCAGCTGTCCGCTGCCAGCATTTTTTCAATGAAGCTCCTCCTGATTGGTTACGGCAAAATGGGCCGGGCCATCGAAGCCCAGGCCATTGCCCGGGGCCACCAGATAGCCGGCATCGTGGACCCTACCCGGCCCGATGTGCGCATCTCCGACTTTACAACCGAGCAGGTTGACGCGGCCATCGAGTTTACCCATCCCGACGCGGCCTTCCAAAATGTGGTAGCTTGTCTGAAACAGGGCATTCCGGTAGTATGCGGCTCCACCGGCTGGCTGCATCATTTTCCCGAGGCTCAGGCCTTGAGCCAGCAAACGACTACCCCCCTGTTCTATGCCTCCAACTACAGCGTAGGCGTAAACCTGTTCTTTCACTTCAATGAATACATAGCTGCCAAAATGCATCAGTTTGGTGGCTACGATGTGCAGGTCCGGGAGATTCACCATACCCAGAAGGTGGACCAGCCCAGCGGAACGGCCCTAACAACGGCGGAAGGCATCCTGCGTCATTTCCCCGGCAAAACCACGTGGCGCAACGAAGCAACTACTACCCCCACGGAGCTGGCCATTCTTTCGGAGCGCGAGGGGGCGGTAGTAGGTACCCACATCGTTACTTACTCCTCCCCCGCCGACAGCATTGAGCTTAAGCACGAGGCTCATACCCGCGAAGGCTTCGTGCAGGGCGCGCTGTTGGCGGCTGAGTGGCTTCCCGGTCGCCAGGGCGTATTCGGCATGAAGGACTTGCTGGGCTTGTAATGGGTGAAGATGCGCAAGGTGAAAGTGTGAAAAATGCTTCTTTCACACTTTCACCTTGCGCAACTTCACCGCTTCCCGCATTATTTCGCATCTTCCGGCGTTCATCCGGAAAGAGGCCGGCGCGTGCCGGCTGTTCGTATTTTCTGGCCTCTGATTCATTATGGCAGTACAATCCTGGGAGAAATACCTCGAGAAGAATAAGCCGGCGCCCGCGCCTCCCGCAGGAGAACCTAAAAAGCGCAAGAGCGTGGTTAGGGAATGGGGCGATGCCATTTTGTTTGCGGTGGTGGCGGCTACGCTTATCCGCTGGGCCACCTTTGAGGCCTACACCATCCCGACGCCCTCCATGGAGCACTCTCTGCTAGTGGGCGATTATCTGTTCGTGAGCAAGCTGCACTACGGCCCGCGCACGCCCCAAACGCCCCTGCAGGTGCCCCTAACGCACCAAACTATCTGGGGAACCAGCCTGAAAAGCTACTCTGACCTAATTCAGCTGCCGAGCTACCGTCTGCCGGGTTTCTCAGAGGTGAAGAATAACGACGTGGTGGTATTCAACGTGCCCTTCGAGGCGGAGCATCCCGCCGACTTGCGCACAAACTACATCAAGCGCTGCATTGCTATTGCCGGCGACGTGCTGGAAATTAAACAGGGGCAAGTGTTTGTGAATGGAAAGCAGGCTGCTAATTATCCGGAGATGCAGAGCAGCTACTTTCTGCAAGTACCGCAGCCCAACGACGACCTAGCCGACGCCTTCAAGCGCTTTGGTGTGTGGGAGCAAAGCTCCCCCGATGGCATGCCCTTTCAGATGCAGACGGCCCAATACGGGCTGGGTTACGAGGTGCACATGACCCAAGCTGCTTACGAGTACTTCAAGCAGCAGCCTTACATCAAGGGCATCATTGATTTGAAGACGCCCGTGGGCCAGCCCGAGCGCCAGCAGGTGTTCCCCAACAACCCCGACTCGCCCTATAGCCAGCCCCTAACTACCCCGCCCTTCCCTACCTGGAACAAGGACAACTACGGGCCTTTGCAAATCCCGAAAGAGGGCCAGACGGTGCAGCTAACCCCGCAGAACTCGCCCATCTACCAGAAAATCATTCTGCGCTACGAGCATAATGAAGGCATGAGCGTGGATGCCAGCGGCCAGATTCTGCAGAACGGTCAGCCTCTGAAGAGCTACACGTTTAAGCAGAACTACTACTTCATGATGGGCGACAACCGCCACAATTCGCTCGACTCCCGCTTCTGGGGCTTCGTGCCCGAAGACCACATTGTAGGCAAAGCCGTGCTTATCTGGATGTCCGTAGATCCTACTGCTTCCTTCGCCCAGAAAATCCGCTGGAACCGCTTGTTCGACCTAGTCAATTAACATCACGGATTTAACCAGATTTGTCGGATACCACCACGGATTCGTTCTAGA
The DNA here is from genome assembly GCF_023101345.1 of Hymenobacter sublimis. Lineage (NCBI taxonomy): Bacteria > Pseudomonadati > Bacteroidota > Cytophagia > Cytophagales > Hymenobacteraceae > Hymenobacter > Hymenobacter sublimis. The sequence continues at coordinate 3,052,903 of NZ_CP095848.1, forward strand.
CATGACCTACTTCTGAAGCCGGATAAATAGAACTTGAAAAACAAAAAGGGCCTTCCAGCTGGAAAGCCCTTTTTTGTTGTGACATGTTGGACGCAGAACAGATCCGTGGCATTCGACAAATCCGGCTAAAACTGTGCTTTACCAATTGATGGGAGCTTGACCGTGTTGCTCTAGGTAGGCATTGGTTTGGCTGAAGGGCCGGGAGCCAAAAAAGCCCCGATCGGCGGCGTAGGGTGAGGGGTGAGCGGCTTTGAGCACCAAATGTTTGCGGGTGTCGATGATTTCACCTTTTTTCTGAGCGGAAGCTCCCCAGAGAATAAATACGACGTTTTTCTTGTGGTCGGAAATCTGTTGAATAACGGCATCGGTAAACTGCTCCCAGCCCTTTTTCTGGTGACTGGCCGGCTCCCCAGCTCGCACCGTCAGGGTGGCGTTCAGCAGTAGCACACCCTGCTGAGCCCATCGGTCGAGGTTGCCGTTGGGAGCGGGTGGGGTACCGGGCAAATCGCTCTGCAGTTCCTTGAAAATGTTCTGCAGGGAAGGCGGAGTCCGGACGCCTTCAGCCACCGAAAAACTCAGGCCGTGCGCCTGCCCCTTGCCGTGGTAGGGATCTTGGCCCAGAATAACCACCTTCACCTCATCAAAGGGGCAGGCGTCGAAGGCGTGAAATATCTGCGGGCCGGGCGGATACACCGTGGCGGTTGCGTATTCGCCTTTTACAAAGGCAATGAGGTGGTTGAAATACGGCTTTTCGAATTCGGCCGCTAGGACCTTGCGCCAGCTTTCTTCTATCTTTACAGACATACGGGAGAGGATTATTTTTTCGGTTGAGTGGGCCTTGCAGTGCAGTGGCTACGTAGATAAACCAAATTCCGCATACGGCTGTTAGCTTTTTCTACCCGTACCCCAGGCGCTATGAATACCATTTCCACCCAGGGAGTAACCGTTAGCGTTACCACCAACTACCTACCCGACTACTCCAGTCCGGGTCAGGAACACTACGTTTTTGCTTACAAAATTGATATCCGCAACGACAGCGAATACACGGTTAAACTGCTGCGTCGTCACTGGTACATCTACGACGCCAACGGGGTTGTTCGGGAGGTGGAGGGCGAAGGCGTAGTGGGCCAGCAGCCCGTGCTGGAGCCCGGCGAGTCGCACCAGTACGTGTCGGGCTGCAACCTAAAGTCGGGGCTGGGCAAGATGCGCGGCACCTACCAAATGGAGCGCCTCATGGATGGCAGCGAGTTTACGGTCGAAATTCCGGAGTTTACCTTGGTGGTGCCTTACCGCCTCAATTAGCGCAGTTGGCGCTTGCTAGCCTGCACCTTTAGCCGCTCCGAGCTTTCGGGGCGGCTTTTTTGTGCCTGGCTGCTCCCTCTGATTTCCTAGCCGGCTTCGACGGCGCGTGCTGTATCTTCGCCCCAGCAGTTTCTTTCATTTTACCACAACTCGCCCGCGCCGGGTTCTTGCGCTTCTCCGCCGTTGCTATTTCAGATTCTCAGCTACCTCCGCTTTCTGGCCGGGTCCGGTAACGCGCACGGGCTCCATTCGCCGTTTGTATTCGGCCTGTACGCGCACGTAGTCAACCACAGCGGGCATTTCGCGGCGTATGAGGCCGTAGAAACCCGGCGCCAGGAGCTGTTAGCCGACCCTACCTCTATTCAGGTGCGGGACTTCGGAGCGGGCTCTCACACTGGGGCGGGCCGCACCCGCCGCCTGCGCGATATTGCCCGGACAGCCGCCAAGCCGCCCAAGCTGGGGCAGCTGCTATTCCGCCTAGTCAACCACTTTCAGCCGCGCACCATTGTGGAGCTGGGTACCTCCCTGGGCCTGACAACCGCCTACCTCAGCGCCGCCAACTCAAGGGCCCGCGTACTCACCTTCGAGGGCTGCCCTCAAACTGCCGCCGTTGCCCGCCAGACCTTTCAGCAGCTGGAGCTGCCGGCCGTGGAGCTCATAGAAGGCAACTTGGATGATACCCTAGCCCCTACCCTCGCCGCACTACCCACGCCCGTCGACTTTGCCTTCTTCGACGGCAACCACCGCTACGAGCCCACAGTGCGCTACTTCGAGCAGCTGAACCGCTACCGCACCGACTTAAGCGTGTTCGTGCTGGACGACATTCATTGGTCCGAAGAAATGGAGCAGGCCTGGGCTACTATCAAGCAGCACCCCGACGTGACTGTTACCGTGGATCTGTTTTTCATCGGCCTAGTTTTCTTTCGCCGAAATCAGCCAAAACAGCATTTTTCGCTTCGTTTTGATAACCCGTTTGATAACCTGTTAGAGCGAGTTAAATGGCTTGCTTCGTAGTGGTAAGCTCAACCGCAAGAGAATTACTAAAATAAATAGCAAAACAAAGCCGCCGAATACTAGTATATTTGGCATACGTGCGGTTGTCACCCCGCCAACACGGCTGCCTTAAAAGCAGTGAAGCCCGTGTTGTAGCACGGGCTTCGGGATAAGTAGGGTGTTTAGGCCACCCTCAAATCCATTGGTATGGGACAGGGTCGTACTGACATGGATGGGCTTCGTTTCCAATGCTCCATTCATGTGACCACTACTTTTGTAGTAAAGGTAGTGGCCGCTTTAGGCGGAATGGGAGGTTTGTACCTCCTGTTTAATCCTTAGCGGTAACGGTAGCAGGGGGCGGTAAGCCTCCTGCTACTTTTGTTTTCAACGAAGCAAATATACTGGATGTTTTGGCAAACAAGTTATACCATTCGTTGGGGGTTTCCGGCTAGCAAATTGCCAGGCTCCCCTACCTGCAACTAAGCTACCGGATGGCCTGGCGCACGCGCGTGAGCTTCACGAGCAAATCTTCGAGCCGGTCCAGGGCCAGCATGTTGGCCCCGTCCGATTTGGCGGTGGCCGGCGTGGGGTGGGTCTCGATAAACAGGCCGTCGGCGCCTACGGCAATGGCAGCTTTGGCAATGGTTTCAATGAGTTGGGGCTTGCCGCCCGTCACGCCGCTGCTCTGGTTGGGCTGCTGCAGGGAATGGGTCACGTCCATCACCACGGGCACGCCAAACTCGCGCATAGCGGGCAGGTTGCGGAAGTCCACTACCAGGTCGGAGTAGCCGAAAGAGTTGCCCCGGTCGGTCAGAATCACGTTTTCGTTGCCCGACTGGCGCACCTTGTCCACGGCAAACTGCATGGATTCGCCGCTCAAGAACTGCCCTTTCTTCACGTTCACGACTTTTCCGGTTTTGGCGGCGGCTACCAGCAAATCCGTTTGCCGGCACAGGAAAGCCGGAATTTGGAGCACATCCACGTACTCGGCGGCCAGCGCGGCTTCCTCCGACTCGTGAATGTCCGTCACGGTAGGCACCCCGATTTCCCGCCCTACTTTCTGCAGAATGCGCAAGGCTTTTTCGTCGCCGATGCCCGTGTAAGAATCGAGGCGGGAGCGGTTGGCTTTGCGGTAAGAGCCCTTGAAGATGTAGGGAATCTGCAGCTTATCGGTAAGGGTGCGGACTTGCTCGGCAATACGTAGGGCCATGTCCTCACCCTCAATCACGCAGGGGCCCGCCATCAGGAAAAACTGACCGGAATCGGTGTGGCGAAAATGGGGCAGAACGTTGGCAAGAGCTTGAATCATGGTAGACGAAGATGGGCCGCCTAAAGCGTGGCAGCTAGTAAATGAATGGAAAGCGGTTGAGCGAGTTGCTAGTAAGAACCCGGCAGCCGCTTCCTTTTTAAACATATAAACAACTCTCGCCCCCGGCGTGGGGGCAAGGAGTTGGTGGCCGTCTCGAAATGAGCGAAGTCGAAATAGGGCGCAAAGTAGGCACGATATTCTTCGCGGGAGCCACCGAAGGGCGGGCCCGGCTGGCTGAACTCTGTATCGAAGAGTAAGCCCATTAGGGTGCCGCCGGGCCGCAGCAGGTGCGCGCACTGCCGGGCGTAAGCCAGCCGCAGGCTAGGATCGAGGGCGCAAAAGAAGGTCTGCTCCACAATGAGGTCAAACGCCGGGGTAGGCTCCAGGGCGAAGAAATCCTGCTGCAACAAATGAGCCGCCGGGAAAGTCGGGACGCGCTGCTGGAAGTCGTGCAGGGGCGCGGGCGCTACATCGGCCACCCACACGTTGGGCCAGCCCTGGCGGTGCAGGTATTCGGCCTCGTAGGCCCGGCCGGCGCCCGGAATCAGGATGCGGCGCTCGTCGGGTAGTCCTAGCTGCCTGAAATAATCCAGCAGCGGTGGCGTTATGCTGCCCGCATCCCAGCCGGTTTGCCCGGCCAAGTAGCGCTGCTGCCAATACGCCGCGTCAAGTTGCGAATCCGGGTGCATATTGTAGCGAGGTTGTACCTTCGGCACTTGCCTGGGTACGGAACTCCGTTATTTTTGCCCTAAAGGTACTACCTCCGCCCGGACTCTCCGGGCCTCACTTAACCCCTCTTGCGATGGAACAAGACCAGAGCCCCGAGCCGAAGAACAACAACCGCGTCCTCCTGATTGTGGCCCTGATTCTGGTGCTGCTTGGCATCAACGGCCTGCTTTTCTACATGAATCAGCAGAAATCCAAGCAGAATGAACAGCTCCAAGCCGACGTAGTAACCAAGGATGCCAAGCTGGAAGAGCAGATTAAGCAGTATGAGGCCCTGAAAGCCGATTATGAGCGGCAAAGCCAGGAAGTGCAGGGCATGGGCCTAGCCAATGACTCGCTGGAGGCCAAGCTAGCCCAAATTAACGCCGACCTACTGAAGCTTCGCTCCTTCCGGGCCGGTAGCTTCAGCATTGCCGAGCAGAATCGGTTCAAGCAGCGCGCCACCAACTTCGAGGCCCAACTGCGGAAGAAAGACGAGGAAATTGCCCAGCTGAAAGCCGACAACGAAGCGCTGTACACCGAGACGACCACGCTGAAAGAGCGCCAAAACAAGCTTACGGACACTATTTCAACGGTAGTGCGCTCCAACCAGGAGCTAAATGAGAAGGTAACTATTGCTTCTCGTCTGCAAGCTGAAAACATTCGGGTGGGAGTTGTCAACAGCCGCGAGAAAGAAAAGTCGGATGAAGACAACGAGTTCAAGGCCAAGCGTGTCGAGAAAATTAAGGTGACCTTCAACCTCGCTCGCAACGACGTGTCGCCGAAGGAAACCAAGCAGATTTTGATGCGTCTGATTGAGCCCGACGGCGCCGCCTTATACAACCTGAGCACCGGGGGCGGCACCTTCATGATTGACGGCGCCGAGGCATTTTACACTGCCAAACAGGACCTCGTATTCGACAACACCCGTCAGCCCGTGCAATTTCTGTACGCTAAAGGTGCCGGCTACAAAACCGGCCTCCACACCGTAGAGCTGTATGAAGGCGGCGTAATGATTGGCAAAACCACCTTCACGCTCAAATAAATCACGGATTTAGCCTGATTTATTGAATGCCACGGATTCGTTCTAGCCTTCTGCGGGCAGAGTAGAATGACAGAGTAGGACAACAAGAAAGGCCTTCCATCTGGAAGGCCTTTCTTATTTGGAGGATGCAGGACGTAGAGCAAATCCGTGTAAACCGACGAATCCGGCTAAATCTGTGATTCGTAGTCGTCTAGCTTCTTGAGGGTAGCCTTGATATTTTCCGTGAACAGCACGACGACCGAGCCGGGCTGCGCCGTGTTGAGCACGTGGTCAATGGCGTCCATTTCGTTTTCGATGTAGGTAATGGGTAGCTCCGGGTTATCCAGGCGTAGGCCGCGGGTCATGATTTCGTGGAGTTCCTCGGCGGTTTTACCGCGCAAGTCCCGATCCTGACGCAGCACCACCTCATCGAAAATACGGCCCGCCACCCGGGCGAAGCTAAGCGTGTCCTCGTCGCGCCGGTCGCCCAGGCCCGACACCACCCCTACCTTGCGGGTCGCCTCCGTGGCGTTCAGAAACTCGGCAAATTTCTCGATGCCGTGGGTATTGTGGGCATAATCCACAATTACCTCGAAGGTCGGAAACTTGTATACATTCATGCGGCCCGGCGTTTTGGCGGCCGAGGGTATAAACGTGCGCAGGGCTTGCTTGATATCGTCCTTGTCGAAGCCGTAGCAGTAGCAAGCCAGGGCCGCAGCCAGCGAATTTTCAATGTTGAATGTAGCCCTACCCCCAAACGTGATGGGGAACTCCGAGGCGCGGTCGATGCGCAGCTTATAGCTGTTCTTATAAATGGTGATGTAGCCCTCCTCGTACACGGCGGCCAGCCCACCACTTTCGGCGTGCTCCCGGATGCGGGGGCTGTGCTCATTCATACTAAAAAGCGCCACTTTGCACTCCAACTTCTCCCGCATGGCGTACACCAAGTCGTTATCGGCGTTGAGTACAGCCCACCCGTTTTTGTGCACCGTACGAGGCAATACGCCCTTAACGGCCGCCATTTCCTCCACCGTATAAATGTCGCGCATCCCCAGGTGGTCAGCCGCTACGTTGGTTACGATGGCCACGTCGCAGGTATGAAAGCCCAGGCCTGAGCGAAGCATGCCGCCCCGCGCCGTTTCCAGCACCGCAAAGTTTACCGTCGGGTCTTTCAGCACAAACTCCGCGCTTTGCCCTCCGGTGCAGTCCCCACTCTGCAATTGCACACCTTGTATATAAATGCCGCTGGTGGTAGTGTGGCCTACCTTGTAGCCTTTGGACGCTACAATATGGGAGAGCAAGTGAGTAGTAGTGGTTTTGCCGTTGGTACCGGTTACAGCGAAAATCGGAATACGAGCCGTGCTGCCGGTTGGGAATAGCATATCCACTACCGGCGCGGCCACGTTCCGGGGCAGGCCCTCGGTGGGGGCAATGTGCATGCGGAAACCAGGCGCCGCGTTAACCTCAATAACGGCCCCGCGCGTCTCGTTCAGCGGAATGGCAATGTCAGACGTCAGTAGGTCAATACCACAGATATCCAAGCCGATAATGCCGGCTACCCGCTCCGCTAGTAACACATTGTACGGGTGTACCAGGTCAGTGACATCCGTGGCGGTGCCGCCTGTGCTGATGTTAGCCGTGCTTTTCAGGTAGAGTTCCTTGCCCGCGGGCAGCACGGAATCTATGGTCAGGTCCTGCACGCGCAGAATGTCCAGCGTGTGCTGATCAGCTTTGATGCTGGTCAGCTCCTTTTCGTGGCCGACACCGCGGCGTGGGTCCTCGTTAATCTTATCAATAAGCTGCTGAATGGTGCTAACTCCATCCCCGGTTACGGCCGCCGGAGTGCGCTTGGCAGCGGCAATGAGTTTACCATTAACTACCAAGAGCCGATAATCGTGGCCCTCAATGAACTGCTCCACAATAACGGCCCGTGAGTACTTCTGCGCGGCTTGTAACCCTTCCACGGCATCTTCCCAATTCATGATGCGGATGGTAGCGCCTTTGCCGTGGTTGCCATCCAGGGGCTTGGTCACGATGGGAAAACCCAAGTCCTCCACGGCGTCACGCAAGCCCGCCTCCGAGTACACTGTGGTGCCATAGGGAACGGGTACGCCCGCGTCCTTCAGCATGGCTTTGGTGCGGTTTTTATTACCCGCTACCTCTACGCCCGCGTGGGAAGTATAGCTGGTAGTAGTAGCCCAAATGCGCTTCTGGTTAACTCCGTAGCCCAGTTGGATAATATTGCTATTCTTGAGTTGGATGTAGGGGATGTTGCGCGAAGCCGCTTCGGCCACAATGCTGTAGGTACTCGGACCAAAAAACTCCTCTTCCCGGATTTCGTGCAGCTCTTCAATGATGGGTTTCAGGTCCACTGGCTGGCCTTTGCATAGATCCTCCACGATGTGCACGGCGGCCTCAGCGGCCACGCGCCCGGCCCGCTCCTCCTGGTAGCAGAACACCACAAAATCTACGCCCTCCTGATGCGCCGGGTACGACTTGCCCCAGATTACCGGCATACCAGCCGTGCGCTGCAGGGCCAGCGCTACCTGCAGAATTACGTAGCCCAGGGGTTCACCGTCGGCTAGCTGCTCCTCGGTAAGCGGTGGGTTTTTCGTCGACGATTTATCTAAATCGCCGGTCTGCGGTTGGGCTAGTTCAGGCAACAGCTTCGGCAGCTGCTCAGCTAAGGCCGGCACGCTGTTCGACCACGTATCGGCCAGATCCTGCAGGTCTACTTTCATCACAATCAGCTTGTGATGTTTCACAGACCAGTAGCTGGGGCCGCGCATTGTGCGGAGGTCAATAATCTTCATGGGAAAAAGATGAAAAGGGAATAAGGATGTACGCTTCTCTACGCGGGAATGAAATGTAGGGATAATGCCGTTGTAATCATTTTTAGCCTATTGGAGGGATAATCCACGCCGTGGCAATATTTGCGGTATAAATATTTATTACAAGCTGCCGTCCCTTAGTTCTGTTACATTGCAACAGGCTGGCTGCAAGCTCAACTCTGCTTTAAGGCTATTAAATGCAAAAACCCCGGTCGGGGCTAATCGACCGGGGCACTAGGCACTCTGAAAACAGGAAAAAGAGGTGACGAGCGGATTCGAACCGCTGTAGGAGGTTTTGCAGACCTCTACCTAGCCACTCGGTCACGTCACCAGTGGTTTTGAGGATGCAAACATACGCCTTAATCCGACTTCAGCCAAGCTAATCAGCGTATTTTCGCTTGTTAACCGGTTAAGTTACTGGATTTCTGCGGCAAATTTTATAGCTCTTTCGTTTCCGCGACAGCGGGAACTGTACTTTCGAGCTTATGGCGCATCAAGCTAGTAACGCGGAATTTGGATTGGCCTTTTAGTCGGAACCCTGATTCCTCGTCACTGGCTTGATGCGCCCAGGCTCGGAAAAACAGCCTTGCTTACCTCTGCAACAAAAAGGCCCCGGATTGCTCCGGGGCCTCTTGTTTATCAAGCCAAATGGCTGGCGAAATTACTCGCCGCCCTGCTCGTTACCTAGCATCTTGTCGCGCAGTGCGGACAGAGCGTCCAGATCACCGAGGGTCGACTTCTCAGCCGTGGCGGGCTTCTTCAGGTCGCTTAGTTTGCCTTCACCCTGAGCGCCAGCAGCGGCACCCGTAGCAGGCTTCTTCTTCGCGAACTTCGAAGCGCGGGAGTCTTCTTCCTGAGCCTGGTTGAACACAGCAGTGTGCGACAGCACGATGCGACGGTCATCCTTCGAGAATTCAACTACGCGGAAGTCCAGGGTTTCGCCGTTCTCAGCGTTGCTGTTGTCTTCCTTCACCAGCGACTTGGGGTACGCGAAGCCTTCGATGCCGTAGGGCAACTCGAGCACCGCACCACGGTCGTTTTTCTCGGTGATGGTAGCCTTATGCACCGAGCCGGGAGTAAATACCGTCTGGAACGTATCCCAGGGGTTTTCTTCCAGCTGCTTGTGGCCCAGGGCCAGACGACGGTTGGCTACGTCCAGCTCCAGAACTACTACGTCCAGACGGTCACCCACCTTCACTACTTCCGAAGGATGCTTGATCTTCTTGGTCCACGACAAGTCTGAAACGTGCACGAGGCCGTCCACACCTTCTTCCAGCTCTACGAACAGGCCGAAGTTGGTCAGGTTGCGCACCAGACCGTTGTGGTTGGTACCTACCGCATACTTCGTAGCGAAGTCGCCGCGGGTCCATGGATCCTCGCTCAGTTGCTTGATACCCAGGCTCATCTTACGGTCTTCGCGGTCGAGGGTCAGGATCTGCGCCTCTACTACGTCGCCCTGCTTGATGAAGTCCTGCGGGTTACGCAGGTGCTGGCTCCAGCTCATTTCTGAAACGTGGATCAGGCCTTCTACGCCGGGAATGATTTCCATGAACGCACCGTAGTCGGCAACGTTCACGATGCGGCCTTTCACCTTCGAGCCTACGCCCATGTCGGCGCCCAGCGAATCCCATGGGTGGGGAGTCAGCTGCTTAAGGCCGAGGCTGATACGCTTCTTGGCTTCGTCGAAGTCAAGCACTACGATATTCAGCTTCTGGTCAAGCTGCAGTACTTCGCTCGGGTGAGCGATGCGGCCCCACGAGATGTCGGTGATGTGCAGCAGACCGTCTACGCCACCGAGGTCGATGAACACACCGAAGTTGGTCATGTTCTTGATAACGCCCTCGAGGATCTGGCCTTTTTCCAGGTTGTTGAGGATGGCTTCGCGCTGCTTCTCGAGGTCTTTCTCGATCAGGACTTTGTGCGAAACTACCACGTTGTCGAAAGCGGCGTTGATTTTCACCACTTTCACTTCCATACGACGACCTACATAGATGTCGAAGTCACGGATGGGCTTCACGTCAATCTGCGAGCCGGGTAGGAAGGCTTCTACGCCGTCCAGATCCATGATCAGACCACCTTTGGTGCGACGCTTTACTACGCCTTCCAGAACGGTGTCATTCTCCAAAGCGTCGTAAATAGCTTTCCAAGCCTGCTTAATCTTGGCCTTTTTGCGGCTCAGGATTAGCTGACCGTTCTGGTCTTCCTGGTCCTCAATGAACACCTCCACCTCGTCGCCCACTTTCAGCTCGGGCAGGTCGCGGAATTCGGAGAGGGGCACCAGACCATCGGATTTGAAGCCGATGTTCAGGATTACGTCGCGGTCAGTGATGCCCACTACGGTGCCTTTAATTACTTCTTCCTCCTGGACGGTAGTCAGCGTGCCGCTGTACATTTCCTCCATCTCGGCGCGCTGCTCAGCGGTGTAGTTACCACCAAAGCTGTTTGCTCCAACGTTGTCCCAGTCGAAGTTGTCTACTATTTCTGCCATGATATGATGCAGTGGCCCTCATGTACACGTCCGGCGCAGGGCCCACCCCCGGAGCGCGTTTTTGTTTGATACACAGCACCGAAGCGCCGGCCTCGCCACCCTGGCGGGGCGGCAAAGATACGGAGTTTGAGACTATTTGCTACAGTACAAAGGGTTATTACTCGACCAACTTTATCCTATCTGAGACAGTGTGTTACCCAACCCTACTAGGCCTCTCCGGCCTAACTCTATATTTAGTCCTTCTATAAATGTCGTAGTTGCCACTATCAACTCATGCTCACTAATAGACCTAGAGCAGGTAAATTCTTGCCAGATAGAATGAATGAGGTAACGAGTATTAGCAACAGGTTCTAGTGTCAGTATTGCTCCTTCTGCCTCATCATGATCCATTGTGAAATACTCCATAGACACTGGCTTTTTTGTTGCAATAAGCTTTCCTAGCCACTTATTTAATTCAGTTCCGAATTCGACTAACATTATATCGGGCTCCTGAAAAAATACCTGTCCGTCAATTTTGATCATCAATTCTCCTTCCAAGTACGCTACAGCGTATTTAATTTGATCATCAACTGGGCATCTTTGAATAGTAAATTCCAACTTGAGTTCTGTATCTATCATTGGATTTGAAATATCAGGTAGCTCAATAATAGAAATAGCGGCTTCAAGTAAAGCCGCTATTTCTATTATTGAAACTCTAGTTAACCTTACGCCCTACCCAACTCGCGCAAGTGGGCAACGTGGGAGGCTACGGCGTAGCGCATCTTGGGGTACTCGTTGTACTCTACGCCGAACTCCGCGCACATCTGGCGGATGATTTTGTTCAGGGCGGGGTAGTGCACGTGGGAGATGTTAGGAAACAGGTGGTGCTCAACCTGGAAGTTCAGGCCACCTACCAGCCAGCTAATCACCTTGTTATCCGTAGCGAAGTTGGCGGTGGTTTTGATCTGATGGATGGCCCACTCGTCCTCAATCTTGCGGGTGGTTTCGTGGGGCACTACGAAGCTGGTGTGCTCTACCGTATGCGCTAGCTGAAACACGATGCTCAGGGTGAAACCCGCTACGGCCATGAATACCAGGAAGCCTACTAGCCAGCTTACCACGCCTACCATATAAATAGGCAGGGCCACGAACAGCCCCAGGTGCAGCACTTTAAAGCCCCAGAACACGCCCTGGTCCGAGGCCGTCATTTTCTTGATGGGCATCTCCCCGATTTTGCCGCGGAAATACTTCTGATAGTCCATGTAGAAAATCCAGGCGATAAAGAGCAAGGCGTAGAAAAACCAGAAGTAGAGGTGCTGGAAGCGGTGGAGCTTGCGACGGGGCTGCTCCGGGCTCAGGCGCAGCCAGGGCTGGGCGTCGAGGTCGTCGTCCACACCTTCCACGTTGGTGTACATGTGGTGGATGAGGTTGTGCTTGGCGTTCCACATGTAGGAGTTGCCGCCCATTACGTTCAGGGTAAACGCGGCAAACTGGTTCATCCACTTTTTCTTGCTGAAGGAACCGTGGGCCCCGTCGTGCATGACGTTAAAGCCGATGGCCGCTCCAATAAAGCCCAGCAGGGCGCATTCAGCCACGCCTACCCAGGCAGTGGGCGTCCAGAACACAAGATGCAGGTAAACGGCTACAAAAGCGGCCGTTAGCAACACTGCTTTGAAGAACAGGGTTTTACCTCCCGTAGTGGATTTGCCAGCCTCGGCAAAGTAGGCGTTGGTGCGGCGCTTCAGTTCCTGGTGAAAGGAGCGGGAAGCCGCGAATTTGGGTGCTTGCATAAGGGGTGGTCAAGAAGAACGAAGACAAAGATACCGGTTCAGGTTTCCTCTTCGGCGTTTGGGGTAGGAAAGGCGGGATTTTGCACCACCATGATTGGCTCGTTTGCGGGAGGCGAGGTGCCCTGTTCGCTGGGTATGCAGGGCCGCGCCACCTCTGTAAGCCCAAGCAGATGCGCTTCGTTCATTTCCGCACCAGTTCTGCTTTACCAGCAAGCGGTAAATCCGGCTTTAGCAGGGGTCGTAACGCGGATACGGGTACAAACACCCGAATTTCTCCTTGGGCAAACGACGCTACCTCATAGGGCGAGTATACAAACACGGCCCCGCCGCTGGTCAGGTACACGTTGCGGGTAACGGGTAGCGTGTTCTCAAACAGTACCTCCGAGAGCGGTTGCCCTGGCCTCAGCCCCAAAACTAGGCGCGCGTAACGGCCTAGCAGCTGCTCTAGCTGGGCCTCGGTGCCAGGAAGAAAAATGTCAGGGTAGCGCAGGGTGCGGCCGGTGCGAGTATCGTAGCTGCAAACGGTGGTAGCGTAGTTACCGTGGGCACCGCCGCTGTAATCATACCTGGCATACCCGATGCTGAGTAAAGTACCCTCGTTCCAGAGCACATGGGTGCTGGTTTGCTGCTCGTAGCGGAAGGCAGCCAGCGGGCGGTAGGTGCTAGTATCCGCTTCCAGTTCGGTTAGCATGGGGCCGGCTTCCTGCTGATAGTCTTGGGTGAAGCTGCTGAGCTGTTTTTCCCACAGTGCGCGTAGAGTAGGCGCCGGGCGGGTAGTGAGGGAGTCGCCGCGCAGGTCCTGCAGCATGGTGGCCGTTAATGCAGCACGGCTACCACCTGCCACGGGTAGCAAGGCATGCAGCCCTACCCTACCGGTGATGGTGTCTTCCGGATGATTGGGACGGGCCGGTACGTTGGCCGTGAAGCTGCGCGAAACTAATTGCATACCCAACGGCACATGTATCCGCCGAAGAAGCACCGCTTTGCCGGCGCGGGTACCCATTAAATCGGGGCCCTGAAAGGCAAGCTGCCAGCGCGGCCCCTCCTGATGTGGCGGCATTACTTCCGCACTCATATCCTGCAGGGTAAGACTGTCGGTGGCGGCTGACCGGTTGCCTATAACCTCGTACGGGCGTCCATCGGCGGCGGAATAAAAGCCGACAAGTCGACTGGGCGAGGCCTCCCCCAGGCTTTCGGGTAAGCATTGTAGGTGCAGGGTGATGCTGTCAGAGGAGCCGGGCAGCACGCCCCTATACTGCCGGTACCAGGTGCCCGGCGAATCAGTCGGCTCGGCGCTGCCAGCCGCTACGGGCGACTTGGCGGTAGTGGTGTGCGCGGCGGAAGTATTGGGGTTGGAATTGCAGCCGGTTAGCAGTAACCCGAGGGCGGCGGCGGTGTAAAGTAACAGCCGCGGTAGGGCACGCAGGCGCGGAACAAAGGAGAGGCTCATCGGCCCAAAGAACGCAGAATTCGGGCGGTTCTTACAGGGGTGTGCAACATCTTGGCATCCGTCTATCCTCCACTAAGCCCAAGCGTATGTACAGACATTGTATCCTTTGTACGCTGTTCCTAACACCTTTCACCTTCTTTCCTATGAGCTACATTAAAGCAGGCCAAGACGCCAACGGCGAAGACGTTAAACTGCATTACATTGACCAGGGCCAGGGCAACCCTATCGTGCTGATTCACGGCTGGCCCGCTACCTATGAAATGTGGGAATATCAGCTGGCCGAGCTGCCTAAGCACGGCAACCGGGTAGTAGCCTACACCCGCCGAGGCTTCGGTAACTCCTCCAAAACCTGGGAGGGGAACGATTACGACACGTTTGCCGACGATTTGAATGCGGTGCTGGAAACCCTGAACCTGCAGAACGTAACCTTGGTCGGCTTTTCCATGGGTGGGGGCGAAATAGCCCGCTACATGAGCCGCTACGGCGGGGCCCGGGTAGCGCGCGTAGCCTTTGTTTCGGCCATAACGCCGTTCCTACTCAAAACCGATGATAACCCCGATGGGGCCGATAAATCGGTATTTGACGACATGGTGGAGAATATCCGCAAAGACCGGTTCGATTTCCTGCAGAGCTTCGGGAAAAAGTTTTTCGGTGTGGGCGTCATCAAACACCCGGTTAGCCAGGCTACCTTGGATTGGATGCAGTCGATGTGCCAGCTGGCCTCGCCCCGCGCCACGGAGCAGTGCGTATACGCCTTTGCCGCCACCGACTTCCGCCAGGACCTAGCTTCGCTTAAAGTACCGACCCTTGTTATCCACGGCAGCAGCGACGAAACCGTGCCGCCGAAAAACAGCGGGGAGCGGATGACCCAATACGTGCCCCACGCCCAATTCGTGGAGTACAGCGGCGCCCCGCACGGCCTGTTTGTAACGGAAAAAGACCGCCTGAACCGCGACTTGCTGGCCTTTGCCAGCGGGGGCACCGTAGGCGGCACATCTGATCAGTACTAGATGTAGTTTCCGACTGGAATTATAAAAAAGCGCCCCCGGCTATCCGCTAGGGGCGCTTTTTTTATGTGCCTCAAGCCAAGACTTTCATTATCTGAGGCGCCCATACGGCAGTTCTGGGTGCACAACTGAAAAACGTCATGCAAAGCCGAAGACGAAACATCCCGTGTGCTGAGGTATAAGTACTACTCCCAACCTCAGCACGCGAGATGCTTCGCCTCCGGCTCTGCATGACGTTCTTATGTGGCGTGGAAGGTTAGTCAGTAGCACACACCATTCTGGTACCCTCACTAGGCACAAAAAAACCGGTCAGCCGTTGGGCTGCCGGTTTTGTTAGTGAAGGTAGGGGTGCCAGTTTTGGTCGAGGGTACCGGCGCTGAGTTTGAGGAAGCCGGTGAGGGTAGGCTTTTTGGGTTGCTGCCTAATGGTAAGGCCGGCTTCCTGGGGGGTGCGGTGGCCCTTGGCGTGGTTGCACCGCGCGCAAGCCGTGAGCAGGTTAGCCCAACTCGAGTCGCCGCCCCTACTTCGGGGCAACACGTGGTCCAGGGTCAGGTTTTTCGTGGAGCCGCAGTACTGGCACTCGAAATGGTCCCGCTTCATGACGTTGTGCCGACTCAGGGCAATGCCCTTGTACGGCACCCGCACGTAGCGCTGCAACCGGATGATGCTGGGCTTGGGAAACGCCTTGCTTACCGTGCGCAACACCCCGTTTTCCGACTTGGCAATCAGTTCGGCTTTTTCTAAAAACAGAAGTACAAAGGCCTTCTGTACACTGCACAGCGTAATAGCCGTGTAGTCACCATTCAACACAAGCACTTTTTGGTCCATACACGCTAAGAAAAAGGAATCTGGTCTGGCAGAAAGCTAGATGATTCTTAGCGTATTAACAATAGCTACCCGGTTTAGTTCGGTAGGCTAATGCGGACAGCAAGCCCGACTATTCGTCGGGTAAAATTCGCTTAATCAGGCGGAGCTTGTGGCTGTACTTCTGCTGGTCGCGGCGGAAGATACCGTTGTGGTCCAAGGGGTCGATGCGCACCTCTCCGCTGGCGTGCAATATCTGTTGGTCTTCCAGCAGCAGGCCCACGTGAATGATGCGGCCCTCAGCGTTATCAAAGAAGGCAAGGTCGCCGGGGCGGGTTTGGGCCACGAAGTGCACCGGCTGCCCCAAGTTGATTTGCTGGTGGGCATCACGGGGTAGCTGCACCCCAACCAAGCCATACAGCTGCTGCATCAGCCCCGAGCAGTCGATGCCGAACAGGGTTTTACCGCCCCACAGGTAGGGTGCTTTCAGAAACGTAAGCGCCATTTTCTGCAGCAACCGGAGGCGCTGGTCGACGGGGCCGTGGGGGCCGTGGCCGTTCTGCGGGTTGGTAGCGGCGCCGTTATAAAACAGTTGCCGCTCGCCCAGGCGTAGGGTCATGCCGTCGAAAAAGGGTAGGCGGGCGCCCAGCGTTACTGGAACGCGGGTGGCCTCGTCGCTTACCATCTGCACCACGTCGAGGGTGCGGGGATGGTCCTGGGCCTGCCAGGCCTGCAGGTACTCCGCCGTTACGGGCAGGTGCTGCTTGCCATCAATCCAGCCCACATATTGGTCGGCGGCCAGCCGAATCTGCCGCCACTGCTCCTGGGCGCGCAAAATGGTATAGCACTCTCCGAAGATAAGCTGGGTGACAATTTCGGCCTTATCGGAAGGTTCGGCTCGTACCGGCACGGCGCTCAGGGCGCAGATTCCGTAATCCAAGACGGTGAACTGGTGAGATGGTGAAATGGTGAGTTGCTGTTCACCATGCGCAGAAGTAGACTACCTACGTGGGTAGTCGGCTGCTAATATACGGACGCGAAGCTCCCGCTTAATCGGCAACCAGCCAAACATCTATCCAAAAACTCACTGAATCACAATTTCACCATCTCACTTAATAATCCCGGGCGCGGTCCATTTCGCGCTTCTGATCTTTGGCTTTAAGGTCGTCGCGCTTGTCGAAAAGCTTTTTGCCTTTGGCCAGGGCAATTTCCAGCTTGGCAAAGCCCCGCTCATTCACGAACATGCGAATGGGAATGATGGTGAGGCCCTGCTCCTGGTTTTTGTTGGCTAGCTGCTTCAGCTCGCGCTTGTTGAGCAGGAGCTTGCGGGCACGGGTGGGCTCGTGGTTGTTGTAGGTACCCTCGGTGTACTTGGCAATGGTGAGGTTGTGCACCCACAGGCTACCGTCGGGGTGGAAAGTGCAGAAGCCGTCCTGAATCTGGACGCTACCCTCCCGGATGCTCTTGATTTCGGTGCCCTGCAGCATGATGCCCGCGTCGTACTTTACTAGGAAAGCATACTCGTGGCTGGCGCGGCGGTTGAGAATATTGACGCGCTTAGGCGTATCGTCTTTTTTGGTTGCCATAAAACTACTGATTAGGCAAGATTACGTTGATTTCACGGAGGAGGCTGGCCGGAGCAAAGAAATCAGGCGTGCTTACCTGTCCTTCCGACGCAGGAGGAATCCGGATTAAGCCGTTGGGTAGTAAACCCAGATTCCTCGCTCCGCTCGGAATAACAACCCTTTCTCCCGGGCCGGGCTACGCCAGCTTCAGGCGCGGATCGGAGCTGACGAGCTGGTCGGCAAAGTCGCCGGCCTCGTACTGAAACTGGGCCGTCATAGCCACCATGCCAGCGTTATCGGTGCAGTACTGAAAGGCCGGAATGAACACCTGCCAACCCTGGGTGGTAGCCTCATCCTGCAAGGCCTGGCGCAGGCCGCTGTTGGCGGCTACCCCACCGGCCAGGGCAATCTGGGCCAGGCCTTGGTCGTGGGCGGCGCGGCGTAACTGGCGCAGCAGGGTTTGGATGATGGTATGCTGGATGCTGGCGCAGAGGTCGGGCAGGTTTTCCTGGATGAAATTGGGGTTCTGAGCGGTTTCCTTTTTCAGGAAGTACAGCACCGCCGTTTTCAGCCCGCTAAACGAGAAATCGTACCCGGGCATAGCCCCAACTGGGAACGGAAAGCGTGTCGAATTTCCTTCGCGGGCCAGCTTGTCTAAGTGCGGGCCGCCGGGGTAAGGCAGCCCAAGCAGCTTGGCCGTTTTGTCGAAAGCTTCGCCGGCGGCGTCGTCAATGGTTTGGCCGATGATTTCCATGTCGAGGGCGCTACGCACGACTACCAGCTGGGTATGGCCGCCGCTCACGGTCAGGCACAGAAAGGGAAATACGGGCCGGGGCGCGTCAATGAAGTGGGCCAGAATGTGGGCCCGCATATGGTTCACAGCAATCAGCGGCTTGCCCAAAGCCAGGGCCAGGGTTTTGGCGAACATGCCGCCTACCAACAACGAACCTAGCAGGCCCGGCCCTTGAGTAAAGGCCACCGCATCAAGATCTTGCTTGCGGATGCCGGCTTTCTGCAGGGCGGCTTCCACCACCGGAATCAGGTGCTGCTGGTGGGCCCGGGACGCCAGTTCCGGCACTACCCCGCCGTACTGCTCGTGTACTTGCTGGGTAGCCACCACGTTGGAGCGGATTTCGCCGCCGACCAGTACGGCCGCCGACGTATCGTCGCAGGAAGACTCAATGGCGAGAATGACGGGATGCATGGAGGAATTAAAAATGAAGAATGAGGAAGGAAGAACTGGGCTGGCCCTACGTTGCGGTTGGTAGTGGTGAATGGGAGACGACCACAAGGAATTAAGAAGCATAGACAAGCGCCACCTGCATACAAGTGTCCGCCATCTTCAACTCTTCATTCCTAATTCTTAATTCCCTTCAAAGGTCGGGGCAAAACACCACATTGCCGCTTTCCGGCGTTTTACGTTAACCCTGGCCCCGCTGGTAACGTTTTTGCGCGGGGCCAACTTGCCAGGCAACGGTCGGGGTGAACCCTGTATCTTTGCTTCGGGCTGCCCTTCGCTTCTCCTGTTTCGCCTGTCCGTGCCTCGTTTTCTGTCCGTAACGCTCAAGGTTCTGTTTGCCCTGCTCCTGCTGGTTCTGCTGGCGGTGGTGGGTGCGCTGGTGGCCTTGCGCGTGCCTAGCGTACAAACCAACCTGGCCAAGCGGGCCGCCAGCATCCTCACCGACAAGCTCGGGCAGCAGGTAATCGTGGGCCGGGTAGATGTGCGCCCGTTCTCGCGGGTGCTGCTGGAAGGCGTGCGGGTGCTGGATAGGCGCGGCAATGAGCTGTTTAACATTGGCCGGGCCGACGCGGACATTCGCCTGTTTACCGTCTTCGACCCCAGCCACTTACACGTGGGCAAGCTCACGCTGGAGGAGCCGCGCTTTAACCTGATTACCTACAAAGACCAGCCCGACTCCACTACCCTTACCCAATTCATTAGCTCCATCAAGCGCCTGCTGGGCCCGCCGGATACCACCAAGGTCAGCAAGCCCTTCGATTTCAAGATTGAGGCCATTGGCCTGCGTAACGGCCGCTTCGTGCTGGAGCGCCAGGATGTACCGCGCATCCCGGAGTACGGCCGCACCATGGACTACGCCCATATGCAGCTGGACAGCATCTACGCCGATGCCGACCAGCTTTGGTTTAAGGGTGACACGATTCACGCCAACATCCGGGGCCTGCGCACCGTGGACACGCCCTCCGGCACCCGCCTGCGCGAGCTGACCTCGAACATGACCTACGCGGGCAAGTTCTGGGAGTTCGACAAGCTGATGTTGCGAGTACAGAACAGCCAACTCCACGACTACATCCGCTTCGAGTACGACCATTTCCTCAACTTCACGGACTTCAACGACTCGGTAAAGGTTATTGCCCGCCTGCAGCCCAGCCGCGTTTATTCCGACGACATTGCCAAGTTCGCGCCCCAGCCCTTCATGCGCGACCTGAAGGAAACTGTGCTGATTTCGGGGCAGGCCAAGGGCTATGTGCGCAACTTCACCACCAAAAACCTCGACATCCAATACGGGCGCAATTCCCGGGTGAAGGGCGACATTAACGTGGAAGGGCTGCCGAATTTCAAGGAGAGCTTCATAGAAATGCGCCTGCAGCCTTCCGTGGTCGATGGCCGTGACATTCGGCGCTACATTCCGGCCTCGGGCTGGCCCTACGTGCAGCGCCTGGGCACGGTGCGGCTGAAAGGTCAGTTCCTGGGTTTCTACAACGACTTCGTGGCCAACGGCTCCTTCCAAACGGCCCTGGGCTCAGTGGTATCCGACGTGAACCTGAAGTTCAAGGACGACCCGCGCTTCTCCAGCTACGAGGGCCAGGTGCGCACGACCGGTTTCCAGCTGGGCAAGCTGCTGGGCAACGAAAGCATGGTGCGCGACATCACCATGAACGGCAAGGTAGCCGGCGTAGGCTTTGATGCGCGCACGGCCCGCCTCACGGCCAATGCCACCGTGCAAAGCATCTGGCTGAACGGCTACCGCTACCGCAACATCACCACCAACGGCAAGTTCAGCCGGGAGTCGTTCACGGGCCAGGTGGCCGCCAACGACCCCAGCTTGCAGTTTGACGCCGACGGAACCATTGACCTCAACAAGGCTCGCCAGGCCTTCGACCTGCGGGCCCGGGTGCGCCGCGCCGATTTGCGGGCCCTGGGCCTGACCAAGCAAAGCGTGACCATAGCCACTACCGCCGACGTGAAGTTTCAGGGCCTGAAGCTGGACAACCTGCTGGGCTACGCGCGGTTGCGCAATTCGCGCCTGAGCTACGCCGGCCGCACTGTACCCGTGGATACCCTCGACATCATCAGCCGCTACGGGAATGGGCAGCGGCTGCTTACGGTGCGCTCTGAAGTGCTGAACCTGGATTTGGCCGGCAACTTCACGCCTACCACGGTCATTCGCGACGTAACCACGCTGGTAGCGGAGTATAAGCTCAACTTCCGGAGCAACGACGCCGACATTGCCGCCTACTACCGCCGCAAACGCCAGCGTCCTCTTCCCGACTACCAGATTGCCCTGAACCTGTACCTGAAGCGCCCGAACCCGGTGCTGCGCCTGTTCATGCCTCAGCTGTCTATCTCGGATTCAACCCGCATCGATGGGTCCTTCCGCAACGGGCAGACGTCTATTTTCCAGCTCGGGGGCCACGTGGATCAGTTCCGCTACGACAGCCTGCAGCTCACGGACAGCGACTTCGAACTCAACACGTCCAAGCTACCCTACCAGCCCGAGGTACTGGCCCAGGCCAACATCACCTCCGCCCGGCAGCGGGTGCCGGGGTTGGGCGCTACCGAGAAGTTCTACGTGGAGGGCGTCTGGGACCAGGAACGGATCAACTTTTCTACCTCCCTGGCCCAAACTGGTACCACCAACAAAGCCCAGATTAACGGGGCGCTGGCCTTCCTGGAAGATGCCGTCAAGATTACTTTCCGGCAATCGGGGGTGAATGTGCTGGGCAAGGAATGGACCATTGCGCCGGATAACTCCCTGCTGATTTCGGGGGGCGGCAAGGAGTTCGACTTTCAGAACGTGACTCTGAGTAACGGCAGCCAGAGCATCAGCGCCCAGGGTTTCCTTTCCCAAAACCCCAACAAGCCCCTGGCCCTCACGGTCAAGGACTTTGAGCTTTCTACCCTGAATGGGCTGACGGGCGGGCAGAAGTTTGCGGGCCGAGTAAATGCCCTGGGAACCATCAGCGGCGTGTACGGGCCGCTGGTTATCAATTCCTCGCTCAAGGTTGACTCCCTGCACATGGATAACGTGCTCATCGGCAACGTGCAGGGCCGCGGTGACTGGGACAACGGCGCCAAACGCTTGGCCGTGAACCTGGATGTGGAGCGAGACCAGCAGCGCGCCGTTACGGTAACGGGCACCTACACGCCCAGCGCCGAAACCCAGCAGCTCAACCTGACCGGCGTACTTGATAATGCGCCGATTAAGCTGGCTGAGCCCTTCCTGAACACCTTGTTTCGAGACTTGCAGGGCACGGCCGTGGGCACCCTGCGCCTGACCGGCAAGCTCTCTGCCCCCGTGCTCACCGGCAACCTCGACGTGACGAATGGACAGCTGACCTTTATCTACCTGGGCACCACCTACACCTTCGCCGACCGGATTCGCTTCCTGGAAGACCGGATTGCCCTGCAAAATATTGCTGTTCGTGACCCCCAGGGCAATACGGGGGTAGTAAACGGCAGCATTTTCCAACGGGGCTTTCAGGACATGCGGCTAGATTTGAATGCTTCGTTCCGCAAGCTGCAGGTGCTCAACACTACCCGCAAGGACAACGAGCTGTATTTCGGGCAGGCCTACGCTACGGGCACAGCCATCGTGCGCGGCCCCGCCGACAACCTGTTCATAAACGTGACGGCCCGCTCGGAAGCGGGTACCCGCGTTTCCCTACCCTTTGATAACGCCGCCAAGGCCGAGCAAGCCAAGTACATCAAGTTCGTGAACCGCAACCTGTCCGACACAGCCCGTACGGCCCGGGTGGAGGTAGCCGGCACCACGGATATTTCCGGTATCCGGCTGAACATGAACTTGGATATTACGCCTGATGCCTACGTGGAGCTGCTGCTTGATGAAAGCACCGGCGACATTATCCGGGGTACGGCTACTGGGCAGCTGCGCCTGAACATTGATACCCGCGGCGACTTCAATATGTACGGGCAGGTAGAGATTGTGCGCGGAGCTTACAACTTCACCTTGCAAGGGCTGGTGAACAAGGAATTTGTGGTACGTCCCGGTGGTACCATTGTCTGGAACGGCGACCCGCTGGCCGGCGAAATGAACGTGACGGCCACCTACACCCAGCGTACCTCCCTGGCCCCTATTGTATTTAATACGGGCTCCACGGGCACCAACACGGTAGTGGTACCCGTAACAGCCGTAATGAACCTGACCGGGCCACTGCTGCAACCCATTATCCGGCTGAACCTGGAGTTTAACGACATCCCTTCCTCCTTAGAAGGCGACCTAGCGCCCTTCCTCTCCGCCATTCGCAACGATGAGCAGGAGCTTAATCGCCAAGTATTCAGCCTAGTAGTATTCCGGCAGCTGACGCCGGTGGGCTCGTTGGCCGTTACTCGGCTGGAAGGCGGCAACAATGCCTTGGGCAATAGTCTGGGCCAGATTATTTCCACCCAACTTGGCCTGCTTACCTCCCAGATTGACCCCAACCTGGAAATTAGCTTTAACCTGAACGGTCTGACGGCCGAGGACTTGCAAGCCTTGCAGCTGCGCCTGAGCTACTCCTTTCTGAACGGCCGCCTGCGCATCACCCGCGAGGGCAGCCTAGGCGGCAACGTGGGCAATGGCGTGGCTGGGGGCGGCACTCAACCCATTGCCAACGCGCAAAGCTCCCTACTCGGCGACCTGAGCCTGGAATACTACCTGCGCCCCGACGGAAAATTCCGGGCCAAGCTGCGCTACGAAACAACCCCGCGCGACTTAACCGGCCTCAGCCAAGCTAATCAGGCCCGCGCTGGCGTCTCGCTGCTACACACCGAGCAATTCGACTCGTTCCGGGAGCTGGTGGCCCGCAAGCGCCTGCGCCGCCGCGACCAGAACGCCCGCAAAGCCCGCGAATTACAAATCGACGACGACCCCCGAACGGCTATGTAAAGGTGAAATTATGAAGGGTGAAGTTGTGAAATACACAAGGCACTCTTCACACATTTTCACAACTTCACCCTTCACCATTTCACTCTTATCCATGAACCGACCAACCCGCAAGAAGAAGCTGGGCAGCTACCCGCACACGATGGTGGTGTTCAGCATCACGCTGGCCCTGCTGGTGATTGGCTTGTTCGGGCTGCTGCTGATTCATGCCCACAAGATTTCGACCCTGGTAAAAGAGAACCTGGAAATGCAGGTGTACTTGGAGCGCGGCCTGCCCGAAACCCAGCTACTACGCCTCCAGCAGGACCTCTCCCGCAAGCCCTACGTGGCCGTGAAAGCCCGCCAACCCCAGGTGCGCTTCCTCTCCAAGGAAGAAGGCGCCAAGCAGCTTATCGACCAGACCGGCGAGGATTTCCAGCAGTTTCTCGGCGACAATCCTTTGCGCGACGCCTACCTGCTGAAAATCAACGCCGATTACGCCGATGCCCAAAACCTGGCCCGCATCAAGCAGGAGCTGAAGCAAGAGCCGGGCGTGTTCGAGGTGGAGTACGTGGAAAGCCTGATTACCTCCGTCAACAAAAACTTGCGCAACGTGAGCTTGGTGCTGCTCGGCTTTGCGGCAGTACTGACGTTTGTGGTGGTGGTCCTTATCAACAATACCATCAAGCTGGCCCTGTTCTCCCAGCGCTTTCTGATTCGGAGCATGCAACTAGTGGGGGCTACCTCTTCCTTTATTCAGTGGCCTTTTCTGCGGCGGGCGGTGTGGCAGGGTTTGGTAAGTGGCGTGCTGGCCGGGCTGCTGTTACTGGCTCTGCTGCAGTACGCCTACCTGCAACTGGAGGAACTACGTCTCTTCCGCGACGAGCAGCTGATTGGGGTTCTGGTGGCGGCGCTTATTGTGCTAGGCATGGGCATCGGCTTCCTTAGTTCCTGGCGCGCCGTGCGCAAGTACACCAGCATGTCGCTCGATGAATTGTATTAAAGGTGAGGTGGTAAGCTGGTGCGTTAGCCGTTACAACAAGACCGTCATCTTGAGCTTAGCAAAGGATAACAGGCGGTTGTAGCTCACTCACTCATTCATCACCTCACAATCACTATTTCGCCACCTCACATTCCCTACCTTTGCCCTATGGAACCGAACACAACCCCTCGCTTTGCCTTCGGGCCGCGCAACTACCGGCTGATGTTTATTGGCCTGGCTGTGCTGGCTGCGGGCTTTATCACGATGATGCTGGACTCGGAAGATTACGGCGAAGGGTTTCTGGGCATTACGCTGGGTCCCATTCTGCTGGCCATCGGCTTCGTGATTGAGTTCTGGGCCATCATGACCCGCCCCGGCACTACGGCTCCAACGGCTCTGGACCCCACTACCACCACTACCGTCCCTTCCCAGCCCGTACCGGCCGCGCCGGTAGCGCCCACGGTGCCTCCGCAAGCTCCTAGCTATAAGCGTTAATTTCTGAGGACGTAGGGCTTAGGGCCTGCGTGTCGTGCAATAAAATTGCATTGGACAGCACACGCCAGCCCCCAAGCCCCACGTCGCCTTGATCCTAATCTCCTGACTATGTCGTACTGGCACGCCCTGCTGCTAGCTATTGTGGAAGGTCTGACCGAGTTTCTACCCGTTTCCAGCACGGGGCACATGATTATCGTCGCCAACCTGCTCGGCATCGGACAGCTGTCTTTCACCGATACCTTTATTACGTCCATCCAGTTTGGTGCTATTCTCTCGGTAGTGGTGCTTTACTGGCGGCGTTTTCTGCAGAGCCTTGACTTCTACTTGAAGTTGGCGGCGGCCTTCATTCCCTTTGGCATCCTGGGGTTTCTGCTAAAAGATGTCATTGAGGCACTCCTGAAGAACGTAGCGGTAGTAGCCTGGTCTCTGGTGCTGGGCGGCGTGGTGCTCCTCTTCATTGACCGGCTTTTCACCGGGGAGCGGAAGCAGGTTACTACGCCCAGTTTTGCCCAGGCCGTACGTATTGGTTTGTTCCAGTGTATTGCTCTGATTCCGGGTGTTTCGCGCTCCGCCGCTACTATTGTGGGCGGTCTGGCCCAGGGTTTTGACCGGCGTTCAGCCGCCGATTTCTCCTTTCTGCTGGCCGTACCCACCATGTTTGTCATCACGGCCTATCAGCTCTACAAAACCTTCAAAATAGCTGCTCCGGGCGCTCAAGACATTAAAGTGTTGCTTTTTGGCAACGTCGTGGCCTTCATCGTGGCCCTACTGGCCGTTAAGTCCTTCGTCGATTTTGTGTCGCGCTTTGGGTTTCGGGCCTTTGGCCTGTACCGCATTGTAGTAGGAGTTATCATTCTGGTGATGCTGGCGCTGGGCATTCCGCTTCAAATCATTTAGGCACGTTGTATTGTCCTTCCGACGCCGGAGGAAGCTGAGTTACTAAGTTCAACGGCTTAACCCAGCTTCTGCCGGCGTCGACGGGACAGGTCGCCGCTTGTTAAAGGGTAGTTGGCCGAGCCCCTACCCCCTTTCGCTTATGGAACACCCCGAACACTCCTCTGCGCCGTTGCCCGCCGATGCCGCAGCTACCGCGCCGCCCGCTACCCCGCTGCCGGCTTTCGACTTTGAAGCCGGCGAAGTGCTCCTGGTGGACAAGCCCCTGACGTGGTCTTCCTTTGACGTGGTGCGTAAGGTCAAGAACACGTTGCGCATTAAGAAAATCGGGCACGCGGGCACCCTTGATCCGCTGGCTACGGGCCTGCTGATTTTGTGTACGGGCAAGAAAACCAAGGAAATCGACCAAATTCAGGCCCAGGAAAAGGAGTACACCGGCACGTTCCGCCTTGGCCAAACGACTCCTAGCTTCGACCTGGAAACCCCCGTGGACCAGGAGTTGCCTTACGCGCAGCTAACCGAGGAGCAGCTCCGCGCCGCCCTGCAACCCTTTACCGGGCTGGTTGAGCAAACGCCCCCGCTCTTTTCCGCCGTGAAAGTGAACGGGGAGCGGGCGTATGAAGTAGCTCGCCGGGGTGGCGAGGCCGAAATCAAAAGCAAGCAGATTACCATTCGGGAGTTTGAGCTGACGCGCATTGCGTTGCCCGAGGTTGACTTCCGGGTGGTGTGCTCCAAGGGTACCTACATCCGCAGCATGGCCCGCGACTACGGGGCTGCCCTGGGCTGCGGTGCCCACCTAACCAAGCTGGTGCGCACCCGCATTGGGCAGTACCGGCTCTCCGACGCCCTGACCATGGAGGCCATTCAGGCCCTGCGTCCGCCGCGCCCGGCCGGAGAAACGGAGCGCCCGGAACGCCCGCGGCGGCAGCGCCAACCGGAGCGCCGGGCCGGCCTCGATTACTTTAACGCCACCCACGGTACTCCTCCCAACGAACCCCAATAGGTTCTAGCCAGTACACTCTAGCACAGTAGGGCTCTCCCACTCACTCTTTCACTACTTCACCGCTGATGCACGTCATTCAGGACCCCACGCAGTTTCCGCACCTTGGCAATGCCGTGGTTACCAGCGGCACCTTCGACGGGGTTCATGTGGGGCACCAGCAGATTTTGCGGCGCCTGCGCGAGGTGGGGCAGCACACGGGCGGCCCCACGGTAGTTATTACTTACTGGCCCCATCCCCGGCTGGTGCTGGCTCCGCCGCCTACCCACCCCGAGCCTCTGGACCTGTACCTGCTCAATACCCTGGAGGAGCGCAGTGCCAAGCTATCCGAATTAGGCGTCGACTACCTCTTGATTGTTCCTTTCACTCGCGAGTTTGCCGCCTGGACCTCCGAGGAATACATTCAGAACATTCTGCTGCGCACGGTGGGCACCCGCACCTTAGTTATTGGTTACGACCACCGCTTCGGTAAAAACCGGGAGGGCGGCTTTGAGTACCTGAGCCAGCACTCGGGCCGCTACGGCATGAGCGTAGAGGAGATTCCGCGCGAGGATGTGGACGCCGTGGGCGTGAGCAGCACCCGCATCCGGAGGGCCCTGGAGGCCGGCGACGTGCAAACCGCCAACCGCTACCTGGGTTACAATTACCCATTCACGGGCCTAGTTGTGAAAGGCCGGCAGCTGGGCCGCACCATCGGGTGGCCGACAGCTAATATCGTTTGCCCGGAGCCCCTGAAGCTGGTTCCGGCTCGGGGCGTGTACGCCGTGCGCGCCACCACGGCCGCGGGCGCTACCTACCCTGCCATGCTCAACATTGGCGTGCGCCCCACCGTGGCCGGTGGCCTCGACCAAACGGTAGAGGCCCACCTGCTAGGCTTTGAGGGCGACCTGTACGATCAGAGCCTAAAAGTAGAATTCGTAGCCCGCCTGCGTGATGAGCAGAAGTTCAATGGCCTTGACGCCCTGAAAGCCCAGCTAGCCCAAGATGCGGAGGCAGCTCGGGCGGCTTTGTAAAGGGTGTTGAGTTGAAGCATAGTAGGTAAAGGCCACAACCTCATAATGGTGATAGGTAAGAAAGAACGTCACTCCCTTCGGAATGACGTTCTTTCTTACCTATCACTTCTTTACCTCCTCACCTGTTACCTCACTTCTTTATCTTGCTGCTCCAAATTCTTCCCACCCCATGATCAACAAAGTAGTGGCCGGTCCGGCCGAGGCCCTGCGCGGCCTCACCGACGGCATGACCCTGATGCTCGGCGGCTTTGGCCTGTGCGGCATTCCCGAAAACTCCATCCAAGAAATTTTGCGCCTGGGCGTACGCAACCTTACCTGCATCAGCAACAATGCCGGCGTCGATGATTTCGGCATTGGCCGCCTGCTGCAAACCAAGCAGGTGCGCAAGATGATTTCCAGCTACGTGGGCGAAAACGCCGAGTTTGAGCGCCAGTTGCTCTCGGGCGAGTTGGAAGTAGAGCTGATTCCGCAGGGCACCCTGGCCGAGCGGTGCCGGGCCGGCGGCGCGGGCATTCCGGCTTTCTACACCCCGGCTGGCTACGGCACGGAGGTAGGCGAAGGCAAGGAAAGCCGGGAGTTCAATGGCAAAATGTACCTGCTGGAAACCGCCTTGCACGCCGATTTTGCTTTCGTGAAGGCCTGGAAAGGCGACACGGCCGGTAACCTCATCTACAAAGGCACGGCCCGCAACTTCAACCCCATGATGGCTACAGCCGGTAAAATCACGGTAGCGGAAGTGGAGGAGCTAGTGCCTGCCGGCGAGCTGGACCCCAACCAGATTCATACGCCTGGCATCTTCGTGCAGCGTATTTTCGAAGGCGAAAACTACGAGAAGCGCATTGAGCAGCGCACGGTTTCTTCAAGTAAAAATTGAGAATTAAAAAGTAAAAACTGGTCACACGGCCTCGCTCCAGCGCACTTGACGACGACCAGTTTTTACCTCAATTTTTGATTTTTAATTCTTCGTTTTTAACTGAAATCATGCTCGACAAACACGGCATTGCCCGGCGCATTGCGCAAGAAGTAGAAAACAATTCCTACGTCAACCTCGGCATTGGTATTCCGACGCTGGTTGCCAACTATATCCCCGAGGGCATCAACGTGGAGCTGCAGTCCGAGAACGGGCTGTTGGGCATGGGCCCCTTCCCCACCGATGACCAGGTAGACCCCGACCTCATCAACGCCGGCAAGCAAACCGTAACGACGCTGCCCGGCTCTAGCCTCTTCAGCTCCGCCGACTCCTTCGCCATGATCCGCGGCGAGCATGTGGACCTGACAATTCTGGGTGCCATGGAGGTTTCGGAAACCGGTGACATTGCCAATTGGAAGATTCCGGGCAAAATGGTGAAAGGCATGGGCGGCGCCATGGACCTAGTGGCCTCGGCTAAAAACATCATCGTGGCCATGCAGCACGTAGCCAAGGACGGCTCCAGCAAGCTGCTGCCCGCCTGTACGCTACCCATTACCGGTCTGCGTTGCGTCAAGAAAATCGTGACCGAGCTGGCCGTACTAGACGTTACGCCCGACGGCTTTGTGCTGCGCGAGCGGGCGCCCGGCGTCACCGTAGAGCAGATTAAAGCCGCCACGGCGGGGAAACTGGTGGTACCAGATGAGGTACCCGAAATGACTGGTGTCTAATCCGCTAAGTGGTTGATTTGGCGTTCCGCTAGCCCCAGCGGAGCCGCATAATGGCAGAACAAGCTATAATGTATAGGGCAGCGCCCCGGCGGGGCAACACCAATTATTCAACGATTGGTGTTGCCCCGCCGGGGCGCAGCCGCTTTATAATGCCGGTTTACTTGCTACTACTTACTGTGAGTTGAAAAATGCCTTGGCCATGATGTGCTTGGCCGCTTCCAGGGTAAAGTGGGAAAAGTGGCGGCGGAAATGAGTTAGGGCCTCGGGCGGAGTAAGGCCGCCGGCTCGCACGGCATCGGCCAGGTAAAGGGCTAGCGTGTCGGGTTGGCCAGTGAGGGCCGGAAATTCATGGTGGTCTTTGTAGCGGCTCAGGATAGAAACGCGCAGTTCGGCCGAAGCACCGGGTACCTGCCGCAGCAGCCGCTCCATCAGCAGTTGCACTTCATCCATGAACATGGTGCGGGCCAGGCCGTGAGGGGCGGGCACGGCCTGGCCTGCCACGGCGGTCAGCAGCACGGCAGCGGGGCTTTCGGGGGCCCAACGTGTGGTATCCGGCGGGGCACACAGCCAGGCCGTGGGCAGAAACGCCTCCGGAGCACGCAAGATGCGCTCCAGCGTTTGCAGACGTCGTTCTTCGGGCGGTAGCATACGGCAAGGTACGACGATACCGGCGGATGGGGATGTACCACCAGGCTTTTGGCAACTCCCGGCACTTGGTAGCCTGTGCGGACTTGTTTGTCTTCTGGTAGTGGGGCCGCTCCGGGTTAACTTTCTACCAAAGGCGTAATGAGCCTTTTTACTACCTAATTTGTTAGGTCGTCGTAAGACAAGCGCCGCGCCCAAGAACCGGGCGGTATCTTTGCGCTTCTTCCCCCGACATTCTCCTCTGACACTTCTATGGCAACGAGTTCTAACGGCAAGGCCAATGGTGCCCACGCCAAAAAACAAACTTTACCCGGCATGCCCTCGAATCCGGAGCTGCTGACGCCCACGGCCATTCCGGCCCACAAGCTGGTGTTGCGCACCTTAAAGCGTGGCGACTTTAAGGCCGTGAAGGAAATCATGGACAAGGTGTACTCCAACATGGAGGGCTCCTGGTCGCAGGACGAGTACAACGCCCTGCTGAAGAAATTCCCCGAGGGCCAGATCTGCATTGAGGACAACGGGCAGGTAGTAGCTGCCGCTTTGGCCATCATTGTGCAGTACTCCGACTTTGGCGACCGACACACCTACGCTAAAATCACGGGTCACGGCAAGTTCAACACCCACAACCCCGACGGTGACACGCTCTACGGCGTGGACGTGTTCGTGGACCCCGAGTACCGCTCCCTGCGTTTGGGCCGCCGCCTCTACGACGCTCGTAAGGAGCTCTGCGAAAACCTGAACTTGCGCGCTATGGTAGCCGGCGGCCGGATTCCGGGCTACGCGGCTTATGCCAACGAAATGACGCCGGCTAAGTACGTAGAAATGGTGCGGGCCAAGGAAATAACCGACCCCATTCTCACGTTCCAGCTTTCCAACGAGTTTCACGTTCGTAAAATCATTCGGGGCTACCTTCCCTACGACTCCGAGTCGAAGGCGTATGCTACCCTGCTGGAGTGGATTAACGTGTACTACGACGAGGAATCCGACAAGCTGATTGGTAACCAGAAGTCGAACGTGCGCATTGGCATTGTGCAGTGGCAGATGCGGGCTACCAAAAATCTGGAGGACTTTTTCCAGCAAATGGAGTTTTTCGTGGACACCGTGTCGGGCTATAAGGCTGACTGCGTGCTGTTCCCGGAGTTCTTCAACGCTCCTATGATGGCGCTTACCAACGAGGAGTCGCCTTCGGTGGCTATCCGCTCGATGGCGGCCTTCACCGAACCCATCAAAACCAAGATGATGGAGCTGGCCGTGAGCTACAACATCAACGTTATTGCCGGCTCCATGCCGCTCTATGATGATGGCAAGCTCTACAACGTCAGCTACCTCTGCCGCCGCGACGGTACTGTGGACGAGCAGTACAAGCTGCACGTAACCCCCGACGAAGCCAGCTACTGGGGCATGCGTGGCGGCGACAAGCTACGCTGCTTCGACACGGATTTCGGCAAAATAGGCATCCTGATTTGTTACGACGTGGAGTTCCCTGAACTCTCCCGCATGCTCTCCGATGAGGGCATGAAGATTCTGTTCGTGCCGTTCTGGACCGATACTAAGAATGCTTACCAGCGCGTGCGCCTCTGCGCCCAGGCTCGGGCCATTGAAAACGAGTGCTACGTGGCCATCACGGGCTCGGTGGGCAACCTGCCCCGCGTCGAGAACATGGACATTCAGTACTCGCAGAGTGCCGTGTTCAGCCCCTCGGACTTCGCCTTTCCCCACGACGCCATTGTGGCCGAAGCAACCCCGAACACGGAAATGACCCTCATTGCCGACCTCGACCTCGACCTGCTCAAGGACCTGAACACGAGCGGGGCCGTGCGCAACCTCCGCGACCGGCGCAAGGACCTGTACTCGCTGAGCTGGGCCAAGAAAACGGAGCGCGACGACGAACTTCTGGCCCAGGGCGAGGAGCGCGCCCCCAAAAGCACTAGCCGCCGCAAAGCGGTAGCGGCAGGCTAAGTGTTTGCTTGTTAAAGCCAAAGCTTTTTCGTATTACGAACGGCCTGTCAAGTAGTTTGACAGGCCGTTTCGTTGTCTGCTATGGGTATAGCTTTTTGTCTTTTAGGAGCGGAAGCCGGCTTCCTTGGCAAATAGTATTAAAAAAGCATTAATTACTGCCGAACCTAAAGCCAGAATTTGTTTTACCCCGTATCTAGACGTGCCTATATAGGCTTTCCACCTTACGCGCTCATCCATTCACCACTTCTACTTATTTCATGTTTACACATTCTACTCGCCGGAAGGTGGCCCGTCGGGGCGGCTTCCTGTTGGGCGCTATGGCCCTAACTGCTACCGTAGGCACGGCGCAGGCTCAAACTGTGTATGGCTTATCCGTTGCTACCGCTCCGGCAGCAACTAGCTTGGTTTCTTTTGATGCGGCTACTCCCGGCACCCTCACTGCTACTGTGCCCATCACCGGCATTACCGCGGGACAAACGGTAGTAGGCATCGATTTCCGGCCGAACACTGGTGAGCTATTTGCCCTAGGCTACGCCGCTACTGGCACGCAGGCCCAGCTGTATACCATCAACCGCACCACCGGCGTAGCAACCACCGTGGGCTCGGCCCTGACCCTGAATTTGGGTACGGAATTAAATCGGATTGGCTTTGACTTCAACCCCACGGTTGACCGCATTCGGGTAACCTCAGGCGCCCGCACCAACTTCCGCCTTAACCCCAACAACGGCGCTCTAGCGGCCACGGATGGGCAACTGACGTACGCCACGGGTGATGCCAATGCCGCCCAAACGCCGGGTATCGGCTCTTCCGCCTACACGAACAGCTACATTGGCGCTACTGGCACTACCCTCTACAACCTCGACGAAACGAACAGCCGCCTCGTAACTCAGGTTCCGCCCAATGATGGTATCCTGAACACGGTGGGTACTGCTCCACTGGGCGTAACGCTCAACGGCGCTGGTCAGAACTCGGACTTAGATATTTACTTCAATCCGACTACCGGCACCAACACGGCCTACATGACCGTAGCCACAGCCAGCGCCACAGCCACCTCAACTACACTGTACACCGTAAACCTGACCACGGGCGCTGCTACCTCAGTGGGCACCATCGGTGCCGCTCCCCTGGTAGCTGTAACGGATATTGCCTTCCAGATCAGCCGCCCGGCTACCCTGCCGGCTGTAACGGGCCAGTTGGCCTATGCTCTGACCAGCAACAACAACCTGGTCACCTTTGATACCGCTATGCCCGGCACCATCCGGACTTCGGTGGCCATTACGGGGGTAGCAACTACCCAGACGATTGTGGGCATGGATGTGCGCCCCCTGAACAATGCCCTGTACGCCCTGGGTTATGACGCCACCGCCCAAACCGGGCAGCTCTATACCATCAATGCCGCCACGGGGGTAGCCACCGTTCTGGGTAGCGCCCTGGCCTTGCCCCTCGGCACCGGTAGCATTGCCTTTGACTTCAACCCCACCGTCGACCGGATTCGGGTGGAAGGTGTAAACCGCGCCAACTTCCGCATCAACCCGAATGATGCCTCGGCCGCGCCCACTGTGGATGGTCAGCTCACTTACGCCACCGGTGACGCAAACGCCGCTGCTACCCCGGCCATCGGTTCAGTGGCCTACACCAATAGCTACCCGGGTGGAGTTGGTACTGCTACGGCTCCCCGGACCACTACTCTTTTCGGTTACGACGAGGCCCTAAACATACTCGTACGTCAGGACCCACCGAATAACGGCACCCTGAATACCATAGGCGGTTCGGGCGTTACGGTAACTGCCGGTGCTAACGTGGACATGGACATTTTCAGCACCGCTGAGAATACCAACACGGCCTACCTAGTAGCTTCTTCGGGCACCTCCGCTAACTCCAGCCTGTACTCCCTGAACCTGACCTCGGGTGCCGCTACGGCTCCTATGCTGATTGGTAATGGTATTACGGTCCGGGACCTGGCCATTGCGGGCGCTGCCGGCGTCACGACGGGCAACCGCCAGCCCCAGGTGGCCACTGGCTTCTCGCTGTACCCAAACCCGGTTAGCGCTACTTCGCAGCTAAGCTTCCGCCTGCCCCGCGCTGGCCAGGCAGAACTGACCCTCGTTGATGCGCTGGGCCGGACGGTGGAGCGCAAAGCCGCTGGAACCCTGAATGCCGGTGCCCACACTCTGAACTGGCAGCCCGCCAGTCACCGTGCCGGCGTGTACTTCCTGCGCCTGACTGTAGACGGTCAAACGGCCGGCACCCAGCGTGTAGTTGTTCAATAAGCTGAGCCTGTTACAGAAAGAGCCGCGCTACCTGAGGTAGCGCGGCTCTTTTTTTATGCAGTATTCTGTAGAATACCGCTTTACTTAGCCGTGGGCGCTGTCGCGGGAGGCGAAGTAGGCATGGTCGCGCAGGATGGTGCGCAGAAAGGGCTCGTCGTGCAGGTCGGTTTGGATGCCGGTAACGCCTTTTACCTTGCCGGCTACTTCGTTGAGCAGCAGAAAATCGTCGCGCCGGGCAGCTTGGTGCAGGAGCTGCCGTACCAAGTTCACATCCTGGTCAGAGAGCAAAGCGGCCTGCTGGAACACCGGCTGGTACCCGAGCGGTACCTGAGTTCCGGCCGTAATGGCCTGCACATCGGGCGTGCGCGGGCGCAGGCTCACCACGGTAGTGCCGGCGGCCATATCCCCCAGGCGCTGGCCCCGGCCGTTAAGCAGGGTTGCTACCAGCGCCAGCGAACCTACGGTCAGCCCAATTTCCACCAGCCCAATTAGCCAGCGCAGCAGGTAGTCGCCGAGGCCAGGACGGGTGCCATCGAGGCGGGCTACTTTGAGGTGGCGCAGGTGCTTGCCCAGGCTCTGCCCATTGAAAAACGCCTCGCAGATGGGATGATACACCAGCAAGGGCGCCGAGACGAGCACATAAGAAATAATCCGCTGCTCATTGGAAGAGTTGGTGAGCTGCTCAATCAAAAACCCAATTACCAGCGCCCAGAGGCCCATCACCAGCAGGTCTAGCAGTTGGGCTACTACCCGGTCGCCCACGCTGGCTGCTTCGTATTCCAGGACAACGTTTTGGGTAGTGTGGATGCGGATGGTGCTCATAAAGTAAGAAAATGCCCTGCCAAGGGCCGCCTGAATCCTGTATATTTAGCCCGGCGCGCCCCGCGGGCCAGTGCTTATAGATGCCGCTGAGGCAGTATGTTAGTTATGCGCGAAACGGTATTCTTACGCCTGAACCAAGCTCGGTGGCAACAGTACGAGGCCACGCCGCCTACCGGCCCCGATGAGTTGGCCCGGCGCTACGTGGAGCTAACCGACGACTTGTCGTATGCCCGCACCTTTTATCCGGACTCGGCCACGACCAGTTACCTGAATGGCTTAACGGGCAAGCTACACCAGGCCCTCTATAAAAACAAAAAGCAGGAGACGAACCGCCTGGGCCACTTCTGGCGCCACGAGCTACCCCAGGTGCTGATCCGCCACCACCGGGTGTTGCTGGGTACGCTGGCCTTCTTCGTGCTGGCGACCTTCATAGGGGCTTTGTCGGCGGCTCGCGACGAAACATTCGTGCGCGTGGTGCTCGGCGACAACTACGTGAACCAGACCCTCGCCAACATTGACAAGGGCGACCCCATGGCTATTTACAAGGGCGAGGAGGAAACGGTGATGTTTCTGCAAATCACGCTCAACAACGTGAAGGTAGCTCTCTACGCCTTTGCTGGCGGCATTACTGCCGGCCTGCTCACACTGGTTATGCTGTTCAAGAACGGGGTGATGCTGGGTTCCTTCCAGTACTTCTTCTACCAGAAAGGGGTGCTGCTGCCCTCGGTGCTGACCATCTGGATTCACGGCACTCTGGAAATATCGGCCATTGTGTTGGCGGGCGGGGCGGGCGCCGTGATGGCCCAGAGCCTGCTGTTTCCTGGCACCTATTCCCGCCGCGACTCCCTGCGCCGCGGGGCCCGCGACGGTATGAAGCTCGTGCTGAGCCTGGTCCCAATTTTTGTGGTAGCGGGCTTTCTCGAAGGCTTCGTGACGCGCCACACCGAAATGCCGCTGTACGCCAGCCTAAGCATTATTGGCGTATCGGGGGCCTTCATTCTGGGCTACTTTGTGGTGTATCCGTGGTGGCTGCACCGCCAGCGTCCAGCCGCCTGATTTTTCATTTTTCTGCTTGCTTACCGGTACCAATTCTACCCTGTTCATGCGCCACCTCGCGTTTACCAAACCCACTGATTTTCTGCGCGAGCGGGATTTCAGCCAGAAGATTGAAGCTACCTTTGATTTCATCCGCGTGCATGCTACTCCGCTGGGGCGGGTGCTGGCTACGCTGGTACTTCCCCTGGCCCTGGTTACCGGCATCGGGGTAGGGCTGCTACAAGGGCAGATGCTGTCCACTTTCGGCGACATGACCCGCCAGGCTCGGCTGGGACTACCCCGCGACATTCTGCCGCCCATTTTCACTTCGCCTAGCCTCTGGATAACCATGCTGGGCGGCCTGCTGCTCTTTGTGATTTTGCACCTAGTGGTATACGGCTACGTGGTGCTGCGCGCCAGCAAAACCGACTCTGATGCCCCAGTGACGCCCGCCGAGGTGTGGGCCCTGGTAAAAAGCCGCTTCCTGGGCATGGTTGGGTCATTTATTGGCTTGGGCGTGCTCTTTATCGTGGGCATGATGGCAGTAGGCCTGCTCATCGGCTTATTTTCCGTTGCGCTAGCAGCCGTAGCTGGGGCCTGGGTGGGCATTGTGGCAGTGCTGGCAATTTACCTGTTCATGATTTACGCCATGGTGGCGCTGAGCTTGTACTTTGTGGTGTGGCTGCGCGAAGAACGTGGCTTTTTTGGCTCTATTCGGCGCTGCTTTCAGCTGGTTTGGGGTAAGTGGTGGTCTACCTTCGGCCTAATCATGGTTATGTTTCTGATGCTATGGCTGATTATGGTGCTGGTACTGGTGGTCCTGTCCACGGCAGGCCTGCCGTTTACCGACTTAATGAGCGGGCGCTCCACTGATCTTTCGCCCCTGGTGCGGGTACTGTTTATAGTCTATTCCGCCATCCAGACCCTGATTTCGCTGGTCTTTTACCCCCTGATTATGATTGCCATCAGCTTCCAGTACTTCAACCTGGTTGAGCGCCGGGACGGCGAGGGCACCCGGCTGCTGGTTGATTCTATTGGCCAAACCGCCCCAACGGCTGCCCCGCAGGCCCTGCGCCCCGACGACGAAGGTGAATACTAACCGGCTTTTTTCAGCCTTGGGACGAAGCTGCCCGGCGCTCCTGACTGGGCTGTTGCTGGCCGGTGCGGTAGGCTCGGCTCGCGCCAGCCAGCCGCCCAAACCCGTGCTGACTCCTCCCCCGGCCGATACGCTGGCAGCGGCGCCAGCCCGCTCCACCTTTATAAGCCTACCCGCCGACACCCGGCCGGCCGGAACCATGCGCGCGCCCCAAACCGCTCGGCTGCGGCAGTTGCGCGGGCAGCGCGAATTTCAATACGTTGAACCCGAGACGCCGGAGCCGGGCAGCGGCAGCAGCCTTTGGTCGCGGTTTTGGTGGCGGCTGATCCAGTGGTTCCTGGGCCTGTTTTCGGGGCCGGGCTACGAGCATCGGGGCCGCTACGTGGTATATGCGCTTTTTGGCGCGGCGTTCCTGTACGTAGTAGTGCGGCTTCTGCGCCTGGATTTGACGGGTTTGTTTCATCGCCCGGGCCAGACGGTGCCTCTGCCCTACGATACGGCCGGGGAGCAGATTCACGGCGTTGATTTTGAAGACGCGCTGGCAGAAGCTGAAGCCACTGGCAACTACCGGCTGGCGGTCCGGCTGGGCTATTTGCTCAGCCTGCGCCACCTCACCGAGCGGGGCCTGATCCGGTGGCAGCCCGACAAAACCAACCACGACTACCTGCGCGAGCTGCGTGGTACGCCTTGGTTTGCTGCATTTCAGGAGCTAACCCGCCAGTTTGAGTACGTGTGGTACGGGGAGACGCTGCTTACTGCCCCGGCCTACCCCGCCCTGCGCGAGGCCCGGCAGGAATTTATTCGCCACCTTACCCGCGCTGCGGCTTGAGTTAGTTGCCTGACATGACCCGTTTTCGTGCTTTTCTGCTGGGCCTGGGGCTGCTGTTTGGGGCCTTCATTGCCGTGGAGTACTTCCGCCCCCAACCCACGGACTGGTCGCCTACCTTTATCAACCGCGACAAAATTCCCTACGGCACCTACGTGCTCTACGACCAGTTGCCTACCCTTTTTCCGGGTCAGCCAATTACCGCTGTTCGCCTGCCCATTGCCAATCAGCTCCTGCCTACCCTCGGCGTGGATGCAGACCGTGACTCCGCCCTGACGGTCCACGGCCCCGTCCTGCGCCGCGAAGCGGCTACCTACCTTTTTGTCAACGACCAGTTTGTGTGCTCCCGTCTTGATCGGGATGCGCTGCTGCGGTACCTGAGCCGCGGCAACCAAGCCTTTGTTGCCGCTGAGCGCATGACCAGTCAGCTGCTGGACACCTTGCGCCTGGATATTGAGCCGGTGCTGGATTTAGATAGTCTGCTGCTGAGTCGGGCCCAGGGTAACCACGGCCTGAGCCGCGCTACAACCACGCTCACGCTCGTGAACCCGCCGCGTGGTGCGGCCCGCCGCTACCGGTTTCCGCAAAGCGAAGTGCCCGCCTATTTCCGGGCCCGCAAGGGGTCCCGCGCCACGGTACTGGCCCATGACGAGCGCCGGCGGCCGGTACTGGTGTGGGCGCCCATCGGCCGGGGAGGCCTGCTGCTGAGTACTACCCCCGCTGCCTTCAGCAATCTGTTGCTGCTGCGGCCCGCTACGGCCGGTTACGCCTTTGCGGCGCTGTCGGGGTTGCCAGCGGCACGGCCGGTTTTTTGGGATGAGTATCAGAAACAAGGACCTTTGGGCGAGCAGTCTTTGCTGCGCGTTATAAAGCAGCACGAGGCGCTACGTTGGGCCCTGTGGCTTGGGCTGCTGGGAGCCGTGCTTTTTGTGGTGTTTGAGGCCCGCCGACGTCAGCGTATTATCCCCATACTCCAGCCACTCCCAAATACTACCCTACTGTTTACGCGCACGGTGGCGGGCCTGTACCGGCAGGGCTCCAACCACGCCCTAATTGCGGAAAAGAAAATTGGGCTGTTCTTGGAATATCTGCGCACCCGCTACCACGAGCCTACCCTGGACTTGGCCGACGAAGCTACTCGGGAGCGGGTGGCACAAAAGTCGGGGCTGCCTCGCGCAACTGTGGATGCCTTAGTGCGCCGCATTAATTTGATACGAACCGCCCGGCAGGTTTCGGACGTGGAATTGCTGGAGCTAAACCGCGCCATTAACCAGTTTCGTAATGAGGCTGCGTAATTTTTGCACTATCACATAAAATTGCACTTAAATTATTTATAACTATTCTTATAACTGCTCTCTTAACACTAGCACAAGTATTTCGCTATACATATAGCTCACCTAATTGAATTATGTTCTATTCTGTTTACTGATTTTAACTTCTGTAAGATGGAAAATACTCCGGATTCTTTCGCTACACCTCCTAGTTCATTACCACCCGTTACTGCCATGAGTGCGGTACCCTCTGCTGCCGAAACCCAAGCCCCGCGCACCGACTTCAGCCAATTGAGCCGTCATGCCGAGGCTATCCGGCGGGAGCTGAGCAAGGTGATTGTGGGACAGCAGGACCTGGCGGAACTGTTGCTCACGGCCCTCCTAGCCGATGGCCACGTGCTGTTGGAGGGCGTGCCAGGGGTAGCCAAAACGCTTACTGCCAAACTGCTGGCCCACACCCTGAGCGTACCCTTCAGCCGCCTGCAGTTCACCCCCGACCTGATGCCTTCCGACGTGCTAGGCACCTCCGTATTCCGGCCTAACAAGTCGGAGTTTGAGTTTCGGCCCGGCCCCATTTTCGCCAGCATCGTCCTGATTGATGAGATTAACCGCGCCCCGGCCAAAACCCAGTCGGCGCTATTTGAGGTGATGGAGGAGCGGCAGGTAACCCAAGATGGCACCCGCTACCCCATGCCCGCGCCCTTTGTGGTGCTGGCCACCCAGAACCCGATTGAGCAAGAAGGCACCTACCGCTTGCCCGAAGCCCAGCTCGACCGGTTCCTGTTCAAGCTGAGCGTA
Source organism: Hymenobacter sublimis (assembly GCF_023101345.1). Lineage (NCBI taxonomy): Bacteria > Pseudomonadati > Bacteroidota > Cytophagia > Cytophagales > Hymenobacteraceae > Hymenobacter > Hymenobacter sublimis. Next base: position 3,092,998 of record NZ_CP095848.1, read on the forward strand.
GGCTACCCCACGGTGGAAGAAGAAGTAGCCATTTTGCAGGGCCATCACGCAGGTTTCGGCGGTACGCCCCTGGAGGCCGTGCAAGCCGTAGTATCAGCCGAGGACCTGCAGCAGCTGCGTGAGCAGGTGCGCCGCCAGCACGTGGAGCCCAAGCTGCTCGAATACATTGCCCGCCTCGTAGGCCAGACGCGCGCCCACAAGGGTCTCTACTTGGGCGCCTCGCCCCGGGCTTCCCTGGCTTTGCTCAACGGCGCCAAAGCCCTGGCTGCCCTGCGGGGCCGCGACTTCGTGACGCCCGAAGACGTACAGTACCTGGCTCCTATGGTGCTGCGCCACCGCATCCAACTCACGCCGGAGCGCGAAATGGAAGGCGGCACTCCCGACGACATTGTCAAGCAGATTCTGCAGCAAATCGAGGTTCCGAGGTAAATGCGAATAGGCAGCAAGCAGACAGCATGTTATCCTGAACTGGTCTAAGCATCTCTACCGCTGGCTAACTCAAGTAAGGCGACGAGGCGGTAGAGATGCTCCGACTAGTTCAGCAGGACAATACCTTATTTCCTTCCTTTTGAAGTCCTTATTTCTCACTCGCCGCTTTTTCCTGCTCCTGCTAGCTCTGATTACCGGGCTAGTGGTGGCGTTTTTCGTGCCTGGATGGCTAGTGCCCTTGCAGCTGGCTGCGGGGTTGCTGGCGACCTTCATCTTGTTAGACCTCGTGCTGCTTTACGGTACAACGGCGGCCGGCGGTGGGGGCGTGTTCGGGCGGCGGGTGCTGGGCGACAAGCTGGCCAATGGTTCCGACAATGACGTGGCCCTCTACATCGAGAACCGCTACCGCTTTCCGATTAGCACGCACATCATTGATGAGATTCCGCACCAATTTCAGCGCCGCGACGTGCTGTTTCGGGCCAGCATTCGGCCCGCCGAGACGAGTATCATCCGCTATCAGCTGCGGCCTACCAAGCGTGGCGAGTACGAGTTTGGCGCCTTGAACGTGTACGTGGCTTCCCCGCTGGGTTTGGCGCGGCGGCGGTTTCGGTTTGACGAAAGCCGGGTGGTGCCCGTGTATCCTTCGTTTCTGCAGATGCGCCAGTATGAACTGCTGGCCATTCATAACCGCCTCACGGAGGCCGGCGTGAAGCGCATCCGGCGGGTGGGCCACAGCATGGAGTTTGAGCAGGTGCGGCCCTACGTGCCCGGCGACGACCCGCGGGCCATTAACTGGAAAGCCACCGCCCGCCGTGCCACTACCCCGCACGCGGCCGATGCCCTCGTCGTCAACCACTACCAGGACGAACGGGCCCAGCAGGTGTACTGCCTCATTGACAAGGGCCGGGTGATGCGCATGCCCTTCGAGGGGCTGAGTTTGCTCGACTACGCCATCAACGCCACCTTGGTCGTCAGCAACATTGCCCTACTCAAGCACGACAAGGCCGGGCTGCTGACGTTCTCCAACCAGCCCGGCACCCTGGTACCGGCCGAGCGCCGTAGCGGCCACTTGCGCAAGCTACTGGAAGTGCTCTACCGCCAGAAAACCAAGTACCTCGAAACCGACTACGAGCGGCTCTATGTGTCGGTCCGGACCCAGATTAAGCAGCGCAGCCTGCTGATTCTGTTTACCAATTTCGAGACGCTCTACGGCATGCAGCGCCAGTTGCCTTACCTGCGCCGCCTCGCCAAAGAGCACCTGCTGCTGGTGGTGTTCTTCGAAAATACTGAGTTGCGCGCCTACCTCGACGGCCCCACCAGCACTACCCAGGACGTTTACAACCAGACGGTAGCTGAGAAATTTGCCCAGGAAAAACGCCAGATTGTGCGGGAGCTGAACCGCTACGGTATCCACGCCCTGCTCACCGCCCCCCAGAATTTGACGGTAAACACCATCAACAAGTACCTAGAATTCAAGGCCCGCGGACTGATTTAGCGGCTATTCTGGTCATGAAAGAGGCCGTCATCCTGCGTGGCGCGAAGTGCATTCTCACGTCAGCCCAACTTATTGACGCGTAGGAAGGTCCTTTGCTTTATGCTGGATGACGGCCTTTTCAGATAGTACCTCGTTCTGTTCACTGCTACTTCTGGCCCGGGGCTTGCTACCTTCGGGCTCTACCCTCCTGCCCTTTGCTTTCCCGATGATGCGTCCTTTCCTGCTCTACCTCCTGCTACTTCTGACTTACCCGCTTGCCGCCCAAACGCCCGATACCCGCACGTTGCTGCCGGTGCCAACCCAGGCGACCTGGGGCGCGAGCCGCTTTACCATCAAGCCAGATTTGTCGTGGCAGGTGTTTACGCCCGCCCAAACGCCAGCGGCCCAGGCCGCCGACTCTGCCGTAGCCGAAGCCGTGGAACAACTAGTACTGCCGGTGCTACTGCCCGGCCGTAGTGGGCTGGCCGCGTCGCGCCGTCAGACTTCGCCCTTGCCTACAGCCAGCTTAGTACTGCAGTATGGTCGTCCCGCTGATTTGCTGAAACTGGGCGAGGATGAGTCGTATACCCTGCGCGTGACGCCCATGGGCGTGGCCCTGAATGCGCCTACCCACCTGGGTATTTTGCGCGGACTGGCAACGCTGCGGCAGCTAGCAACTACCGAAAAGAAGGCGGTGTGGCTGCCGGAGGTAGATGTGCTGGATGCCCCGCGCTTTCCGTGGCGGGGGCTGCTGATGGACCCGGCCCGCCACTTTATGCCCGTTTCCGTGATAAAGCGTAACCTCAACGGCATGTGGGCTACCAAGTTTAACGTCATGCACTGGCACCTCTCCGACGACCAGGGCTTCCGGGTGGAAAGCAAATTGCTGCCGCGCCTGCACACGGTGGGCGGCGAAGGACAGTTTTACACGCAAAGCCAGGTGCGCGACATCATCCGCTACGCGGCCCGGCGCGGCATTCGAGTAATTCCGGAGTTCGACATGCCCGGTCACGCCACGGCCTGGCTGGCGGCCTACCCCCGCCTGGCCTCCAACGATTCCATCTATGGCGTAGCGCGCAAATGGGGCGTGCTCAACATTGCCATGGACCCCACCAAGGAAACTACCTATACCCTCATCGATTCCTTGCTAAGCGAAATGACTCGGCTGTTTCCGGCCCCCTACTTTCACATTGGGGGCGATGAAAACGATGGGCGGCAGTGGAAGCGAAATCCGCGCATCGTGGCCTTCATGAAGCAGCAAGGCATGGTGGACGCCAAAGGCCAGCCCGACAAGCACGCCCTGCAAACCTACTACAACCGCCGGGTGCTGCAGATGCTGACCCGCTACCAGAAAACCATGGTGGGCTGGGACGAAATTCTGGGTCCGGGCCTGGCTCCGGAAGCGGTAATACAGAGCTGGCGCGGCAAAAAAGGCCTGTATGAGGCGGCGAAAAGCGGCCATCCTACCCTGCTTTCCAACGGTTACTACATCGACCTATTTCTGACGGCAGCCTCGCACTACGCCCCCGACCCGCTTCCCCAGGATGCTCCCCTAACGCCCGAACAGCAAAAGCTAGTACTGGGCGGCGAGGCCACCATGTGGAGCGAGTTTGCCGACTCCATCATCGTAGATTCGCGCATCTGGCCCCGGGCCGCGGCCGTAGCCGAGCGACTCTGGAGCGCCGCTACCGTCCGCGACGTGCCGGATATGTACCGCCGCCTCGGGCTGGTAAGCCAGCAGTTGGAAAGCCTAGGCCTGCAGCACCGCCGGGCCCCGGAGCAGCTCCTGACCCAGGCCGGTGGCCGGCAGACGGCCGTGGCGCCCCTGCGCACCCTGGCCCACGTGCTGGAGCCGGTAAAGGAGTACAAGCGCCACTTTCAGGGCTTCAAATACACGACTCAAACCCCACTGAACCGCCTGGTGGACGCCGCCCCGGCTGAATCAGAAGAGGCCCGGCAGTTTGGCGTGGCCGTGGATGGCCTGCTGGCCTACGGACGCACTGCCGCCGGTAGCTCCGACCGGTTCCGGGGTCAACCCGGCAAGGCCCTAGTCGCCTACCTCAGCAACGAGCTGGAGTACTGGCAGGCCAACGATGCGCTACTGCAGCCCCTGCTGAAGCAAAACCCCAGCCTGCAGGAGTACGCGCCGCATTCTGTCCGCCTGAAAACCATTGCCACCTTGGGCCTGGAACGCCTCAAGATGCTGGAAAAGGGCCAAGCCCCTACCCCCGCCTGGCAAGCCAATGCCCTCAAGCAACTCGATGCCGCCAAAGCCCCCGCCGGCCAAACGGAGCTGGCCGTAGTTCCCGCCATCCGGCGGCTGGTGGAGGCGAAGTAGTGAGATGGTGAACTGGTGAGTTGGCTGTTCAATAAGCGCTACCTGCGCGGGTTGAACAGCCAACTCACCAGTTCACCATCTCACTAGTTGACCTTTAAAACAGCACCGATACCTGCATGCGGCCGGTGTGCACGGCGTTCAGGCCGTTGGCTTTGCGGCCGTCGTAGGCTAGGGTTACGTTGAGGCCGTTGCTGAGGCGCTGCTCCAGGTTCAGGTTCCAGGTAAAGTTGCTGCCGGGGCGCAGGGCGTTCAGAATTTCCAGCCCGACCAGGGAAGCCTGGTCACCTTCGAAGGCTACGCGCACGTAGCGGGTAGTAGCCGACAGGGTGCGCTTGCCCACCTGGCTGACGCGGGTTTCTACTCCCAACTCATCAAACGTACCGGCTGCGTCTTCGTCGGGGCCGTTGGTGTTTTGCTTGGTGGTGCGCAGGTAGGTGCCCGTCAGGCGCAGCACGTTGGTGGGCTGGTAGCTGATTTCGGGCGCCAGCTCGTACTGCAGCACCCGGAAGTTACGGGCTTCCAGGTAGTTCGATAGGTTTTCGCGGATGCTGCGTGCAGCCGTAAAGCGCCCCGTGAACGACTGTGCTAAGGTCCGGCGGAGCAGCAGGCTTTGGTTGGCGAGGTTGCGCGTATCGGAGCCCTGGGTCAGCAGCACCTTCTGCTGGGTTTGCTGCACCGTCAGCTCGGCCCCAAAAATAGGATTGGACCGGTTGAAATAAAGCGTGTTACGCAGCAGCTTGTTCAAACTCAGTAGCAGGGAATCGGCGGTTTGGAAGGCAAACGGGTTCAGGCGCGACGACAGGGTATTTTCGGTGGTGCGGCGGTCCAGGGTGATGGTACTCAGGGCCGAAAACCGCCCCACGAAGCCGCGCAAACCCGGCAGCTCCCGCCACCCGCGCGGGGCAGTAGTGGTGAGGCGGTAGCTAAAGCGGTTGGTGAAGGCCGGAATATAGTCGTCGGTAGGTAGAAACACCTTGATATGGGTGCGGTACTGGGCGTCGGGGGTCTGGGCCTCAAAGAATTCGTCCTTGTCCTGGCGGTTGTTGGTTGGGCGGTTACTGGTCGCCACGTCGCCGCCGTAGTAGTGCGTGCCCTGGCCGTTGGGCACGGCCAGAAACGTGTAGTCGCGCTTCAGCTCCCGGCCCGTGGCCACGGCGTAGCTCAGTTCGGAACGAAGCAGTTGCTGAAAAAAGCTAGCGTTCCAGTCGAGCTTGCCCAGCACGGTGCGCTGCCGAGCCGAGTCGCGGGCCGCCAGGTCGCGGTAGGTAGCCAGTATAGCCAGGTCCTGGGTGGCACTCAGGCGCGAGACGAGTGTGCCCTGCCAGGTTTGGGCCCGGCCCCGCTCCTGCAGCCGGGTTTGCTCGGGGTTTGGGGTCTGGTCGCGGCGGTAGCTGTAGTCGAGGCGGAAGCGGGTACGGGCCGAGTCGCGGCTTTGCAGGAACAGAGCGTGCTCGTCGAAGTAATTGGCCGAAGTCAGCGAGTCACCACTAGACTTGGCAACGCGGTTTTTATCGAAGCGGTAGGCGTAGCCGGGCACCACGGGGCCGCCCACGTAGCGGGCCGTGCCTTCACCCCGCGCCCAGCGCGAAGTGCGGCTGCCGGCCTCGGAGTTGAGCAGAAACAAGTTGCCGCGCACCTGCACCGGGCCCACCTGCCGGGCCACATCTACCCAGTGCTGCACTCCGCTAACTTCCCCGGCCCGGTAGCGTCGGCTCAGGCGGTAGCCTAGGGCATTGTTAGCGTCTTTTACTACCCCCACCGAGGCGTTGAGAATATTGTCCTCGCGGGGCTGCTGATTGTTGGTAACGAGGGTGTTAGAAGTGCTCCAGTTACGGTCAAACTCAATGTCGCGGTACCGGTCGATGGGGGCAAAACGACGGCTGGTGTACTCGTAGTCAAGGGCACTGCGCAGCTTGTAGCCCTGCAAGCCGGGTAGGCGCACGGGCCGGTCCTGCACCACGTAGCCCACCCGCATAGCTCGCCCCTTCGCCGACTCCGGCGAAAAGCGGTTTAAATCCAGGTCGGAAGCGGCCAAATCCACGAACACCGTGGCCGTGGAATCAAGCTGGTAGCTGGTGCCCACCGTCATCAGCTGCTTTTGCAAGGGCGTGGGCAGTACCCGAATGGGCTCGTAGGAGCCGCGCCCCTGGCCCACGAACTGGTACACGCGGCCATTGGCGCGGGCCTCTTCGGCGCTAGTACCCAGGTTGTAGCTGCCCTGGCCCGCCCCCACGTTGGTGAAACGCACGTTGTACACGGCCCGGGTAGTATCCTGGGGCGGATACACGAACACCGTCACTGGCTGCTGGGTAGTGGGGTCGAGCTGGGTTTCCTGGCGGTATTGCACCTGCTGCCGGTCGTAAGCTACGGTATCCACACCCGGCACCACGGCCTGACTGACATTGTCGCCAATGGAGCGCAGCAGCTGCTTTTCCGACTCTTTGAGGCTGAGGTTGGGCGAGTTATCGGGGTTATCTGACTCGCGGTAGAAGTTGGCGTGCACCTGCAGGCGGCCCAGCTGCTGGTAGTGGCTGGCCTGGAGCAGGGAGCGGGAGTAGTTGAAATCGGAGTACTCGAAATCGACCTTGATGCGGGAATTGCGGGTTATCAGGTGGCGAGGCGAAAACGTCAGCTCGGCCTGGTTGTAATCGATGACGTAGTCGAAATCAAAGCCGCGCACCAGGAGCCGGCCATCCAGGTATACCCGCTCGGAGTTGGCCAGAATAATAATGAACTGCTCCCCGTTCGGCCCGCGCAGGCGGTAGGGGCCCTGCACGTTTTCCAGGGGGGCAATATCAATGCTGGCAAACTTGCCCTTGGCTACCCCCGCCGCCACGGAGGTAGTGGCAAATGCCTCGCCGGGCCTGAAGCCAAGCAAACCGTTGCGCCGGGGGGCACTGGTGGCGCTGGTTACCGTTTGGCTGACTCCGTTTGGCCCTACCCCGTTGGGCGTAATGCCGTTAGGACTGGCCGGGCTGGTTGGCTGGCCGTTCTGGGTGGCGCCTGAGCCGGCAGGCGGGGGTACGGTGGGCGGCACCGTCACGAAGGTGCCGGTACTGGTACCACTGGCGTTGGGGTACTGAAACAGCTGCGGATTGCTCACGCCCGGCCCGCTTCCGCCACCAAACCCACCGGTGGGCAGCCGCCCAAAGTTGGTTTCCAGGGCCGCTCCCTGAATGTTTTTATAAAAGCGCAGGAAGTAATCGGGCTTGTTGCGCAGCACCACGTCGCCGGCCGTCAGGTTCCAGCGCGGGTGGGTAAGCGTGATGTAAATCCGGTCGAATTCCTGGAGCTGCTGGGTGTTGCCTTCGGGCTGGAAAGGCACGTTCTGGTCGGAAATAGCCGCCGTGAGCGTAATCTGGTCGGTGAGGCGACCTTCTAGCTGCAGGTTAAGTGAGGAGTTAACGAAAACGTTCTGGGCATTGCCAAACGAGACGCCCCGGGACAGGTTACCCGTTTTGTTAATGCCGGGCGTGCTCAGAATCTGCTCCTTCACCGCAAAGTCCTCTAGGCCCATTACTGAGGGGCGCCGCCAGAAATCCACGCTGTCCATGAGGCGAGCGGGGCGCAGGGACCGGGGCGCAGCCAGTTGCACGGGGAGTACCCGGTAGCACACCAGCACCGAGTCGGGGCCACCGGGCAGCACCATATCGGGCTGGCCCGGCTCGGGAGAAGGAAACCGCGTACTAGGCCGCACAAATCGGTAACGGTCCGTGCGGGCGTCATACGCCAGGCCGCGGCCGTCCACGCTCACCGAGGTCGGCACTATTGTCAGCGAGTCGCGCAAGCCGAACTCCGTGGTATCCCGGTTAAGGGCCAGGCGTACCCAGGTGCAGCGGCGGGTAGTAGGCGGGGCGGCGGGGCGCTGCTGGGCCTGGGCCGCCGCACTACCCCACCACCACAGGCCCATCAGCAGCCCACACAAGCGCAGAAAAGAGGGCGTAGAGCTGCTGATCATTCAGTAAAAATACGAGGCCAAGACGTCGGGGCCACCATAACGCCGGAAGGCCCTGAATTCGTGCCAATTCCTACCTCAACAGTTGCTTACTATTCAGGACTTTTGGGTGTGCGTAGGTGCGGGCTCCTACCCGGCCAGCGGCAGCTCGATGCAGAACAGTGTTCCAGCGCCCTCCTTGGTTTCAAACCAGATGGTGCCCCCGGCACTCTCGATGCCACGCCGGGCCACGGCCAACCCAATACCGGAGCCTTTCTCCTTGGTAGTGAAGTTGGGCACAAACACTTTGTCCTGCACGTCGGCCGGAATGCCGGTGCCATTGTCTTGGATGCAGATGCGGATGCGGTTGTTCGGCTGGGCTTGTAGCTGCGCTTCCACTTCCGGCCGCCGGTCGGGCGGAATGGCTTGCAGGGCATTAATCAGAAGATTATTGAAGGTACGCACCAGCAGACTTTCATCGGCGTACACCACGTAACGACCCGTATCGGCGTCCTCGGGCAAGGTGAGTCGAATGCCCGTTCCGGCCGCGCCCCCCTGGTGCAAACCCACGCACCGTCGCAGAATGGGCGCCACGTCCAGGCGCTCGGGGCGCATGGCGGGCAGGTTAGTGAAGTTGCTGAAGGAGGTAGCAATGTCGGTCAGCACGTCAATCTGGGTGATAAGCGTTTGCGACACCTTGTTCATCAGCTCATCCAGGTTGGGACGTTGATCCTGGATGGCGCGCTGCAGAAACTGCAGGCTCAGCTTCATGGGCGTAAGCGGGTTCTTGATTTCGTGGGCCACCTGCCGGGCCATTTCGCGCCAGGCGGCTTCCTTTTCCTGGGTGGCCAGCTCCTGCTTGCTTTCCTCCAGCTTCAGCAGCATCTGGTTGTACTCGCGCACCAGCAAGCCAATTTCGTCCTCCGATTCATAGGCCAGCATCTCGTTTTGGCCCGTAAGCGTGGTCTGACGCAGCTTTTCGGTGATCAGCTTAAGCGGCTCCGTCAGAATCCGGGACGCCAGGAAGGCCAGCACCAGAAACAGGATAAACATCACGGTGAAGATGTTCAGAATGGTAGATACCAGCTCCGTGAGCTTGTTATCAAGGTCCTTTTCGGAGTCGAAGAAGGGAATTCCAACGTAGCCCAGCACCGCGCCCGGCCGCCCCGACTGCACGGCTCCGGCCCGGAGCGGCAAGTACAGTGCATTAAAGGAAAGCGTGCCGGCTTGCTCCGTGAGCAGAATGCGTGGTTGTCCATCCTCGGTGAGGGCCGCCACCGCCTGGGGGTTCATGAGGGTACTGAGCAGGCTGGCCTCGAAAATGAGGGGCTGGCTGCTCACTAGCAGCTCGCCGCGGGCATCGTAGAGGTTTAGGTCGGTTTCGGTGAGGGCGGCTACGTTTTCGGCCAGGTCTACTAGGTCGGCCCGGTTGCCGGACTCCGTGAGTAGGTTGCGGTTTTTGAGCAGATTTTCCTGCACAGCCTGCCCCCGGCGCTGGTAGCTCCGCAGCAAATCGTGCTTGTAGGAGTTGGTAACTTGGCTGGCAATAGCCACGCTCACCACAACCAGGGGCACTAGAATGCCGAAGTTCAGGAAGAGTTGAATCTTGGTGCTGAAGTTGGTGCGCAGCAGTTCCCGGTACTGGCCCCGCGCCAGCAGAAACGCCCCCATGAGCAAGAGCCAGCAGAAACTGTGCAGTAGAAATAGCGCGGAAAAATTCGCCAGCCAGTCGGAGAAAGAATACGTGGCCGTGGTAACAACCACCATCCGGTCGGAGCGGTCCGTGGCCCGAATGCCCAGGTGATGGAAGCCGCCGAGCGCCACTCCAGTCGTATAAAGCCGCGGGTCACGGAATAGGCTGGTGGGCAAGCGGTTAATGTAATCAAAGTCACCTTCGCTGTAAACCAGTTGGCCCTTCTGGTAGCCCCCGTAGCTGAGCTCCGTGCCCAGGCGGGGCTGAAAGAAATTTTGATCTACCAGTAGCTCCGGCACCACGCTGTTGGCCGTCAGCTTCTTCAGGGTCAGCTCCAGCACTATCGTGCTGTTGCCGGCATCTAGCTCCGGGTTGGGGGTAGGCACTGGCACAAAGGCCACGTACCGGCGGGAGCTAAACGAATTGTTCCCATCCCGGATGAGGTAGATATTGGGGTGGTCGGTGCGGGTGGCACCTTGCAGCAGGAACTCACGCGTTTGCTCTAAACTGCCGCCCACGGCCACACCCCGCCCCGCCGGATTAAAGAGAATCACGCGCACCTCATACTTATTGAAGTAGTCGCGTAGGTAGTACTTGACAATTTTCTGGCGGATCAGGTCCAGGTTAATGAACGGACTAGCCAGCATAGTGCGCAACACCGGGTCTTGGGCCATTTCCTGGCCCCGTTCAACCAGCAGGTATTCACCCTGCAAATCATTGTCAGTAAGCAGATTACTTGCTAGGTTTTGCTTGTTGAGCTGCAGCTGACGGTTAAAGTGCTCGTATAGAGCCAAGCCACCCACCGCCGAGCTGACGCCTACCATCAGGAAGATGAACAGATACACCTGATAAGGCAGCACCGCGCCCGCTGACTTCAACCCCGTAAGGCGCAACACGAAGAAAAACAGCAGGGTGATGCCCAAAATAGTGCAGTGCACCAGCCCCAACCCCAGCCCCGTGGACAGGAAAATTACTGCCGTCACAAATAGCAACAGCAACCCAATAGTGCGGGTAGAGGGCCGAACTATGCCGGTAAACAGCTGCGAGAGTAAGTAAAACCCCACTAAATAGCTGCCAGTATGCAGCACAATGGCTAGCAGCAGCAGGGACTTAAAGACGCTTACCTGAATATCCTGGGTGATGTCCAGGATGAGTTGAGAGTTAGTGAAGCTGCTAGTGTAAAAGTCGAACAGCAGCTCCAGCAGGCCATAAAACCCGAGCACGGTAAGCGCACCCACTCCCACGCGCTGGGGCCAGCGGCGAATTCGTTGAGTGATGCGCAGCACGCCGTAGCGCCGGAAGAGCAGCAGCACGTAGTACGAAGACACCACGAACAATGCGGCATTCAGGAGCAAATCGCCTAGGGAAGGCGAAATCCAGGAAGCCGCGTACACGCGTGGGTCAAACAGGCGGACTTCCAAGAAGGAAAACGGCAGCCCCAATGAGAGCATTACCGCGCGCAACAACACCAGCGGAACCACCACGGCCAGTGCTCCGGCCCACACCTTCCCTTGTGCAAACTGCTGCCGGGCCACGTAGCTCCAGCCGGCCACGTAAAAGCCGAACCCAAGTAGCAGCAGCAGCAGCGGCACGTACTTGCCCGTAATGGGGTCGGCCTGCAGGCTTTCTATTGAGAAGAGATAATTGCCTTCATTGGAAACTAGCCGCGGACGGTTAGAGGTAGTCTTTTCCACTACCAGCCGCACATTCTGCCCCTGGAAGAGTCCTTGGCCGTTGCCCTCCCGCAAGTAACGGTTGCTAATGCCGTAGCTGATTTCCAGCGGAATATAAGTCAGGATGACGTATTCGCCTTCCGTGTGCCGCAGCACCAGAAACTTACCAAATCGGGTTTCCAGCAGGCGCTCGTGGTAGCGCTGCAAGGCCTGTTCTGGGTCGGGCCGCACGCTATGGTCAGACCAGTAGACAATCTGCTCGCCCCGGAAAATGAAGGTGGGGTAGGTCGTGTGGCTAGTCAGGCTTTGAAAGCTGACTTGGCGCGTTGCCAGCCGCTGCAGTACATCCGTCGATTCCCGCTCCCCCGTAAGCTCGGCCTCCATCAACAGCTCCTGCAGCCGGGTAGCCGAAGCTTGCAGTACTACCTCCGGATTCTGGCTATAGCGGTTGCTCAGGTAAGCAGCCCCGAAACAAAGCAGGGCCAGTGATAGCAGCCAGACCGGAGGGAAGCGGAAAAATTTCAACGGGAGGGGAAATGATGGAATCGGGACAGTAGCAACCTTGATACCAAACAAAAATGCCGCCCCACGGCGGCATTTCCTAGCTCTGGTTAGAAGGAGCGAGTTTAGCGGCGACTAGCGGCGTAGCGCGCATCATAATGCACCCCGCCAAACAAATACAGCATCAGGGTGCGAGAATAGCGCAAACTCAAGGGCGTGAACAGCAAAGAGAAGATGGCCACGGCCGTAATGTATACCCAAGTATCCGGGTCATCGAGCAGGTAGTACACCGCAAAACCGACGACCAGCATAATAGCCGTGGAAAAGGCAAAGCTGATATACATAGCTCCCCAATAAAACCCTGGCTCCGGTTCATAGGCTTGTCCGCATACTGGGCAGGCGGGCGGCATTTCGGTGAAATGCGCCAGGTTTAGGGCCGAGTGTGTGAACAGTTGCCCCTGGTGGCAGCGCGGACAGCGCTGCTGCAGAACGCTTACCAGGGTAGAATCGGAGTTAGCCATGGGCCGTTTTTTTCTTCTGCTGACTGTGACGGTACCAGAAATAACCAACCGTTCCAATCAGTACGTAGGGAATCGTCATCAGATACAAAATTCCCTTGTTGAGGCCGGTTGTGTCGTATCCGTCCTTCTCCTGGCGCGAAGCTTCCACCTGAGTTTTGCACATGGTGCACTGCGCTTGCACACTCAAGGGTAGTACACTCAACAACACTCCCAAAAACAAGGCTACCAGTCCGCTATAAACTACTTTTTTCATGACATCAACTGATTTCGTTGCAAGAATAACCGTCTGGGTGAGCTCCTGGTTCGTTACCAGAAGCCTTCATGAAGATGTTTGCGAAAAGTACTAGGTGTAGTAAGGCGCAATCATGAAGTACACAATTACGCCCGTAATAGAAACGTAGAGCCACACTGGGTAAGTCCAGCGGGCAATGCGGCGGTGCTTCTGAAATTGCTCAGTCAGGGCGAAATACAGCGTAAATAGCACCAGCGCTACGGTAATGGCCGCCAGCAGAATGTGGGTTATTAGGATGAAGTAGTAGACGCCGCGCATCAGGCCTACCCCACCGTATTTCGTCACAATGCCTTGGGAGTGGTACGCCACGTAAGACACCAGAAACAAGGAGCCCAGCAGGAAAGCCATGCCCATCATGGCGCGGTGCTTAGCTACGTTCTTGCGCCGGATGAAGTAGTAGCCCAGCATCAGGAAAACCGCCGTGAGGGAATTAAGCACGGCATTAACAGCCGGCAGCATTTTTACATTGGCGCCGGGAATACGAAAAACGCCGGGCAGAAAGTAAAGCACGGCCACGGCCAGGGGCACCACGGCTCCCAGGACGCCAGCGGCTATTTTGTACTTGGTGAAGTTGCCGGGGTTAACGGCAGTGTTATTGGTGGTCATAGGTGTAAAGCAACACTTCAATTTCGGTGATGAGGCGATTCACGTCCCGCTCGCTGGTCCCGTCGTAGCGGCCGCGCACGTGCCCGGCGCGGTCAACCAGAAAGACTTGCTGGCTGTGCAGGCTTCCGGGGTCAATGCTGGGTGCAAGACGGAACTCCTCAGTAGCTAACCGGGTAGCAACGGTTTTGTCACCAGTCAGGAAAAACCATTTGCCGGCAATGGCCCCGTACTCCTCGGCATAGCGCGCTAGCACCGCTACGGAATCGTGGGCCGGATCTACAGTAATTGATGCCAAAGCTACCCGGGGCTCCTGCCGAAACTTCTCCTGCACCCGCACTAATTGGCTGGTTACGCGCGGACAGGCGCCAGGGCAGGTGGTAAAGAAAAAATTAGCTACGTATAGGCCTTTCCGCTGCATCTCCTCCCCTGTCACTTCCCGGCCTGATTGCGACGCTAACCGAAAACCACCGATTTGGTGATAAACAGTATCGCGCTGCCACTTTCCCGCAACCTGAGTAGAGTCTACTCGGTCGGGCAGGAAAGTTGGCAGCGCGTAACGGTTGGTACCGAAGCTTTTGAGGAACAGGAAAGCCAGAACCGGGACCAGCAGAATCAGGCCCAACACTAAAACTTGTTGGGGCCGCATACTGCTAGCTGACTAGGTTCTGTACTGCCTCGCCGATGTAGGAGCCTTCCGTAATCAAGGCCACGAGCAGCCAGATGAGCAAAGACATTGGAATCAAGATGGTCCAAATCAGGCCCTTCGTCTCATGCTTCAAGTGCATGAATTCAGCCACGATAAAGAAGGCCTTGAAAATGGTCAGGATGATGAAGATGGAATTGCGGAACGTGCTGGCGGGCATGATGTAGGCAATAACAAATTCCAGTGCCGTAATAGCCGAAATAATCCAGAAGGTTTTCCAGATCCAGGCGGTATTGGGCTTAGGAATTTCGCCAGTCGGAGCAGGATCGTGCGTTGCGTGCTGAGCCATGGTAATGGAGTAGCTAAGGAAGTAAACACCGGGGCGAACAACTTCAGCAGTTGCTCGCCCCGGTACTCAATCAAATTAAACGAGGTAGAAGAAGGTGAAAACGAACACCCACACCAGATCTACAAAGTGCCAATACAGGCCAATTTTCTCCACCATTTCATAGTGGCCGCGCTTTTCAAACGTACCGTTCGTAGTGGCGATAAACGCCCAAATCAGCAGGCAAACGCCCGAGAATACGTGCGTGCCGTGGAAACCGGTGATGAAGAAGAACAGATCGGCAAACAGGACCGGGCCGTACTGGTTCATGGCCAGGTTAGCGCCGTGGAATACCGAGCCATCGTTCATCAGCGTGCCTTCCTGGGTGCCGTGGATGAAGTGGCTCCACTCCCAGGCCTGGCAGCTCAAGAAGGTAGCCCCGAATAATATCGTCCACAGCAGCCATTTCTGTACGTCCTTCTTGTCGAAGCGGTGACCAGCTTCTACTGCCAGTACCATCGTTACCGAGCTAAAGATGAGAATCATCGTCATCAAGGCCACGAAACCCAGCGGTAGGTGGTAACCGTGCAGACCGGGGAAGGCATCAAATACTTTCTCGGGGATGGGCCAGTAGTTGGACGAGAACTTGAAGGCTTCCGCCGTACCCTCGTACACGCCGTGGCGGTGACGAATCAGACCATACGTGGTGAGGAAGGCGGCGAACGTGAAGGCGTCCGACAACAGGAAGAACCACATCATCAGCTTGCCGTAGCTTGCTTTGAAAGGCTCGTTCCCGCCGTCCCAGGTGCCGGTGCGCGGCTTATCCAGGGCGGAATCAGAAATTACCTGCGTCGTGGAAATGGTGGACATAGCGTGCGGGGGTTGACGAAATTCTAGTGGTTCAAAAGTAGGAACAAATACAGGTACAACCAAAGCGCGCCAAGGTAGTGCCAGTAGATCGTGACGTTGCCGATGGAGAGCATCTGCCGGGAATGCACCTGATAGTTAAAGCTTTTACGCAATACGATCAGCAGAAAGATAAGTCCCGTAACCAGGTGAAATGCATGGACGCCGGTTAATACATACAGAAATGAGCCGGAAGGGTTGGCATCAGTGCCCGCAAAAAAGATGCGCTGCCCCACCAAGACGCCCCACAGTTCCCACTGCCCAATTAGAAAGGCAATACCTAGTACGGTGGTTAGGATAAGTGCCGTGCGCACTTGCTTGAGTTCATCCTTACGAGCCGCGAACCACGCCCACTGTACAGTCACGGAGCTAGCGGCCAAGATCAGGGTAGTAATCAGGAAGCCAAAGGGCAAATTGAATTCTAGCCAGTTGCCTTCGTTGCGCCGCACGATGTAAGCGCTGGTATACGCAGCGAAAATCATGAAGATGCTGACCATCATCAGCACCAGCACAAACCGCAACGGGTGAATTCCCGTGGCTGGCTGCTTGGTGTTTAATGCTTCGGAGGAATGCATAAAGAAGAAATGAGTTGTAGGACAAAAGAGTGTCAGCTAGTAAACATGAGTTGGCGACGCTTTGTCCCGCTTCTCACGGCTTAGTTTGCACTCTGAACCTGATTATATCTTATCCAGTACCAACGCTATCTGCACAATGGGCAGGTAGAGGAAGGAACCAAACATGATGCTCATGGCCGCCTTTTTACTGATGGTGCGCATGAGGTAGAAAGTCTGCATTAAGAACAATACTCCGCAAATAGCAGCTACCATAGGGTACGTAGTACTGGTCATGCCAAAGTAAAACGGCAGCAAGCTGAGCGGAATGAGTACCAGCGTGTACGTCATGATTTGAAACGCCGTGCGCAGGTCTTTTTTACCGGGTGTAGGCAGCATTTTGAAGCCCGCCTTCTTGTAGTCATCGTCTAGCACCCAGGCAATGGCCCAGAAGTGCGGAAACTGCCACATGAACTGAATTCCGAACAAGATCCACCCTTCTAACCCTAGGAAGCCCGTAGCCGCCACCCAGCCAATTAGCGGCGGCATTCCTCCTGGTATAGCCCCTACCGCTACACAAATAGGTGAAATTGTTTTCAGTGGGGTATAAATGAAGCCGTATAGAATTAGGGATATAAGGGAGAGAGCGGCAGCTACTGGGTTGAAAAAGTAGGCTAGCAAAGATAGTCCCGCTACTCCAAGAACTGCCACAAATACCCAGGCCTCCCGAATACTCAAAATCCCTAAAGGCAGTGGCCGCTGAGCCGTACGCTTCATCATTTTGTCCAGATCTATCTCAAAGATCTGGTTAATGGTGTTAGCCGAGCCCGTAACTGCCAATCCGCCCAGCATCACTAACGCTGCCCGCCCCCAGTTCAGCTCATGAGCGCCCAGCAAGTAGCCAATGGCGCTGGAAAAGGCCACCGTAAGCGCCAGGCGAAATTTAAGTAACTGGAAGAAAGCCCTAGCCTTACTCATCAACGGGTGGAACAGAGTGCGCGGCGAGAAGATGCGCCAAACGGGGCCGCAAAGTTACGCAACAACGGCCGGAGTAGCCACCTGCCGCCGCAACTTCGTGGCTTGCCGATACGCTACTACAGCTAAAAACTGAGCGCCAAAGAGTAAGGTAGCCAGCGTGAGGTGAACGGGCTGCACCGCGGCCGGGAATGAGAAGTAGGCTAAAACAATGCCCGCCACTATTTCCCCTCCTATCAAGACCAAAATGGCCGTGGCTAAACCATGTAGGCGGCGTGAGGGTAGTGTGTATAGCCGATACGCCAAGTATAAATTTATAAGCAGGAGCAGCGCCGAGAAAGAGCGGTGAAAACGAAACACATTGCCCAACTGCTCTACCCAGCTTCCTCGATTAAGGTAGTTAGCCGCCGAGGCAACCAGGTCAATTTGTTCACGCACCTGCGTACCCAATACAATCTGACCAAAAGTGAGCAATACAGCCAGCCACAACACACCAGATAGTCCTGTCACCTCTCGCACGGGACGCATTTCTGCTTCCAGCCCCCGCTGAGAGCGGTCAACGGCGTATAACAGCATAGCTACAATTACCAAGGCTAGGCCCATGTGAATGGTCACCATAATTGGCAGCAGATTCGTGGAAACCACTAATGAGCCCAGCCAGCCCTGTACTCCAGTCAAAAGGAAAGACGCTAAAGCTAGCCAGAACACCGCACGGTCGCGGCGCCAGTAGGGTAAGGCAAATAGCACTGTGCCAAAGACGAACACGCCAATCAGTGCTCCTACTAGTCGGTTCACGTATTCAATCCACGTTTTCACCGGGTTGAAATCAGTCTCAATGTACTGGGTAGGATGGGCAAAAATTTCACCAGCTACTTGATGAAAACCCAGGCGCTCCAGTTTCGCAGCCAACTTCTTGTTCTTTTCAACCCGTTGTGCAGTGTATACTTCCTTATAATTAGGGGGTAGTTGGCTAATGTGCGTAGGCGGTACCCAACTACCAAAGCACTTTGGCCAGTCGGGGCAGCCCATTCCGGAGCCAGTACTCCGAACTATACCACCAACCAAGATTAGAACGTACACGGCTGCTACCGTCAGAATTCCAACAAATCGGAAACGGCGCACGAATGTGGGAGTTGACATGCTGAACGTGACTAAGCAAGAAAATTCATTATATAAACTGCTGAATCAGCTTTTTGCTTATAAAACTGAAGGGAAACTCATCTCGGCGCAGCCGGTCCGAATTTCCCTTAGCGGAAGCAAATAAAACGGGCCGCCGTTGGTACAGCGGCCCGTTTAGGAGGCTAGTGCTCAAAGCACTTATTCCATTTCCTTCTCATATGGCAAGTTAGAAGACTGCGTCTGCGAGTATGGTATATGCTGGGGAATGAAGTCCTCAGCAGCACCAGGCTTGCTGTAGTCGTAGGGCCAGCGGTGTACGGCTGGAATTGCACCAGGCCAGTTGCCGTGGCCGGGTACTACCGGTGTCGTCCACTCCAGCGTCGTCGAATTCCAAGGATTCTCGGTAGCCCGACGACCACGGAAGATGCTGTAGAAGAAGTTGAAGATAAAAACGAACTGAGCGAAGAAGGCAATAATGGCAGCGGCCGAGATAAACTTGTTCAGATCAGCAAACTGGCTGAAGCTATCGAAGCCAGTCCAAGCGTAGTAGCGACGGGGGAAACCAGCGATACCAACATAATGCATCGGCAAGAACACCAGATATACACCGAGGAAGGTCAGCCAAAAGTGTACGTAGCCCAACTTCTCGTCCAGCATACGACCGAACATCTTCGGGAACCAGTGGTACACACCGGCAAACAAACCAAAGAAAGCCGACGAACCCATTACTAAGTGGAAGTGAGCTACCACAAAGTACGTGTTGTGCATCTGAATGTCGAGAGCAGCGTTACCTAGTACGATACCCGTCAGACCACCAGCAATGAACAACGATACGAAACCGATGGAGAACAACATAGCTGAGGTAAAGCGGATATTACCACGCCACAGGGTTGCCAACCAGTTAAAAGTTTTCACTGCTGAAGGAACGGCAATAATCAAAGTCAGGAACATGAAGACCGAACCCAGGAAAGGGTTCATACCCGTCACGAACATGTGGTGAGCCCACACAATAAAGGAGAGCAACGAAATACCCAACAGGGAGCCAATCATGGCGCGGTAACCGAAGATAGGTTTACGAGCATTCGTAGCCAGAATCTCGGATACCATACCCATAGCAGGCATAATTACGATGTACACCTCGGGGTGACCTAAAAACCAGAACAAGTGCTGGAACAGGATGGGCGAACCACCTGTGTTTGGCAATGCCTGACCGGCAATGTAAATGTCCGAAAGAAAGAACGAGGTGCCGAAGCTGCGGTCGAAAATCAGCAGTAGAGCTGCCGAAAAAAGTACCGGGAAAGAAAGCAGACCAAGAATAGCCGTCAAGAAGAAAGCCCAGATAGTGAGCGGCAGTTTGCTCATGCTCATGCCTTGGGTACGCAGGTTGATAACAGTAGTGATATAGTTTACACCACCCAACAACTGCGAAACAATGAACAAGGCCATAGATACCAGCCAGAATGTCTGACCAGCGCCCGAACCAGGAATAGCTTGAGGCAATGCGCTCAGCGGGGGGTAAATTGTCCAACCAGCAGAAGCAGGACCCGTTTCCAGGAACAGTGAAACGAACATAACTACACTGGAAGCAAAGAAGAACCAGTAGGAAAGCATGTTCATGAAGCCCGAAGCCATATCACGGGCACCAATTTGCAGCGGAATCAGGAAGTTGGAGAATGTACCCGACAAGCCAGCCGTCAGCACGAAGAACACCATGATGGTGCCGTGCATTGTCACCAATGCTAGGTAGAACTCTGGGTTCAGCTTACCAGCCTCAATCCATTTGCCCAAGAACGGAGAAAGCCATTCGAAGGTAGACTCGGGCCAACCCAGCTGCAGACGGAAGAGGCTCGACAGGGTACCACCAATAATTGCCCAGATAATACCTGTAATCAGGAATTGCTTAGCAATTACTTTATGGTCCGTGCTGAAGACATACTTCTGCAGAAAGCTTTGCTCGTGGTGCTCGTCGTGGTGCGCGTGCTCGTCGTGCGAAATACCCGGCTCGGTTACACCGGCGCCGCCTTGCACTTGCGCTTGAGTAGGAAGATTAGCAGCCATAGTAGAAGCGTGCAATTAAATGAGATTAGAGCGAAGCCTTGGCCGTAGCAGGAACTACAGCCGCCGCAGCTGGAGTAGTTTCTTTTTCAACCAGTTTATCCGACTTCTGTTTAAAGCTAGCCAGTACATCGGGATTTTGCTCCGAGAAAGACTTCTGCTGGGCAAACCAAGCAACATAGTCATCTGGTTCATCCACTACAATGTTCAGCTTCATAGCGAAGTGGCCACGTCCGCAAATCTGGTTGCAAGCCAATTCATAAGTGAATTTTGGATTGCCAGTTTGAGCACGCATTTCGTCAGTTGTCATGGTAGGCGTAAACCAGAACTTAGTCGGCATGCCAGGTACAGCGTACATCTGCACACGGAAATGAGGCATGTAGACAGCGTGCAGCACATCACGCGAACGAATCTTCAATAGCACTGGATGTCCCTTGGGAACGTGAATTTCAGGTGCCACGAAATCGTCGATGCCGTTTTGGTCGCTTAGGTCAAAACCAAACTCGTTGGTAGCATCAATCAGACGATAGTTAACTACACCAAGCTTCTGGTCGCGGCCGGGGTACCGAACTAACCAGTTAAACTGCTTGCCCATAACCTCTACCACTACGGCGTCCTTAGGAGCCGGACCAGTGATACGCGTCCATTCTTTCCAACCAGCGAATACCAAGCCTGCCATTACAATGGCAGGAATCAGCGTCCAGATTACTTCGATTTTGTTGTTATGTGGGAAGAAGAAAGCCCGACGGCCTTCCTTATGCTGATACTTGTAAGAATACACGAACAGCAATACCTGGGTCAGCGTGAACACAATGCCCAGGATAATCATGGTAGTCCAAAACATCCGTTCGGTGGCATGACCGTGTACGGAAGCAATGGGTGGGTTCATCTTATCGTAGTTGTCAGCAAAAGACCACGCAAAAGCAGCTCCTCCAACAACTAGGAATATGATGAAAAGAATGGCGTTTACACGGTTGCTAACCCCTACTTCTCGGGTTGAGCTACCCGAAAAGATTGAAGTTAGAATCTGGAGGCGGAACAGCAGGCCAAACACGACCAGCAGCAACACCAGCACCAGAAGAATACCAAGAGTAGTCATTATCAGGAGGTAGAAGTGAGTACTGAGAGCGAGTGGTGAGAAGAGAAGAGCTTCATTCCTCTCCACTCCCAACTCAGCGGCTGAAATCAGGTGGTGTGGTGGACGCTTTCATCCAAGAACGGATGGTGAACCGGTACTAAGGACGCCTGAGAAAGGCGCTTCGTCATTAGAAGCAAGAATGCACCAAGGAAGATCAAAGCCGTGCCAATCTCAATTACAAACCCGTTTTCGGCCTTCATCGTTCCGGGCATCAGCATTAGATAGAAGTCCGACCAGTGACCAATTAGAATAGCAATGCTTACAATTTTGAGCATGATCATTTGCCGCTTTGCATCCCGAGTCATGAGCACTAGAAAGGGGAATGCAAAGTTGATAATCAGGTTGCCAAAGAACATCCAAGTATACTGGCCGTTGAAGCCGCCTAAGCGCTGATTGTAATACACTGATTCTTCAGGCAGGTTAGCATACCAGATCAGCATGAACTGGGAGAACCACACGTAGGTCCAGAAGATGCTGAAGCCAAACATGAACTTACCTAAGTCGTGCAAGTGGCCTTCTTTCACAAAACGCAGGTAGCCGGCTTGCTTAAGCAGAATGGTGCACAGTGTTACGGCAGCAATACCTGATACCCACCAAGAGGCGAATACGTACCAGCCGAACATAGTAGAAAACCAGTGCGTGTCAACCGACATTACCCAGTCCCAGGCGGAAATCGACGACGTAACCGCGTAGATAACTAGGAACAAAGCCGAGACATTGATGCTCTTGTGAAAGTACTCAGTACCACCATTTAGGTCTTCGGCCAATGATAGGTCACGCAGGCGTTTAGTGAAGAACGCCCACAGGCCTAGGAACAAGACCATCCGAATCAGATAGAACGGAATATTCAAGAACCCCGACTTACCAGCAATAATTGCGTCGTAGTTGGCATTGCCTTTTTCCATGATGCCAGGCATCGTCCAATGGAAGATGTCATTGTTAATCAAGCTTACCAGAAATACGGCAACCATGATTACCAAGCCAGGAAGCAGCCAAGCACTAAGTGCTTCGTTGATACGCTTAATCAGCACCGACCAGCCAGCGTAAGCGACATACTGAATAGCCATGAACACCGTACCAATGGCTGAAACGCCGGTAAAGAATACGTTGTTATGCCAAAGGCTTACGATAAGGCGTTTCAGCCAAGCGGGGCTACCGTGGTGACCAGCAGCGGGGCCGGCCCCGTGGCTAGTAGCGCCATGCGCAGCTGCGGCACCTTCGTGGTGCTCAGCGCCAATTCCTAAAGCAGCCAGCAATAAGCCGATTGCTAGAACAATGACACCGGCTACGATGATCAGGATAAACTTTTTACGAGCATTCGGCGAAACCTCCAGGTATTCAGCCGTAACGCTTTCGTGATGCGTCAGAGTTGCCATAGGAGTAGATTAAAGTGCCGTGCCGTTACGTGCTTTGTCACCTGCGCCAGGAGTCTGAGAGGCCTTATCGGCCTGAGCTTCCTGTACGGGTGCTTGCGTTTGAGAATCGGTAGTCTGCGAGGAATCCGCAACAGAGGCATTCGCCACACCGCTAGCCTTGAGGAAATCAGTCATTCCATCTGGGCCTTTACCTTGCTGCAGCATGCGAACGTACATGGCAATTTTCCAGCGTTCCTGCGGATTGACCTGGGAGCCGTGGGGCATCATACGGCCTTTTCCCCATTGAATAACGTGGTAAATATGCCCGTCATTCATGGTTTTGTAGGTCCCTACCGAGTAATTCGGAACACCTTTGAATTTCGCTCCTACCGGTCCATCACCAGCCCCCGATTCGCCGTGGCAATGCTGGCAATTACGGACGTAGAGCGTTTTGCCTTCCTCCAAAGCGTCTTTGGTGTAGGAGTAAGGATTGCGCAGGCTTGTTTCAGCCGTAGCAATATCATCCTTGGCAATGTGCGTGTAGTAGTTGGCTTTTCCACGCGGCACTGTTCCTATTGCCGGAACGCGCATGTTCAGGCCCATGGGATTTATCTTGTTGGATTGCTCCTGCTTCAACGGCTCATACGGAAGTGAGGCGTACATCTCAGGAGCATATTCCAAACCGGGGTCATCGGCTCGGTTGCAGGCGGTGGTGAACACCGATGCCAGCAGAACCGCCGACGCTTGCAGAGTTACTTTCAGCGAATGCGTCATTAGAACTTAGACATTTCTTTTTGGTTCACCTCCGAAGCACCATTATTACGCAGCAACTGAGTTAGCTTCGTCATATCGGTGTTCTCATTTACTTCGATAGCCATCACAAACTTGTCGTCTGTTGAGCGCACATCCAGCACGGGTGTTTTCCAACGCGGATAAAGCTTGCTGATGGTATAGAAAGTAATCACCATACCGTGGCAGCAAAACAGTACCGTCAATTCGAAGGATACAGGAATAAAAGCCGGTAGGGCAATGTGAGGCTTACCACCGATGATCATAGGCCAGTCAAAACCCAGCATATAGATCTGCATCCAGAGGGCAAAGCTCAACCCAGTGAGGCCGAAAAAGAAGGCCGCAATAGGAAGGCGTGAACGCTCAATACCAAGAGCGTCATCTATTCCGTGGATGGGGAATGGCGTAAAAACTTCGTAGATCTTAACGCCCGCTTCGCGGACGTTTTCAACGGCGTGCAGCAGCACGTCTTCGTCGTCGAAGATGCCGAGGGCGAAGCGCTTAGTCATGCTTATCGTAGTTTACAGAGGCCGAGGCGGGAACTCCGTGGGTGGTAGCAGGCTGAGGAGTGTGGTGATGCGGATCGTGACCGGTGTACGTCGGGCCATTATCCACTGTGTACTTCAATACCGACTTCACTTCGGCCATGTTAATCACGGGGAAGAACTTGGCGAATAGCAGGAACAGGGTGAAGAATAGACCAATCGTGCCCACGTAAATACCGATATCGATAATGGAGGGTGAGAACATTACCCAGCTCGAAGGCAGGTAGTCGCGGTGTAGTGAGGTTACGATAATTACGAAGCGCTCGAACCACATACCGATGTTCACAATGATGGACAGTATGAAAGTCAGAGGAATGCTATAACGTACGCGGCGGATCCACACCAACTGCGGAGTGATTACGTTGCAGGTCATCATCGACCAGTAAGCCCACCAGTAAGGACCCGTGGCCCGGTTAATGAAGGCGTACTGCTCAAACTCAACTTGGGAGTACCAAGCAATGAAGAATTCAGTGATATACGCTACCCCCACAATGGAGCCCGTTATCATCATGATTTTGTTCATGAGGGCAATGTGCTCAATCGTGATGTAGTCTTCCAGCTTGAATACTACACGGGTAATCAGCATCAGCGTGAGCACCATGGCGAAGCCGGAGAAGATTGCACCCGCAACGAAGTAGGGAGGGAAGATGGTAGTATGCCAACCCGGTACAACCGAAGTTGCGAAGTCCATCGATACGATGGTGTGTACCGATAGTACCAGCGGGGTAGAAACACCGGCCAGAATCAGCGAAACCGTTTCGTAGCGCGACCAGTGCTTAGCCGAACCTTTCCAGCCAAAGCTCAACAGCGAGTAAGCAACTTTAGCAATTGGACCTTTGGCCCGGTCACGAATAGTAGCAAAGTCAGGAACCAGACCCGTATACCAGAACACCAGCGACACAGAGAAGTAGGTCGAAATGGCAAACACGTCCCACAACAGTGGTGAGTTAAAGTTTACCCACAGCGAACCGAAAGTATTCTGGAAAGGAAATACCCAGAAAGCCAGCCAGGGGCGGCCCATGTGCAAAACTGGGAACATCGCCGCGCAGATTACAGCGAAGATGGTCATTGCCTCAGCTGCCCGGTTAATGGAGGTACGCCATTTCTGACGGAATAGTAGCAATACTGCTGAAATCAGGGTGCCGGCGTGACCGATACCTACCCACCACACGAAGTTGGTGATGTCCCAAGCCCAACCAACGGTTTTGTTTAGGCCCCACTCTCCGATACCATACCATAGGGTGCGGTAAACGGAATAGAAGAAGACACCGAGGAGTAAGAGGGCGACACTCAAAGCGGCCATCCAGCGGATGTTTGGGGCGGCTTCTACCTGGCGACACACGTCCTGAGTGACGTCGTGGTACGTTTTCCCCCCGGTAACGAGCGGCTCCCGTACAGGCGATACGTGCTGCATAGTTTTTTGGACTTAAAGGAGTAGATGGGGAGGGCAATACTACACTAGGCACTACTGCCCTCCCCCGTGGCTCAAATTCTAGGCGTTAAACTCCGACGACTCCGTGTTTCGGATCTTCGTCAGGTACGTGATGTTCGGCTGCGTGTTGATGGTGTCAAGCACGTGGAATGCACGCTCACCATCTTCGCGACGCAGAATCTGCGATATACGGGAGTTGGGGTCGCGCATGTCGCCGAACACGATGGCCTGCGTGGGGCAGGACTGGGCGCAGGCTGAAACAACCTCGCCATCCTGCGGACGACGCTTCTGCTTCTTAGCTTCCAGTTTACCGAGCTGGATCCGTTGCACGCAGAACGAGCACTTCTCCATTACACCGCGGGCCCGAACCGTTACTTCCGGGTTCAACACCATGCGGCCGAGGTCAGTGAACATGTGGCCGTTCACAGTTTCGAACTTCTCGTTAGAGTAGTACGAGAACCAGTTGAAACGACGCACTTTGTACGGACAGTTGTTAGCGCAATAACGCGTACCTACGCAACGGTTGTAGGTCATCTGGTTGAGACCTTCCGAGCTGTGCGTAGTAGCTAATACTGGGCACACCGTTTCGCAGGGAGCATGGTTGCAGTGCTGACACAGCATGGGCTGGAAAATCACCTGCGGGTTCTCCGAAGGATCTTCCATGGCTGCATAGGTATCTAGCTTGCCTTTATCTTCGAAGTCTGACTTGTGCGCAGCGGAGCTGTAGTATCGGTCGATACGCATCCAGTGCATTTCGCGCCGGTTGATTACCTCCTGCTTGCCAACTACGGCAACGTTATTTTCAGCCTGACACCCAATCACGCATGAGCCGCAGCCAATGCAGGAGTTGAGGTCGATGGCCATACCCCAATGGTGGTTCTTATACTCGTAGTCCTGCCACAGAGAAACCTTGTTGGGCTTCTCCAAGCCTTCGGGGGTAGAAATCTTTTCGTATTCCGTTACCTCCTTGGGGTCTTTGATGTACTGCTTCAGCGTAGCTTCTTGAACTACCTGCTTGCGGTCCATGATGGTGTGGTGAGTCTGCGTCTGCGCAATTGGCGACTTAGCTCCCGTGGGGGTAATTTGAACGGCGTTGCTGTAGATGATGGCATCATTGCGCATCGTAGCCAGCGGTAGCACGTTCTCGCCAATTTCATTGGCCACTTTACCACCGCGCACCCGGCCGTACCCTAATGCAATGCCTACAGTTCCTTTGGCCTGGCCTGGCTGAATCAGCACGGGCAACTCAACTGATTTACCGTTGGCTGTAACCTTAACTACGTCGCCTTGCTCCCACTTCTGCTCAGCAGCGTAGGCACGTGGTACTGTCACGTAGTTACCCCAAGTGGCTTTTGTTACCGGATCAGGCAACTCTTGTAACCAGGGATTATTTGCGAAGAGGTTCGAACCGTTACCGATACCTACCTTTTCATAAATTACTAGCTCAATGCCCGAAGGCTTGGGTGCCGACTTGATGGCACTGATAGCTCCATTGACGTCTAAAGCGGCACCAACTTGAGCTACTGGAGCTGGGGAAGCTGTTCCCGTAGCCACACCATCGTGCACTGCTTTGTCCCAAGCTTTGTTAAAGTCACCGCCCAGTACACCTTGCCACTGCGTGCGCAAGTAGTTGTAGTAAGTGGTGGGGCTGCCGGCCCAAGTCAGCAGTGAATCCTGCGCCTGACGGGTAGCAAATAGCGGAGTAATTACGGGCTGCGCGATGCTCAAAGAGCCACGTTTTGGCTCGTAGTCATTCCATGACTCCAGGAAGTGATGATCGGGAGCAGCATACGTGCATAGCTCGCCGGTCTCATCCAGCCGGTCGTTAAGCGAAATTGTAGTCTTAACCTTACCAGCCTTCAAGGCGGCGGCCAGGTCAGCACCCATGGGGTGGTCGAACACAGGGTTGGCATGGTAGAAAACAACCGCACCTATCTGACCATTTTTGATGTCATTGAGCAACCGAGCCATCCGAGCATCGTCGCCTTGGCGAACCATGGAAGGATTCGCAACATCAACAGCAGCTGAACCAAGGCGCTGATTAATGGCCGTTACCAGTGTTTGAATAGCCGGGTCGTTAGAGCCTGCTACTACCAAGCCACGCGCGCCGGCCCGGCTCAGCTCAGAGATGGCCGTCTGCAGACGCTTATCGGTTGAAGTAGCACCGCCGACCAAGCCGTTATAGACTGCCAGTACTGCCTCTCCCATTTCTGAGGGCTTGAGCGGTATGCGCACGTCGGCATTGGAGCCGGTCAGCGACATATTGCTCTCAAACTGGAAGTGACGAGACATTGTCTGTTTCTCGCGCGACACCTTGCGGTTTGTGATGTACTGGCGAGCGTACTCAACCGGTGACAACCACGTGCCTAGGAAATCAGCACCGAAGCTCACGATTACATCGGCCTTGCTGAAGTCGTAGGCTGGTAGGAGTCCACCATTAGCCCGTAACAGACCGGAAGCCGAATCGACGTCATACATTACGTGCTCAGTACCCGCGAAACGGGCGCCAAACTCAGCAATAACCTTCTTGGTAGAAGGGCTGATGATGGTAGGAGATACAATAGCTACGCGGCCAGCGCCAGCCAAAGCATTACGTACCTCCTGGTCCAACTGATCCTTGTCAATCTTAACTCCCTTTTTAGCGAAGTGCTGCAGACGACCGCCATCGTAGAGGCTGAGTACTACCGCCTGGGCACGAGCCGATAAACCACCACGGGTAATGGGCGATTCGGGGTTGCCTTCAAACTTAATCGGACGACCCTCGCGGGTTTTCACCAGGATACTGTTGTAATCCTGGCCGTTGAAGAAGGTGGAAGCGTAAAAGTTGGCAATACCCGGATCAACCTCTTCTGGCTTGTTGAGGTAGGGAATAGCCTTTCGAATGGGGGTTTCGCAGCTGGCGAGGGTGGCAGCGGCAAGACCGAAGCCCATTAGTTTAAGGAAGTCGCGGCGGGGCGCAACCGTGGCATCAGCGCTGCCATGGGATTCTTTCACCGGCAGGAAGTCAGCAAACTCAGTGAGTGCATTCTTCACGAACTCCGGTGAGTTCTCCAGTTCCTCAATTCCCTTCCAGTACTTAGGCGACTCTTGCATCGTGTTTTTGGAACTTAGGGTCTTAGAGACTTAGGGACGCGGATATCAGCTCCGTACGGTCTCTAAGCAGGCTTTTTTAAAGGGAAGTGGGGTCTCCAGCTCTAGGAATTTGGCAATGATTTCCAAGTTTCCAGAGCCGGAGGCCCTATGATATTAATAGTGGCACTTCGAGCATTCCGTACCACCGTTCGACGACACTGTAAAGGGTACAGCACCATTCGACTTATCGTGCAGTTTCACGAGGTTGTCGTAGTAGCCGTTGCCTTTGGTGTTGAGCGGCGTTTCGCGGTGGCAGTTGATGCACCAACCCATAGTCAGGGGAGAATACTGGTACACAACGTCCATGTTCTGGACTGGACCGTGGCAAGTCTGACACTCAACGCCACCTACCTGCGTGTGCTGGGCGTGGTTGAAGTAAGCCAAGTCAGGTAGGTTGTGAATGCGCACCCACTGGATAGGCTGCTTACGCTCAATGGCGCGGTAGATCTTCTTGATTTCCGGCGACTCCGTTTTGATCTGCGAGTGGCAGTTCATGCAGATGTTTGCCGAAGGAATGTTAGCCGAACGGCTCTTGTACACCGAGGTGTGGCAGTAAGCACAGTTGATCTGGTGCTCACCGGCGTGCAGTTTGTGCGAGAAAGCAATCGGCTGGGTAGGCTGGTAGCCCTGGGTGAGACCCACACCCATAGCGCCTTGGATGGTTTCGTACAGCACAGCCAACACGAATACAACACCCACAATAGCACGAACAGCCGTCGACTTATAGATTTTCGAGAAATCGAAACGCTGCTCAAGTACTTCCCGGTCGCGACCATCAAGGTCTTTGCGGCCGCGGAGCACGTCCTTCATAATGTTGGCGATGATGACCAGCGTTACCACCAGTACAATCAGCACCACTACCAGCACGATGAGCAGGATGTTCATCGACTTGCTACCGGCACCAGCGTCAGCTACGTCAGCGCCAGCGGGACCCTGTTCACCGGGCTTAATACCCGTACCGTTTGCGTTGTCGTTCGGACCCGTAGCTTGACCCTCCTGCGAGGTAACCCAGGCCACGATGGAAGTGATTTCCTGATCTGACAGCTGGAAGCTAGGCATCTGCTGCTTCTGGTACTGGTTGAAGATTTTCACCGAGTACTCGTCGCCGCTGGCTACCATTTTACTGGAGTTCTTCACCCATGGAATAATCCAGGACATGGGCCGGCGTTTGGCAATACCAGCCAGAGCTGGGCCCACTATCACCTCATTCACGGCGTGACACTGGGCGCAGTTACCTTTGAAAAGAGCATCGCCAGCTGCAATTGCAGCAGCGTCGCCACCACCGGCAGCGGGGGCGACCGCCGTGGCGGGAGTTGCGGCAGCCGTAGCGCCGGGGGCCACGCCTTCCTTGCTCACGCCCGGAGCCGAGCCCACAGCCTGGGCGAAAGAATCACCAAGGGTAGCAACGGTCAGGAACAGAGCGAGAAAAAGGCGGGAAAGGGGACGAAGTCGGATGCTATTCATAGCACAATTTGACTGGAAAAAAGAAACGCGGGGGTGCTTCAAGGCCACAAATGTAGGTCGGGAAACCCAGAGAACAAACCAGGCTTGGCTAATTTTCGCCCGTGCTGGCAAGCTTAGAATCATTCTAAAATGCAGAAATCACTCACCTTATATATAGGTGTATGTGCTAGCAAACTAGCTGTCTTCCTTAGTTCAACCTCAGTTTGCGACACCCTCCTACTTGCCAACTTCTCACGCGGCAGAAGGTTTCATTGCTGAGAGTCAAAATCTTAGAACTTTGGGTTTTGTAATTTTAACTGGAGGGTAGCGTAGTTGTTGCGGCAAATCCTGTTATCTTTGCCCCTCATTTAGTTTTTCACACAATTTTCACCCCGTCGTAATGGCAGTAAGAAATTACGAGACGGTCTTCATTCTGACTCCCGTGTTGAACGAGAGCCAAGTGCAAGAGACGGTCGAGAAGTTCTCGCAGGTGCTTAAGGAAAATAGCGCCGACATCATCAACACTGAAGCTTGGGGCCTCAAGAAACTGGCGTACCCAATTCAGAAAAAAAACACCGGGTATTACTTCCTCGTGGAGTTCACCGGCGAAGGTAACGTCGTAGACATGCTGGAACTTGCGTTCCGCCGGGACGAGCGGGTTATCCGTTTCCTGACCACTGTACTGGACAAGCACGCCGTAGCCTACGGTGCGCGTCGCCGCAAGGGCGAAATGAACCAGCAGAAAGCTAAACAATCGGAAGCCGTAGCCCAGTAGTAGAAAAGATGAGCCTCGCCAACGAAAAAATCCACAAGCAGGATACGCGCAAGAAATACTGCCGCTTCCAGAAGAACGGCATTAAGTACGTAGACTACAAAGACCCGAACTTTCTGCTGAAGTTCGTAAACGAGCAGGGCCGCATCCTGCCCCGTCGCATCACTGGTACCAGCCTGAAGTTTCAGCGCAAAGTTGCTCAGGCCGTGGCCAAAGCCCGTCACCTGGCTCTAATGCCCTACGTAACTGATTCGCTGAAGTAACCCGCCAACCGTAGTACTGACATGGAAGTAATTCTGAAAGACGACGTTAAAGGCCTGGGCTACAAGAACGACGTTGTTACTGTAAAGCCCGGCTACGGCCGTAACTACCTGCTCCCGCAGGGTCTGGCCGTTCTGGCTGACAAAACCAACAAGAAAATCGTAGCGGAGAACGTACGCCAGGCTGCCCACAAGGCTGAGAAGGTGAAATCCGATGCGCAGGCTATTGCCGACAAAATCGGTGACGTAGTACTCGACATTCCTGCCAAAGTAGGTGAGAGCGGCAAAATCTTCGGCCGCGTAACTACCCTGCAGCTGGCCGACGCCCTCAAGGCGAAAGGTGTTGACGTGGAGCGCAAGCGTCTCTCGTTCGACTCAGAGC
The DNA here is from genome assembly GCF_023101345.1 of Hymenobacter sublimis. Lineage (NCBI taxonomy): Bacteria > Pseudomonadati > Bacteroidota > Cytophagia > Cytophagales > Hymenobacteraceae > Hymenobacter > Hymenobacter sublimis. The sequence goes on from NZ_CP095848.1 coordinate 3,124,281, forward strand.
CCAGCGTAGTAGGTTCGTATACCGCCACGGTTGATCTGCACCGCGAGGTGAAGCACAAAGTTCGCTTTAACGTAGTAGCCGAGTAAGCTACGCACGAACCAGCGTTTTGAAAGCGCCCGGTTGCTTTGGCAGCCGGGCGCTTTTACTTTATTCTTTTTAGGTAAACCTGTGCCGCCTCACGGTTGGGCCAATACAGGCTGCCATTAAGCGGGTGGCACTAGCAATGAGAAACATATCGGGGTTTCTCTATCGTATAGCTAATTTCTATCCTCGCCTCTCCCCTGGTGGCTACCTTCTCTCCTTGGACAGCACTTTTGGCTGAACGCGGGATGTTGAGTAGGTTGCCTATCCGTTGGCCCGCCAAAGGCCGTATTCACACACATGTTTCGTACTGAACTACCGCTCACGCCCCATTCGCAACAGCTGCCCCTTTCGGCGCGGGTGCTGACTATAGGCTCCTGCTTTTCGGATTCTATTGGCTCGCGCCTCGTTGACTTTAAGGTTGCGACGATGGTAAATCCCTTCGGAACCGTGTTCAACCCACTTTCGGCTTGCAAACTGCTGCGAGCCGCAGCGGGCGAGGACATAGACTGGCAACAACATGTGGTGGAAGCCCGGGGCCGCTGGCAGAGCTATGACTTGCACGCCGAGGTAGGGGCTGATAATCCGGTAGCTCTGCTTCAACACATCCAAACCCTTACGCGGGAGGCTGGTGTGTTTCTGGCAACGGCCGATGCCGTTGTGCTTACCTTAGGCACGGCATACGCCTACCGCCTGCGCGAAACGGATGAAATCATCAGCAACTGCCACAAGGTCCCGGCTGAGAAGTTTGAGCGGGAAATGCTCACGGCCGATGACATTATTGCAGCCGTAGCAGAAACGCATGCCTATTTGCGGCGCATCAACCCCAAGTTGCGCTTCATCCTGACCGTAAGCCCAGTTCGGCACCTAAAGGAAACCTTGGTGCTGAACTCCGCTAGCAAGTCGATGCTACGGGTGGCGTGTCATTACCTCAGCGAGCTGCTACCGGATGTTTCCTACTTCCCAGCCTACGAGTTGCTGCTGGATGATTTGCGCGACTACCGGTTTTACGCTTCCGACATGCTTCACCCCTCGGAGGTAGCGGAAAATTACATCTGGGAGCGGTTTACCCGTACTTACTTTGATACCGCTTTCGGGCGCTTTAAAAAGGAGTGGGAAGGTATTCGGCAGGCTTTGGGCCACCGACCTTTACACGCGGCTGCTCCTGAGCACCGCCAGTTTTTGGAAGCAACGCTGGAGCGACTGCGCAAAATTAGCTCTCAGGCCGATGTGCGCATGGAAATGCTGCATGTGGAACGTGAGCTAGCAGCTCTACCCATTCCAGCGCCTGAACCAGAGGAGCCGGAGGTAGACGAGTATGATGACGATGAAGAGCGGATAGATATCGGCAGCGTAGCTCCTGATGAGGAAGCGGAAGGCAAAGAATCGGCCGCTAGTTTAGTGCGCCCCGGTGCTGGCCTACTAGTTGAGCCGGAGGAAGTCGATGAAGAAGCTGAGGACGAGGCTAATATTACCCCGGAATCAGCCTATGAGCACGCGTACACGCTAGCCCAAGCCGAAGACCAGGACGACGAGACAGAGGAATCGGCCGATACTGATTCGGTGGAGAGTTCCGACGAGCCCGTTCGCAAAAAGAAACGTCGTTCCCGAGGGGGAGCCAAGCGCACCAAGCGTAAACACGCTCGCCTGGCCGCTGAAAACACTGCTGGCGCTGCTACCTCTTCGGTTAGTGCGGAGGAAGCTACGGAGCCTACTCCTCCCGCGGCACTTGCAGAGGTCCAGGAAGTATCAGTTACTGAGCCGGACTCAGAAGTGGTGTATATCACGGAAGAGGAGCTGCGACGGGGCAACCGCCCTACTCCTACCCCTGAGCCAGAACCCGAAGTCAGCCAGCCAGCTCCAGAAGTAATTGAGCAACACGATACAGCCAACAGCACTGAATCTGCCTCCGAGCATACTATGGAAGTACGCCCCCGACGCAGCCGCAACAAACGACGGGAGCCTAGGCCAGAGCAAGCAGACCGCCCGGCTGGTCGCACTTCCCGCCGGCCACTGTACGCTGCACCGGATGAGGTAGAGGCAAACTCATCCGTACCAGATGAGGCCAATGTAACTTCCCAGCCTGCCGCTCCAGAATCTGCAGTTGTTCCTGTTGCAGAAACACCAGCAACACCGGCTCCCATAGTATCTTCCTCAGATGCTGACTCCTCAGCCGCTCCAAGTGTTTCTCCAGAGCCAGTAGCAGCCCAAGCAGAGCCTACGGTAGCGGCTAAACCCACTGGCCGCAATCGGAACTCGACAGCCCCGGCTACCCCAAATCGGCCGGCCCGATCTAAAAAGCCTCAAGCAGCCACAGTTACTGAAGACGCTCCTGTCGAGTCTGCCGCCCCTATTCCGCCAACACCTACTGACACAACACCACTTGTGGTAGCTCCGCCCGCAGCGCCAGCGGCTCCCAAAGCTCGTAGTCGGAAGCGCCCAGCGGCCCAGGAAGCTTCAGTTCCTCCGGCCGAGGCTCCTGCTGCTCCAGTTTCGGTTGAAGCTTCGCCGGTTACTCCTAAAAAACGAGCCCCGCGCCGTCCAGCTCCTGCTGCTGAAGCTTCCGCTTCTAGTGCGCCTACCCTGGAAGCTGCGCCAGAAGCCGCCCCGGAGCCTCCCAAACGTCGAGCCCGCCCCCCGCGCCGCAAGCCCGACGCGGATCCTCAGGCTCCGGAAAACACCTGATTTAAAACCCGGCCACTAGTGGCCGGGTTTTCTTTTTGCGCTGCTCACTGCCGTTGCCTTTACTTGCCAGTGGGCAAGCCTGACCTTTTCTTCGCTCCAACTTTTACTACCCATGGCTGCTCACCCGAACCGCCTCGCCCAGGAATCAAGCCCTTACCTGCTGCAGCACGCTCACAACCCCGTTGATTGGTACCCGTGGGGGCAGGAGGCTTTGGAGCGGGCCCAGCGCGAGCGGAAGCCCATTATTGTCAGTATTGGCTACGCGGCATGCCACTGGTGCCACGTGATGGAGCGCGAATCATTTGAGAATCTGCAGGTAGCGGCGGTGATGAACGCGCAGTTTGTGTGCATTAAAGTAGACCGGGAGGAGCGGCCTGATGTGGACCAGGTGTATATGGATGCCCTGCACGCCATGGGGGTACAGGGCGGCTGGCCGCTGAATGTTTTTCTTACCCCCGATGCCAAACCGTTTTACGGCGGCACTTATTTTCCGTCGGGCAATTGGCTGTCCTTGCTTACCAGTATCGGTCGGGGGTACGCTGGGGAGTACCGGGCCGAGTTGAATGCCTCCGCCGAGCAGTTTGTGCAAGTGCTTCAGGCCAGCGAGTTGGATAAGTACCGGGCTCCCGATACTACCGCCGGCGTATCAGACGAGCAGTTTAAGCTGCTGGTGTACAATCTCGCAGCTAAGTTCGACCGGGAGCAAGGCGGCCTGAACCGGGCCCCAAAGTTTCCCATGCCCAGCATCTGGCGCTTTTTACTGCAGGCCCACGCCGTTTCCGGCAGTCCTGCCATACTTGCCCAACTCAACCTGACGCTCCGCAACATGGCCTGGGGGGGACTATATGACCAGGTTGGTGGCGGCTTTGCTCGCTACTCCGTGGATGAGCAGTGGCTAGTGCCTCACTTCGAAAAGATGCTCTATGACAACGGGCAGCTACTGAGCTTGTATGCGGAGGCCTACCAGGTAACTGCCGACCCCTTGTACCGCCACGTTGTATACGACACCGTTGGCTTTCTGAGCCGTGAGCTGACAAGCCCGGAAGGTGGATTTTATTCCTCCCTGGATGCTGATAGTGAAGGCGAGGAAGGCAAGTTCTACGTCTGGACGATGGATGAGCTACGAGAGGTGTTGGGTACGGAAGCCGAACTGGCCGCTGCTTATTACCAGTGTACTGCCGAAGGCAATTGGGAGCATGGCGTAAATATTCTGCACCGCAGCACCCCGGATGCTGCCTTTGCCCAAGCGCATCAGCTTCCCCCTGAAGTATTAGCGGAACAGGCCCAAGGCTGGCGTCAGAAGCTGCTGGTGGCCCGCGCGGCCCGGGTGCGCCCAGCCCTGGACGACAAAATTCTGACGGGCTGGAATGCGCTGGCCTTGCAGGGATTACTGGATGCCTACCGCGCCTTCGCTGAGCCGCAGTTTCTGGCGCTGGCGCTCCGGAATGCCCGTTTTTTACGCACTCACCTTTGTACTGACCAGGGCTTGCACCGCAACTACAAAAACGGGCGTGCAACCATTCCGGCTTTTCTAGAGGATTATGCTCTGCTGATTCAGGCCTACCTCAGCTTGTATGAGGCAACTTTTGCGGAGGAGTGGCTGCGCGAAGCCGACCGCCTGAAAGCCTACGTGCTCGACCATTTCCTAGATTCTCAGGAAAACTTGTTCTTCTTCACGGCTGATAATGGAGAAACGCTGATTGCGCGCAAAAAAGAGTTATTTGATAATGTCATTCCGGCATCCAACTCCGTAATGGCGCGCAACCTGCATCGCCTAGGCCTGCATTTGGAAAACGGTCAATACTTGGAACTGGCTGCTACCATGCTCCAGCAGGTGCTACCCTTAGTTGTGCACGAGCCCCAGAGCATGGCCAACTGGGCCGGCCTGTACACAACCCTACTTCGGCCGGCAGCAGAAATTGCTATTGTTGGGCCGGAAGCGGAAGATTTTCGCAAGGAGCTAAGCCGCCGTTACTTACCCCACGCGGTGGTGTCCGGCGGCAGCGCTGGCAGCTCTCTGCCCCTGCTGCAAGACCGCACTGCCCGGAACGGACAGACCACCATCTATGTCTGCTTTAACCGGGCCTGTCAGCAGCCGGTGCACTCCGTGGCGGAGGCGTTGGCCCAGCTTTGATGCCCAAGCAACTGCCGGTTCCGGCCGCCACCGTGTTATCTTTACCCTCCGCTTCCAGTCCGATTTCCCTTTGAGCCTCACGTTTGACTTTGTTCAGCCCCAGCCGGAACCCGCCGCTGACCGCGTAACGCTGTTTGCCGACGTGATTCTGCCGCTGCCGCTGCCCAAGCTGTACACTTACCGCGTCCCCTTCGAGCTGAATGACCAAGTGGTAGTAGGCGGGCGCGTGATTGTGCAGTTTGGGGCCAAGCGCACGCTCAGCTGCATTGTGGCCGCCGTGCACGAAACGCCGCCCAAGGAATATCAGGCCAAGTACATACTGGAGTTTATCGACGACGCGCCGGTAGTAACGCAGCCCCAGTTGAAGCTCTTCCGCTGGATGGCCGAGTACTACCTCTGCACCCTAGGCGAGGTTATCAACGCGGCCCTACCCTCGGCCCTGAAGCTCAGTTCCGAAAGCCGCGTACAGCTCCACCCAGCCTTCGACGCGGAAACCAACCCCTACCCCCTTGGTGAGCAGGAACAGAAGGTAGTGGATGCGCTAAGCACCGGCGAGGAAGGAAAGTCTCTGACCTTTACTGAGGTAGGCGACCTGCTGGGTATTGCTTCTTTTCACAAGTACATCAAGTCCCTGATGCAAAAGGACGTGGTGTTTCTGTTTGAGCATCTGCAGGATAAGTACTCGCCTAAAGTGGTGAAGAAAGTACGCTTGGCCCACCATTTGGTAGCGGAGGCAGCGTTGGAACAGCTATTCGCGCAGCTGTCCTCCAAAGCCAAGCAACTGGACGTGCTGATGCGCTACCTGCAGCGGGTGCCGGTGTACCAGAGCGAACATGCCAACCACAAGGGCATTGAAAAGGCGGCCCTGACCTCGGCGCCCCACCTCTCGCCTTCGGCCGTGAATACGCTCATCAAAAACGGCATTCTGGAGCAGTTTGATACCATCGTGTCGCGCTTTCCGCTGGACGAGGACGACGCGGAGGCCAAGATGCACTTCACCCTGAGCCCCGCCCAGCAGGAAGCCCGCGACGACATCATGCGGCAGTTTCAGGAAAAGGACATTGTGCTGCTGCACGGCGTAACGGGTGCGGGCAAAACGGAAATCTACATTGAGCTAATCAAGCAAGCGCTGGATGGAGGCGGCCAGGTGCTGTACCTGCTGCCCGAAATTGCCCTTACGGCCCAGATTGTAACCCGCCTGATGCGCGTGTTTGGCTCGCGGCTGGGCGTGTATCACTCCAAGTTCTCCGACAATGAGCGGGTGGAAGTGTGGAATGGGGTGCTGTCGGGGCGGTTTCAAGTGGTAATTGGGGTACGTTCCTCGGTGTTTCTGCCCTTCGATAACTTGTCCTTGACCATTGTGGATGAGGAGCACGAGTCGAGTTACAAGCAGTACGACCCCTCGCCGCGCTACAATGCCCGCGAAGTAGCCCTAATGATGGCCAACTTTCAGGGCTCGAAGACGTTGCTGGGTTCGGCCACGCCCGCCGTGGAAACTTACTACCAGGCTCGCGCCGGCCGCTACGGCCTCGTTTCTCTTACTAAGCGCTTCGGCGAGGCCGGGCTACCGGAAATTGTGCTGGTCGACACCCGTAAGAGCCGGGAGCAGAAAACCATGCACAACCACTTCACGCCGGAGCTGATGGCGGAAATGGAAACCAAGCTAGCCCTCAAAGAGCAGGTAATTCTGTTTCAGAACCGCCGCGGCTACGCGCCCTTCATCAACTGCCTCGACTGCGGCTGGATACCCAAGTGCAAGAGTTGCGCCGTGAGTTTGAGCTACCACAAACATAGCCACGAGTTGCGCTGCCACTATTGCGGCTACCACGAGCGGATGGTGGCGCAGTGTCCGGCTTGCGGGTCGCGCAACGTAAAAACTGTGGGTTTTGGCACCGAGAAGCTGGAAGACGACCTGAAGGTAATGCTACCCCAGGCCAACGTGCAGCGCATGGACCTGGACACCACCCGCGCCAAGAATTCCTACCAACAAATCATTGCCGACTTCGAGAAGCAAAACACCAACGTACTCGTAGGCACCCAAATGGTAACCAAGGGCCTGGACTTTGCCAACGTGAGCCTGGTAGGCATCATCAATGCCGACTCCATCATTCATTACCCCGACTTCCGGGCCCATGAGCGGGCCTTCCAGATGTTCGTGCAGGTAAGCGGGCGGGCAGGCCGCAAAGGCAAGAAGGGTCGAGTTATTATTCAGACAGGCGACCCGCAGCAGGTCATCTTCGATAAGGTAATTCGCAACGACTACCTGGAGTTTTACGAGTACGAAATTCTGCAGCGACGCGAGCATGGTTACCCGCCGTTTATGCGCATCATTCGGCTCACGGTAAAACACATGGATGCTGTAGTAGGCGAGCGGGCCGCCCTGTTGCTCACCCAAGAGCTAGTCGAGCGGCTGGGCCGGGAAGCGGTGTTAGGGCCGGAAGCACCCTACATTTTCCGTATTCGCAACTTCTACCTGCAGGAAATCACCATTAAACTCAGTCGTGAGCACACGGTTCTGCGCGCAGCCAAAGCCGATATTCAAGCGGCCGTAGAGCTAGTGCGCGACCAGAAGGAGTTCAAGCAGGTGCGCATAGCCGCCGACGTGGACCCGATGTAGGGTCAGGTCGTGCGAATTAGAAGCCAATAAGGTAGAGCACCAGACCGGTTATCAACAGCAGTGCGGCTGGAATTCCCAGCAAGCCTACCCCAATACCGCCTAATACGAGGCCAGCTACGGCCAGTAGCTCACCACCGATAATCAGGCCTAATCCTACCCGCCGCAGAGGATTGTCGCCGGATGAAACGGCCGTCGGTTTACCCACGGGCTGGGTCATGTTTTTTCGAGCTTCCCGCCGCAAACGACGCCGGCCGTTTTCCTTAGAAGAACAACGGTATGGAATAGGGATGCAGGAAATATTGCTCTAAGCTCGAGAGTACTTTTTACGAAAAAAGCCCCGGCTGTATTAACAGTCGGAGCTTTTTATTTAGACAAGTAATGAGCTTATACTTCGTCGAGCAGGCCTAGTACAATCAGCACTACACCAACAATAGCAATAAGACCACCCAGCAAACCAAGGATACCACTGAATATGCCACCTATGAGAGCACCTACCAACAGCAGAATAATACCCAGTTTGATGTTGCGGCTAATGGCGTTAGCGTCTTCCTTTGAAGCAACTTCCGACTTCTTGCTTACCTGCACTTTAGCGGCCAGCTTATCAGCCTTCTTAGTCAGCTTAGCTACCATGGCTTTCTGAGCGAAGTTAAGCTTGGGTGCAGCAGCTGTTTTAGCCGGCGCTGCTACTTTGCGGGGAGCACTAGCTACAGCTTTGCGTTCCATTGCCGGCGCCTGGGGGGTAGCGGTGGTAGCCGGAGCCTCAACTGCTACCGTTTCCGAAGCAGCCGAGACAGTAGTTTCCGGGGCAACGGGCGTAACAGCAGGGGCTACTACCACACCCCGCTGGGTGCCGTGGTAGGCAGATGAGGTTTTGGGCAGCAAGGCATACTCGGCGCGGTTGCAGCTAGTGAGGGCTACGGCCACAGCAGCTACGGCCGTCAGCTTGTGCAGGAGTCCGGATAGGTGTTTCATGTGCGAAAAAATTAGGGTGAATAGTGTGGAAACGGGTCTTGTACGGGCCAAAGTAAAAAACGAAAACAGAAAGCTGGATTAAATCTGTGGTTCTGTTTCCCTGAATTCGGCCTCTATTCGGCTACGCAGGCATGCAAGCGAGGGTTATTTTTTGTTGATTTTGGCCTAGTCGAACGGTTCCGCTCGTCAGGATGTTAAGGTTGCGCTGTTTATTTGCACCCGTGCATATGTCTCTCCCAACAAAGTACTTGCTTTCCCTAGGCGCAGCCGGTTTCCTACTCGGGCAGTGGGCCTGCACGCAGCCGCTCACCGAAAGCACTGCCGCGCAGCTGGTGGAAGAAAAGCGCCGCGCCTTACCCGATACAAGCGGTTATGAGCGGCGGGCCCCTCAGGATCCTAATGGCATCAGTACCTACTACATGGGCCGGCAGATTGCGCACGTAATGGGCCACGAAGGTGCCAGTTGGCTGGAACGCAGTGACCGGCAGCAGGAGGAAGGTACCGATATTCTGTTACGAGAGCTAAAACTAAAGCCAACGGATGTGGTAGCTGATATTGGTGCCGGCACGGGTTACTTCACGTTTCGCATGAGTCCGCTGGTGCCTAAAGGCAAAGTGTTGGCTGTGGATATTCAGCCGGAAATGCTGGCCGCCCTGCGCGAAACCACCGAGAAACGACACATCCATAACGTGGTACCGGTGCGGGGCACGACTGATAACCCGAACCTCCCGGCCAAAGGCGTCGATCTGGTGCTCATTGTAGATGCTTACCATGAGTTTGACCACCCCCGGGAAATGATGCGTGCCATCCGTAATTCTTTAACTCCTACGGGCCGGGTAGCACTGGTTGAGTATCGAGCCGAAGACCCGAAAGTTGCCATCAAACGCATTCACAAGATGAGCGTAGCCCAGGTCCGGCGCGAAATGGCGGCCATAGGGCTGCGGCTTACAGATTCCGTTGAAACCCTACCCCAGCAGCACTTGCTGTTTTTCCAGAAATAGCAGGCGCATTGGCACAACATTTATTCGAACGAGTGGCGGGGTAGCAGAAAAGGCCGTTTTTAACACTACAATGTCTATTGTATAGAGTCAAAGACTCTATACAATAGACATTGTGCGTTTCGTCCCGTGCTGTATAGTAGGTCATACTGCTACGCCCTGGAGTATCTTTGCGGGCTATGAGTGCTCCTACGCCCGACCCCCGTCAGCTTTCCATCCACGACTTTACCTACCAGCTGCCCCCAGCACAAATTGCGTCTGAGCCCTTGCCCGACCGTGACCAGTCGCGGCTCTTGGTGTACCAAGGTGGCGCGCTGACGGACCGGCACTTCGTAGAAGTGCCGGCGCTTCTACCGCCCCACAGCCTCTTGGTTTTCAATGATACCAAGGTAGTGCAGGCCCGGCTGTTTGCCCGGCGGCCGACGGGCGGAATAGTGGAGTTGTTCTGCCTGGAGCCGGTAGCCCCTCACCGGGCTATCGAGCCGGCCATGCAGCAAACGGGTAGTTGCGTGTGGAAATGCTTGGTAGGCAACGGTAAGCGGTGGAAAACCGGCCTGGTAACGATAGAATTCGAGGTAGCAGGTCAACCCTCCTTGCTTGCGGCGGAGCGGATAGAGCAAGGCGAAGGCTATGCCCTGATCCAGTTTAGCTGGGAACCGGCTCAATTGCCCTTTGCGGAAGTACTGCGCGGAGCCGGCCACTTACCTCTCCCCCCCTATCTCAACCGAACCGATACGGCGGCCGATGCGGTCCGCTACCAAACCGTATACGCTGCTCATGAAGGAGCCGTAGCCGCCCCCACAGCCGGACTGCACTTTTCCGCTGCGGTACTGGCCGAGCTGACAACCCGCGCGGTTGCTACCACGCACGTGACCCTGCACGTAGGCGCGGGCACCTTTCAACCAGTCAAGGCCGAGTCGATGGCCGGCCACCCCATGCACGGGGAACCCATCAGCGTGACAGCTGCTACCCTGCGCCACCTGTTGGAACACATGCCCCACCCTATTATTCCGGTGGGTACTACCAGCTTACGCACGCTGGAGAGCCTGTATTGGCTCGGGGCTCGATTAGTGGAGCAGCCCACCGCCGAGCCTACCTGGCACGTAAGCCAGTGGCAACCTTACGAGGGCCGGCCAGCTGTAGCCACTACTGATGCACTAACTGCCTTACTAGCGCACTTGGAGGCCACTGGTTCCGACACGCTGCACGCCACCACACAACTGCTGATTGCTCCTGGCTATCAGTTCAGGATAGTGCGCGGCCTCATCACCAACTTCCACCAGCCCGAAAGCACACTACTTCTACTCGTGGCGGCCCTCATTGGCCCGGATTGGCGGCGCGTGTATGACTACGCGTTAACCCACAACTACCGCTTCCTAAGCTACGGCGACTCTTCCTTGTTGCTTCCCTAAGGCGCTTGTAATAGCGGAAGCGAAAGGCACTTTTCCCGCGCGACTACCTCAGAATACTTGCACCTATTGCGGCCTGGCTTATCTTGCCGCCGCTATAAAGCGCTTGGCTACGCTCCTGAGCGCTTTTTGCAGGCGCTTTACTGATGCAATTTTTCTATATAAGTAAAGCAAAGCGGGGTGTTTTATGCTTCACTATATTGAAATACGCAATATAGTGAAGCATAAAACACCCCGCTTTGCTTTACGATTTTTTCTTTTTCGTATATTATAAAGCTCAAATAAAAAGCAGCGCAAAAACCTGCACTGCATGCAATAAAAGGCCATTCAGGCTAACCCGGTAAGGTCTCTCACATCTTCATAATTCTACTTGGAAGTGACGAATCTGTGGTGACCTCACGCAAAGGGCTCACGCTCTTCATTGCTATATAGCATGCAAAATGCTTTGGGCAAGAGGATATTCCGCGGCACTTCCATCAGCTAGATGAATCCCGGACGACTGCAGGATTCCACAACCAATTTTTACCACGCCGTATAAGGACACAGAATCTATTTTCCAATCAGACTCTCCTCATGAAAAAGATACTAATGCTGGCTGCCGCTGTGGTTTTCTCGACGGCTGCCTTCGCTCAAGGCGACAAAACTACTGTCCGCGACGACGCTTCCGGTGCTAAAACAACCATTGAAGAGCGTGACAATGGCACGGTGAAAGTAGAAGCCCGCTCGGGCCGCACGAAAGCTGGCCAAAAGGCATACAACACCAAAGAAGACGTAAAGTACGCTGGCAAGAAAACGGGTAGCGTAGTAAAGAAAGGTGCCAACAAAACCGGCCGTGCCGTTAAAAAGGGTGCTAAAGCTGTTAAAAACAAAGCCGAAGACGTAGTAGATTAATCTGCTCTTTGTGCTAGATATACAAAAGGCCCCGCCGGTACTATCGGCGGGGCCTTTTGTATATCTAGCACAGTACTGGTATTTACTGCCCTACTATGAATACAGCGTTGCCGAACAGCAGCTTTCCGCCCTGCCAGAAGGCTCGGAACAAAGGGTTGTCGGCTAGGTACACTACTTGGCCCCGGCCCAAGTCCTGAGTTCCCAGCACGAACGTGTCGGTGAGGGCGCGCTGGGCTTTGCGGCCAGTGAAGCCGGCGGCGTAGCTGTTTTTCTTTAACACGCCCACATTCCACCCCCCTTGGGGCAGGAAGCGGTAATTAGGCGTATCACGCAGCAGTGCATAGTAGGTACTGCCGTAGCCAAACGCCAGAGGATGGGTATTGTCCAGCTGTACGCGGTAGACGCTGCCTTGCACCCGCTCTCCAATCTGTTCCCGTTCAGCATCGGCGTAGCGGCGCAAGCAGGCGTACGGATTGCTTTTCTTGGTCCCAGCGGAATCAGCCGGCTTCGATTTCAGCAGAAAATCCTTCTTACCCGCCAAAAAGCGCGACGCTCCTTCCAAGGCAATCAGCCGGCCCCCAGCCCGAACCCATGTCTTCACATTTTCCAGCCCGCGCTCCGTCAGGATGTTGTCGTAGCCCCCGTCAGGTAGGATCAGCACGTCAAAATTGCTTAACGGCACGCTGTTGAAGTAGTCGGTACCTAGCACCGACACGGGGTAGCCGATTTGCTGCTCGAAGAAGTGCCATACTTCTCCGAAAGCCGTAGCATCAACACCGGGGCCTGCCAGAATAGCCACGTTGGGCTGCTTCAGGGGGCGTACGGAGCGAGAGCCTAGGTCGCCGCCGGTGGTAGAAAGGCCCGATTGCACGGCCTGCACCAGCACCCCCGCCGAATCGGCTTGGGCGCGCACCAGCTGATCAAAGCGCCCCCCAAGTCGCTCATTACCGGTCCGCGGAATGATGAGCGTACCCCGCTGATACTTCTGGCCCTCGGTTTCAAATGGCTCATCGGCCACGCGCACTTTCACGCCTTGCTGCTGCAAACGGCCCAGGAACCGGATATCCTGCAGGTTATTCCAACGCGCCAGGTAGGCGTAAGGCTGATTAACTGTTGGTTGCGAGTTGGCCGATGTCGGTTGCCGAGTGGCGGCTGGCGAGCCATTTGCCTCCACCTTGCTTTTCAGGGCGTAGCCATTCAGGCCGAACGCATACGGTAAGGACCACGCCGTGAGGTCATAGGTCAAGGAGTCTTCCAGCGCGGCCTGGGGCTCGAACAGCACTTTTACCAAGGTCGATTTCGGCTGATACATGCTCACCACAATGTCGCGGGGCTCAATTTGTACGCCTTCGGTTTTGCCGGTAGCGTAGTTGTAGCCTTGCTGCTTGCTGCGCTTGGTAGCGTATCCGTAGCTGATATGTTGACGGTCGAGGTATTGGGTGAGGGCGCGCACCTGACCGGGGTCAGAGGAGCCAGCTAGTACGTAGGATTTGTACTCGCCGCGGGGCTTGGTGCGGGCATCGGTGTAGAACTTCTGGAACTCCCGAATCAACTCGTCGTGGCGGTCGGCGGCAGCCTGAATGGTAGCCAAACTAGTGGCGTGGTGGTGCTCAATGCGCTGGGTTAGCGTCAGCGTATCGCCATCGGTTTTGGTGTAGCTGATGCCGGCCGGGCCACCACCGCCCTGCTCGTACGTCATGCCAATGGCTCCATTAAAGGAAGGCCACGTGTCGCCGTAGAAAGGGGCAAACAGGTCGTAGGTTTCGCGGGTGAAGTAGAGCCAGTTGTTTTTATCGAACACCTTACGGTTGTAGTCGCCGATGATGTTCTGAAACTTGCGCTGCCACTCCGTGAGGTCGGCGTGGAAAGGTTTGGCCGCGGGCGAGAAGTAGTAGGGGTTATTGGGGCCCATCTCGTGAAAATCGGCGTGTACCTGGGGCAGCCACTGGTTGTATACGGCAATGCGCTGGCGGCTTTCCTGCTGGGTTTGCCAGGCCCAGTCGCGGTTCAGGTCAAAGTAATAGTGGTTGTAGCGCCCGCCGGGCCAGGGTTCGTGGTGCTCCCAGCTCAGGGGCGAGGCGTTGGGCTGCTGGTTGGCCACGCGGTTGTACCACTGCGCGTACCGGTCGCGCCCGTCGGGGTTGACGCAGGGGTCCACAATTACCACCAGGTTCTGGAGCCACTGCTGCATCTGCTGGTTTTGGGGATTGGCTAGGTCGTAGAGCACTTGCATCACGGCTTCCGACGACACAGCTTCGTTGCCGTGCACGTTGTAGCTAAGCCACACCACAGCCGGCTGCTTGGTAGCAACAGCACCACTTTCCAGGCCGGCCAGGCGCAGGTTGTTGCGCCGGATATCATCGAGGCTGCTGAGATTGGCAGGGGTAGCCACATATACCAGTTCCAGGGGCCGATTCTCGTAGGTGCGGCCGTAGCGCTGCAGCTTCATCTGACTGGGGCTATGCTGCACTACGTGGTCGACGTAGCGGAGCAGCTCCGCGTGGGGCGTGAACCGGGTACCTAGTTCATAGCCCAGGAATTGGCGGGGAGTAAGCAACGGGCCGGCGGAGGTAGCGGCCGACTGGGCAAACGCCGGCGACGCCGCCAGCAACAGACCGCAGAGCCAAAGCCAGGCAGCGCGTAATCGGGAGTAAAGCACGGAAGTAGGGGTAGCGCCGGCCATGGCCAGCGGATTAAGGAAAGGTTTGCTAGTCAAAGAAAGCAGAATGTGCGGTGTAATGCCGGAAAAGATGCTACACAGGCACTTTGGCTGCCCGTTTTCTTCGGGGCGTGTAGGGCTACCGTGCCAGCTACTGCTTACCTTAACCTCACCTCATCCCTTTACTTCTACCCCATCCTCCACCGTATGCTCTACCCCTACCTCCGCCCCGCTGCCCTGGCCGCCCTACTCGCCAGCGGTGCCTGCATTACTCAGGCGCAAACCCCTGTTACCTACCCCCTTCCCTCCGAGACCGAAAAGCAGCAGTTGGCCATTACCATAGCCGATACGCTCTACATTCAGCAGCACTACAACAAGCTGGAGTACCAAATTCCGATGCGCGACGGAGTAAAGCTCTATACCATTGTATATGCTCCTAAGGACGCCGATAAGGTTAAGTACCCCATTATGCTGAACCGCACGCCCTACGCGGTAGGCCCTTACGGTCCGGGGAAGTACAAAAAGAGCCTAGGCCCAAGCAGCACCATGATGCACGAAGGCTACATCTTCGCCTACCAGGACGTGCGGGGCCGGTACATGTCGGAGGGGCAGTTTGTGGATGTGCGGCCCGAGAAGGACACCTACAAGGGCAAAAATGACATTGACGAGGGCACCGACACGTTTGACACCATTGCGTGGCTGCTCAAAAAAGGCCCGAAAAATAATGGTCGGGTGGGCCAGTGGGGGATCAGCTACCCCGGCTACTACACTGCTACTGGCCTGCTCAGCCGCCACCCGGCCCTGAAAGCTTCCTCGCCCCAGGCTCCCATTGCCGACTGGTTCTGGGACGACTTCCACCACAATGGGGCCTTCTTCCTGCCGCACGCGTTCAACTTCCTGGCCTCCTTTGGCCTACCTCGCCCCCAGCCTACCCCTACCGGCAACCCGGCCTTTCAGCACGGCACCCCCGACGGCTACGACTTTTTTATGCGCATGGGGCCGCTGAAAAATGCCGATGCTCAGTATTACAAGGGCAAGGTGGCGTTCTGGAACGAAATGACCCAGCACCCCAACTACGACGAGTTTTGGCAGGCACGCAACTTGCGGCCCCACCTCAAAAACCTGAATAAAGGCACAGCCGTGCTTACTGTTGGTGGCTTCAACGATGCCGAGGACTTGTTTGGGGCTCTGAAAATCTACGAAACCATTGAAAAGCAAAACCCCGGCATGCGCAACGGCCTGGTGATGGGCCCGTGGGTACACGGGGGCTGGGCCCGTGGCACCGGCGAGGTGGTAGGCAACGTGGCCTACGGCGAATCGCCTTCTTTGTACTACCAAAAGGAAATTGAGGCGCCGTTTTTCAAGTCTTACCTGAAGGATGGCAAGCCGGCCGCTACGCCCGAAGCCACCGTATTTGAGGGCGGCACCAACCAATGGCGCACCTTTGCGGCGTGGCCGCCTACCGAAACCAAGGAGCGCACCCTGTACTTTCAGCCCAACGGCAAAATCGGCTTCGAACAGCCTAGCACTGGCTCTGAGTTCGACCAGTACCTCAGCGACCCGGCCCACCCGGTACCCTTTACGGAGGCTACGGCCACGGGCATGACCCGCGAGTACATGACCGACGACCAGCGCTTCGCTAGCCGCCGCCCCGACGTGCTAACCTACCAAACGGAAGTGCTTACGGAGGATATGACCCTGGCCGGCCCGATTGAGGCCCTGCTACAGGTAGCCACTACCGGCACCGATGCCGACTGGGTCGTTAAGGTCATTGATGTGTACCCCGACAATACGCCCAACAATAGCCGCCTGAACCCCGCCGTGAAACTGGGGGGCTACCAGCAAATGGTGCGTTCTGAAGTGATGCGCGGGCGGTTTCGTAACAGTTTCAGCAAGCCCGAGGCCTTTGTTCCAGGCCAGGTAACGGCCGTGCCTTTCACCGTTCAGGACCTGTGTCACACCTTCCGGAAGGGTCACCGCCTAATGGTACAGGTGCAAAGCAGCTGGTTCCCGCTCGTTGACCGCAACCCCCAAACCTTCGTGCCCAATATTTTCGAGGCCGACGAAAAGGACTTCCAGGCCGCTACCCACCGCCTCTACCACTCACCCCAGCACGCCTCACAGCTTAAAGTGCGGGTGCTAGCGGTGAGATAGTGAACTAGTGAGATGGTGAGTTTACGGTTCTGTCCGCGCAGGTAGCACAAACAGAACCGTAAACTCACCATCTCACTAGTTCACTATCTCACCGCTAGAGGCGGCCTACGTTGCCGTAGTCCATTTCGCGCGGTTTTTCTTTTATCTGATACAAGACGCTTTCTGCTACTCCTCGTCCAAACAGACAAAGCCCTGCGTTGAATACCGTCAGGGCCGCCGTGCCCGCTGCCACCCACTCGCCCGTTGACTCTCCCCGGCGCTTTTTCTCCGTGGCCCACTGTACAAGGCAGGTACCAAAGCCAACTACTATCAGCCCGGCGGGGGCAAATGCTAACCATTTTTCTTTGTGCGTCATTGGAGGGAGGGAGCTGGTAGGTGATAAGGGAAGGTACGACTGCAACGGCAGATAAGAAACGTTGGCTACCTCAAAGTACACAATCGTACCTTTGTGGCGTGGGGTTACATGTAGCCTCATCAATCTTTGCCTAACTCCGCGCAGCTAGGCTCCTGCCCGCTACCTACTACCTATGCTTGTTCCTCCCTATCAGCGGCTACTGCAGCTGGCCTTCTCTTCCGAAGCCGACGCCGCTCACTACCTCCACCCCACCACACTAGCCGCCTACCGCACCTTCGAGCAGGCAGCTCCCGCCGAGCTAGTTTACCGCTTTGAGCGGGTGCGCCTAGGGGTAGCACTAGCCCTGATGAAGCTGCTCTCCGACCTCGGCGACCTGGAGGAAAGCCGCCGTGTGCTAGATGTGCTGCACCGGGCGCTGCGGGCACCTTCCGTTGCCGCCATTGACGCCACCATTACCAAGGAAGCCAATGTTTTCGAGCGCCTGTACACCAATCTGTACGTTAACGAAGAAGGCGAGCAGCTCCTAAATCTCTTCGAGCGTGCCCTCGACGCCGACTCCCAGCCCCTTATGGACGATGTGATTCGCGAGGCTCTGAAGCTAGCTCCTAACCTGGACTTCACTCACTTAACAGAGGAAGACGAAGATGAGGGGTAAACACCACTAGTACATAAGAAGGCCCGCTTCAAGATCTTGAAGCGGGCCTTCTTATGTACAACTATGATTGCTAAAGCTAGTATCCCTCGTTTTGCACCAAGTTAGGGTTAGCATTAATTTCCCGTAATGGAATAGGGAAAATTAAGCGAGGCGAGTTGTAAGGTAGCGTAACGGGAGGATTGCTCAAGTCTACCGTTGATTCCTTATTCCGCTTCAAGTCTCCTAAGCGGAAACCTTCTAGTGCCAACTCTAGCCGACGCTCTTTCAAAATATCATTGATGGTCAGCATGGTCAGCGGAGTTAAGCCGGCGCGTTGACGAATGCGGTTGATATCAGCCAAAGGCGTAGCGCCAACGGAGGTACCGGCTCGAAAATTACCTTCTGCTCGGTTCAAATACATTTCTGCCAGTCTGAACAGTTTGATATTGCCATATAGCACATCATACTTGCCTGAGTAGGCAGGTCCACCTGTCGGATCAATGGAAATCAAGTCCAGGCGCTCATCGCCAGGCTCAAACTGATTAATCAGTTGATCATTGATATTTACATCAGCCCGTCGGTTAACCGAGTAGTACGTATTCAATTCATTTAGTCCGCTTTGCGAGCTAATCTGAATAGCGAAGATGTCCTCCGACGTGTTACCTAATAAATCATTTGAAGAGGTAAATTCATCGGCATAACTGGGAACCAGTGAGTAGCGTCCGGAACTAATTACCCGATTAGCGGCAGCAGCAGATTCTGCAAATTTGCTTTGCTGCAAATACACCCGAGAAAGCAGGGCGGCTACGGCGTACCGGTTAGCAAAAAATCCATTATTGTTTGCAGGATTAGCCGTTATCAAGCGAGCTTCCGCTGTTGTGAGGTCCGTCACAACCTGGGTATACACTTCCGCAACTGTATTGCGACGTACTTGGCTCTCTCCTGAAATTATAGTGGTAGGCACAAGCACAAGTGGCACCCCAGGGTTAGTTTGAGGATTGCCATCGTTCCAGTCGCGGGCGTACAGACGAACCAGATCGAAGTACAGCAAGGAGCGAATAAACTTGGCTTCTCCTTCTACCCGGGCCTGCTTTGCGGGCGTGTCAAGCTTGTCCAGGTTGGCTAGGACATTATTCGTGCGATTGATGACATCATAGGCGTTAGTCCAAATAGATGTAACAAAGCCATTATCCTTCAGGATTTGTTTGCGGGCAGCCTGGTTAGGAGGAATAAACGTGCCTACAAACGAAATTTCGCCATTATCAGCCAGCAGATCGGACAGCAACTGGATATTACCGCCATAAGCATCCGCATTCTGAAGGCCCGTATAGCAGCCAACCAGAGCGGCTTCTACATCAGCAGAAGTTCTTAGAGCGTTTGTGGCATCGATGCTGTCTGTAGGTTCAACGTCGAGCTTACTATTGCAAGAGGTGAATGATCCCGTAAGCAGACAGGCAGTGAACAGCCCGTACAGTATTTTTTTCATGATGAATGCTCGCTAGGAAAGTGAAAAGCGCTAATAAAAGCTGTTTTACGCTTTAAAATCCGATGTTTACCCCAAAGGTATAAGTCTTCGGCTGCGGAGCAGTATAGAAGTCAATACCCTGGTTAATATTATTCTGACTCTGGCTAGCTGACCCAGTTAAGTAGTCAGTGCTTACTTCAGGATCCCAGCCTTTGTACTTCGTAAACGTCACCAGATTCAGACCCTGCACAAATACCCGTGCCGACTGTAGAAAAACTTTCTGAGCCCAAGCAGCTGGCAGGTTGTAGCCGAGCGCTATCGTTCGCAAACGACCATAGGACCCGTCTCGCACGAAACGAGAAGACAAACCAATTCCATTACCGCCTAAGTATTCAGCGCGGGGAACATTCGTAATGTCGCCGGGTTTCTGCCAGCGCTGCAGTTGGTCGCGGGTTTGGTTATCTGGACCGTTGTTAAAGCCTACCGAGTAATACTGGCCTGCTCCATCGAAAATACTGTTTCCAAACACCCCTACCAAGGTCGCGGTCAGATCAAATCCTTTAAACGATAAAGTATTTGTTATGCCGCCTGTCCATTTTGGGTTAGGATTTCCTACCACTACCGACGTAGCCTCGTTTATATTATTCGTGGTAGCGCGGTTGACAGTTCCGTCTGCATTTGTCGAATTCAAATAGTAAAGTGCATCTCCATTATCGGGGTTTACACCGGCATACTCAGGGCCAACAAACACACCTAGTGGCTCTCCTTCCTGAGCACGACTGAGGAAGCTACCTAGGATAGGCGGGCCGTCGAGGTCAGTAATCCGATTAATATTGCGCGAGGCGTTAAACGAAGTAGTCCAAGTGAAGTCACCCACGAAGTTGCGGGTAGTAAGCGAAAATTCAGCACCACGGTTGCGTAGGCTGCCAATATTGCGGAATAGGGAGGTGAAACCAGTAGTGCTTGGTACTGGTCCGAATAATGCCAAGTCCGTAGTACGCTTTTCGTATACATCTATCTCGCCTGAGATACGGTCCTTGAAGAAGCCAAACTCGATACCAGCATCAGCTTGCGTAGTGGATTCCCAAGTTAGGTCAGGGCTAGCTAAGGATATAGGCCGCTGACCGGGTATGCCAACGTAGCCCGATGTACCCGCAAATAAGGCGCGCGAGGCAAAGTTTGTGAAACCTTGGTTACCCGTCCGTCCGATGCTGATTCGAGGCTTGAGCATACTTAGCACCGCGTTATCCTTCAGGAAAGCTTCTTCCGTTGCCAGCCAGCCCAACGAAGCAGCCGGGAAGAAACCGTAGCGGTTGTTGGCTCCAAAACGGGAGGATCCATCATAACGGGCACTTGCTCCGATCAGGTACTTACCCGCAAAGGCGTAGTTAGCCCGGCCAAAGTAGGAAACTAGAGTATTGTTGGTGCGATTGGAGCCACCAGCGGTAATCAAGCTAGCGTTGGCCAGGGTCTTGTAGGCATCGGAGGCAAACTGGGTACCGGTAACGTTGTTACTCGTAAGCTGAGCCGATTCAAAAGAAGTGCCCAACGTCAATTCTAACGAGTGCTGCTCACTGAACGTGTTGCGGTATGTAGCGAAGTTATTGACTACTACTCGGGCGTTGGTAGAGCGAGCACTAAAGCCGAAACCATTAGTTGGACCTGTATTGCGGGACGTGACACGGCCTAAGAACTGATCTTCGCTTTGATTTAATACGTCAACTCCAAGCTCTGAACGGTAGGAAAGTCCTTTCACGATATCTAGCTGAGCGTAGACATTGCTCAACGTCCGATATACAATAGTATTATAAGAACCGTTCTCGATGCTCAGTAGCGGGTTGTAGTAGAAGGGAAATGTGGTGTTAGGCTGCCCCGTAGCAGGGTCCAAAGAGCCGCTTAGGAGGCCAGTGCGTGGGTCTATCAACGGAGTAATAGGAGCTAGCGCCACAATTTGCATTGGGTTACTAAAAGCATTGTCGTTTGGCAGACGCTGGTTCCGCGAACGAGACAAGGCAGCATTTATACCAATGGCAAGCTTATCATTGGCTTTGTGGTCAACGTTAAAACGAGTTGAAATACGCTCGTACTTGTTGCCTACAATGATGCCATTCTGATTGCTGTATTGTCCCGAGACGAAAAACCTGGTTTTTTCATTGCCGCCGCTGGCACTTAGGTCATACTGGCTGAACGGAGCATCTTGGAACACTTGATCCTGCCAATCAGTGTTGTAGGTCAAGGGGTCTGTTGCGCCAGCTGCATATGTCCGAAGGCGGGTGGTGTTAGCCGATGCGGAACGGCCGCTGTTAACCAAGGCTTCTGTTAGTAGGGTAACGTATTCCTGGCTATTGAGAAACTCCCGTTTGCGAGTTGGACTGCTATTACCGGTTTGGAAACCTAAGGTAAATCGGGTGGCGCCTGATTTACCGCGCTTTGTTGTAATAAGCACTACCCCATTGCTAGCTCGTGAGCCATAGATTGCCGATGCAGAAGCATCTTTGAGCACCGTGATACTCTCAATATCATTGGGGTTGATATCGGCAATAGGGTTAGTGGCGGCTGAAGTTGATGAGAGGTTGTCGGCGAGCACCGGAATACCGTCTACCACGTACAGGGGCTGAGTATCACCGCTAATGGAAGAAACGCCTCGTACCCGCACCCGAATACCCTGACCCAGCTTACCACTGCTGTTTTCAATAAATACCCCCGCCGCACGGCCTTGGATGGACTGCTCAAAGCTTTGTACGGGCTGGTTGCCTACGTCTTTGCTGCTGAGTTGTGTCACCGAGCCGGTCAGGTCCGCCTTCGACTGTGTACCATAGCCCACAACTACTGCCTCGCCTAATTCAGTAGCACTGCTGCGCAGCGTAATGGGCACCGTCGTCCGGTCGCCAACTACTACGCTCTGCGATTCGAAACCGATGGAGCTGAGTACGAGAGTAGCGCCGGGCTGCACGGTCAGTGAAAAGCTGCCATCAGCGCCGGTGCTGGTACCATTAGTGGTACCACGTTCCAGCACTGTTACGCCGGGTAGGCCCGAGCCAGTAGCATCGGTTACGCGTCCACTTACTGTGCGTGTCTGAGCTGTTGCGGAAGTAGCCAACAGCACCCCACACGCTAGTGGGATGAGGAAATTTTGTTTCATACAACCTGGCCCTCCTTGAGGCCGATTAGAGTGAAAAAAAGCCGGTCCGCTGTTCCGGCAAAAGCGGGTAAGCATGCAAAGTACATGCTTTTATTCTGCATGCATCGTAAATGCTAGCAGCTAGGATCGGGTGGGAACTAGGATGTTCGCAATTAGCAACATAAAATCTTAACTGGAAAAAGTAGGGCTTCATCCAGACTGTTGCTTGTGGTTTTGATAGCTTGGGCTGACTACCTTTACTACTTGCTAGGTGAAGCTGCCTATCGGCTCGCCAACTTTCTACTCCCCCGAACCCGTCGTATTAATGCCTGATATACAGTATATCACGGAAGGACCTGATGTAGCACAAGCCGCCCAGGCCCTTCACCAGCGCGCCCGCGTGGCCGTCGATTTGGAATTTGATGACATGCGCCACCGCTACGGCCGCAATTTGGCCCTGATTCAGATTTATGACGGTGAAACTGTTTTTTTGATCGACCCCCTTCCTCTTACTAATCCTGCTCAGGAGCTAGAGCCGCTGTGGGCCGTACTCCGGGACCCCGCCGTAGAGAAAGTCTTCCATAGCTGCAAATCCGATATCCTGCTTCTGGACGAGCTGTACGGCGTGCATGTGCGCACCATTACGGATACAAGTGTTCAATATACGCTTTTAGCAGAAGCCGACAATAATATTTCCTTGGGGCGCCTGATTCAACAGGAACTAGGGCTGGAAGTAGATAAGGGCGAGCAGAAGTCGAATTGGCTGAAGCGCCCGCTCACGGAGGCCCAAAAGCACTACGCCGCCAACGACGTCCTTTATCTGTTTGAGCTGGCTGACCGCTTGGCCGACAAGCTGGCTGCTTTGGGCCGCACGAGCTGGTCGGAGCAGGAAAACCGGGCGCTAGAAGAAGTGCGCTACGCCCGTGATGAACGGCCCTACCTGCGTCTGGCTGGCAAATACCGCATTCAGCCCCAGGAGCTGCCGTTGTTTCGGGATTTGTTTCTGCTGCGCGACGAGGTAGCGCGCTCCATCGACCGGCCCACCTATATGGTAGCCAGTAATGACCGCCTGGCCGAACTTACGCGCCTACCGGTTACCAGCTCCGGCCATTTGCGCAACGCTCCCGGGCTGCACCCGGAGCTAAAGCGCAGCCCGTATGCGGAGCGCCTGATTTCCTTGACCCAGGAAGACCGGGAGCCGGAGCCTCCCCTGCCCGCCGAACAGCGGCGCTTTCCCTTTCGGCGGCGGCTCACGGGAGCCAAAGCGGCCCAGGCCGATGCCCGCGAAGCGCTGCTGATGGCGCTGAAAACGCATTTGGCAGAAGACCACAGCCCCGTTATGGCCAACTTGGTACTGAGTAACCGCCTGATTGCCGACATTATTGAGCAGGGCGCTGATGCTACCTTGCGGCCCTGGCAGCATGAGCTATTGCAGCATACTGCTATCCAGCACGGCATCAATTTCCAGGACGTAGCGCTACCCTTCGACCTGAAGGCTTAGCTAACCAGTACTACAAAGCCCGCTGGCTGATACGGTAATCATCGTATCGGCCGGCGGGTTTTTACGTGCGCGGGAATGTTACCGAAGCTTCTCATTTTGCTGATGCCGAGTAGCATCGCGCTGGGTTTTCTTGTCCAGGTTCCGGCGCAAGGCCTCGGTTAAATCAACGCCTGTTTGATTGGCCAGGCAGATAACCACAAACAGCACATCAGCCAGCTCATCGGCTAGCACCTTGTCCTTGTCCGACTCCTTGAACGACTGCTCCCCGTACTGCCGGGCAATGATGCGGGCTACCTCGCCTACCTCTTCCGTCAGCATAGCCATATTGGTTAGTTCATTAAAGTAGCGCACGCCGGTAGTGGTGATCCACTGGTCCACGGTGTGCTGGGCTTCCTCGATTGTCATACTTGGCAGGAAAATAAAGATGAGTTCTGGAATGAGGCGGCGGCTTACGTAGCAGGTTTCACGGCAGGCAGAGGCAGGAGCCTAAGGGCTACTCGGGCGAGTCGAGCACGATGGTGACAGGGCCATCATTGAGGAGCTCTACCTGCATATCGGCCCCAAACTCGCCGGTAGCTACGGGCCGCCCGAGCTGCGCAGCTACTAGCGTCACGAACTGCTCATACAAGGGAATAGCTAGCGGCGGCGGCGCTGCGCCAATGTAGCTGGGCCTATTGCCCTTGCGTGCATCTGCCAGCAGCGTGAACTGACTTACTACCAGAACCTCGCCGGCTATATCAAGCACGGAGCGGTTCATTTTGCCGTCCTCGTCCGAGAAAATCCGCATGTTTACCAGCTTTCGAGCCATCCATTCCAGGGCCTCGGGGGTGTCGGCGGGAGCAAAGCCGGCCAGCACTAGGAGTCCGGGGCCAATATGGCCGGTTACGCGGCCAGCCACGGTAACACTAGCCTGACGGACACGTTGCAGCACAATACGCATACTGAAAAAGGTGATAAAGGAAAACAGTAGCTCTCGGCCGTGCTACGCGTTGGCGGCCGTTACAGCTGCAAGTACGCTCTTGAAGGTAGCAGTTCGTACTATTGAACCCGAAAACCTAGTATTGCCCTACTGCCGCCGCTTGGCGGAGCACCTCACCCCTGACTTGTGCCTAGCTTGCCTTCACCCTATTCTCGTGCGCTCTGGTTGCTACCGGCCTTGCTGCTGGTAGCAGCCGTGCGGTTGCACGGGCTGGCTGATGCCGCCCTGCCCGACTACGACTCGGTGCGCAACTGGCAAATTGTGCAGGAAGTGGCGCACGGCAACCTGCGCCACCTATTCCATCATGGCAGCCCCCTATTTTCCTTGGTGTACGCCCCAGTAGTGTGGCTCACCACGGATTATCGTGTATTTCAGCATCTGAACGCGCTAGTGGCCGTAGCGGCCCTGGCCTTTATGGCCGACTTTATAGCCCGCGAAGCTGGCCTGCGCGGCTGGCAAGTTGGCTTGCTCACCATTCTGCTCGGCACGAGCCTGTTTCTTACCTTTTCCGGCCGCGACTTCACGATGAGTTCATGGAGCCTGTTGTGCTTTACGGGCTTGCTACGGGCTTACTACCAGCGGCTTCGGCAGGCTACGGCCGCGACGTTGTTCTGGGCAGTAGGGTGGCTGGTGCTGGGGTTGTGCTTTAACTACAAGTTCCTGCTTACCCTCCCCATTCTGGGGGTGCTGGAATGGTGGCGGGCCGATGGCTTACTTTGGCGCCGTGGGCACTGGTGGCGCGTGGCCGGGCTGCTGGCCGCCCCCTACCTGCTGTTTGGCGTGGTAGGAGTACTAGCCAGATTGCCCTGGTACTTGTGGCCTGCCATCTACTACAAAGTGGCTTTTCCTGATGCGGCCAACGCAGCGGGGCGGGCCGCTACCATCCGGCCCGATGGGCTTTATTACCTGCGCTACCTCTGGGATTTCGAGTCGGGGCTAGTATGGCTGGGGCTGCTGGGGCCTTTGGTTGCACTTCGCCAGCTGCGGCGCGGTAAGGCACTCTCGCTGGAGCTGTACTTGGCAAGCTGGGGATGGTGCCTGCTGGCAGGCATGTCGCTGCTGATTAAGGCGCCGCGGGGCCTGCTCTGGGGCTACGGCATCTGGTACGCGCTGGCCTTCCTGCAGCTCCGACGGTTACCGGCCGTGCCAATGGTGGTCCTAGTTCTCGGGGCAGTGGGGCTGAACCTGCACCGTATTCAGCAGCAGATTTACGCGTATTCCCCCTCCAGCTACCCCGCTGTGGCAGCTTGGTTACAAGCTCACCAGGCCGGCCCCGTAGTGAGTACTGTTGGGCTTGGGTTGGCGCCGTTTCAGCGGCCTTCCGATTCGGTACGCGCCGTAGTGTCCAGTCGGGCGCTGCCGGCCCTGCGCCAGCGCGGCTACCAATACGTATTGCTGGATAGTTACTGGCGCGTAACCAATGTAGCCGCCTTCGACACGCTGCAGCGTCAACCCGTTGTAGCCGCCTGGCGCGAGCCGCTGCTGACTTCTCCCCTTCTCTTTCTGGAGCACTCAGAGTTTACGGGTTTGGGGTATGAGGCAACCCTAGCCCGGCAGCAAGCAGCCCGCCGCGACTCAGTGCAGTTACGTCTTATCAGGTTGTAAAAGTCTGAGGTAGTGACTGGGCGAACTTGTGGGATGGCAAGGGTACCGAAGCCATCTGTCCGCGCCATGACAACTCATTCAGTCACTCATTCACCGAATCACCGCTTCACTCCCAGGCTGTCGAGCCAGTGCTGGTAGCGGCGGGCATTGCGCTTGTGCTCAGCGAAAGTGGCGGCAAAATCAGAGTAGCCACTGCCACCTGGGCGGGCGCAGAAAAAGAAGTAATCGTGCCGGGCGGGCTTGAGAACGGCGTCGAGGCTCTGACGGTTGGCGGAAGTGATAGGTCCGGGCGGTAGCCCCTTGTGCTTGTAAGTGTTGTAGGGCGAGTCGACCAGCTTATCCCGGTTCAGTACCCGCTTCACGCCAAAGTTACCGATGGCCCAGAGCAGCGTAGGGTCGGCTTGCAGGCGCATGCCGCGGCGGAGGCGGTTGAGGTAGGTGCCGGCAATCAGCGGCTTGTCTTCTTTTTTGGCCGTTTCGCGCTGTACAATGCTGGCCAGCACGTGCACCTGCGCCGGCGTGAGGCCCAACGAGTCGGCGCGGCGGCGACGCTCCGCCGTCCAGAAACGGCGGTGGGTAGCGGCGGCCGAATCCAGAAACTGCGGGGCCGAGGTAGTCCAGAGCAGGCGGTAGGGCCCGGGCAGGAACAGGGTCAGAATTGTGGTGGTATCGAGTTGGTAGCGGCGCTGGAGGTAGGCGTTGTCCTGCAACAACCGGCGCAAACGGAGCGAGTCAGTTTCAAGTTGGCGGGCTACCTGCCGGGCCAGTTGGGGCTTGTACTTGAAGACATCGAGGGTGAAAGCAACGGTGTCCTGCTCCCCGCGGGCCAACAACTCAACCAGCGCCGCATTACTCAGGCCCGGCCGCAGCAGGTAGCGCCCAGGCTTTACCTGTTGCGGATAGTCGCGCCAGCGTGCTACCCGCTCGAAGGTGCTTACATCGTGCAGGAGGTCGTATTTGCGCAGCGAATCCAGCACGGCCCCGTAGCCCGTGCCGGTCCGGATGTAAAGGTAGGCCGGCCCGAAGGCAGAGTAGCGCACGTTGGGCTTCCACAACGCGTACCAGGCCGCTCCCAGCGCCCCCAGAAGCAGCAACAAGGCAGCAAGCAGGGCCGGCCACCGGAGACGTTGCATAAGGGAGCGAGCAGCAGTCAAACGAAAACGGGATAGGTAAACTCCAAAAATAGCCGATTTAGCCCTAGGCCCCGTTTACCAGTGCCGCTACGGCAGCTTCCAGCTCCTGCTGGCGCTGGCGGCGCTCCACTTCCACCGGAGCCGCCGCACGTACCTCACAGTTCGGAATGGTGCACCGCTCGCAGGTTTCGTTTACCTCCTTCTGGGGAATAACCACATCGTCGAGGAAGCGGATTTTCTGCCGCAGGTTCTCGTCGCAGAGCAAACCCACCGTAACGCTCACGGCGGGCTCAGTAGCGGCGCCGGCGCGGGCCAGGGTCAGGCAGAGGTACTCGTCGTTGTTGGGGTAGTGGGAGCGTTGGGCCCCAAGCGTATAATTCGGCGCGTGGGTGGCGGGCTGCTGGCGCAACTCGGCAATCATGCGCAGGGAAATCCAGCGGCGGCAATAGTGCTCGTGCAATTCGTTGCCGTGGGGGTTATGCAGGCGCGAGAGGTGGAGCTCCTTGGTTAGCTTGTAGCCGGCCGAGGCATTGGCTTGGTCGAAGCGCAGGAAAAATAGGCTCTGGATACCGAAGTGGCGCGGCAGCAGGTTGGTAATACGCTGCATGAACATCTCCGGCGACACATCATACTTGGCCAGCAACTCCAGCAGCAAGGCTGGGTCCCACTTCTTGGAGTTGAAAAAGCGCGTGAGGTCACGCACCAGCATTTCCTCGTCCATGAGCAAAGCCCCTGCGAAGTACGATGCCTTAAAATTATTGAGTACTTCCTCGAAGGAACGCACCGGGAAGGAGGCATTCACGTAGGGCCGCTCCCGCAGGGCGAGGTAGTTGAACGCTACCTCCCGGCCCAACACGAAACCTTCCTGGGCCCCGCTCATGCCGGGCCGCAACAACAAGCGCTTGGCTTTGGGCTGGAATACGGAGCGCAGTCGCCCGAGGTGGGCGTACTGATCCAGGCCGCTCCGGTCAATGGTATACCCGTAGGTTTCCACCAGCACCCGCTCCAGCTGGCTCCGGTCGAGGGGGGCTGCGGCGGGCAGCTTGTGCTCCACCATAAAGGTGCGCACATCCTGCTCCAGCTCCTCAAAGTAATTGTCGTGCATCTCCTGAAAAGAGCGCAACGCAGCCAGGAAAAAGTGCTCCTGACGCATTTCGTAGTTGCGCGCAATTTCAAACAGGGTGCTGATAAAGGCGTTCATCTTGGCTGGCGCATCGGCAATCAGCTCCACAATGCGCAGTGGGTCCAGCCCGAACATGTCCAGCGGAAACTCCTTGAGCAAGTCCGACTGCAGCAGCTCGGAAATGGGTTCCAAGCGCCGGCTCAGAGTCAGGGAGGTGAGCTGGTCGTAGCTGACGCCCAATACTTTGCTCAGGCTCAGAATTTTATCGGCCTTGGGGTATTTCTTGCCCTTCTCAATCTCATTGAGGTAGGAAACCGAGACGTCGCAGGCGCGGGCCAGCTCCGCGGGGGTGTAGCCGCGCTCCTGGCGCAACTCCCGCAGTTTCAGCCCAAAAATCAACCGGACAACCTGACCGTGACTCAGCATAACTAGGAATGAGGTAGAACGTGTGGCGGGTAAAGATGCGGTGATGGACGTCCTGACTGGGGCATCGGCTGCCTCATTAAGGCAAATACATGATGCCTGTGCGGGCTATTTGCTAGGTAGCACGACTACCGACGGAACAGCCGAGTCAGGAAGCAAGCACATTTTACATCAAAAACCTACAAATCTAGGCCTATGCATCGGCTTTAAGAAATTAGCGAATCTTCACCTGACCGTAGTCGCGTTATCAGCCACAGCTAACGCCTTCTTACTCGCCGGCTACTTGCGTCACGGGGGGAGTGGGGCTACCTACTTCGGCAGACTCGTTATTTGCCCATTCCGAAACACGGGCACTACCGCGTATTCATCTTGGCGCATGCAAAACTCCATGTCTTTGTGGGCCTCCAGGTAGTTTAGGCGTCGTACGTGTGAAGATTTGAGCAGGTAGGCCGCCGGATCAGGCTGGGCCAGGGCCCACAAATCAAGGGCGGCCAGGGTGGCATCGGAGTCCGTGGTTTGGAAATCGGCCTGCAGGCGGGCGGCCAGGGCTCCTCCGAACAAGGTATCTTCCAGGCAAAAGTTACCCTTCCAACCGGCGCACACTATTACCACATCTTTCCCCACCTGCCGCAGATGCTCCGCCACGGCCCCGATGTTCAGGAACGCGCCCACCACAATTTCCTCGGCGGCGGCCGATAGATGCAGGGCGCGGGTGCCGTTGGTGGTAGTAATGGCGACCCCGCGGCCGCGCACGGGCACTACCCCATTGAGGTAGCCGAAGGGCGAGTTGCCCAGGTCCACGCCGGCTGCTTGTTGCCCGTCGCGCTCCGCGGCCGTGAGGTAACCCTCGGCCGCCATAGCCTGGCAGTCGGCCAGCTCGCTGAACGGCACCAAGTGGGTAACGCCCTGAGCCAGCGCCGTTACAATGGAAGAAGTAGCGCGCAAAATATCCACCACTACTGCTACCCTACCTTGCAGATTGAACACAGGTAGCAGCTCAGGCGAAAAGCAGATGTCGAGAGTGGGGAGACGGGAGGATGACATACCATGCAGTAATTAAGCAGAACGTCATTCCGAGCGAAGCGAGGAATCTCGCGTGCTGATGTTGAGTAACCGTTACAACATCAGCACGCGAGATTCCTCGCTTCGCTCGGAATGACGTTCCTGTACGTTTTATCTTCTGGTTGAAGTCACTTACGCTTCCTCGGTGCCTTTCACGAAGGGCAGCTTCACAACGGTAGCGGGCAGTTGCTTGCCGCGCACCTGCACGAAAATCTTGCTACCGGGTGTGCTCAGTTCGGTTTGCACGTAGCCCAGGCCAATGCCCTTGCTCAGGCTCGGCGACTGGGTACCGCTGGTTACGTCGCCTACTTTCTCGCCGGCTTCGTTCACCAGTTCGTAATGCCCGCGCGGAATGCCGGGGCCGTCCATCAGGAAGCCCACCAGCTTGCGCTCTACGCCCGCTTCCTTCTGCTTTTTCAGGCTGTCGGCGTTGGTAAACTCCTTAGTAAATTTGGTAATCCAGCCGAGGCCTGCTTCTAGGGGTGAGGTTTCGTCGGTGATGTCGTTGCCGTAGAGGCAGTAGCCCATTTCCAGGCGCAGCGTGTCGCGGGCTCCCAGGCCGATGGGTTTCAGGCCGTGGGGCTGGCCGGCTTCCATAATTTTCTGCCACACCTGCTGGGCGTGTTCATTGGGAACGTACAGCTCAAAGCCGCCCGCCCCGGTGTAGCCCGTGGCCGAGATAATGACGTTAGGCGCGCCAGCGAAGGTACCCTGCACGAAAGAATAGTAGGGAATGGTGCTCAGGTCGGTATCGGTCAGGCCCTGGAGCGCGGCAATGGCTTTGGGCCCTTGCACGGCAAACAGGCTGATGTCGTCCGACACGTTTTGCATCTCGGCGCCGTCGGTGTTGAACTGCTGAATCCAGTTCCAGTCCTTGTCAATATTGGAGGCGTTAACCACCAGCAGGTAGTCTTCCTCACCCAGCATGTACACCAGCAAGTCATCCACGATGCCGCCCTCCTGGTTGGGCAGGCAGGAATACTGCGCCTTGCCGGGGCTGAGCTTGCTGGCATCGTTGGAAGTCACGCGCTGAATTAGGGGTAGGGCCTGGGGGCCGCGTACCCGGAACTCGCCCATGTGCGACACGTCGAAGATACCCACGGCCCGCCGCACCGTGTGGTGCTCGTCGAGGTCGGAGGAGTAGCGCACCGGCATGTTGTAGCCCGCGAAGGGCACCATTTTGGCACCTAGCTGCTGGTGCACGTCGTTGAGAGGAACGGTTTTGAGCGTTTCAGACATGGGGTGGGAAATGAGGTAGAAATAGCAAATTGAGGTTGGTAGCCAAGCGGGGCGGCTAGCCCCACGGGGCCCGGGCTGGGAAGCCAGCAAGCCATTGGCAGGGCGAAAGTAGCCAATTATGCCGGGCTGGCGCGAGCAGGTTTGTTATCTTTGTTCCTCCTGGAATGCTGCTTCCAGCCGCCTAGCCTTTTGCCACTCCCCGCTTGTTCCCTGCCGCGGCATGGTTCAGAGTTTCTCCCCTCCCATGCCCTACGATTTAAAACAGGAATTCGAATCAGCCAGCATTAAGCATCTGCTTTTTAAGTCGAAGCTGCGCTCTTTTTTGTACGGCAGCGGCACGAGTGAGGCGCCCATTCGCGACCCACAGGCGTGCATTTTTGGGCACTGGATTGCCGAGCGGGCCCTGCCGGATTTTGGGCATCTGCCCGAAACGCGGGAGCTAGACCGCGCCCACATCAAGATTCACCACGTGGCCAACCGGCTCATGGACCTGCACCAACGTGGCCACAAGGAAGAAGCTATTGCGGGCCTGTCGGAAATAAACGCCCTGGCTGATCATATTACCAAGCTCTTGCGTACGATGGAGCAAAAACTCCGCGCCGAGCAGTAAACGGCCGGTTTCCTGTTACCGTGCTGCATGAAGCTAAAAATCTCTACTAAACTCTTTGCCGGTTTCGTGGCCATCTCGGTGCTGTTTGCCGGGGTAGTTGCCATTAACTACCAACTCTCGCGGGCGGTGCTGCGCAACTCGCAGCGGGTAGAGCGCTCCACGCGCATTACGGGCGAGGCCACTACCCTGCTGCGCAACATCATCGACATGGAAACCGGTTTTCGGGGCTACCTGCTCATCGGCAACGAAACCGTGCTGGAGCCCTATTACGAAGGCGAACGAAACCTGCTGGGCCGGTTTGCCCAGCTGCGCGACGAGCTAACGGTGGCCACGCCCCAGTACGAGCGCATGATTCGGGCCCAGCAACTGTTCCAGCAGTGGGCCGCTTACTCCCACTTGCTCATCAGCGAGAAACGGGAGGCCCTGCGCCGCAACTCCAGCCAAACCGGCCTCGATGGCTTGGAGCACCGCAACCTGACTACCGATCTGACGGGCAAGAACCTGATGGATCAGATTCGGGTGCTGTTCGCGGCCTTCGAGAAGGTAGAAACCCAAACTCGCATTAAGCAGCGCGTGAAGCTGGGCGACAGTATCCGGGAAACCCGCATTCTATCGGTGAGCATTACGTTGGCCACCATTTTTCTGGGCCTGCTGTACGCCTCCTACCTGGTGCGGCAGCTCGCGCGCCGCATTGGGGGCATGGTGAGCCAGGCCCAGCGCATTGCGGCCGGCAACTATACGGCCCAAGTGCACGACACGGAGCAGGATGAGCTTACGGAGCTGGCCGACTCGCTCAATACCATGACCGACACCATTAACACGAACATCCGACAGCTGGAGCGGCGCAACCAGGAGCTGGACCAGTTTGCCTACGTGGTGTCGCACGACTTGAAGGCGCCGTTGCGGGGCATTGAAACGGCCTCGCGCTGGATTGAAGAGGATATGGGCAAAGACTTGCCTGAACACATCCGGGAGTTCTTGAAGCTGATGCGTACCCGGGTGCGACGCATGGAAAGCCTGATTTCCGGTATTCTGGATTTAGCTAGGGTAGGCCGCACACCCCAGGCCGACGAGCCGGTTTTCGTACGCCAGCTGCTGCGGGAAATCATTGACTCCCTGGAATTGCCCGTGGGTTTCGAGGTGGAGCTGCCATTTTACCTGCCGACCTTACACACAAACCGCGTTCAGCTCCAGCAAGTATTTACCAACCTGATCAGCAACGCCGTAAAATACCACGACCGCCCCGAGCACGGCAACGTGCGCATCGGTTGCATAGAGGGGCCGCAGTTCTACACCTTCTCCGTAGCCGACGACGGGCCGGGCATTGCCCCGGAGTACCACGAGCGGATATTCGTCATTTTCCAGACCCTAACGGAGCGTGATACCCTGGAAAGCACCGGGGTAGGCCTGGCAATTGTCAAGAAAATTGTGGAGCGCCAGGGCGGCACCATTCGCGTTGAATCAACTGAGGGTCAGGGGGCCACTTTCATCTTCACCTGGCCTAAGGAGCGTACCCGCCGCCTGGAAAACTGAGCCGCGCTGGTTCCGAACACCGCCATTATGCGGTAGTTGCCGTATAAAAATGCCGCTGCCACCTGGTATTTATCCTGCTCCTTTCCTTATGGCTTCTACCCCTGATCAACCCAGTATTCTGCTCGTCGAGGACGACCAGATGGATATAATGAACGTGCAGCGCGAGTTGCGCAAGCATAACGTGGACGTGCCCCTGCACATTGCCCGCAACGGCCGCGAGGCCCTGAACATGCTGCGCGGCGAGGGTGGCCAAGAGGCCATTCCCAAGCCCAGCGTGGTAATGCTGGACCTAAACATGCCCCGCATGAACGGGCTGGAACTGCTCTCTACCCTACGTTCTGACCCAGAGTTCGTGGGCCTTAACGTCTTCATCACCACAACGTCTGACCTGGAAACCGACCGCCTCAAGGCCCAGGACCTCGCCGTTAGCGGTTACATCATCAAACCCCTGAGCTTCGACAGCTTCGGCGAGGGCGGCACCACCGTAGACGGCTTCAGCCTCTTCTTAGACCTACTGCGCCTGAAAGAGTGAAATGGTAACTGAGTGAGTTGTCCTGGCGAGGAGGCACGACCAAGCCACCCTTCCTCTCATTTGCCCGAAGCTCAATAACCTGACAAGCCCTTACTTCCAGCGCGGAAGTAAGGGCTTGTCACATTTTAGCAGGGTAGCGCACTGGTCAGGAAGGACGGCTTCGTGCCTCGCCATGACAGCACGGAAAATTCATTCGCCATTTCATTACCTGACTACTTCACCACCTCACTGCTTCACAAAAGGCGGAAGCCCATGCGGTGGTGCTCGGTGGGACCAAAGTCGCGGATGGCGGTACGGTGGCGGGCGGTGGGGTAGCCTGCGTTTTGCTCCCAGCCGTAGTGCGGATACTCAGCCGCCAACTCCCGCATGCGCTCATCGCGGAAGGTTTTGGCCAGCACGGAGGCGGCGGCAATGTTGCGGTAGATACCGTCGCCTCCAATGATGCAGGTGTGCGGCAGGGTGGCGTGCGAGCGGAAGCGGTTGCCATCGACTAGCAGGTGCGTGGGGCGCGGCTGTAATTGGTCGGCGGCGCGGTGCATGGCCAAGTAGCTGGCCTGGGCGATATTGATACTGGCAATTTCCTGAGGCGAGGCTTCGGC
This sequence comes from Hymenobacter sublimis, assembly GCF_023101345.1. Lineage (NCBI taxonomy): Bacteria > Pseudomonadati > Bacteroidota > Cytophagia > Cytophagales > Hymenobacteraceae > Hymenobacter > Hymenobacter sublimis. The sequence continues at coordinate 3,158,795 of NZ_CP095848.1, forward strand.
TACAGCCCAGGCCACGGCTTCGCGGCATATTTCGGCCCGCACCTGCTCCCGGCGCTTGGCTGTCATCTGCTTGGAGTCGTTGAGGTAGCGGGGGGCAAAGTCGGGCGGCAGAATAACGGCGGCGGCAAACACAGGCCCGGCCAGACAGCCGCGGCCGGCTTCATCGAGGCCCGCTTCCAGGGGCTCGCCGGAGTAAGAAACTAGTAGCATATGCCCCAAAAATACGGCTCAGACCATGCTATTCGGCTACTGAATGACACAATTTGACCAGCCACCACGGAGCACCACCCGAAAACGGGAAAAGCCTCCGCGGTGGCCGAAGCACCCGCGGAGGCTTTTCTATGGGTAAAAACTAATGGGCTAAAGGGAATATCTAGCCCTAAAAATCAGCAGGGCTAGTGGCTGCCAGCCGTAGTGCCCGCATCCGGACCAGCCGATTCGCCGCGGCGGAAACCCTGCTTGTCGCGGGGGCCTTCATCAATGGCGTCATCCTCATCGGTGGTGATGTACACGTTGGTAGTGGGGCCTAAGCCTCCCGTTTTTTCGGCCAGCTCAGATTCGGCCTGGGCGTGCTTCAGATTGAACAGTGGGTCGCCTTCCTGTAGTTGAGATGCCTGGTTTTTTGGTTGATTAGCCATAAAAAGTACAGTGTCGGCCGGGAAATGAACGACCGATACTGGCTTCCTACGCGCGCTACACAGTAGAGGTTGGCAGGAGTTGCTTACATGATTTGGGCAGCTGGCCGCCAGAAAATAAAAAAGCCGCTGCCCGAGGCAGCGGCCTTTTCCGTCGCATTGGCCGGCAATTATCATTCATCCACCCTACTCCTTTTGCCGGGGTCAACACTACGCGGTACGAGCCTTCCTTTCCATAAACCCTACGCGCGCTGAATACTTAATGAGTCAAAGGTATGCCCGCACTTAGGCCCTGCGCTGCAATATTGGACTAACAGCCTCCTTACGCCGGCCAACAGCTTGTTCCAACCGGCGAGGGTAGCTGAACAGCCCGGTAAGCCCGCGCCGCGCCCTACCTTTGCAGGGTTCACGCTACTTGTTCGTTACTCCACTTGTCCGTTTGCTATGGCTGCTCCCGCTGTTGATGAAACCCATAACCCCTGGCAGCTGCTGGGCTCCGAAATCAAATACCAGAATCCCTGGATTCGGGTCCGGGAAGACAAAATCATTAACCCGGCTGGTAACCCAGGTATTTACGGGGTAGTGTCGATGAAGAATAAAGCCCTGGGCATCATTCCCGTGGATGCGGAGGGTAATACCTGGCTAGTGGGCCAGTACCGCTACTCCTTGAGCGAGTACAGCTGGGAAATACCGATGGGCGGCGGTCCGGTGGAGCTTGATATTCTGGAATCGGCGCAACGGGAACTGCGCGAGGAAACCGGCCTGAGCGCCGCCCGCTGGACTAACATCATGCGCCTGCACACCTCCAACTCAGTTACCGATGAGGAAGGGTTCGTGTTCCTGGCTCAGGAGCTAACTCAGGGCGAGGTGGAGCCCGAGGAAACCGAGGACCTGCGTCTCTGGAAACTTCCGCTAACCGAGGCCGTGCAACTGGTTATGGACAGCCGCATCACGGACGCTATCAGCGTGGCCGGCCTGTTGAAAGCGGCCCGCCTGCTGAACCTGTAAGTGGCCCGCCGGACGCCTGAGGTTGTTGTATTACAGGCTTGAGCCGGGGCGGCGTGGTAGGCGGGCAGGATGCAACCCGGGCTCCGGCGCGGGTACTGTTCTTACGTGCTGCTAGGGCCCTTCTCATATTCCCCGTACTTTTGCACCTATGTCGCGCCTCCTCCGCTTTATCGGCCACCGATTGTATACCACTTGGGCTACGTTCTGGTTTGTAATGCCGTTCGTGCTGACGTATCCGCTGCAGTGGGCCCTGAGCCGGCGGCCCCAGTGGCACCGCTACCTGCACACGCTGAACCGTTACTGGAGCAAGCTCTTCATTCGCATGTGGGGGATGCCGGTGGAAGTAGTGCGCAAACACCCGCTGCCAGCCGGGCAGCCTTGCGTGTACGTGGCCAACCACAGCTCCTACATCGATATTCCGCTGCTGTTCAAAACCATTCCGGGCTGGCTGAACATCATGGGCAAAAGCTCCCTGGCGAAGGTGCCCATCTGGGGGCCGATTTTCGGGCGGGCATACATCACCGTGGACCGCGACAGTGCCATTAGCCGGGGCCGGGCCATGGTGCAAGCCCGCCGGACCCTAGAAGCGGGGCGTTCAGTGGTTATTTTTCCGGAGGGTGCCATTTCCAAAACGCCCGGTCAGCAGCTGGAACCGTTTAAAGATGGGGCCTTTCAACTGGCCATTGCGGCTGGGGTACCGGTAGTGCCCATTACCATGCCCCTGAACCACCGCTTCATGCCCGATGTTGACGGGCTGCGGGTACGCTACTCGCCCCTGGCCATCATTCTGCACGAACCTATTCCTACCACCAACCTTACGGCCGCTGATGCACTGGCCCTTAAGCAGCAGGTGTATACGACCATTGCCAGTGCCCTCCGCCCTGAGGCAGGTGGCATTCCGGAGCCAAGCACTTGGCGCGGGCCAGGGCCGCAGTTGGCTAGCCCCGCCGCCCCAAGCCCGCAGCAGCCTGAGTTGTTGGCCAACCGCCATTAAGCCTCAGGCCGCATCAAAGCGGAATTGCCTGGCTTATTTCCTCATCATACCTACTTACCTTCTCTTACCCGTGAGCACCGACCTTGCTACTCTCCGCGGCTTAGCCCATTTGGCCCGCCTCGAATTTGACGACACGAAAGAGCAGCAGATGCTCGGCGACCTGAACAAGATTCTGGATTGGGTAGACCAGTTGCGTCAGCTTGATACTACCGATGTGGAACCTCTGGTGCACCTCTCACAGGAAATCAATGTGCTACGCCCCGACGAGCCCCAGAACACGGTGAGTCACCAGGATGGTCTGCGCAACGCTCCGCGCAAAGACTCCGATTACTTCCGCGTACCTAAAGTACTGGACTAACTGTTGGTGCCTGCTCCCGCTTCTTCCGCCACTGCGCCCCGCCCCGGCTGGTGGCGCGGCTCCTTCCTGTTGCTGGCGCTGTGTGCCGTGCTGGCCGTAGTAGCGGCTGGCTGGTACTATGTCACCGCCGATGACACGGTGTTGCCGGTACGCCCGGTGGCCCAGCTAACGCCCGTCCCGACCACCGTAGCCACCGTGCGCGTGGGCCTAGAGGCCCTACCCGTGCAGGCCAACACCTACCTCATTACCCAAACCTACGACGTGGCCGGCCCCTTTCTGCAAACGGAAGCGGCGCTGGTATTGGTTGGGTTGTTGGGGGTAGCGTTGGTATACTTCCTAGCGGTAGTAAGCAGCTTCGCCCGGCCGGCCTTCGTGGCGGGCATGGCACTGGTTATTTTCCTCCTGATGTCGCTCAACGCCGACTTGCTGGGCGTGTTCGATGCTGGGCAGCAGTATTTTCTGGTATTGGCATTGGCCGTGTTGGCTTTGCCGGCCTACTACTTTCACGCCTTCCGGCCCAACGTTGCACTAGGCAAGCGCTTGCTGCTGTTTGGCGTGCTGGTGCTGGGCTTAGGGGCGTTACTGTTTGGCAGTAATCCCAACCCGGCTGAAGTTACGGCCCTACACTTAAGCGGCTTTTTTACCGTGAGCGGGGCCGTGGCTTTTGCCCTGCTGGTGCTGTGGGTTGGGTTCGAGAATGTGTACGGCCTCTTGTGGCTCAATACCCAGGCCGAAACGCCAGCGGGCCGTTTCGGCCTATTACCGTTTTTGCTGGCCAGTGGCTTATACCTCGGCACCCTGGGCATGTACTACTGGAACAATGGAGTGGTAGAAGTGCTGCCCGGCTGGCACCTCGATCCGCTCATTCTGCTAGTACCGGCGGTGGTAGTGAGCTGGCTGGGCCTACGGCGACGAGCAGCTACCTACGGCGCGTGGGTGCCGTACCAGCCGGGCATGATTCATTTGTTTCCGGTGCTGGTACTGCTTGGGGCAGCAGCTCTGGGCTATGCCCTGGCTACGGCCAATGACCCGCTTCTGCTGGCCGCCCGCGACTTTACGGCGCTGGCCTTGCTGTGCGTGGGCGGAGCCTTTCTGATTTACATTCTGCTGAATTTTGCTACTCTGCTGCGCCAGAAGCTACCCGTGTACCGGGTGGTGTATGAGCCGCGCCGCTTTCCTTTCTATGCCATGTATGCTCTTGGCGTAGCGCTGCTAGGGGTAGTGCTGCTGCGTAACCAGTTCATCATTGCCGATCAGGTAAAGGCGGGTTACTACAATAACCTTGGCGACTTGGCCCGCCTGCAAAGCGAGGTAACGCCCGATGACCTCTCGCAGGCGCTGCTAGCCGAGCGCTACTACGCCGAAAGTGACGCCCTCGATCAGCACAACCACAAGGCCAGCCTGGGCCGGGCAGCCCTGTACCGCTTTCGCCTGCAGCGACAAAACGAAATTAACATCCTGCGCCGCGCGCTGAGCCGCCGTCCGTCCGAGAAGATTTCCCTCCGGTTGGCGGCGCTCTACAATGAGCCCCAGGATTTCTTCGACCGGCTCACCGTGCTGCGCGAGGCCCTGAAAGCCACGCCCCGGAGCGCCCGTCTCAACGGCGACTTGGCTCAGCTCTACACTCGCTCCGCCATTGCCGACTCGGTGCTATACTACCAGGACCGCGCCGAAGCTGCCGCTCCCGATGATGCTGTGCTACAGGCCAACCGGCTGGCCTACCTCATCGGGCAGCAGCAGTGGCCCGCCGCCACCCAACTGGCCCAGCGCAACGCCGCCTCCCCGGATGAGGCCTTGCAAAGCAACGGCCTGCTTCTGGCCCGCCTCACCAACAAGACTTCTACTGCCGCTCCGGTTCCTGATACTGCGGCGGCGCTTACCCCCGTCCGGTTTGCCCGCCTCTACCACGACGGGCTGAACCGCGCCCTTCGCCACGACACCACTCTGTTGTCGGTACTGCCTTATTTGACGGCTCAGCCCGCGAACAGCGCCTACCTCGACCAGCTAAATTTCCTGCGCGCCTTTACCCAGCACTACGGGGGTCGGCCCGTTGCGGCTCAAACAACTATCCTACCGCTGGCTACCGGCTCAGGATCAGCTACTGGCTATTATCAGCAGTTACAGGGCCTGTGGCTCCTGGATCAGCACCTACCCGCGCCGGCCGCCGGCCGTCTGACCGAGGCCCGCCAGAATGGCACCGCTTCGGCCGCGCTACCGGCCGCGTATGCTTTGGCCCTCAGCAACCAACCCGACTCGGCGCGGCGTGTTGCGCGGCGGGCTGCTACCGGCCCAGATTTGGCCAGTATCAGACCGGCGCGCCGGTTACAAGTAGTGCTGGAGCCAGATTTCCGGGCCAGTTTTCAGCAAGCGCCGGACTCTTTACGGGTACAATACGTGGTCCTGCGCGGCGACGAGCTACCCGCAACTGAACTGCTGTCGGCGGCCACCGCTATTACGGCTCCTGCTCTCCGGCAGGTTGCCTTGCTGGCCCAGCTACCGAGGGCTATTCAGGCGGGTCAGTTACCAGCAGCTGAGCAGGCACTTAACCAGTTTGCGCCGGTCCTTACGGCACCGAATGCTTCGGCCTGGAACGTGCTGCGGGGCGAGTTGTACGCACGGGCTCAACAATGGCCTGCCCTACGGCAGCTCGTCAAGCAAGGCCTTTTTGAGGGTTTCGACCAATTCTACCGCCTCTATTTTCGAGCCGCCTTGGCCGAGACGGACAAACAGCCCAAGCAAGCAGCGGCCCTCTACGCCCAGCTGGTCCGCGAGGCTCCGTTTGTAGAAAATGGCCTGGTAGCGGCGGCTAACTTTCACACCCGGCAGCGCGACTTTCCGGCGGCCTATAACACCCTGTTGCGCGGAATTGAGTACAACCCGGAGTCGGCTGCTTTACTCAAGGCCTATGTGCTGGCGGCTGTTCCTGTGGGGCTTACCGAATACGCTGCTGCGCCATTGGCCCACTTGGGGGCATTGCTTTCACCCGCAGATTACGCTACCTTTCGTACACAGTACGAGGCACGTCGTGCGTCTTACGCCACTTCCGCCGCTCCCTGGAACTAACCCGGCCCTCTGGTTATGCTGTATCCCGTCATTGAAACCACTGACATTTCCAAGGTCTACCGTATGGGGTCCGAGGAGATTCACGCTCTGCAATCGGTATCCATTACCATTCAGCGCGGCGAATATGTTGCCTTCATGGGCCCTTCCGGCTCGGGCAAATCTACTCTCATGAACATAGTGGGCTGCCTCGACACGCCTTCCGGCGGCCACTATATTCTGAATGGCAAGGACGTAAGCAACATGACCGACAACCAGCTTGCCGATGTGCGCAACCGGGAAATTGGCTTCGTGTTTCAGTCGTTTAACCTGCTGCCCCGGGCTACGTCACTCGACAACGTTGCGCTTCCTCTCATTTATGCTGGCTACGGAAAAAGTGAGCGGCAGGAAATGGCCCGCGAGGCCTTACGGAGCGTAGGCTTAGCGGAGCGTGCCATGCACAAGCCCAATGAGCTTAGCGGTGGTCAGCGTCAGCGCGTAGCCATTGCCCGTGCCTTGGTCAATAACCCCAGCATCATTCTGGCTGATGAACCTACCGGGGCGCTTGACACTCGCACCAGCCACGAGATTATGGAGTTATTTGAGGCCCTTTACGTGCGCGGCAACACCATTATTATGGTAACGCACGAGGAGGATATTGCCCGCCACGCCCACCGCATCGTGCGCCTGCGCGACGGCTTGATTGAATCAGATGTGGTGAATAACGCGGTGGCTACCCAGCAGTTAACTACTTCTTAGCCTTGCGCCGCCCCCAAGACGTGGTCCGGATTCTAACATTTAGGGCCAATAAGTAGTAGTTGGACTTTACGTTCCACTGTTTTCTGCCTTCCTGTTGAAAATCTATACCAAAACGGGCGACCAGGGACTCACCTCCCTCATCGGCGGCACCCGCGTGCCCAAATCAAGTCTGCGCATTGACTGCTACGGCACCGTGGATGAGCTGAATTCCTACGTGGGCTTAGTCCGTGACCAAGCGGTAAATGCTAGTCGCCGCGACTTGCTCAAAGAAATTCAGGACCGTCTGTTCACCATCGGTTCCTCTTTGGCCTCTGACCCGGAGAAATCCAAGATGAAAATTCCGGATTTACATGCCGAGGATGTGGCCCTGCTGGAACGCGAGATGGACCGCATGAACGAAACCCTACCCGAGTTACGGGTTTTCGTGCTTCCTGGGGGCCATCAGTCGGTGTCTTTTGCCCACGTGGCCCGCTGCGTGTGCCGGCGGGCGGAACGGCTGGTTATTCAGCTCCGCGAAGATTCATTCGTGGCCGATCTGGTGGTGATGTACCTCAACCGCCTCTCCGATTATCTCTTCGTGCTAAGCCGCCAGATGGCCCATGAGCTACAGGCCGAGGAAGTGAAGTGGGAGCCTCGTATGTAAAGGCTGGCACTGATCTAAACTAACAAGTGTTCGGAAGAAATTCTGCACCTTTACCATACCGCACCGATCCTCTTCCCACCCACGCCAACACAACCTGACTTCTTAGGGCCACCCGTTGGCTCCGGACATGTTGGTTGTGTACCTGTTACCCTTTTCCCACCCCACTCCTCATGCTCGACACGTTCACTATTCCCACGCAGCGGACTACCGCCTCGCGTTTGGCTGCCGTAGATTTCGACCAGCTCGAATTCGGCAAGACCTTCTCTGACCACATGCTGGTAGTTGACTACCATGATGGCGAGTGGCAGGAGCCGCAAATTGTGCCCTACGGCGACATGACGGTAAGCCCGGCTAATTCGGCTCTGCACTACGGTCAGGCCATTTTTGAGGGTATGAAGGCCTACAAAAATCAGCAGGGCGATATTTACATCTTCCGGCCCTACGACAACCTGAGCCGGCTTAACTTATCGGCTGAGCGTATGTGCATGCCGGCCGTGCCGGAAGAAATTTTCATGCAAGGCCTGAGCCAATTGATTCGCTTGGATGCCGAGTGGGTACCGAATTTCACGGGTAGTGCCCTCTATATTCGCCCCTTCATGTTTGCCACGGATGGCATGCTGGGCGTCCGCCCCTCAGATTCGTACCGCTTCATGATCATCACGTGCCCGGTTGGCCTGTATTACAACAAGCCGCTGCGGGTACGATTCGAGGAGAAATACGTGCGCTCGGCCGAAGGCGGGGCAGGCTTTGCCAAAAATGCGGGTAACTATGGTGCGGCCATGTACCCTACCAAGCTGGCCCAGCAGGAAGGCTATAATCAGCTCATCTGGACCGATGCCTCGGAGCACAAGTACGTAGAGGAATCGGGCACAATGAACGCCATGTTCGTTATCAACAACCGGTTGACAACGCCGGCCCTAAGCACCTCCATCCTTGACGGCATCACTCGTCGTAGTGTGCTGCAGCTAGCCCACGACTGGGGTATGCCCGTAGAGGAGCGCAAAGTGTCGGCCCTAGAGATTTTGGAAGCACAAGCCAACGGCACTCTGCAAGAGGCCTTCGGGGTAGGCACGGCGGCTACCATTGCTCCTATTGCTACCATCGGCTACCAGGGCCAGGACTATGCCCTCCCCACCCCACCGGCTGACGCTTTCTCGCACCGGGTATCGGCTGCACTGGCCGCCATTCGTAGCGGCGAAGCTGCCGACCAGCACGATTGGATGGTGCGAGTCTAGCTCCGTTAACCAGTTTTCGATTAAACAAGAAAAGACGGCCCCACATGGGGCCGTCTTTTCTTGTTTACAGTGTTTTTAGTACGGTAAGACTACCCTCGCAATTTATCCGGACATTTGCCTTCGTGCATCGGTAGATGCTACGCCCCGTTCATTCATTTTATCATTCATTCTTTTTTCCATGACCTACGACCAGGTGAAGGAGTTGAAGGGCCGTGCCGAGGCCCTGAGGAGGTATCTTTGACTACGATGCCCGCAAAGAGCAAATAGTAGCCACCGAGCAGCAAACCACAGCGCCCGGCTTTTGGGATGACTCCAAAAAAGCCGAGGCCGTTATGAAGGAAATCAAATCGGTTAAAGTCTGGACGGATGATTACGAGGCCGTTGAGAAGCTCGTTAGCGACGTTGAGGTACTCTATGACTTCTACCGCGAAGGCGACGTAGAGGAAGAGGAAATACAACGCGAGTTTCAGGGGGCGCAGCAGGCCGTGGAGCGACTGGAGTTTAAGCGCATGCTTTCCGATGAGGAGGACCAGCTTTCCGCCATCATTGACATCAACCCCGGTGCTGGAGGTACGGAAAGCCAGGATTGGGCCGAAATGCTCATGCGCATGTACATCATGTGGGGTGAAAAGCAAGGCTTCTCCGTGCGTCAGGTTAGCTACCAGCCCGGCGAAGGAGCCGGTATTAAATCCGCCTCGTTGGAAATCGACGGTCAGTTTGCCTACGGCTACCTTAAAAGCGAAATTGGGGTTCACCGCTTGGTGCGCATCTCCCCTTTCGACAGCAGCGGCCGCCGCCATACTTCCTTCGCCTCGGTTTTTGCCTACCCCGTGGTAGATGATACCATCAATATTCAGATTAACCCAGCCGACATTACGTGGGACACTTACCGGGCTGGGGGTGCCGGCGGACAAAACGTAAACAAGGTAGAAACGGCCGTCCGCCTGCGCCATGCACCATCCGGCATTATCATCGAATGCCAGATTGAGCGCAGCCAGCTCATGAACAAAGAACACGCCTTACGCATGCTAAAGTCGCGCCTATATCAGCTAGAGTTGGACAAGCGCAACGAAGCCCGGGCAGTAGTAGAGGCGGGGAAAAAGCGCATTGACTTTGGCTCCCAGATCCGCAACTACGTGCTGCACCCCTACAAGCTCATCAAAGACCTCCGTACCGGCATCGAGCGCACCGATGTGCAGAATGTATTGGACGGTGACCTAGAGGAATATATCAAGGGTTATTTGATGCAGAACTGAGTATCTATCAGATAGTAAGTAAAAAGCCCGTTGGTCAATCACCAACGGGCTTTTTACTTACTATCTGATAGGCTTAAAATTTATCCCACCAAAGTTTAGTCACTAGCAGATCAGCACCCTGACGGGCTACAGCCTCCTGGTAATTAGCTGTATTTAGCGACTGCTCATTTGCAGGGTAGCGGAAACGAACTGGAATGCGACCACCCGTACCCGTCGAAGCTGCTGCTACAGGTAAACGTGGGTAATCAAGGCGACGCCATTCCGACCAAGCTTCGCTACCTTGGCCGTAAAGCGCAATCCACTTTTGATTACCAATGACCTCACGGTAGTTAGCTTGCGTAATTGGAGTACTTACAGAGGGCTGAGCCAAATAAGCGGTTACAGGAGCACCCGTAATCCCATATTGGTTCATCGAAGCAGTAATAGCGTTATTATATTCTGCTTGAGCTACGCCGGTTACGAAGCCTCGGGCAACCGCTTCTGCCTTTAGGAACAATACTTCTGCGTACGTCATAAGTACTCCAGGAGCATCAGCCTTGGTGAAGGCATCACCGACTTTAGAAGTACTACACAAAGGTCCTAAGGCCAATGCGTTGCCATTTGTTAGACCATTACGTACCCCGCGGAATAAACCAGTGGAATCGGGTGCGGCTGCATCGTTAGATGCTTTGCATTCGGCAGGTTTAGCATAAATTGGTAAGCGTGGATCGTTCAATACAGCTAAACGCTTTGTAATCGAACGGCTTACTCGGTGATCATCCCGTGTTGAACGGTTTACGGCAATTGGGTTAGTATTAGGGGCTGAACCCGAGAAAACTAACTGCGCGTTTTGGGCATTGCTGCTAATAAGTGGAGTAGAACCGTTTAGGAGTTCGGCTATTTCCGCACGAGCTTGGGCTTCTTTAACATCTGATATCCGCATGGCCAAACGCAAGCGCAACGAATTCGCGAAGCGCTTCCATCTATCCATGTCACCGTTATACAGGATGTCCCCACCCACCGCTGGACCGTTGATCTGGATCTGGTTGGATGCTTCTTTCAAATCAGTAAGCAGTCCGGTATATACCTGCTCCTGAGTATCATATTTAGGCGTCAAAACATTCTCTTCAATCCGCAACGCCTGGGAATAAGGAATATCTCCGTAGTAATCAGTCAGAATAGAGAAGAAGTAGCTGCGCATGATGCGACCTACTGCCTGCATATTCGGATTGTTTTGCTCCTGGCCCGTTCTAACAAGCAAGTTGAAGTCTTGCAAACCACCGGCATAGAAACCATCCCAGATGCTCTGATACGAACCTGCACGGAATGCGTAACGGTCTTCGTTAGTGTATTGCACTTTGGCCCAATGCTGAATAATCAGCAATGCACCATCTTGACTTGCGGGTACATCGTAAAGGCGAAATACATTTGAACGCAACGCACCCGTTAAGATAAACGCAGGGTTAGAAACCTCTGAATTATTGGGGGTGGTATTTAGCGCGTCAAAATTGTTCTCGCAGGCACTAAGGCCCAGAACCAGCGGTAGAACTAGCGCGAGTTTGCTGTTAGTAAATGACATAGGGAGGAAGGCTAAAAAGAGAGGAAAGAGCCGCCTTGTAAACGGCCCTAATCATTACAGTGTCAGGTTCACGTTGAAACCGTAGCTCCGAGTTGAAGGAATCTGTGTGGATTCAAGTCCTTGCACGTTGCCATTGTTAAACGACGTTTCAGGATCAATACCCGGCGCCTTCGAGTCAATTAACCATAGGTTACGGCCCACAAATGAGAAGCCTACACCTTTAAGAGGAGTGCGCTCGATAAGAGATTTAGGTAGTTGGTAACCCAAACGCACTTCGCGAAGTTTCACAAACGAAGCATCATATACGCTGCTAGAGCGCACGTTGTAGTAGTACGCTTGGTGCCAGTCCATTGAGGAGACACGCACTGTATTAGGCGAAAAAGTACCGTCAGCATTACGCACTACACCCTCACCAATAATGCCCTCTTCGCGTCCACGCAGGGTACTAGCCAGCGAACCGGTGTAGTTACCCCACATGTTGGTTTCGCTCTGAATATGGCCGCCCTGCCGCGTATCAACTGTGAAGCTAAATTCTACCCCCTTAAAGTTTAGGCGGTTAGTAATTCCACCTATCCAGTCTGGCGTGTAATAACCCAATATCTTGCGAGTTGGGTCAGCCTGTGGTAGGCCATTCACGTAAATAATTTGGCCGTCGGGGGCACGAAGAAAGTCTTCAGCGAATAGTACACCATAACGCTCCCCTACCCGGGCTTCTACGTTTACACCAAAACCTGATGATCCAAGTATTAGGTTCTTTAGCTGCCCTTCATCATCAAACTTCACTAGCCGATTACGGTTAGCAGCGAAGTTGGCTGTCACATTCCATTGTAGCGCACTGCTGGCAGATAATGGAGCTACTGTTAGAATGGCTTCTATACCTTTATTGGTAAGTTCCCCAGCATTAAGCACCTGCGAGGTGTAGCCCGTTGAGGCTGATACTGGTACTTGAATGATTTGATCTGTACTCTTGGTGCTATATCCTGTCAAATCCAACCCAATCCGGTCCTTCAAAAAGCGAACTTCAATGCCAGCCTCAAGCGAGGTAGTGCGCTCAGGCTTTAGATTGGGATTGTTACGAACATTAGCTGCTGTTTGCTGCGGGTATATAACTCCTGGTGTATTGAAAGGAGTGCTACCTACGTAGTAGTCGCGCAGTGAGTAAGTAGGAGCATCGTTGCCAGCTTCGGCAATTCCGCCGCGCACTTTAGCAAATGATAGGAAGGAATCCTGTAAACCAAAAGCCTCGCTAAGCACTACCGAAGCATCAACTGAAGGGTAGAAGAACGAGCGGCTGTCGGCTGGTAACGTTGATGACCAGTCATTGCGGGCTGTAGCACCCAAAAATGCAAAGTTCTTATAGCCAACCCGCGCCGAAGCGTATACACTGTTAAGTTGACGTTTTTGGATTGGGTTTAGAATGCCTCCATTGTTGGAGTTTGAAGCTGGATCAAAATTGTTATCAGCCACTAGTGGCCCAGCCGAGTTACCTAAAGCAAACAAGCCAGGAACAGCCAGTTCAGGCGCAGCAATTTGGCTACGGCGCAAACGGTTATCGCGGCGGTTGGCCCCTATCAGCACATCGAGATTAATATCTTCTGTTAAGTTGCGGTTAGCTGAGGCCAAGAACTCAGTGTTGCGCTCCAGCACGTAGATATTCTCCTCCGTGTAGTCATCCTGAATAGCGTTATCACGCGTTTCAGCCGGCACCCGGCGTTGATTGAGCTGATTGTAAAAGTCGTTAGTTGTCCGAGCCGTCAGTGTGATCCACGATACCGGGTTATAATTCAGCGTCAAGTTGCCAATTACTCGGTCACGACGGTCGTCATTAGTGGCTTCGTTCAGAATGAAATATGGGTTACTTGCATACACCTGAATCCAGTTGTAGTTCCGGTTACCGTTTATTCCACCCTGCCTATAGATTGACCTGAGGTCTCTTACGTTGACCTGACGACCGTACCATGTGTACAGCTGTTGCATTACGTTTAGCTCATCGTAACCTTGGCCGGGACGACGTGCTCTAGTTTCAGAATAGTTAACGTTGGTGCTGATTTTGAGCTTGTCAGTAATATCAGCTCCACCATTTACGTTTACAGTATTACGGCGCAGGTAGGTATTCTCTAGAATGCCCTTGTTATCTAGGTTCGTAAATGAAACGCGGATGCCCGCCTTGTCATTGCCGCCTGATAATGCTACGTTGTTAGTTAAAGTACGGCCGGTTTGGAAGAAATTACGAATGTTATCTTCACCAGGACTCACCCACGGAGTAGCCTGACGAACACCATTGACAACCGGCGAATTATACTGGGGAATTAAACGACCATCAAGGCGCGGGCCCCAGCTTTCGTCAGCATTATCATTGGTACCACCACCACGGCCATCTACGTACTCGAATTCCCCATCAAAGCCCTGGCCATACTCTTGTTGAAAGTCTGGCAGTTTAAGTGGCGTTTCAAATGTCGTAGTGCTATTAAGGCTAATGCCTAATCCCCGCGCTTTGCGCCCTGACTTAGTAGTAATGACAATGACACCGTTGGCGCCACGCGTACCATATAGGGCAGATGCGTTAGCCCCTTTCAGTACGGTCATGGATTCGATGTCGTCTGGGTTTATATCCGAAACAGCGTTACCATAATCGACACCGCCACCTGCACTGCTATTTGAGAAGCTAGAGTTGTCAATAGGTTGACCATCAACTACGAATAGAGGCTGGTTGCTACCAGTTACCGATTTGGCGCCGCGGATTACAATCCGAGAGGAGCTACCTACAGCGCCCGTGCTATTCGTGATCTGCACACCAGCCGCGCGACCTGCTAAAGAGTTTACTACGTTGGTTTCGCGAGCTTGTACTAAATCAGCCCCGCGAACATCTTGCACCGCATAGCCTAAGCTTTTCTTTTGTTCCTCTCGGCCTAAAGCTGTTACTACAACCTCGCCAAGCTGCTTAGCATCAGTGGTGAGTGCAACATTCACAGCAGATCCGCTGCCAATAGCCCGCTCCACAGCTGTAAAGCCGATAGAACTGAACACTAGAGTTGTAGCGGTAGCAGGAGCGCTGATCGTGTATGATCCATCGGAGCCAGTTGAAACCCCAATAGTCGTGCCTTTTACTAATACGGTAACCCCTGGTAGCCCTTGGCCGTTTGCGGCATCTGTGACGCGCCCAGAGATTTCGCGGTTCTGAGCGGCGGCCTGCTGCAACAGGACGGGTGCGGCCAGAAGCGCAGAAAGTATTGTTTTGCGCATGTGTTTAAGTGAGTGAAGTGGTGATGAACTTTGAATGCTGTAAATAAACGAATTGTTTTTTTGACAACCTGACCAAGATCTTCTTATTGTATTAAAAGTTTCCCTTCTAAGACACTATATATTTCCTCTCTGCAACTGCCGTAAAATTCCATCCAATCTATAAATAGGGATAAATAAATACATACATAGTCGATAAGGTCGAACCGATATATAATTCGATTGCGAACTGTCTACAGAGCTTCAATTTCTCTGAAACTAGTAAGCTGATTGAGAACTCTGTTAATCTATTGATCTATTGGCAAGCAGCGAAAATGCATCCTTCAATACGGTTTTATCTCGCTCGGATCAGAGCGGTATGATTCCATTTTCGAAATTTGACCGCACCAGCCTTAGCGCAGGTGGCTCGGGCCAATATTAATAAGCTGCGGGTTGGGGGTAACGTTACGTATGTAAACAGCAACCAGCAAGGTCCACAGTTTGGTGCCAACAACGCTATTGGCAATGCCTCGGCTTTTGCCCGTATCATGTTCATGCCGCGGAACCTAGATTTGACAGGCCTGCCAAATACAAATCCCGTTACGCGTGGTCCTGCATTTGGATGGCTCAACGGTCAGGCAGATAACCCTTACTGGTCGGTTGCCAACAACAGCTACAAATCAAATGTTGACCGTGTAGCAGTTACTACCAATATCGGGTACGACATTCTGAACTGGCTGAATTTCAGCTTCAACGGAGGCGTCAACACCTATTCTGACCGTCGTGTAACGGCAGTTCGGCCTGGCTCGGTAGCTTTCCAAGGGGCTGGTAACGTGATTCAGGACTATCTCCGTAATACGGAACTGGAATCTACCGCCTTGCTAACGGCGGACCAGAACATAACGGAAGATATTAGCATTAAGGCGATTGTAGGCGCTAACATCAACCAGCGTCAGTTTGAGTCTTCGTCTGTTTCCGGCAACACGTACTTGCAGTTTGATATTGATGACATCCAGAATACACGCCAAGTAATTAACAACGGTAGTGGCTTCAGCAAGCGTCGTCTGTTTGGTGTGCTGGGCGACTTGACTTTAGGCTACAAGGATTTTGTTTACCTGAACGCCACAGCCCGCAACGACTGGTCCTCAACGCTTCCTACGGTCAACCGTAGCTTCTTATACCCAAGCGTTAGTGCCTCGTTGATTTTCACGGAGGCCTTCGGTATTGAATCCAATATCTTGAACATGGGCAAGTTGCGCGCTGGCTACGCTAACGCAGGTAATGATGCTCCTCCTTATTCCCTCATTACAACTTACGGGCTGCAGCCTTTCTACGGTAACAACGTAGGGGGCACGCAATTCCCTATTACTCCGACCAACGGTAACACTGTTTCCGGTGCCGCCATCGGCGGATTCGTTGGTGACCCAAATCTGACTCCGGAGTTCTCTAAGGAAATCGAAGTCGGTACTGACCTGAACTTCCTCAAGGATCGGATCATTCTTTCGGCTACCTACTACGACAAGCGCACCACCAACCAGATTGCCAACGTACCGTTGCCCTCGGCCTCCGGCTTTACAACGTACATTACCAACTTTGGCGAAATCTCCAACAAAGGTATTGAAGGCGCTCTGACCGTTATTCCAGTTGATGCTGGTGGGTTCCGGTGGACAAGCGTAGCTAACTTTACTCGCAACCGCAACATAGTTGAGAAGCTGCGTGAAGGTGTAGAACAGGTGGTAATTGCAGCCAACTTCGGCGACATCCAAGCGGTACACCGCCCAGGTCAGCCCTATGGTTTGCTAATTGGTTCCGTAGCTGCCCGTGATAACGAAGGCAACCTGCTGATCAACCCGTCTACGGGCCGCATGCTGACTGCCATTAATCCAGAAATTGTAGGTAATCCCAACCCGGACTATACCATTGGCTTCATCAACACTTTCACTTACAAAGGCTTGACGCTGGAGGGAGTTATTGACTTCCGGAAAGGTGGAGACATTTACTCGACCACCCTACAGTCGTACCTGGGCCGGGGCGTGACGCAAGACACGGAGGATCGTGATAAGAACGTCATTATCAACGGCTACTTAGGTAATCCTGGCACTCTGCAGCCTCTGACTGCTGCAGATGGTAGCAAAATCCCGAACAACGTGGCCGTTTCACTGAACGATTACTACTTCGGCACTGGTTCTGCAGCTATCAATGGTGCTTCAGAATTCTCGGTGTTCGACGGTACAACTCTTCGTCTGCGTGAAATCACATTGGGCTACGATTTGCCAGCAAAGCTGCTAGCCAAAACCCCAATTCGGGGAGTGAACCTGAGCCTATCGGGTCGCAACTTGTGGTGGTATGCTCCTAACATCCCGAAGTACACCAACTTCGACCCGGAAACGAGCACGTTTGGTGCTTCTAACGCGCAGGGCTTCGAGTTTACGAATGCTCCAACTGCCCGCCGTTATGGAGTTAACCTGCGGGTAAATTTCTAATCAATGCTTCTTTTTTGCCGCATATTAGGGAAATGCACATACCGTGACAGTCGGCAGGTAAAGACATGTTACTACTCTACATGCACTACTGCGAAATGGAAGTATAGCTGAATAAGTATTTCGTTAGACATCATAATCCATCCTTTCGTCTACAAATAAGCTTGTTTCATCGAGTCTACAGATAGGGTTGAAGTAAATTTTCACGATTAATAAAATTGACAATTTTTCTATTGCTATTTTAGCAAAAATTCAATGACCGTCCTTACTAAGAAAAACTTCTCTAACACATCTTGCGCTTACATGAAAAAAAGATTATTCATTGCGCTGCCCATACTTGCTCTAACAGCAACGTATGCAGTTGCACAGACACGGACCATTTCTGGGCGAGTTACTGACCGTACAACTGGCGAGGGGCTACCTGGTGTTACCGTATTGGTTAAGGGTACCACCAATGGGGTTTCAACCAACTCAGATGGCTCCTTCACCCTAACTGCGCCTAGTTCAGCAACTACGCTTTCCTTTAGCTCCGTTGGCTTCCTGCCCATAGAGCGTCCTATTACCGATGGCAACATCACAGTTGGTCTTGCACCCGACAGTAAAGCACTCAGTGAAGTAGTAGTAGTCGGCTATGGTGAGCAATCTAAAAAGCTGACCACGGGGGCTATTACTCAAGTTTCTGCTAAAGAATTCGAAACTCAGCCTATTGCAAGTGTTGAACAAGCTCTTCAGGGGCGGGCGGCGGGCGTGCAGGTTTCCTCCAACTCAGGCACACCAGGCGGAGCAATCTCAGTGCGGGTACGAGGCAACAACTCTATCTCTGCTAGTAGTGAGCCGCTTTATGTGGTCGATGGAGTACCCATCAACTCGGGTAGCTATTCCAATATTGGGGTAGGCAACCAAGGCCTGAATGCGCTGTCGGATATTAATCCCAATGATATAGCCTCCATTGAGGTGCTAAAGGATGCGTCGGCGGCGGCTATTTATGGCTCCCGTGGAGCCAACGGTGTTGTGCTAATTACTACCAAACGGGGTGCTTCCGGGGCCACCCGAATCAGTTATGATGGGTACATCGGTACCCAAAACACGATCAAACGCCTCGACCCACTTACCGGTCAAGAAGCGCAGGACTTGATTAATGAAGCTCGTACGAACGTAGGGCTAGCGCCCCGCTACGTAGCTGCTAATCCTACTGCTCAGCAGAGCCTATTCACGGGAGCCAACACCAATTGGCAAGACGAAATCTTCCGTGCCGCGCGTATCCAGAGTCATACTGTTACGATGTCGGGGGGAGACAATAAATCGCGCTTTCTGGTATCTGGGACTTACTTTGATCAGGAAGGCATCATCATTGGATCAGGTTTTAACCGGGGCAGTATCCGCTTAAACTTGGATCACAACGTCTCGGATCGGGTAAGAGTAGGGGTAAGCCTGACGGGTAGCCGTGCTCTTTCTCAACGTCAGAACAACGACAACAATATTTATGGGGTACTAAGCACCGCCTTGCTGTTGGGCTCTCAGACTCCCATTTACAACGCAGATGGTACCTTTGGCCGGGACCGATTCTCCTCGGTTGAAAACCCAGTAGCCGCTGCAACTTTACCTATAATTAGTGCGCGTAACAACCGTGCTATCGGTAATATCTACGCCGATGCCGAGCTGTTGAAAGGGCTTCGGTTACGCACGTCTCTTGGTGGTGATTACCTTAACCTGAAAGAAGACCGGTTTGTACCCAACACGGCGCTGCAAGCAGTAGGCAGTAATGGTTTGGGCAACGCTAACAGCCGCTACGATATAGGTTGGATCAATGAAAATACGTTAACCTACAATCGCAGCATAGGCGACCACTCATTTACGCTCTTGCTGGGACAAAGCGCTCAGAAATCGGTGCAGCAAGGTATCATTACGAACGTAACGGGCTTCGCTACTAACCGAATTCGCCAGCTCTCCGCTGGCTCAGTGAAAGTTGATGCCTCTTCAGACGAGACGCTCTGGACCTTGCTGTCTTACTTCGGCCGCTTGAACTACAACTACAAGGGTAAGTATATCTTCCAGGGCTCCTTACGCCGCGACGGCTCCTCACGCTTTGGGGTTGAAAACAAGTACGGTTGGTTTCCCGCAGCTTCGGTAGCGTGGCGCGTAGGGGAGGAATCATTCTTGCAGGACAATGACCTCATTTCCGAACTCCGCTTGCGGGGGGGCTACGGGGTAGTTGGTAACTTCGAGATTGGCAACTTTGCTTCACGCAACCTCTATGGCGTGGGTGCTACCAACTTGGCAAACTATAACGCGGTAGCAGGTATTGCCCCTACGCAGCTAGGAGTAAGAGACTTAGGATGGGAGCAAACGCAAGAAATAAACGTAGGCATGGACCTCGGTTTGCTGGACAGCCGAATCAACTTCACGGTGAACGCCTTCAATCGTAAGTCCAATGATCTGCTGTTGAACCGTCAATTGCCACTTACTTCTGGCTTCGGCAACATCACTCAGAATATTGGTGATATGCGCAACAGAGGGCTAGAGTTTGAGCTCACCACGCAGAACGTGCGCTCCAAAGATTTTACTTGGACCACTAGCTTCAATACTTCCATTATTCGCAACCAGGTAACTCGTTTGGTAAATAATGCGGCCTTCGGTGCAGGCTTTGCTAACTGGGTACAGGTAGGAGCTTCGCTAGGTAGCTTCCGGGGTTACGTAGTTGACCGTATCTATCAAAGCCAAGAAGAAATCAACGCTGATAACCTTATTGCACGGCAGAGAACGGGCCGGACAAATGCCAACTACCAGTCTCCCGACACGAAGCCCGGCGACATTCGTTTCCAGGACCTGAACAAGAACGGTATTCTAGATGCCGAAGATCAGAAACTCATTGGCTCAGCGCAGCCCAATGCCAGTGGCGGCATTACCAACTCCTTGGGCTGGAAAGGTTTGGAGCTGAACTTCTTCTTCCAGTTTGTATCGGGCAATGAAATTTATAATAACACCCGTGCGTTTGGAGAAGGGATGTCTGGGCAGTTCGGGCAGTTTGGTGCCGTGCGTGACCGGTGGACTGCCACTAACACCGACACGGATATTCCTCGCGCTGCTTGGGGTGACCCCAATGGCAACGCCCGGGTTTCGGATCGGTGGATTGAAGATGGCTCTTACATACGGTTGAAAACGGCAACCCTGGGCTACAGCCTGCCCACCAAGTGGATACAATCGGCCCATTTGCGCTCAGCCCGCGTGTACATTGCTGGTCAAAACCTGCTCACGTTTACTAATTACTCAGGATTAGACCCTGAGGTAAACACCTTCAACGCGAGCAATACTTCGCAGGGAACTGACTTCCTGACCTTTCCGCAGGCCCGTGTGTATCAAGTTGGGTTAAACTTGGGCTTCTAATTTCCTTCTCACGACTTTCTTCTCTAATGAATATTCGCTCTAAATTTTATGGCCTTGCGCTGCTAGGCTTGTTGGGCCTAGCCAGTACAAGCTGCTCCGACTTTCTGAACCCTGAGCCGCTTAACTCCATTGACCGGGACGTAGCTTTCACAGATTTGGCTGGGGCGCAAGGCGCAGTGGTGGGTTTGTACGGTAATCTCACCAGCGCCAACAATCTTGGTCTGCGGGTGCCTATTTTCGCTGATCTACTGGCTGACAACCTGGACCACACGGGAACATTCCCCTCCTTTGCGCAGCTCAAATCGCGCAATCCTTTGCCAGATAACGCAGAGCTGAACAGCATGTACAGTTCGCTGTACTCCACCATCAACCGGGCGAACAACATCATCGCCCAGATTCCGAACACAACCGGTATATCGGACGCAGTGCGTGGACAATTGATTGGCGAGGCGCAGTTTGTGCGTGCTTACTGCTACTTTATGCTCACCAACTATTGGGGCGATGTAGCCTTGGTTCTCACGCCTACTACAACTCCGGATAACTCCCTTTTTGTGTCTCGTACCCCACGTGAACAGGTGTACAACCAGATACGGACTGACCTGGATGCGGCCGAGAGTGTGCTACCAGCTGCTAATGTGGGCCGTGCCACGAGGTGGTCTGCTATAGCCCTAAAGTCCCGTTTGGCGCTCTACCGTCAGCAGTGGGCTGATGCGGCTCGTTTTGCCGACCAAGTAATTGCCGGGCCATTTACGCTGGCTTCCACGTACCGGGCGGCCATTGCTACTCGTAACCCGACAGAGTCCATTTGGGAAATTCAGTTTGATGCGCAAGTACAGAGTTCGTATGCCTTCTTCATGCTGCCTACGGCTAACGGTGGGCGTTTTGAGATGAGCCCTGGCGGACAGCGTGCTACCCTGCTCACGGCCTATGAAACTGGCGACCAGCGCCGATCTGCTACTATCTCAGATGGTACTTTCCAGATAGTAGGCCGGACCGGAACTGTAGCGCAAGGCAACCAGATCAAGTATTTCGATCCGGGGACGGGTACGGATACCTTCAAAGCCATTCGCTTGGCAGAGATGTTCCTTAACAGTGCGGAGGCGAAAGCTCAACAGCAAGATATTCCCGGGGCCTTAGTTGCGCTTAACCGAGTGCGTACCCGCGCTGGCCTACCGGCCTTGCTTGCAGCAAACGTTACCCAGACTAGCTTGTTAGAAGCAATTGAGCGCGAACGGCGGGTAGAGCTTGCTTTGGAAGGACACCGGTGGTTTGATTTGATTCGCACAGGTAGGGCGCAGTCTGTACTAGGTATAACAGATGCAACCCGTCTGCTCATGCCCATTCCGAACCGGGAAATTGTCAACAACCCTAATATGAAGCAGAATCCAGGCTACTAAGTCTTGTTCTGCGCATTGATGTGCACAAAAAAGCCCTAACCGTGTCCGGTCAGGGCTTTTTTTATAGTGAGTTGATACTCAATACTACCGTCTCATCCCTTCTGGTTTCCTTCTGCAACCACTCCACAATCTTCGCGGCTACCTCTTCTGGTTGAGCCAAAAGGCCTTCTGCATGGAAATCAGCAAATTTGGCCGCTTCACTAAAGTTGTGCTCATCGGCTGTGCGGATGTGCTCTTGCATGGTGGTGTCGAGGATGCCGGGGGAAAGGCTGCGGATGCGGATGCCACTGCCTCGTAGGTCTTGCTCTTTCTGGGCAGTGCAGGACAATGCGTCGAGGGCTGCTTTGGATGCGGAGTAAGCTCCCCAGCCGTCTACTGCTCGCTGGGCGGCTCCGCTGCTAATGTTGAGGATGGTGCGAGGGACAGACAGTTGTCCGTAAGCACTCAGGAAGGTGTTCATGAACATGGCAGGGGCCACGATATTCACATCGAACACAAACTCGAAATGCTCATTTTGGTGCTCGCCCAGGTAGCCAATTTCTCCGAGGACGGCCGCGTTATTAATCAGCGTTACGCTCTGCGCGTCGGGCCACTGCGGGAATACTTTGTGCAAGTTGTTCTGCACAGCTAGCATATCCGAAAGGTCGAGGGGTTGGTGGCTGTACCGCTCGTGCTCAATGGTAGCGTGGCGCGACACACCAACAACGGTAGTATCGGGCTGGCGTAATACAGCTTCGGCCAAGGCTTTACCCAGCCCCCGGCTGGCTCCAGTGATGATGTAATAGTGCATAAGGGTGAGAACGAGAGTAACTGAGTTATAAAAAGTACGCAGTGAAACAGAAAAGGGGCTACCGCGGTAGCCCCTTTTCTGTTTTCTGGCATAGTATGTCTTGTAAACCAACCAGTTGCTACAAGATATACTGGCTCAAGTCCCGGTTGCGCACCATGTCGCGGAGGCGTTCCTCTACCATGTCGCGGGTTATCAGGATGTGGGCGTTGGGACCGATGCGGTCCGGGACATCAAACAGGATGTCATTCAGTAGCCGGCTCATGACGGTGTGCAAGCGGCGGGCCCCAATGTTTTCTACCTCGCTGTTTACTTCGAAGGCAATTTCGGCTAGGCGCTCCAAAGCCGGGTCCTCAAAGGAAAGCAATACACTCTCGGCCTGCAATAAGGCCTCATACTGCTTGGTCAGGGCATTTTTGGGGTCTTTCAGAATCCGGAAAAAATCGTCTTTGCTCAGGCTTTGCAACTCCACTCGAATGGGAAAGCGCCCTTGAAGCTCCGGAATTAGGTCGGACGGCTTGGAGACGTGGAAAGCGCCGGCGGCAATGAACAGGATGTGGTCGGTGTGGATGATACCGTACTTTGTGCTGACGGCTGAGCCTTCAACAATGGGTAGCAAGTCGCGCTGCACTCCTTCCCGGCTGACATCGGGGCCGCCTCCGCCCTTGCCGCTGCGGCTGGCTACCTTGTCAATCTCATCGATGAAGATGATGCCGGCATTTTCGGCGTGCCGGATGGCTTCGTCCTTTACCTCGTCCATGTCGATGAGCTTGGCCGCTTCCTCGTCCAGCAGAATCCGGCGGGCCTCAGCTACTGTCACCTTACGCTTACGCGTTTTCTTGGGCAGCATGGAACCTAGCATATCCTGAATACCGGCCATGCTGGCTTCGTCGATACCGGCCGGACCGCCAATAACTCCTATGCCGGGGCTGCTACTTTGCTGTACCCGAATATCAATTTTACGCTCATCCATTTCCCCATTGCGGATCTTTTCCCGGAACCGCTCCCGAGTCCGTTCGTTTAGCTCGTGGTCGGAGTCAGGCAAGTCAGTGCCGCTTGTAGTAGGAAAGCCCAGGGCAGGCTTGGGGGTAGCAGCACCGGCGGTGACGGGCGGAATCAGGATGTCGAGAATGAGGTCTTCCACGGCCTGCGCCGCCTGCGCCTTTACTTCTTCCTTACGGCGCAACTTTACCATGTTCACGGATTGCTCTACCAGGTCGCGCACCATGCTTTCTACGTCGCGGCCTACGTAGCCAACTTCCGTAAACTTGGAAGCTTCTACTTTAGTAAATGGGGCCCCGGAGATGCTGGCTAGCCGCCGGGCAATTTCAGTTTTACCAACCCCGGTAGCGCCTATCATCAGAATATTGTTGGGCACGATATCGCGCTGCATATCGGCGGGAGCGTGCAGACGGCGCCACCGGTTGCGAAGGGCAATGGCCACGTGACGCTTGGCTTCATGCTGGCCGATGATGTATTTATCAAGTTCAGCCACAATTTGGGCTGGGGTCAAAAATTCAGCAGAATCAAGCATAAGGAAATGGTAAACAAGCTGAGCTTCCGAAGCATTACTACCCCTCAGGAAGCCGGCAAAAGGTTTAAGCAGAGCGGCTAGGAGCTATGCGCAGTAAGGAAACATACGCACGAGCGGGCGGGGGTAGCCAGAGAGCTATTGGTTTTGTTTGAATAGAGAGTCGAGGTTGCGCGCAATGGTGAAGTAGTTGGCTCCGCCCGAAGCGTGGTAGCCGGCGTGGGTATAATCAAGCTGGAACTGGCTTACGCGCAGCATCACTCCGAAGGAAAAGCCCGCGCCGCCGGCGGTATTGTCTAGGCGCAGTTCCCGGCGCTGCAGGTGGTTGTAGCCCAGCCGCAGGTTCAGGTTTTTGCTCAGCAGTAGCTCCCCTCCTACCACAAAGTGTCGGGCAATTTTGTCGCCGAGCGACTTTTTGGGCTTTACTTCCTCGCCGTTCTCATCCAGCTGCCCGCGCTGGTTGGGGTCGAGGTACACAATATCCAACTGCTGCAAGTGGTGGGCCGAGAAGGAAAAGCGAAACGGCAGGTGTTCGGGCTTAAAGGAAGTACCTATTTCCACGTCCAAGGGCATGGGTTCCCGGCTGGCCCCGTCGTAGGGCTTGAGTTGAATGCCGGCATTGCGCACCACCAGTCCGACCGTAAAGTCCTGCTCCGGATGTTTGAATAACCCGCCTACGTCGGCGAGGGCAGCGAAAGAGTGGTTGCCCGCAATGCCGGAACCCGCCAGCTTAAGGGTGCCAGCCAGCGTGAAGGCCCCGCTAGTATGGGCATTGGCAATACTCAGGGCGTACTCGTTCACCGAGAACTGGCCCAATGGGTTGCCCGCAGGGTCAAACTGCTTAAAGTCGCCGTAGTTGAGGTAGGTGAGCCCCACTCCAAAGCGTCCAGCCTTCGCCGTGTTGAACACGTAAGCAGCAGTGCTTTGCTTGATATCAGCTAGGTAATCGACGTAGCCCAGGGCCAGCCGACCGTCCATGTCGGCGTTGAGTAGGGCCGGGTTGCCATAGAGCATGGTCCCGTCGGCGTCGCGGGAAGATACGTTGATGCCCCCGAGCCCGGCCAGCTTGGCGCTGGTAGGCAGGTTTAGAAACGAAAACGCCTGCTGCCCCCCAATTTGAGCCTGTACCCGTAGGGGCCAGCCAACTCCGAGAGCAAGGAAGGGCAGTAAAAGAAGGCTACGGCGTACTGGTCGGATCATCAAAGGAAAGATAAAGCGGGTTGCCCGATAAGACGCCCGTTTCCGCTGCTTTATTGCGCCCGGCAAGAGAATTTCCTACCCCTGTTTAACCACTTAGGGGTAGGGAATTCTAGTAGCTTTAGCTGACTTCCACGCTCGGCGAAGCCGGTACGGGTGCCTCGTCGCGCACTTCTAGCTTCATGGGGCGAGCTACCTTTTCTTCCAGCAAGGCTACCCGCAGCACGTCATCTACCCGGTCGGCGTAGTGAATGGTGAGGTCCTTGAGGTACTCGGCCGAAATTTCGTCGATGTCCTTTTTGTTTTTCGGGCACAGGATGATGTCACGCACGCCGGCCCGCTTGGCGGCCAGAATCTTCTCCTTGATGCCGCCTACGGGTAGCACTTTCCCGCGCAGGGTTATTTCCCCGGTCATGGCCAAGTGGCTACGGATTTTACGCTGGGTAAACACTGAGGCGATGCTGGTAAAAATGGCAATGCCAGCCGAGGGCCCGTCCTTGGGCACGGCCCCTTCGGGAAAGTGAATGTGCAGATCGTACTGGTCGAAGAGGCGGTAGTCGATGTCTAGCTCCTCAGCCCGGCTGCGTAGGTAGCTCAGGGCCGTCACAGCCGACTCCTTCATCACGTCGCCGAGTTGGCCCGACAGCGTGAGCTTGCCCCGGCCCCGGCTCAGCAGGCTTTCCACGAACAGAATGTCACCGCCTACGGAGGTCCAGGCCAGGCCCGTTACTACCCCGGCGGTTTCGTTGTCCTGATACTGGTCCCGGTCGAAAATGGCGCCACCCAAGATGCGGGCAACGTCTTTGGGCTCTAGCGTAGCCGGAAATTCCTCCTTCATGGCCTTGCTCTTAGCCACATTACGGGCCACGGCTCCCAACTTGCGCTCCAAGCTCCGCACCCCACTTTCGCGGGTGTAGTCATCAATCACGCGCTGCAGGGCTGCCGTGCTGATGCCGGCATCCTTCGGACCGAGGCCATGCTCGTGCAGCATTTTGGGCCAGAGGTGCTTCTTGGCAATCTGGGTTTTCTCCTCCAGGGTATAGCCCGTCAGGTCAATAATCTCCATCCGGTCGCGCAGGGCGGGCTGAATGGTTTCCAAAGAGTTAGCCGTGGCAATGAACAGCACCCGCGAAAGGTCATACTCTACCTCCAAGTAGTTATCAGTGAAGGTAGAGTTCTGCTCGGGGTCCAGCACTTCCAGCAGGGCCGAAGACGGGTCGCCGCGGAAGTCGGAGGCTAGCTTGTCGATTTCATCGAGCACGATAACCGGATTAGAGGCGCCGGCTTTCTTAATCTGGGAGATGATGCGGCCGGGCATGGCGCCCACGTAGGTTTTGCGGTGCCCCCGGATTTCGGCCTCGTCACGGACGCCGCCCAGGCTCATGCGCACGTACTGCCGGCCCAGGGCCTTGGCAATGGAGCGCCCCAGGGAAGTTTTGCCTACTCCCGGAGGGCCGTATAAGCACAGAATCGGCGCCTTTAAGTCCTGCTTGAGCTTGAGCACGGCCAGGTACTCGATGATGCGCGTCTTCACCTTTTCCATGCCGTAGTGGTCCTGGTCGAGGATTTTTTGGGTGCGCTTTAGGTTGAAGTTGTCCTTAGTGTACTCGGCCCAGGGCAAATCCAGCAGAAATTCCACGTAGTTCAGGCTCACCGGATACTCAGCGGCTTGCGGGTTGATGCGGGTCAGCTTATCGACTTCCTTTGCGAAGTGCTTGGCCACGGCCTCGGGCCACTTCTTGCCCTTGGCGCGCTGGCGCAGCTTTTCCACTTCCTGGTCGGGCCCGTCGAAGCCCAGCTCATCCTGCAACACCTTGATCTGCTGGCGCAGGAAGTAGTCGCGCTGCTGCTGGTCGATGTCGGTGTGAACCTTGGTGTGGATTTCGCGCTTAATTTCCAGCAACTGAATTTCCTTGAGCATAAGCTCCAGCAACTGAGTGCCGCGCTCCACGCCGTCGTTAATTTCCAGCAACTGCTGCTTAATGCTCACTTCCACGTTGATGTTGGAAGAAAGGAAATGGGTCAGAAACGAGGGCGACTCAATGTTATCCAGGGCCACCTGGGCCTCCTGCGGAATCTCGGGGTTGAGCTTGAGCATCTTGGCCGCCGCTTCCTTCAACGACGACACCAGAGCCTTTACTTCCTTGGACTGCTTATTCGGGAAAGCCTCCGGTGAGTAGCTCACCCGGGCCGTAAGGTAGGGCGTGCTCTGCGTTTCCTCCTCAATGCGGAAGCGCGACTGGCCCTGAATGATGATGGTGGTATTGCCATCGGGCAGCACCAGCAGCTTCAGGATTTTGGCCATGGTGCCTACCTGGTAGAGGTCCTGCAGGGTTGGGTCGTCGCTCTGGCCGTTTTTCTGAGCCACTACGCCCACAATCTTGTTGCCCCGGTAAGCCTTTCGTACTAGCCGGATGCTTTTTTTACGAGTAACGGTTACGGGCAGCACTACCCCCGGAAACAGCACCGTATTGCGCACGGGTAGCAGCGGCAGCATCTCCGGCGACTCGTCAGGGCTCAGGGGCTGATCGGGGTCGGCGGCCACAATGGACACCATTTCTTCAGGATCTTCAGCCATTAGCAACAAGGAAGAGAGTGGTGACTTAGGTGAATTATATCGACTCATGAAGGGGTAGACAGCGAAAGCCGAGGCTGCGTGCCACAATGACAGAAGCGGTACGCAGGCTCGGTTCTAAAAGGGAGCGGAATTTCCGAAGGTACAGATTCGGCAAGTGCCGTGCCATGACCAGGTACCGCCACATCGGCAGGGCAGCTCCGGGAACCACAAACGGAATCAAGAATTCCTGCTAACGTTCTGGTTGGTCTGGCGCCGCAGGATATCTGGCTGCATCCAAAAATTCCTATTTTTGATGCTTGCCGGTTTCCACCGCCTTAGTGCCTACGTATTGCTATGCTCCGCTTTTCTCGTTACCCTCTTTTTTTTCCGCTGGTTTGGCTAATTCTGCTGCTACCAGTGCTGGTACAGGCGCAACAGAAAAGCGGTTTACCTAACTCGCAACGCAAGCTGACGGCGAAAGTTATCCGCAGCGCCCGTGCCCGCACCGATGCTACCCCCGATTTTCCCAACATCAATCGGCTGGCGTATTTCGAGGATAAAAAAGCCCTGCGCGAAATTCAGCGGGCCGAAAAGCGCAAGAACTGGAACGCGGCTCGCAACCTGCTGGACGTGTACGTGAGCCGCTTCGGCATCGAGAATTTCTACAAGGATACCGGCCTACTCTGGCGGCTGGGGCAGCTCTGGGAAAAGGCCGGCAACGAAGACCGGGCCAAGGCCTACTACCGCCTAGCCCTGAAGCACCGCCGCCAAGACCTACGGAAAGTACAGCTCTACTACGACTCCCTGGAGCAGAAGCAGGCCGAGCTCTACGTGCCCCTGAAAACGTACTACGACATTGTGGAGTACCGCAAGAATATTGCCTCCTTCCGTCCGCCCAAAGGCGTGTACACCAGCATGGGCGAGGCCATCAACTCCCGGGTGGAAGACTACGGCCCCACGCTCAACTCCGACGCGGATCAGCTTATTTTCTCCTCGAAGCGGAAAATGCGCGGCCTCAACGGCATCATTGACGAAGACCTGTACACGGCCCGGCGCGAAAACGGCGTCTGGACGGATGCAGAGCCCCTACCCAAACCCATCAACTCGCCCTACAACGAAGGCTCGGCCTGCATTAGCAAGGACGGGAAAACCCTGTTTTTCGCCCGCTGTGAATGTCCTACCTGCCACGGCAACTGCGACCTGTACGTGTCTACCTTCAAGGAAGGCCAGTGGACCATGCCTAAGAGCCTGGGCGCGGGCGTGAATTCTACGGCCTGGGACTCGCAGCCTACCCTGTCGCCGGGCGAGGATACGCTGTACTTCGCCTCCGACCGGCTGGGCGGCTTCGGCCTCTCCGATATCTGGTACACCGTGAAGCAGAAAAATGGGCAGTGGAGCAAGGCGCAGAACATGGGCCCCACTGTGAACACCCGCGAAAGTGAGGTGAGCCCCTTCTACCACCCGCTCTACCACGTGCTCTACTTCAGCTCCCGCGGGCAGTTGCTCAATTTCGGCGACTTCGACATTTACAAAACCTACCGGGTGCGGGGCCGCTGGCAGGAGCCTATCAACATCGGGCCACTCGTGAACGGCAAGGGCTCGGAGTACTACTTCACCATTGATTCCGACTCCAAGAGCCTGTACTACGCCCGCTCCGAGGAAAAGGAAATGAAAAACCTCGACCTGTTTTCTTTTCCCCTGCCCATGGAGGCGCAGCCCTTGGCTACTACCCACGTGGAAGGCTTGCTAGTGGATTCTGTGAGCCAGAAGCCGCTCAACGGCATCGTCAGCATTATTGATACTGACAACGGCATTGAGGTAGCCAGCAAGTACCTACGCGACGACGGCTCCTTTGACTTCGATTTGATTGAAGGCTCCCACTACGTGATGCTGATTCAGAGCCCCGACTTTTTCAGCGTGGAAAAGAAGTTTGCCCTCCAGGGCGACACGGTGATGAAGCTGATGACCAACTCCATCGACTACAAGCTGCCGTTAATCTTCAAAAACATCGAGTTTGACCAGGACAAGGCCACCATCCGAGCCAGCATGCACCCCATTCTGGACCGGATTGCGGTGTTTCTAGTCGACCACCCCACGTTCCGGCTCAGCATTTCGGGCCACACCGACAGCAAGGGCGACCCGGACTTCAACATGACCCTTTCCCAAGACCGGGCCGAAGCCATCCGACGCTACATTGAGCAGAAGGGTAAGCTCAAGCCCAACCGCATTGAAAGTATGGGCTACGGCAGCACCCAGCCCCTCAAGGACGAAGCCACTGAAGAAGACGCCCGCACCAACCGCCGCGTAGAGTTCCGCCTAATCAAACCGGAAAACGAGCAAAAGGATGCCGGCGGCAGCGGGGGATGGTAGCGCATCCGTCGCTGAAGCACGTCAATTTCGGCAACTCTGTACTGCCGAAGTGCTGTGTATGCTTCTGACCTTTATCCCGTGGGCATTCGTTTTCACACTACCTATTTACACGATTGCTGCTACCCAGATATTCTTTATAAGAAAGCCCTTGTGGGTAAAGCTGACCGCTGGTATAGGTCCTTTTCTGCTATGGCTGGCCATTCTTTGTACTTATAAATATATTCTCCGCGGCCACCTGTAGCTACCACTTCAGCTGTTGCTGTTCTTCCCCGTCGCGGAAGAGGAGGCTCTGCTTTTGGCCCTTGGCTTCGAGATTAACGATGTTCATTTGGTCAGGGAAGAGGTCCAGCAGCAGCTTGTGGCGCAGCGTGACACCGGTAGCAGAAGCCGGGAGCGGCGCCGTAAAGTAGAGCCAATACGAGTCCTTCTCTTTCTGCAGGCCGACCAAAGTTAGCGGCAGCACCGCGCCCGGGCGGGGGCTGAGTTGAACGGAGCGACGCAACAAATCAGTGAGCAATGGGTCGAGTTGAGTTCGAGCTAGTTGGTCGGTGCGGATGGGGGTAGGCTTTCCCACCGATAACTCCTTTTCTAAGTCGTCAATAAATATTTTCAAAGCCATTTCCAGGCGTTGCTTCTCGGGGTTGAAGCGCAGCTCCATAATGCTGGCGTGGTAGGCGTGGGCCCAGGCGGCCAACTGCCCCACCAGGAGCAAGCCAGCCACTAGCAGCGTTCGACGAATGTAGGGTGAGCAGGGCATGATCGGGAAAGAGAAATACGGAGCCGAAAAGTTGCAGGCTCCACACTATAAAAGCCGTGCCACCTCGCGGCAGCACGGCTTTTCTAAGCGTTTATTGGCTAATGCACTTAATTGCTGAAGGCCTTGAGCAGCGGATTGATGATAAGCACGAAGGCCATTAGGCCCAGAATTAGCATCATACCTACCTTCTGCGCGTTTTCCAGGAATTTATCGGAGGGCTTACGACCGGCTATCATCTCGTAGAGCAGGAAAACCACGTGCCCACCATCCAAGGCCGGAATGGGCAGCAGGTTCATGAAGGCCAGCACCATGGACAGCATGCCCGTGAGCATCCAGAAGCGGAACCAGTCCCACTTGCCACCGTACTGTTGGGCAATTTCAATAGGGCCGCCCACTGACTTGCGGAAGGAGGCTTCGCCGCGGAAAATCTTGGCAAAAGCTTTAGCCTGGGTGGTAATTACCCCGAAGGCCTGCTGGGTACCAAGCGGCACCGACTCAAGCAGTCCGTACTCGCGGTTGCTTCTTTTTAGCATAAACCGGGGCCCAAACCCAATTTTGCCCTCCTCATCTACCCGCACTTGCAGGGTGAGGTTCTGGCCGCCGCGGTTAACTAGTAAGGGCGTGATTTTTTCGGCGGGCTGCGGCGCTGGCTTCACCCCGCGCAGCCAGTTCACAAACCGCACCAGCAAGGACGGCTTTTCAACCGTATTGGCATTTTCCAGTAGGGCCTCCTGCAGGTCGCGGAAAAACTGCACCGGCTTGTTGCCCACCTGCAGAATCTGGTCGTCGGGCTGCAGGCCGGCCTTGGCTGCCGGGCTGCCGGGCACTACTTGGTCTACCCGGAAAGGATCCAGGGGCTCTACGAAGCGCTGGTCACCATTATCCGCCAACCGGTCCATGAAGTTGTTCGGAACGGGCACATCCAGCAGCTGGCCGCCACGGTCTACGGTATAGTAGGCGTTGGAGCCCAGGATGACCTCGGGGCTATAGATATCATTGAAGTCATCGAAGGGCCGGCCGTTTATCTTGACAATTTTGTCGCCCTTCTGAAAGCCGATTTCCTTACCTAGCTTGCTAGGTACTACTCCAAAGCGGGCCTCAGCGGCTGGCAGGTATCTTTCCCCGTACGTAAAGGTGAGCAGGGAGAAGATGACAATGCCAGTAATAACGTTCATGATGATGCCGCCCAGCATCACAATCAGACGCTGCCAGGCCGGCTTGGCCCGAAACTCGTTGGCCTGAGGCTCGGCCGCCAGGCTGTCGGCGTCCTGGGTTTCGTCAATCATGCCGTGAATGGCTACGTAGCCACCCAGCGGAAACCAGCCCAGGCCGTATTCGGTCTCCCCAATTTTCTTCTTGAAAAGGGCAAAGTTCATTACCCCAGGCAGGGGAAACAGGAAGTCGAAGAAGATATAAAATTTATCGACCCGGATTTTAAAGTATTTGGCCGCTGCAAAGTGTCCAAACTCGTGCAGACCAACCAGAATGGAAAGGCCCAGCAGCATCTGCCCGGCCATGATAAGTCCTTCCAAAAGATGAGGGTATTAGGTGATGAGGTAATGAGGTGAACAGCCGCGGCACGCTAACAGCGCTACCCCGGGCCTGGTCACCGGGAGCAGGCAATACAAACAACGCACCGAACCCAAGGGTAGTGCCCGTTCCGGCCAGGGTGTCAGGCGCGGGCCCCCACCAGCTCCTGCGCCACGCGGCGCGTTTCCAGGTCGGTTTGCACGTAGTCTTCCAGGGTCGGGGCGGCAAGGTACGAAACCCGCGCGAGGCTGGTTTCTACCACCTCCGACATTTCCAGGAACCCGATTTCGTCGCGCAAGAAAGCAGCCACCGCTACCTCATTGGCGGCATTGAGTACGCAGGGCGCGTTGCCGGCCCGTTGCATGGCCTCAAACGCCAACGCCAGGTTGCGGAAGGTGCTGGTATCAGCCGGCTCAAAGGTTAGCTGGGGATAGTCCAGGAAAGAAAAACGCGGAAACTGGCTGGGCAGGCGCTGGGGGTAACCCAGGGCATACTGAATCGGGAGCTTCATGTCGGGCAGACCGAGCTGGGCTTTTAGGGAACCGTCCTCAAACTGCACCAGGGAGTGAATGATGCTTTGCGGATGCACTACTACGTCAATCTGCTCATTGCGCAGCCCAAACAGCCACTTGGCCTCAATCACCTCCAGGCCCTTGTTCATCAAAGAAGCCGAGTCGATAGTGATTTTGGCGCCCATGTCCCAGTTGGGGTGTTTGAGGGCCTGGGCCTTAGTTACCAGGGCCAGCTGTTCGCGGCTGCGGCCTCGGAATGGTCCGCCCGAAGCCGTCAGAATAATCTTTTCGATGGGGTTTTGCTCCTCCCCTACCAGGCACTGAAAAATAGCCGAGTGCTCAGAATCAACAGGGTACAGACCTACTCCATGCTCCTTCACCAAGTCCGTAATTAGCTGACCAGCTACTACCAGGGTTTCCTTGTTGGCCAGGGCTATCGTTTTGCCAGCCTGAATGGCGCGCACCGTGGGCAGCAGTCCGGCGTAACCCACCATGGCCGTCAGCACCACATCGGCATCCTCACGGCCGGCCACATCGGCTAAGGCGCTGGCTCCAGTCAGTACTTCCGTTTCGGGCTGCTGGGTTAGGGCAGCTTTTACGGTGGCGTATTTCGTTTCGTCGCCGATAACCACCGCGGCCGGCCGAAACTCGCGGGCTTGCTGCACCAGCAGCTCGGCGTTGGACTGCGCTGACAAGGCCGTGACAGTGAACTTGCCGGGCTGGGCGCGCATGACATCAAGGGCCTGGGTGCCAATGGAACCGGTGGAGCCGAGCAGGGTAACGCGCTTAGGAAATTCAGGGGGCATAATGTAAGGTAGGGCAGGACAAGGGCAAAGGTACACGAAGCATCGCCAGTTGCGGCCACCAGCAAAAGGAGGGGCTGATACTGCTGCTTCGGCCGCGCAGGGGTAGCGAAACAGTTATTGCGGGCCGTATTACTGGATAGCGTTGATGTGCACTTGCTTGCCGTTAAATACGGCCTGCTCGCCTGCCCGCTTGCCGCTCAGGGCCGCCGCTACCGGCGCCGCCCCCGACACGGCGAAGTAGTCTTGCCCCTCTATCGTGAGCTTGCCCGCACTGATGCTAATGTAAAACTGGCCCATGCTGGTAACAACCAGCGCCCCTGGCCGCACGGTGTCGCAGGGTGTGTCGGGGTTGATGCGCTGTACTTCGGCCAACAGTTGGCGGGCCTGCTGGAGCTGCACGGCGTTTCGGTCTCGCTCGTTCTGGGCCATGGCCCGGCCGGTTTCGTACTTGTCGCCGGCGCTGCTTTTGGTTTCGGAGTTGGCCGATTCCTGGGCGGCATCAATGGCAGCCTGGCAGGCGTCGATGCGCTCCTGCACGTAGGCCAGGCACAGGGCGTGGAGGTGGGGTTTAAGCATTAGCTGGTTATAGCCTGCCATAGAATTTCGGGGTCATTTTCTACTCGCCAGTTACCCAAGAGGTGACCTAAACGATTGATGGAAGCTATTTCGGCAGGTATTGAAAATTCTAGTTTGCACCGATTGGGGTCGGGCTTTCTGTTATCTACAGACACGTGGATAGCTGCGTGCCCATAGGCATCAAAGCAGTATGCCTGCAGCTTGAGGTAGCTATCATAGGAACTGATGTCTCCCATTTGCAGCACGACTTTAGCGGACGAGCTTTCAGGAAAGCGCACCAACTCACGACCGAATTCTCTCCATGTATCGATATGCTCCAGGAAGCTGACGTGACTTTCAAGCTTGTCTTTCACTACTACAACGTCAAACGTACGCAGGTCATCACTGTAATCATCAGTGCTTGCGCAAATACGTAGGGTTCCTTGTTTCATATCAACTGCTAATAGTGTCTTCTCCGCTTGGTATCAAGCCCTCGGCTACCTTCCTATCATTGCTCAACCGGGGCACTTTGTTCTGGCCGCCTAGCTTGCCCAAGCTTTTCATGTAGCGTTGAAAGGCCCCAGCGGGTAGCGGCGTGAGCAGCAACGAAGCCAGGATGCTACCCCGCAGCAGGTCGTCGTAGTAGACGTTGCGCTGGCGCAGGCCCGCATCGAGGGCGGCGGCAAAGGCAGCCGGGTCGTGGGGCGGGCGGGCAAACTCGATGAGCCACTCGTGGCGGGAGGGCACGGCAGGGTCGTCGCTGACGCGGGGGGCTACCGTGAATTCCACTACCTCCACTTCCGGGTGCTGCTGCATGGCCTCGCGTAGGGTTTGTTCCACTTCTTCGCCAATGACATGCTCGCCGAAAGCCGAGAGAAAGTGCTTGATGCGGCCCGTAACCACCACCCGGAACGGGTACTTCTGGGTGAAGCGCACCGTGTCGCCGAGGCTGTAGCCCCAAAGGCCAGCATTGGAGTTCAGCACCAGGGCGTAGTTCTTATCCAGCTCCACATCGGCCAGGGTTAGGTGGGGCGGGTTGGGCTCGAAGAACCGCTCGGCCGGGATAAACTCGTAGAAAATTCCGGCATTTAGGAGCAGCAACAGGCCAGGGTTGCCCGGCTCGTCCTGGAAAGCCAGAAACCCTTCAGAGGCCGGAAACAGCTCGATGCTGTCCACGGGCCGGCCAATGGTATCGAACAACTTTTTGCGGTAGGGCTCGAAGTTGACGCCGCCGTACACGAACAGGTCGAACTGCGGAAACACCTCCCCCACCGGCCGGCCCGCGCGCTGCACAATTCGGTCGAAGTACATCTGTACCCAGGGCGGAATCCCCGAAATCAGGGTCATAGGCTGAGCCACGGTTTCCTCCACAATGCGGTCCAGCTTGGTTTCCCAATCCTCAATGACGTTGGTTGGGTAGCTGGGTAGCTGGTTGCGGCGCAGGTAAGCGGGCACGTGGTGGTTGGCAATGCCGGAGAGGCGCCCGGTGTGAATGCCGCCTACCGTTTCCAGCTCGGGGGAGCCCGACAGGAAAATCAGTTTCCCGTCCAGAAACCGACTTTTCCCGGTGGCGTGCACGTAATGAAGCAGGGCATCTCGGGCGCCGTTGATGTGGTTCGGAATGCTGTCGGTAGTTATTGGAATGTACTTGGCCCCGGAGGTAGTGCCGCTGGTTTTGGCCAAATACAGCGGTTTACCGGGCCACAGCACGTTTGGCTCCCCGGCCTTCACCCGGTTGAAGTACGGAGCTAGCCCTTCGTAATCCCGCACTGGCACGCGGGCGGCCAAGTCCTGGGCGGTGCGGGCGCTGGCCAGGTCATGGTCGTGGCCGAAACTGGTGCGGGTGCCTTGGCTTAGTAGCCCGCGCAGCACCCGCTGCTGGGTGCCAATCGGGTCGTGCTGCCACTGCCGGTACTGGTGCGCGATGTAAGCGGCCAGGGGCCGACTCAGGGTAGATTTCAGGCCCATGAAAACGTGTGAAAGTGCGAAGATGAGAAGTTAACGGTGCTTTTCTTACGCCGCACAAGTGGCGCCGGCAAAAGTACTCGCCTTGCTACTAAGGCCCGGCCCCCATCAGCGGGGCCAAGCTCATCCTTTCGCCGGTGGTCCGCGTATCTACTCCCAAACTATCACCTCTTACCGTTTTTCTCATGATTAATCAGCGGGGTACTGCCGTTTGGAACGGCGACATCAAAGGCAGCGGTAGTATTACTACCCAGAGCGGTACGGTAGAAGCTCCCTATTCCGTAGGCGCCCGGTTTGAAGGCCAGAAAGGCACAAACCCGGAGGAGTTGGTGGGAGCGGCCCACGCCGGCTGCTACACAATGTTCCTGACTAGCATTCTGACCAAGGAAGGCAAGCAGGTACAGCAGATTACCACCGAATCGAAAGTTACGCTCGACACGTCGGGCGAGATTCCTAAAATCGTCAAGATCAGCCTTACCACGGAAGGCCGGGTGGCGGGTATTTCGCAGGAGGAGTTTCAGCAGTACGCCGAAACGGCGAAAAAGAACTGCCCGATTTCGCAGCTTTTGCGGGCCGTGCCGGAAATGGAACTGGCTTCGGCTACTCTAAAGTAGAGGGCTTGCTTGCCGTTTACGTTTCGTGGTTTGTGGGTAGTGTTGATTTATTGGTAACGACTTGATACCCGCTACCCTCACTGGGTAAGTAAAAGCAAATCACCAAAAAACAAACAACGCAAGCTGAACTTCTTACTTTTGCGGGCCTCAGCGACTTTTACGCCCTTATGCATCCAGATTCTACTCGCATTCGTCTTCAGCCCGCTAACACCCAGCGCATTCCTTTTTGGGGCCAGCTTTTCATTGGTTTGCTCTGGATTGCCTACACCGTGTCGCTTATTGTGACGGGCGAAGGGGCCAGCGACATGCACTTCCTGCACTACGTGTTTCTGGTGTTTAGCTTGGTGTATCTGGGCTACGTGCTGGTGCACAATGCCCCCGTGTTCGGCACCCAGAGCTACCTGGAGTTTACGCCCGCCTACATTGTGCACAAGGACGGGCTGTTCCGGCCCAAGCAAGCCTTTGCAGCCCAGGATATAGCTGCCCTGGAGCTGGTTCCTCAGCAGCTGCGGGTGCAACTCAAGGAAGGCACGACCTACGCCATGAGCCTGCGCCAAGTGAAAGGAGCCCGCCGCAAGCGTCTCATGCGCGAGCAGGTACGATCTTTCGCCTCCAAGCACGACATTGCCCTGCGCGATACGCAGGCCTAATACGCCGGCAGTTTTTTGCCTAAAAAAGAGCCCGTCTGCTTCCGCAAACGGGCTCTTTTGTTGATCAGGCTGTGCCAAATAAGAACTTACTTACCGGCGAACTTCTTGCGCAACTCCGCAATGGTACTGCGGAAAGACTTATCGGAATCAATCAGGTCCGAAACCGTTTGCACGGAGTGGATGACGGTACTATGGTCGCGGCCGCCGAAATGGTGGCCGATGCTTTTGAGGGAGTGAGTAGTGTGCTCCTTGGCAAAGTACATGGCCACCTGCCGGGCTGTTACTACCTCCTTCTTGCGGGTTTTGGCTTTGAGCAGATCCAGGGATACACCAAAGTATTCAGCGCAAGTTTTCTGGATGAAGTCCAGGTTTACCTCGGCCTCTACTTCCTCAATAATATGGCGTAGGGCCTGCTTGGCCATTTCCAAGTCAATTTCCCGGCGGTTCAGGCTACTCTGGGCTACCAGAGAAATCAGCACGCCTTCCAGCTCCCGCACGTTGGTATTCACCGAGTGAGCCAGGTACTCCACTACCTGCGGCGGAATATCGATGCCATCCTGCTGCATCTTGTTCTGGATGATGGCCATGCGCGTCTCAAAGTCAGGACTTTGCAAGTCGGCGGTTAGGCCCCACTTAAAGCGCGAGAGTAGGCGGTCTTCCAGGCCCACTAGGTCGCGCGGGGGCCGGTCCGAGGTCATTACAATCTGCTTACCCGCTTGGTGCAAGTGGTTGAAGATGTGGAAGAACATCTCCTGAGTTTTGTCCTTGCCGGAGAGAAACTGTACGTCGTCCAGGATCAGGATGTCGACCAGCAGGTAGAAATTGGCAAAATCCTGCACCGCATTGGAGCGCAGACTCTCAATAAACTGGTTAGTAAACTTTTCGGCCGACACGTAGAGCACGAACTTATCCAGGTTCGTGGCCTTGATGTGGTTACCGATGGCTTGCACCAGGTGCGTTTTGCCTAGCCCTACCCCACCATATACCATTAAAGGGTTAAAGGAGGTAGTACCCGGCTTGTTGGCAACGGCGAGGCCCGCCGAACGCGCCAAGCGGTTACAGTCACCCTCAATGTAGTTCTCGAAGGTATAAGTCGTGTTCAGCTGCGACTTCAGGTAGTCGCGCTCAATGGTTTTGCTGGCCTCGAAGGGGTTGCGCAGGGTAGGCGGCGCCGGGGCAGGCGTTACGGAAGCCGCCGCCGTATTGCGGGCCGAGCCCGTCATGGCGCTGGCCGCCAACGAGGTAGCGGCGTGCGAAACTACAGCAGCTGGTCCCGCGGCCTTGCGGGTGGTTGGGAGGTTGAGGGTGCGCGGCTTTTGCTGAGCATTGCCCTGGTCTACCACAATGCTGTACTCCAGCCGCCCTTCTGGGCCCAGTTCCTGGTGAATGGCGCGCTTGAGTTCCTCCACGTAGTGCTCCTCCAGGAACTCGTAGAAGTAGGTGCTGGGCACCTGAATCAGCAGGACGTTATTGTGGAGCTGAACCGGCACAATGGGTTGAAACCATGTTCGGAAGCTCTGCTCACCAATTGTTGCCTTGATGACGCGAAGACAGTTGGCCCATACGGTTCGGCAATCCTTCAGCATCAATCAGATAAGGCAAAAGCAACGGGGGTGCAGGTGGGCGGGATAACAGGCTGGCTACGAGCCGCGAAAGGCCCGTTTTTTTTAGGGGGAGACAAAAATGTGGAAAAGTCAGGAGACAAAAAAACGCCCTTAACTCTTGCATTTTACGCACTTTTACCGCAAGGCTAGCTCAACAGTACGGTGAGCTGGCCCAGTGGTAACCTATGCGGCTTGTACGGGAACTACCGAGGTAGCGGCTACCGTAGGTTGGCGAGTACCCCGCTCAAAGGAGTAATCTAGGCGGCCCAGGTTAATGCCCGACCAGCCAACTTGGTTGACCAGGGTGTTGCGGCCGTTGGGGCTGGCAATGGGCTCGGGCTGCTCCAGGAAGGTGTGGGTATGCCCGCCCAGAATTAGGTCGATGCCGCTTACCTGGGCCGCCAGCTTCCGGTCGTCGATTTTGGCGCTTTCGTATTTGTAGCCGAGGTGGGAAAGGCAAATCACCAGGTCGCACTTTTCGGGGCCGCGCAGCTTGGCTACCATGGCTTTGGCCGTGGCTACGGGGTCAAGGTACTTCGTGGCCCCAAAGTTTTTATCGGCTACCAGTCCGGCCATTTCAATGCCCAACCCGAACACGCCTACCCGCACGCCCTGCTTGTCGAACACCTTGTAAGGCTGAAACTTACCCGCCAGAATCGTCTGGGAGAAGTCGTAATTAGCAATCAGAAAAGGGAAGGTAGCGTGGGGCAGCTGCTTCTGCAGCCCTTCTAAGCCGTTGTCGAAGTCGTGGTTGCCGAGGGTGCTGGCGTCGTAGGCCATCTGGCTCATGAGCTTATATTCCAGCTCCCCCTGAAAGAAGTTGAAATAGGGCGTGCCCTGCCAGATGTCGCCGGAGTCTAGGAGCAGCACGTTGGGCTCCTGCTTCCGGATTTGCTCAATCAGGGCCGCGCGCCGGGCCATTCCGCCCAAGCCAGCCCACTGGGCGGCATTGTCGGGGAAGGGCTCGATGCGGGAGTGCATGTCGTTGGTGTGCAGGATGGTCAGGCGGGTAGCCTTTTTATCGGCGGCCACCGTTGGCAGGGCCGAAACCCCCAACAAGCCCAGAGTAGCGGCGCCCAGGCCGGTATGTTTTAAAAATTCGCGACGCTGCATGAAGGAGAAAGTAACGGGTGATTGAGTGGCAGAGTGCAGGAGAGCGAGCAGCTACTCGAGGGGCTGATTATCAGAGCTCTTGCTCCGTTATTCAGCCTACTCAGCTACGCTATTTCACCCGGCCGTCAACGCTGGCCTCAATGGACTTGCCTTGCTGGGTTTGTTCGCGCATGTAGTCGGCAATAGCCGTGCGCAGCAGCACTCCGGTCCCGCGGGGCTTGATGGTTTTAAAGAACGTCAGGTTGTCGCCGCCGCCGGCTAGGTA
The DNA here is from genome assembly GCF_023101345.1 of Hymenobacter sublimis. Taxonomy (NCBI): domain Bacteria; kingdom Pseudomonadati; phylum Bacteroidota; class Cytophagia; order Cytophagales; family Hymenobacteraceae; genus Hymenobacter; species Hymenobacter sublimis. The sequence continues at coordinate 3,199,573 of NZ_CP095848.1, forward strand.
GTCGGAAATAGCAATGGTGTAGGTACGCGCGGGCTCAAACGGCTGCCCCTCGATGCGAATGTCTTGGGGCTTGCCCTCAACGGCAGCGTACACCGCTCCGGAAACCGGCATTTTGATGCGGGCAGCATAGTCAAAAAGTTGCTGTACTACGGCGCCGGGAGCGTCTAGCACCACCAGCTCGTTTTCGAAGGGCATGAGCTCAAACACCGAGCCCATCGTAACGGGCCCAGCCGGAATGGGAGCCCGCAGGCCGCCGTTGGTCATGACGCTGAGCTCCACGGGCTGCTTTAGCTCCCGACTGGCGCGAATGCGCTGAATGTCGGCCACAAAATTGGACAGCGGCGACTCCCCGTTGTTTTTGACGATGGCTACCGGGGCTTGGCCCAGTACGGCCGTCATTTGCTCCGTTACGCGCTGGCGGTAGGGGGCAATGGTGGCGGCAGCTTTGGGGTCTTCGGGGATGGTTTTGCCAACGGGTTGGGCCGTCACCGGGGCCAGCTGCGCCTTGGGCAGGTAGGCTCCGCGCTGGCAGGCAGGGGCCAGTGCTACGGCCGTCAGCAGGCCCAGAGCAGCCAGGCGGGAACGAAGAAGTTGCATCAGGTCAGGAAGAAGGGAAATGCGAGCGGCAAAGGTACGGCAGCGCAACGGGAGTTGGAACGACTGTATTTTATTGCCGAAGACAACGCACCCAAAAAACACAGACTACCAATCAGTTAAACCAGGGCATTTCACTCGTTTTCAGCCTACCCACTCGACAGCATTACTGAACATACCTGCTCCCCGTGCTGCTTCGCGGCACTCACTAGCGGACAGCGCGCACAACGGAAGGCGGGGCACCAACCTCATACTTGATACTCACTGGCAGCTAGCAACTACTACGGCTTTTGTGCGCACAAAAGCCCATTCGGCAGTGCGAGAAAGTAAAACACTGTGCGGTAAGCACTGCCACCCAGGTCAAGCATCAGTCAAGCAAAATACGGCGCCACGGCAGGATGTTCGGTGAAATTGGCGTTCATATACTTCACCAGAAGAAACCCGATTTCTCTGGGCGGCGCCAGCAACTGTATAACGCTTCTGGCTCTGCACAGAGAGGAACTTGCCGAAATATTGCTGGTCTTAGTATGCATCTGCTAAAGCCTAGTTCTGGCCCTGAACCGGTATCTTTAGCCCGCCCCTTTGGGTTTTCGTTTTCCCACCCCACCCCGCTGCATTATGGCCGATTCGCCGCGCCCCGCGCCTGTTTCGTTCTCTGAGTTTGACGCCACCACAACCCCCCAGTGGCTGGAGCGCATCGCCCGCGACTTGAAAGGCCAGGACCCGGCCACCCTCACCTGGCAAACCCCTGATAGTTTTCCGGTGCAGCCTTTTTACCACCTGGAGGCCTTGCAGGAACTGGGCGGCGCCCCTACCCCCCAGGTGCGACCGAGCGCGCACTGGCGTAACGTGCCTACCTACTCGGTGCCAGCCCTGGAGCGGGGCGGCAGCGCCATCGACAGTGCCGCCGCGGCCCTGCACCGCGGCGCCGACGGTGCTCATTTCGTGCTGGCTCACGCCGAGGGCTTCGACGTGGAGCACTTGCAGCAGCGCCTGCCTATGGCCGATACCTACTTGGGTTACACGGTGCGGGGTGGCGCGGCCCGGCTGGTACAGCGCCTGGCGGCCCTGGAGGTAGCACCACGTGGCTTCCTAGTTTCGGACCCCATTACCCGCCATGCTCCCGACCTGGCCAACCAGCAAGAGGAGTTGCGCACGGCCATCCGCCTAAGCAAAAACTGGCCGGAGTTTCGGGCCTTAGGGATTAACGCCGCCTTTTATGGCAACCGCGGCGCCACGGCTACGCAGCAAGTAGCCTTCGCCCTGGCTACGGCCGCCGCCTACCTTAGTGCCCTCCCCACTACTGCCGATGTGACCGTAGCAGACGTGGCCGCCGCCTTGCATGTGCACGTGGCCGTTGGCCCGAACTACTTCTTTGAAATAGCCAAGCTACGGGCCCTGCGCCGGCTGTGGGCTACCCTGCTGCATGCTTACGGCCTACCCGCCGAAGCAGCCCAGCAACTAACCATTTTCGCTAGCACGGCTACCTGGAGCCAGACCACCCTCGATCCGCACACCAACCTGCTCCGTACCACCACCGAGGCCATGAGCGCCGTACTGGGTGGGGCTGATGCCGTGAGCGTGGGGGCTTTCGACTGCCTGTTCCATGCTCCCAACGAGTTTGCCGAGCGCCTAGCCCGCAACCTGCCAGTACTGCTGCGTGAGGAAGCCTACCTGGATAGAGTGCAGGACCCCGCCGCCGGCTCCTACTACCTCGAAACCCTTACCGACCAGCTCAGCCGCGAAGCGTGGGCCTTATTTCAGAAGCTGGAAGCGGCTGGGGGCCTACCTGCCGCCACGGGCCTCGTGATGCAGGAGCTGCACGCCTCGGCCCAGGCCCAGTTTCGGCGCATTGCCAACGGCGAGCAGGTGGTAGTGGGCACCAACAAGTTTCAGAACCCCAACGAGACGTTCGACTACAACCCCAAGCGCCTGTTGCGCAGCCGGGAGTTTGACAGCACCCGCGCCACCTACCCTACCGAAGTGCTTCGGCTGGCGACGGCCCTGCACTTCGAGCGGCGAGAAAAGCGCAAGAAGCGGGCGGCCTTGGTGCTACTGGGCGCCCACACCAACCAGATTATTCTGGAATCTTTCCTGAATACGCTGCCCGAAAAGGAGCGGCTGGAACTACGGGCGGCTCACCCGGAAGGGACACTGTCGGTACTGTTTTCCTCCACGGAGGAAGCTACGCTCATGTACGCTACCCCCGAGCAGTTCGGCCGCCTTTCCCGGGCCATCAGCCGCGTGCCCATCGACGAGCCCAACTTCATTCCGCCCGCCCTGCTCACCGCCGATCTGGCCACCATGCAGGAAGCCGTGCACGTGTTCGGCTTCAAGGAATTTACCGTGCAAGGCTACAGCACCGAGGACGTGCTTGCCCGCTTGCAGGGCAAGAAAGTGAAATAGTGAAGTGGTGATGAAGTGAGCCTCTGTTCAGGCAGCGCAAACTGCGCTACCTGAATTCGATACCTCCATTTCATTATCCCCGCACTCCACCATTTCACAAACTCACCATTTCACCATTGCCATGAAGCCCGACTTCTCTCAGATATCCTACGACGCGGCTCAGCTGCCCGCGCCGACCACCGAAGCCACCCAAACCACTACTCCGGAAGGCATTGCGCTGAAGCAGTTCTATACCGCTCAGGATGTGCAGCACCTCGACCACCTTGGGTTTGGGGCGGGGCAGGCGCCCTACCTGCGCGGGCCCTACAGCACCATGTACATCCAGAACCCCTGGACCATCCGGCAGTACGCGGGCTTTAGCACGGCTGAGGCCAGCAACGCCTTCTACCGCCGCAACCTGGCCGGCGGGCAGAAAGGACTTTCGGTGGCCTTCGACCTGGCTACCCATCGGGGCTACGACTCCGACCACCCACGCGTGGTGGGCGACGTGGGCAAAGCCGGCGTGGCCATTGATTCGGTGGAGGACATGAAGCTCCTGTTTGATGAGATTCCGCTGGACCAGATGTCGGTGTCGATGACCATGAACGGGGCGGTGCTACCCATTATGGCCTTCTACATTGTGGCGGCCGAGGAGCAGGGCGTAACGCCGGATAAGCTGGCGGGCACCATTCAGAACGACATTCTGAAGGAGTTCATGGTGCGCAACACCTACATCTACCCGCCCCTGCCGAGCATGCGCATCATTGCGGATATTTTCAGCTACACGGCGCAGAATATGCCCAAGTTCAACAGCATCAGCATCTCGGGCTACCACATGCAGGAAGCCGGGGCTACCGCTGATCTGGAACTGGCTTACACCCTGGCCGATGGGCTGGAGTACGTGCGCGCCGGGTTGGCGGCGGGCATGAGCATCGACCAGTTTGCCCCGCGCCTCTCGTTTTTCTGGGCCATTGGCATGAACCACTTCATGGAAATTGCCAAGATGCGGGCCGGCCGCCTGCTCTGGGCCAAGCTCATCAAGCAGTTTGAGCCCCAAAACCCCAAGAGCCTGGCCCTGCGCACGCACTGCCAGACCTCGGGCTACTCCCTCACCGAGCAGGACCCCTTCAACAACGTGGCCCGCACCTGCATCGAGGCCATGGCCGCGGCTCTGGGCGGCACCCAGAGCCTGCACACCAACGCCCTCGACGAGGCCATTGCCCTACCCACCGACTTCTCGGCCCGCATTGCCCGCAACACCCAGCTCTACCTCCAGCACGAAACGGACATTACCCGCGTGGTGGACCCCTGGGGCGGCTCCTACTACGTGGAAACCCTCACCCACGAGCTGGCCGACAAAGCCTGGGCCCTTATCCAAGAGGTTGAAGAACTGGGCGGCATGGCCAAGGCCATTGAAACTGGCCTGCCTAAAATGCGCATCGAGGAAGCCGCCGCCCGCAAGCAAGCCCGCATCGACTCGGGCAAGGAAATCGTGGTAGGCGTAAACAAGTACCGCATCGACGAGGCCACCGACATTGAGGTACTCGACATCGACAACGCCGCCGTGCGCGAGTCGCAGATTGCGCGCCTAAACCAAATTAAAGCTACCCGTGACAACGCCGCCGTGCAGCAGGCCCTGGCGGCCCTCACCGAAGCCGCCCGCTCAGGAAATGAGGAATCAGGAATGAAGAATGAGGAACTGGGAGAGACTATTCATTCCTCATTCCTCACTCCTAATTCCTCATTAAACCTACTGGCCTTGGCCGTAAACGCGGCCCGCCTGCGTGCTACCCTCGGCGAGATTTCCGATGCTCTGGAAAAGGTGTACGGCCGCCATCAGGCCACCATTCGGGCTATTTCGGGCGTGTATTCTCAGGAAATGAACTACGACGAGCAGTTTGCCAAGGCCCGCCAGATGGCCGACGACTTTGCCGCCCGCGAAGGCCGCCGCCCTCGCATGATGGTGGCCAAAATGGGCCAGGACGGCCACGACCGGGGCTCCAAGATTATTGCTACCTCCTTCGCCGACGTAGGCTTCGACGTGGACATCGCGCCCCTGTTCCAAACCCCCGACGAGGTAGCCCGCCAGGCCGCCGAAAACGACGTGCACGTAGTGGGCGTGAGCAGCCTCGCCGCCGGCCACAAAACCCTGATTCCGCAGCTCATTGCGGAGCTCCGGCAGCTCGGCCGCGAAGACATCCTCGTCATTGCTGGCGGCGTCATCCCCGCCCAGGACTACGACTTCCTCTACAATGCCGGGGTAGTCGGCGTGTACGGTCCCGGCACCGTCATTGCCGTGGCGGCGCAGGAGATATTGGAGAAGCTAGATAGACTTAGCTAATAATATGGAAACACTAGAAGTTAGAAACTTCGGACCCATCGTCCGGGCATCTATAGTTTTAAAGGACGTCAACATATTTATTGGTCCATCATCAAGTGGCAAAAGCACAATAGCAAAACTGTGTGCAATTTTAAATGATTATGACTTTATTAAAAAAGTCAAGAGATTTTCTAAATTTAAAGAATATTTAGAAAAATATAATGTTAGTGAATATTTAACAACTAACACATACATAAGATATGATTCTGATGTACTTACTTTAACTATAAACAATGGACGCATTTCAAACGTGCCTAAGGAAAACATAATTATTGATTCTTACAACGCATTATTTCAATATGCAAAACTTTCACAAACAGTAGATTTCGAATACACAGAATTAGAGGTATACGAACCCGTCTTCGAACATCTTAGAATTTTATCTGAACCAATAGTTAAATCACTCAACCAACTTTCTTATAAAGCGTTTTATAATTTTAAAAGCATAACACACAGAGCTAGCTTTATTTACAGTAAAATATTCACAGAATTAGATTCAGATAATTATGATTTAGACGATGAAAGTTTATATTACGATGAAGATGAATTTGAAGAAATAGTAAGCGAAATTGAATTATTGACCAAAAATTCTATAATTTTCTTTAGGAATGAATTAAGTGAATTAAAAAGTGTACAAAGTTCAACATATATACCAGCAGAAAGAATATTATTTTCTTTAATAACAGAAAAGGTGTTTTCTTTTGAAAATGCCAAATTGGCATTGCCTCAAGTAATGATCGATTTTGGAACAATTGTCGAAAAAGCAAAAATATCTTCCAAAGAGTATAATTTAGATTTCATAGGAACTAAATATAAGTTTGATAAAGGCAAGAATATAATAACACAAAATGGATATGAGACGGAATTAAGCAAAGCCGCTAGTGGTATACAAACAATAATCCCGCTCTATCTAGCCATTGAATACAAAATATATACAAACGACCAGAATACAAATTTTATAATAGAAGAACCTGAGTTAAACCTATATCCTACTAATCAAAAGAAATTAATAGAATACATTATTGCAAAATGCACAAACAAAAATGGAAGCCTTACAATTACTACTCATAGTCCATATATATTAACTTGCATAAATAACTTTATACAAGGAGCAAACGCATTTCAAGAGAGACCGGAAATGATTGAATCAATAAAAGATATTATAAGTCCAAACTATTGGTTAGAATACAATAGAGTTTCAGCATACTATATAAATAACGGCTTAACTGAAAATATTATGAATAGCGATATTAAATCAATAGGAGCTAGCAAAATAGATGATGTATCAGAAGAAATAGGGAATGAATTTAATCAACTTACAGATATAATATATTCGTAAATATGGCACAAAATATTATCCATTCTTTAAATGCAGAAGCTTGTATATCACATAGCACTGTTGCAAAAGAAAAAAATAAAACATTTAGAATAGAGTGTAACAACAAATTAAAAGTCTTCAAAATACACATAGATGGTTGTTTCATAAAAGGAAAACAGATAAGATGCGACTATGCATTTATAATACCTGAAAACAACACATATTTTTTTGTAGAGTTAAAAAGTGAAGATATTGAGCATGCCTTTAACCAAATAATCGAAACGATAAATCATTTTAATAAAATACAAAGGCTAGATAAGAACAATATTGAAGGATATATAATAAGCTCCTCAGTTCCAACATCTGCTAATCTAAAGTTCCAGGAACTAATTATAAAATTTAAAAAATTTCATGGCAAGAGTCTAGCAAGGTATACGAACCAGGGTATAAAAACAGTGAAATAAATATAACACACAATATGCGCATTGACGACATAGACCAAGAAGACGCGGACATTGATTGGTTTGCGGCAGATAGTAACGGGCATGTTGTGCACGTAGCATCCGGCGGCGGGATACTGCCTGAATCGGTGGCGGCTTCCCAGGAGGTGCTGCTGGAGCTGCACCAGTATTTCCTGACGCTGCCGGAAACCGATTCGGCGGTGGCGGCGGGGGTAGCCGAGGGCACGGATGAGGGCAGCTACCAGGGCTTTGCGCGCTACGCCCGACGCGGGCTGTTCTCCTTCGCCAAAACCCGCCTGCACGAGCGCGCCGATACGCGCTACTACGTGGTGGCCCGGCCCTTGCAGCCGCTCACGGTGGCTGACCTGCCGAAGAACATGGCTACCCTGCTACGTCGAACCCAACTGCCGGGTGCCGTGGCAGGGCAGGCTACCTTGGATGTAGCAACCATCTTGTAGGGTGCCCCACAAGCACTATCGGGGTTTCTGATTGTCAAGTCGCCTACTTACCCGTTGCCATGCAGCCAGAGCCGTCGTCCAGCATCGTTCCCGTTACTACCGTCCTCTTCGACCTGGACGATACCCTGTTCGACCACGCCAATACGGCTCGGGCGGCGCTGGCCACCAGCACGGCCGGGCTGCCGGAGTTTGCGGGGGCCGATATGGAGGCCTTGTACCAGCAGTACAGCGAGATACTGGAGGAAATGCACCCGCAGGTGCTGGCTGGCAAGTGCACTTATGAAGATGCCCGCCGCCTGCGTTTCCAGCGCCTGCTGGCCCCGTATGGCCTCGCCCGCACCCATGCGGCGGCAACGGAGTTTGCCCAGCAGCACTACGGCCATTATCAGCGCCTGCGCCAGCCAATTGCGGGCGCGGTGGCCTTGCTCGAAGCCCTCCGGCCCCACTATAAGGTTGGCATCGTAACCAACAACCGCACGGCCGAGCAGCAAGAAAAGCTCCGGCACCTGGGCATGGCGCACCTGGTTGATGCCCTTGTTACCTCCGAGGAAGTCGGGGTAACCAAGCCTAACCCGCGCATATTTGAAGTGGCCCTGCAGCGCCTGCGCAGCCGCGCCGCCGAAACCGTGATGGTCGGCGACAACTGGCAGGCCGATGTGGTCGGCGCGCTAGACGTGGGCATCCGTCCGGTTTGGCTGAACCGCTTTGCCGGCCTCCGTCCGCTGGCGCACGTGGAAGAAATTACGAGCCTGGAGCCTTTGGCTGAGGTGCTGCTACAGATTACCGGCGCCCAGCCCCCGGTTTCCCAGAAACTCTAGCTCCCGGAATCTGGGGTTCCTAATAGCTCCGTTTCGTTTAACCAACTTCGCTGAGGTAAACCACTTTAGTAAGCACGCTTACCGGCTGGGTTGGCAGTAGACAGAGCCGCCGCGTTAAAACTTGTCGTCATTGACTTCAATCCAGAACTTGTCGGGGTCCTGCAGGTACACTTGCTTCACGCCGTCGGGGCGGGCAGTGGTTTGCTTGGCTTCTCCGGTCCAGCTGCTGTAGGGCGTGGCCGATTGATCGAGGCGGGCGGTGAACTTGCCCAGGTCTTTCACCCGGAAGGCCAGGTGCGTGTCTTTGGCGTGCTCCTCTACCCTCGCGGCGCCCTGAATGAGGTGGAGCTGGCTGTGCGGCCCCATCCGAAACCAAACGTGGCGCCCATCCTTAAACGGCTCCGAAATCTGCCGCAGCCCCAGCACGTTCTGATAGAAATTCGTGCTTTTCTGCAAGTCATAGACGTAGAGGGCAATGTGATTTACGGCCGGGCGCGCCTGAGCCATTGCTCGGCCGGAGCCGGTCAGGGCCAGCAACATAACTGCGGCACTCAGAATCCGGTTGCTAGTCATCGGTAGTGCTGTGGTTGAGAAACAGAAAAGTAGCGGCGTGTGCGCTGGAGAAGTAGGTTACGGAGAACCACTCCCCGGTGGCATTTGCTCCAGACGCAGCCACTGCTGCTAGCCTGAAAAAAGGGAGTGTAAGCAACCCGGTAGCTGCCAGAGTTCTTCCGTGGATGGCGCGTAGGGCCACTTTCCGGAGGGATGAAGTCAATACCGAAAGGAGGCCGTTTCAAGGTCAAAACCCGTGGGCAGCGGTAAGCCAATGACCACTTCACCCCTACCCTACCGCTGAAGCAGCAACCACTTAGTGGCTTCCGCTTCGGTTTCGCAGAACTGGTAGGCCAAAAATTTCTCCTGCGACTCCGACATCACCGACTTCGAGGCCAGGCGGGCAAACACGTCGAGGGGCAGTAACACGGCGGCGTAGCGGTAGGGCCCGTTGCCCACGGCCTGGGGCAGCCACTCGGTTACAACCCAGGTGCGCTCCGCCTCCGTGAAGGGCGTCAGCTCCCGCTGGTCGGCGAGCAGCTTGCTTAAGCGGTGCAGGCGGAGCAGCTGGTCGAGGTGGTTGAGTACGGCCTTGAAGTCGTCTAGCCGCCGCGTGCCTTTGTGCCAAGTTACTACCACAAAGCCGGCCGGGTGCACGGTTAAGCGACCGGCCACATTTTCAAAGTGTAAGGTTGAGGCTGCGGGCATAGGAGGCCAGGGCGAGGAAGGAATTAGTCAAATATAGTAAAAAGAAGATCAACGAATTATGGTTCAGCTAGCCGCCAGGAAGGTATTTTGAGGCTGGGGCCGGGTGCCGCGGGGCCGGTACTGCCAAGGCCGTACTACCACACCTTCGGCTGTAGTACCTTCCCGCCTGCTTCCCATCTTTCCCTGCTATGCCAACCACCCGCCTCCAACTGCTGGGCCACGCCAGCTTCCGCATCACTACCCCCGAAGGCCACGTCCTACTGCTTGACCCTTGGCTGACGGGCAACCCCTACGTGCCCGAGCACCTTCGGCGGCCCGAACACGCCGACCTCGTGCTCCTCACGCACGGCCACGACGACCACCTGGATGCGGAGTTACCAGCCCTGCTGGCGCGCACCGGAGCCCGGGTTGTAGCACCCGCACCCGTGCGGTTCTACCTCCAGGAGCAAGGCGTGCCCGGTGAGCAGTGCGAGGCCATGAACGTAGGCGGCAGCATTGAGGTAGTTGGCCTGCGCCTGACCATGACCGTAGCCCACCACGCGGCCCACGTAGAGTTGCCCGGTGGCACCCCTGGCTTTCAGCACGAGAGGGTGGGCTACATCCTGCACTTCTCGGATAACACCGTGCTCTACGCCGCCGGCGACACAGCCCTGTTCGGCGACATGCGCCTGCTAGCCGACCTGTACAAGCCCACTGTGGCCCTACTGCCCATCGGCGACCGGTACACGATGGGGCCCCGGGAGGCAGCGTACGCCGCCCGGTTGCTGCGGGTGGCCCACCTCGTGCCGTTTCACTACGGTACGTTTGCCTCCTTGGTGGGCACTCCGGACCAGTTGCAAGAATACCTGCGGCAAGACGATGACGTGACGGTGCACGCCCTGGCCGCCGGCGAAACGTTGGAAATAGGCCAGCTTCCGTAAAAGGCAGCGGGACCAAGACGGCTTGCGTATAGTAGGCCGTACCTTCTTTACTGCCATGACCACAGATACCTTTTCTACCGGACCCACCGGCGTTTTCGCCCGCATCGAGCACGAGGGGCAGCACCTTACGGTTGTAAAGCTCCAAGAAGCCAACCAACCCGATTTGCCAGCCCTGCAGCAGCGGCTCACTACCGCCTTAGGCCTGGCCCCGGACGCTCTGCTGCTGGTGCTACCTACTGAAGGCCAACCCCTGCTCGGCCAGGGCCCCGCTGAACAGCTCTACAACCACTACCTCTCCACCAATACTGCCGCCGTGGTAGAACAGCCCTGGCAGCCACTGGAAAAGCGCGACTAAGCGCCCCAGCAGTATAGCCCGGCCTCACCGATTTGCGGGGAATACATTAGACAAGTAGACAGGAAGCAAACATAGAGCTGGAGTGCTGTTAAGTACTTTACCCTGACACCACGGCAGCACGATGCGTTAATGCGTGAAACGGCAAGTCTTGCTGGGTTACTTTGCCTACCTCCAAGCACAGAAAAGTCTCCTGCTGCGTTACGCAGCAGGAGACTTTTTTGTGAGCTAGCAAGGTTTATTTACCGTTTTTGCCGGACAGCAGTGCTACCAGCACTCCCCCGGCCAGAGCGGCAAAAGCGCCCGTCATGACGGGGTGCATGCTGGCGCGGGTGTAGAGGCTTCGCTTCATCACGTAACCCGGATGGTCGCCGTGCACGTGGCCGTCGCGCACTTCGGGGCGGTGCAGGGAACCGGCGGGGTGGCGGGGCCGCTCGTCGCGGGTCTGGAGCTTCATGTTTACCTTCTCGTTCATGAAATCCATGGCCCGGGGGAAATGCTTGTTCAAGGAGCTGAACATCTTGCCCCCGCCGCCAATGTACACGTCGCGTTCCGGGTGCTGGGCGGCGTGAATAATGGCGTTGGCTACTTCCTCAGGCTCATACACGGGCGGCGGCAGCTGGGGCTCCCGGTCCATGTAGTTTTTGGCGTGCTGCGGAAAGGGGGTGTTAATGGCCGAAGGCTTAATCAGGGTAACCGAAACCGGTGCCCCTTCCTCTTCCAGCTCCATGCGCAAGGCATCGGTAAAGCCCTTAATGGCGTGCTTACTAGCCGAGTACTGACCCTGGAGCGGAAACGCAATATCCGAAGCCACGCTACCCAGATTAATCAGGGCCCCACCATGCCGCTTTAGGTGCTTGATGGCTTCCAGAGAGCCGTTCACGACGCCCCAATAGTTGGTATCAAACATGCGGCGGCTGTCCTCGTCGCTGACTTCCTCTAGCCGGCCCCAAATAGAGGCGGCAGCGTTGTTAATCCAGGTATCAAAGCCCCCAAACCGCTCCTGGGCGGTAGCGGCTATGCGCTGAACGTCGGGAATGCGGGCTACGTCGGCGGTTACCGTGGCCACCTGGCCGCCGCGCTTGCGCAGGTCGGCGGCTACTTTGCGCAGGTCTTCCTCGCTGCGGGCGGCTAGCACCAGGTTGGCTCCGGCTTGGGCGGCCATGCGAGCCGTAGCCAGACCAATACCGCTGGTGGCGCCGGTTATAACCAGCGTCTGCTTTTTAAGTGGTTTGAGTTTCATAGTAGTACAGGTAAGATGCTCAGGTCATCTTTCCATACGACCAAGCAGGGCGCACGGCTACCCCATGCCAGAATTATGCGCGGCCTACCGACTGATAGTGGCTCCTACCCCTGGTGCCCCACCGAAAACAGAACGTTCTGCTTTTACCCCACGGCGCGGGGTAAAAGCAGAACGTTCTGTTTTCAGTCGGGCTGACCTAGTGGCTACTGCTGGGGCAGCAGCTCCAAAGCTTGCTCGTTGCCTTGCTGAATGGCCAGGTCGCGGGCCGAGAGGCCACGCACGTCGCGCAGGGTAGCGTCGGCACCGGCCTTGAGCAGCAGGGGCACTATGTTGTGGCGGCCGAAGAGGGTAGCAAACATGAGGGCCGTGCCCTCGTTGCCGTTGCGGGCGTTCAAGTCGGCGCCGTTGTCGATGAGTAGCTGGGCAATTTCGGGGTAGCCTTTGAACGCAACGCCCATCAGGGCCGTGTTGCCGCTGGCGTCGTGCACGTTGGGGTTAGCGCCGGCTTGCAGCAGTACTTTCGTGGCTTCGAGGTGGCCATCGTAGGCGGCCAGAATTAGGGGCGTGAAACCGCGGCCATCCTGGTAATTGACGTCGGCGCCCTCGGCCAGCAGGGTTTGAATCGTGGCTACGTCGCCGTTGCGGGCGGCGTTGGTCAGGAGGTCTTCGGGACGGGAAGAGGTGAAGGACATGGAAAAGGTAGGTTGAGTGAAAAGCCAAAGCCGGCAGCCTCCGCGCCCGCCTAGCAGGCGAAGGACTGTTTCGCTAAACAAAGAAACCAGGGAGTTGGCGGTGCCCCGCCCCAATTTTCTGTTGACGCCGGAAGGTAGTACGACAGGAACCCGAAATAGATCAGCTTCAGTGTAGCTGGCAAAAACTAGGTAGCCGAAGCACTCAAGCCGCGGCAGGTTACACAGTAATATCTGCTGCTGATGCTATTACGCTGCCGGACACATGGTAAGCCCGACCAGCTGTGCGCCTGCCTTTCCTCGCTCCTACCCGACTGCTTGCACCAGCCACCGTCGGAGCCGGGGCCAGCGGCCCGCCGCAAACGCCAGCTCTACCAGCCAAGGCGCCCGAGCCAGTACGCGCATGAGCTGGTAGCGGCGGGCCAAGTCGCGGCCAAGGCGGCGGTGCACGGCTTGGTCGTACTGGGCGAGGGAAGCCCGGCTGAAATCCTGGGCTTCGCAGCAGCGCCGGGCGTGCTCCGCGGCCAGGATTCCGCTGATAACTGCTTTGTCGATGCCGTGCCCCTGGAGCGGATCAATGAGGGCGGCCGCGTCGCCGCAGAGCAGAACCCGGCGGCCGGAAAGGGGCCTTCCGGACCCACCCAACGGAAGCCCAAACCCTTGCACTGGCCCCAGGGGTAGCGCCGCCCGGAAGCGGCTGGCTAGCGCCGGATGAGTTGTAAGCAGTTGTTGTAACTCCTGCTTCAGGTCTACTTTGTGACGGGCAATATCAGCCGAGAGCATCCCGAAACCTACGTTATACACCCCGCCGCCTACCGGAAAAACCCAGCAGTACCCCGCCCGGTACCGCCGCAAAAACAGAAACTCGCTGGTCGTTTCGGGGGCATCGGTAACGCCGCGGTAGTAGGCGCGCACGGCCGCGCAGTGCCGGGCCCGGTTTAGTGGCTGGGGCAGCAGGCTCCGGCCTACCACGGAATGGGTCCCGTCGCACCCAATAATAAGGCGGGCCCGTAGCTCGGTCTGGTCGGTTAGTTGCGCCATCACCAGCTCGTCGGTCTGCCACACTTTTTTCACCGCGTCGCCTTCGAGGAGCGTGGTAGAGGTGTGGCGCCGCACCAGCGTGAGCAAGGCCTCATCAAAGTGCAGGCGGGGGCTGTTGAAGGCGGGCGCCCGCCACTCCACGCTCACCTCAACCCCGGCGGGGGAAAGCAGCCGGCTGGTCCGGACATCGGTGCGGTGGGCTTGGGTGAGGTTGCGCAATTCCTGGGCGTAGGCGGGCTTCAGGCGGGCCAATGCCTTGAGCGTAGGGCCCGGAATAGCATCACCGCACACCTTGTCGCGCGGAAACCGGGCCTTATCGACCAGCGCAACCCGGAGGCCGCTCCCGGCCAGCGCCAAGGCGCACGCCGCCCCGGCCGGACCGGCACCTACAATCAGCACGTCATATGGGGGAGTAGTGGCCACGCTCGAAAGTACGCACCGGCCGCCGCTTGTACCGCATCCGCTACTTCCGGGGCCGGCGCATCTCCTGCTGGCGCATGGGCATGGCATCAATGGTAGCGAACAGCTGAGCGGCGGACAGGGGCTGCATTTCGCGCCGCTTTACCCCGCCGTCTTTGCCCAGGAGCAGCACCGTAAATGAGCCGCTTGCCACTCCTAACCGCTGGCGCAGGTAGCGCTGGTCGGCGGCAGAAAGCCGGTTTTGAATTACCTCGTACACCACCACGTCGCGGGCCACTAACTCGGCTTTTGCCGGGCGCAGTACCTGCTGTTGCCGGCGCAGCTCGGCGTTGTCGGCGGTTGGCGCGCAGAGCAAAAGCACCCGCTGCTGCCACTTGCTGGCGTGGAGGGTAGCGGCCAAACCATCCGCTGGCAGCCCCTGGGCTGGGGCACTTACCGGGGCCAGCCAGAGCGGGATGCTCAGCAAGGCAGAAAGTAGCGCATAGAAAGCCATGTCGAAGAAAGAGAAACGGGAGCGGTATAAAGTAAACCTGCCTTGTTGGCTCCGTAGAACAACGCCGGTAGATAAGCTGTGGGCGCTACACCACGGATTGCGGGTGGCCTAAAGCTGGCACCGGTACCTGCTGCCGTAACCACGCAAATACTGCCCGGTACGCCTCGGCCCGTACCGCCGGCGCCGACAGAAATACATCGTGTACGGCCCCGGGTACAGCGCGCACGGTTACGTTGGGGCCGAGGCGGGGAGCAAGGGCCGCAATATGCGCCACCTCCAACACAATGTCGGTGCGTTTAACTTCTTCGTGCCAGGTGCGGCCCTCCGTGGTGCGGTCGGAGTGCAGGACCAGTACGGGCAAGGACAGTCCCAATCCGCGCCGTACCTGGGCCTGCCCCTGCCGGATGGCCCGCAGCCAGCCGGCATTCACGGCAAACACATGGTTGGGCTTCCAGGCTAGGTTGTATTCCCAATTGCCCCGATAGGCCCGGTGCAGGCTTTGCCCGTAGGTAGGGGGCAGGCCGGCGGGCAAGGGCAGGTTTGGCCAGCGGGCCCCGAGTGCCACGGCCACCGGCACGGCCACGTGCCGCCGCAGCCATGACTGGTGTAGCTCCAGAAACGGACTGTTCAGCACCAGGGCCACTACACCCGGCGGCCGGCGGTGGGTTGCGTAAAGGGTCGTGATAAGGCTGCCCGTGGAGTGGCCACTGAGTATTACGCTGGCGCTGCCTTCCCGCTGCATTTGGCTTAAAGCGGCGTCTAGGTCAAAGAAATACTCCGTGAGGCTGCGCACGTTGTTGGGGCGCTGGTGGGGTAGCAGGGCCCGCCCGTATTTGCGCAGGTCGAGGGCGTAAAAGCGGTAGCCGTGCTGGATGTACGCTTCCGCCATTTCGCGCTGAAAAAAGTAGTCGTTGAACCCGTGCACGTAAAGCACCGCCCGCGGGGTAGGCGCGGGCAGCTCCTGGCGGCAGCGCACCAGCACGGCTCGTACCGGGCCCTCGTAATCATCGGGTTGAGGCAGTACCAACTGTTCGAAATCGGGCCCGAGCGGGTCGGGCTGGTAGGGCGCGGCAGTAGCGGGGGCAGATGGCATAGCAGCACTACGGAAAACAAGGTGCTGCCGATACCCCCTGGCTGCCTGCTGCCAGCGCGCAAACAATGATACGCCTCTATATACCAAACGCTCTATACTAACCGCCACCGTGCTACCGTTGAGGAAGTCCCAGCTGCCTTCTATAGCTGCCCGCCTACCCTTGCCAACTGATGCGACTTTTGCTTTTGCTTGCCGCCGCGCTACTCGTGGCCCTCTATGCCCGCTCCTCTGCCCGCCGGCCCGAGCCTAACCTTACCTTTCGAAGTGAGCAGCAGCGCTTTCCGCGAGTGCGCACGGCCTATACACTGCACCACGCCCCCGTGCAGGCACTGTTGCATCGGCATGGTGTGGTAGCGGAGCGGCTGGAGCTATTTCTGCGGGCGTTTAAGGTAGGGCGCCGGTTGGAGGTGTGGGGCCGCAACCACGACGAGGGTCAATTTGTGCTGCTGCGCACGTTTCGGCTGGCGGGCACTTCGGGCACGCTAGGGCCCAAGCGGCAGGCCGGCGACGGGCAAGTGCCGGAAGGCTTTTATACGATTGACCGGTTTAATCCGGCCAGCAAGTACCATCTATCGTTGGGCCTTGATTACCCCAATGCGGCCGACGCTTACCGGAGCGGCTCGCTCAACCCCGGCCAGGATATTTTCATTCACGGCTCTGATGTAACCATCGGCTGCCTGCCCATCACCGACGCGGGCATCCGGGAGCTGTACGTGCTGGCCGTGGAGGCTCGGGCGGCGGGCCAGGCAGCCATTCCCGTGCACATCTTTCCTTTTGAGCTGACGGCTGATAACCTGGCGCGTCGCCTGAACAGTCCGCACCTGGCGTTTTGGCAGCAGCTGGCTGCCGGCTACCAACATTTCGAAGACCACCACCAACTCCCAACGGTGGCAGTTGATGCCGCTGGCCGCTACGCGGTGCGGTGAGGAGGCATTTCCTACTTATCCGTATCTAAAGCTCTAGTGTTCAGCTGATATCATTAAAATAAAATTAAAATAATTATAGTATAGATATTTTGAATACATTGAATCCTTCCTTTCACACAACCTCACACACTCTATGAAAATCACTTCCTACCTCCTGATGGGCGGCTTCGCCATGCTAACGGCTCTGAGCAGCTGCTCGGAAAAAGAAGCAGTAGTAAATAAGGCCGAGGACATCAGTGCCGATGCGCTTACCCAAATCCGTCAGCTTGGCTTTAGCGCCGAGAACGTACAGCGCGACGAGGATGGCAACTACGTGGTAGAGGGTGACATTGTGTTGTCGCCGGCCGACCTGAGCAACCGTGCCGCCGTGCAGTTGCTGCGCGTGGGCACGGCCGAGCAGTACCGTACCACCAACTTGGTAACGGGCCTGCCGCGCGTTATTACCGTGAGCATTTCCAGCCAGCTACCCAGCGCCTACGTGGCGGGTCTCGACGAAGCCATTGCCCGTTACAACGCCCAGGGCCTGCAGCTGACCTTTAGCCGGGTTTCTTCGGGTGGCAACATCAGCATTGTGCGCGGCAGCGGCAGCTACCTGGCTTCGGCCGGCTTCCCCACCGGCGGCAACCCCTACGGCGAAGTGAAAGTGAACTCGCGCGCCATCGGCAACACCCCAGTGCAGGGCTACTTAGCTACCATTCTGGCCCACGAAATTGGCCACTGCATTGGCTTCCGCCACACCGATTACATGGACCGGAGCTATAGCTGCGGTGGCTCTACGGCCAATGAAGGCGCCAGCACCGTGGGCGCCGTCCTGATTCCGGGCACGCCCGCCGCGGCCGACCCCAACTCCTGGATGCTGGCCTGCATCGGCTCGGGCCAGAGCCGCCCCTTCAATGCCAACGACCGCACGGCGCTTAGCTACCTCTACTAGCCCGCCAGTGCCCGGCCCCGCTACCTAAGCGGCGCGGGTTGTACCTTGCCAGCGCCGCCGCGGACTTGCCCGCGGCGGCGCTGTTGTGTTATGCCCGATTTTCCAATTCCCAAGAACCTGCGCGATTCGGCCGTGCTCGTTCCTATTTTCCGCGATGCGCAGGGTGAGTTACAGGTAGTGATGGTGCGACGGGCGGCGTTTGGTGTGCACGGGGGCCAGCTGGCTTTTCCTGGCGGCAAGCACGAGCCCACGGATACCAACCTGCAAGCCACGGCCCTGCGCGAGGCTTTCGAAGAAGTACACCTGCCACCCACCGACGTAGAGGTGCTGGCCGCTTTGCCTACCGTCGATGTGCCCTCGGGCTTCCGTATTGCCCCATTTCTGGGCCGCATCCGTCGGCCGGCGGCTTGGCAGTGGCAAACCTCGGAAATAGATGAAGTGCTGGAAATCCCGCTTCGCCACCTCGCCGACGCGGCCAACCACACTGAGGAAACCTGGCAACTAGCCGGCTGGCCCAGTCCGTACCGGGTGCCCTTCTACCGCGTAGGCAGCAACTACCCGCTCTGGGGCGCCAGCTACCGCATCATTCAGCCCCTAATTCCGCGCCTGCTGGCCGGTGAGTGGGAAGTATGAGATAGTGAGATGGTGAAGTAGCATATAGCGGTACGTCATCCTTAGGCGGTAGCCGCAGGACCTTATCACGTCCGCATAGGTCGTCACAACGATTTTCGTTCTTATCTGATAAGGTCCTGCGGCTACCGCCTCAGGATGATGGCCTTTACTCACCACCTTATCACTTCATTACCTCATTACCTCAATCACTAACGCGCCACCTCACCCCTTACTATTTTGGCACGAAATTGCGTTATAACACGACTGTAGTTCTTTTTACCTCTATGAAACGACTTTCGCTTTTGCCGCTCTTGCTGGCGTTGCTCTTGCCCGGTGCGGTACTGGCCCAGCGGGAACAATCCGTGTGGCTGTTTGGCCAGCAGGCGGGCCTGACCTTCCCGGCTGGCGGGGGCGCTCCTACCCCGCTGCTCACCAGCAAGATGACCACGTATGAGGGCTCCGCGGTAGCCACCAATCAGCAGGGTCAACTGTTGTTCTATACCAACGGCGAGTTTGTGTTTAACCGCCAGCATCAGGTAATGCCCAACGGCAAAAAGCTGATGGGCTCCAATTCCAGCACTCAAAGCGCCTTGGTGGTACCGGACCCCGGCAGCGGCAATGTGTTCTACGTATTCACGGTGGGCGCCCAGGGCGGCCCCAATGGTTTGCGCTACTCCATTGTGGATATGACCCGCGAAAACGGCCTCGGCGACGTACCTCGCGCCAATGCCCTGCTCATTACGCCAGTGGCCGAGAAGCTGGCCGCCGTCCGCCACCAAAACGGCCGCGACGTCTGGATTGTGGCCCACCGCTGGAACTCCAACGCCTTCGTGAGCTTCCTGGTCACGGCCGATGGGGTGCAGAGCAAGCCTATCATGAGCAACGTGGGTAGCATGCACGCCGGCCCCGGCCGCAATGCCATTGGAGCCATGAAATTCTCCCCCGATGGCAAAAAGCTGGCCGTGGCCCTCTGGCGTGAGGCCAACAAGTACGAGGTGTTTGATTTCGACCGGAGCACGGGCCAAGTGCGCAACGTGAAAGCCTTTGCTCCCTACCCGGAAGCCTACGGCGTAGAATTCTCCCCCGACGGCACCAAGCTCTACGGCTCCAGCAACGGCGAAGGCGGCGGCCAGGCCCAGATCTTTCAGTTCGATATGAAAACCGGCAAAGCCACGGTAATTGGCAAATCGGCTAACCGCAAGGTAGGCTCCCTGCAGCGCGCCCCCGATGGCAACATCTACGTGGCCCGCGAGGACAACCTCTTCCTGGGCATCATCCAAAACCCCAACTCCGACGCGGCCAAATACCTTGACGATGGCCTCAAGCTCGGTGGCCGCCGCAGCAAGCTCGGCCTACCCAGCTTCATCACCGAGCCAGGGAAGTAGTGAGGTGGTGGGTTTGACGTGTTGATGATTTAGGAAATGACCGAAGATGGTGAATTGATCGGTAGACAGCCCAAGAATTCCTACAAACCGCCCGTCATCCTGAATACAGCGAAGGACCTTACCCCAAGTGAACGAGTCGTTACAACGATGTTCGTTCCGGTGTGGTAAGGTCCTTCCTTCGTCAGGATGACAAGCGGTTTTAACGTTATTACCCTTGCTGAATCACTCACCGAATCACTACTGCGTTTTGCCGCCGAGCTTGAAACGGAGGAAGCCAGCAGCGACGGAGAGGTAGGGATTTTCGGAGGTAAGCAGGCCGGCTACGTCGCGGGTGCTGATGCCAGCTTCGTAGACTTTGGTGGCCAGCGTGAGGCCCAGGGGGACGCTGATGCCGTAGCCGGCGCCGCCCGTTACGCCGCTGCTCAGGCGCAGCCAGCGGGTGGGCTTGTAATCGAGGCCCGCCCCGATGAAGGGGGTAGTGATGTTGCCAGCCACGTTGTTCAAGGGGAGGGTCACGTCGAGGCCCGCCTCGAAAAACTCGCTGATGCGCAGGCCCGCGCCCGCTCGCAGCTTGGTGGGCAGCTCGGCCCGGCGCTCCTGCCCCGTCTGATACGTAAAGAGGCTGTCGGTGCCGGTAGCAAAGATTTCGGCTGCTTCCTTGATAAAGTTGTAAGAGCCAATGCCTTCCGACTTTAGCTGCTTCAGCTTCTGGTCGTTGGCCGTGAGCAGGTTGCCTTCCCAGGTCATGTGGCCGATGTCCGTCACGGCTACGCCCAGCCGCACGGCCTTGCCCGCTTCCACGGCCAGCCCGAGGTCGAAGCCGTGGCCTTTGCCCACGGGTTGCAGGCCGCTCCCGCCGTTGCGCAGGTTAAAGCTGGGGTCATTGACCATGTCGCCGTAGTTGAGGTCGAACACCGGCGACATGGAGCTGTAAGCACGCAGGCTGCCCGGCTGCACCCGAATATCGACAATGCCCACGCCCTGAATGTAGCGGTAGCCCGCCCCCGCCGACACCTGCAGCAACGGCAAATCGAGCACGCGCGTACCCCAGGCTAGGTTAAACTCGTTCATCACGGCCAGTTGCAAATCGGTACCGGCCAGCGCTTCCGTAACCAGGGGCAAGTTGCCGGCACTGGCGGAGGTATAAATGGGGGCGTCGCGACCTAGAAAGGCAATTTCGGCGGCAGTCTGGTTAAGGGCCACGTGCCCGGCGCTACGCACCCGGTTGCTGATGGCAATACCTCCTATTACCGGTAGTTGCACGGCCAAGGCCAGGGTAGTGGCATCGGCGTTGAAGTTTAGCGCGTTGTCAGACGTGAAGGCACGGGCCAGTTCCTGCTTGTCGGTGAGGGTAAGGCGCTGGCCGGTGTCGAAGATAAACTTGCGCAGCTGCTGACGCGTGAGCGACTGAGAACCGGCTCCCGCCCCAAACTCACCAATGGTAAAGGCCACCGTGGAGCCTCCTACCCGCCCCAGGTTGGCGGGGTTGATGCCAATGGCTTGGTAGTCGGAGGCAAAAGTGGTAGCCACGCCCCCGCGCCCCGTGGCCGTAAAGTTGCTCAGCTCGTTCTGGGCGTAGAGCGGCAGCGTGCTAGCCAGCAGGCAGGCCGTGAGAAGCGAGGTAAATTTTTTGCCCATGATGCAGCGAGGTAAGGACGAGTAGACGGGGCGGCGCGCCCGCAGCTATTTTTTCAAATGTACGATATGGGGTAGTTTGCAGCCGTAATGCTCGGCTGGCGGGCTACTTTTCTCGGTCAGCTCCGTTTCTGCACTCATGGCCAAGCGCTTTTCCGTTTCTGAATACACCGACGGCATCCTGGCGGGCAACCGCGTGCTGCTCAGCCGCGCCATTACCCTGGTGGAAAGCACCCTGTCCTCCGACCAGGCCCTGGCCCAGCAGGTGCTGGATGCAGTGTTGCCCCACGCCGGTCGCTCGGTACGGGTGGGTATCACGGGGGTGCCAGGGGTAGGAAAAAGCACGTTTATTGAGGCCCTGGGCCTGCACTTGGTACGGGAGCAAGGCAGACGCCTGGCCGTGCTGGCCGTTGACCCCAGCTCCCAGCGTAGCGGCGGCAGCATCCTCGGCGACAAAACCCGCATGAACGAGTTGGCTGCGCACCCCCAGGCGTTTATTCGGCCCTCGCCCGCCGGCCGCAGCCTGGGCGGCGTTACGCGCAGCACCCGCGAGGCCCTGATGCTCTGTGAGGCGGCGGGCCACGACGTTATTTTTGTGGAAACCGTGGGCGTGGGCCAGAGCGAGACGGCCGTGCACGGCATGGTTGATTTTTTCTTGCTGCTGATGCTGGCCGGGGCCGGCGACGAGCTGCAGGGCATCAAGAAAGGCATCATGGAAATGGCCGACGCCGTGACCATCACCAAGGCCGACGGCGGCAACGAGCAGGCCGCCCGCCGGGCCCGCCGGGAGTACCAGAACGCCCTGCACCTATTTCCGCTGGCCCCCAGCGCCTGGAGCCCGGTGGTTACCACCAGCTCGGCCCTGTCGGGGGCAGGCGTGCCGGAGGTGTGGGCTGTGATAGAGCAGTACGTGCAGCAGACCCAGGCCAGCGGTTACTTCCAGCGCCACCGCCAGGAGCAGAACCTGCACTGGCTCCACGAAACCATCCGCGAGGCCCTGGAAACCCGCTTCTATGCCCGCCCCGACGTAGCCACCCACCTTCCCTCCCTGCGCCAACAGGTCATGGATGGGCGTAAGTCGGCTTTTGGCGCGGCCGAGGAGCTGCTAGGCCTGTAGCCGCTCAGCCGCCACAGGTTATCCTGGCCTCTGGTCAAGCGGAAACTGCCACCGTTGGGGATGAGGTAACGCGCCTTAGGTCAAGACTTCCAGCACCACAACCAGGGCGTTGTTGCTGAGGGCCTCCAATTCTACTTCGGCTGCTTGCCAGAGGGCGAGGCCGTCCTTGGCGTGCAACAACCGGCCCTCGGCCTCAAAGGCACCGGCCAGCACATAGGCGAAAACCAGCGTACCGGTTTGCGCGGGGCAGTACAGGGCCTCCTGCCGACCGGCAAAGCGCCCCAGGCTCAGGGAAAATGGCAGCCCCAACGGCTGCGGCAGCTCAGCAGCGCGGGGCACTACCTCGACCAGTGCGTTTTCAAGCTGTTCAAAGGTGTAGGGGAATACGGCCGCGGTTCGGCTGGTTTGCTGCCCCGCCGCCACCCAGATGTGCAGAAAGCTTACTGGCTCCGCATCGTAGGGGTTGGTGAGGTGCAGGGTAGCGCCGGCCGGTAGCCAACTCACCACAACCTCCTCCACCTGCGCGCACTTTGCCTCGCTGGAGGAGCCAGCCAAACAGATTTCGCCGGTTAGGGGCAGCAGAATGAGGTAGGCCGCTTCGGGAGCGGGCAAGACTACGTGCTGCCCGCCGGCCAGCGTTTCCTCATTGAAGGCCAGCAGGTGGCCCGCGGCAGGGCGCTGCTCATCCGTAAAGCCATCAAAGGACAACACGCTGGTGCGACTGGATTGGGGCGTACGTAGCTGGCCGTGCTGATCGGCGAGGTAGATGCGGCCGGGAGTGTGCTTGCTCATCTTAGGCCAGTTGTTGCAAAGAATAAATGCTCAGGTAAGGCTGGAGCTGAACCATGTTCGTCCGCACCTCGCCGGGAGCAACGGCCGGGCCGGCGGCTTCCGATACCAGCAAGAAACTGCCCACCGTATCATGCCACCGCAGCGGCTCAGAGTAAAAATTGATGGCTACCTGGTGGCGTGCTTTGTCCTGGAGGTCGGAATTGATGATTTCGAACTGAAACTGGCTGAACTTCAGGAAGTGCTTGCCCAGGTTATCAAGCACATCGGGTACCAGCCCGCCAAGCTGCTGCAGGTAGCCCCGAGCGGCGGCACTCACCAGAAAATGCAGCTGCTCTGCCCCCGGCGCGTGGTGCACCAGCTCCCCAAACGTGCGGTAGCGGCGCTCCGGATTATACAGCTGAGCCTGCAGCCGAAACTCCTGGTAGGTATCCTCGAACACCAGCTTCTCCCAAGGCTGCCCGGAGCTGGCGCCGATGATTTTTCGGTAGCAGAAAGTGATAATCCGGTCGGGCATGGCGTCGAATTAAGAAGCTGTTTTAACGTGAAGGGCCCGTCAGGCAGAGCCAGCGCCGAGGCATCTGGTAAGTTAAAGTCCAAGCCTAAACACACCGGCAACAGCAGCCCGTAAGACGCCTTACTACCAGCCTCGCCTGACGCTCACGCTCCCCTCTTTTGCTTAAAGCCTAGGCGGCTACCCCGAAACTGATTGCCAACTGGAATCCGTCGGTGGTGTTGCCGGTTACGGTGGCCAGCTCCTGGCTCACGCCGTCGCGGAAGACGTTGTCGGTGGCGTTGGTGGTGTAGCCTGACAGGCCTTTTTTGTAGCCATTCACGGCGGCCACGGCCGAGCCAGTGCCTTCGGGAAAAGCAATTTGAGTTATTTTCAGGGAGGTGCCGTTGGCCGCATACACGTGCACATGAATGTGGGTAGCGCGGCCCGAGTACCAGCCGGGAAAGATGGAGGTAAACGTTACCTGCCCGTTGCTGTCGGTGGTTTGGCGGCCGCGCAGGAAGTGCACGCCCGTGTAGTTGATGGATTGCATGCCGCTGCCTCCGTACTCGGAGTAGTTGCCCTCGGCGTCGCAGTGCCAGATGTCGACTAAGGCTCCGGCCAGAGCCGCGCAGTTGTTATTGGTGTTCGTGATGGTGATTTTGGCCGTCATCTTGTAGCCGGTGCGGCCGTCAGTGATGTCGCTGCGCACGTAAGAAGCGGGCACTTTGGTCGGGAACGGGCCCTCCGTTTCGGTGGGCGCCACGGCGCAGCTGCTGGTACCGGTTGTACCCGTGGTGCCGCCGGTAGTGCCCGTGGTAGTGGGCGTCACGGCGTCCGACTCTTTGCCGCACGCGGCCAGTACCGCCGGCGCCGAAACGGCTCCTACAAATAAGCTTTTCAGAAAATTCTTGCGTTCCATAAGGCAGCCCAGGTTAAAGCATTTCGTGATTCAGTATCCGAATTTGCTTGCTACCCAGCGCTTCCCCAATCGTAATCGACCACTAGCCAATTGGCACCGATAGAAGCGTGCTCAGCACCTCTGGCAGCTGAATCACAGCTTCTTATGCTACGTGTAGCTTCCCCTGGTTTATTGGCTGGGTAAACGCTACGCATCTTCGCCGCACAACCCACCCTCCACCACAACAAGGGCCCACTCCTTGTGAGAAGTGGGCCCTTGTTATGGATTAAGTATCGGCTCCGCAAGGCCCACTATCAGGACCGGGAGCCCAGGCGCTTGAGCATCAGGTAGTCGAGGTAGTAGAGGATTTTGATAGACACGTTGTTGTTGTGGGGCGTATTGATGGTGTTGTTCAGGTTGTTGAAGTAGAGCGGGGTAGCCTCGTTGGCCTCCAGGAAACTGGAGCTGGCGTTTTTCCAGACGATGCTAACCTGCGAGCCGGGCGCAAACCACCAGGAGTACACCGCGTCCACGTTGAAGGCGTTGAACGTGTTGTCGCGGTTGCGGCGGTAGTCCACCAGCGTTTCCTGCCCGTTCGTGCCCAGGCGAGCGAAGTCGCGGTAGGTAACCGTGCTGGTGTAGTGGCGCGTGCGAATAGTAAACGACATGCGGTTGTTGAAGGTATAGGCCCCCGACAGCGTGTTGGTCACCGTGAGTACCCGGCGGCGGCCCAGCAGCACGTCGGTGGGGTAGTTGCGGCGGAAGTCGGCGTCATCGGGCAGGCTGGTATTCAGGTCGCCGTTCACGTAGCCGATTTGGTTTTGGCGCAGGTTCCAGTCGAGGGAGTAACGGAAGTTCAACTGATTGTTCACTCGGTAGCGGGGCGAAATGGCCCAGCCGTAGCCCATGCGGCGGGGACGCACGAGGCGCTCATCCTGGGCGTACCAGCGCACCCCGGCATTCACGTCCCAGGCCAGCTTCTTGCGGTAGTCAGAGGAGGCAAAGCCGCCCAGGTTGACATTGGCCGGTACGCGCACGTAGTAGTCGCCCAGCGGGTACTGGCGCGGCTCGTAGTAGTCGTGCGTGACGGGGTTAGCGTCGAAGTTGGCCCCTACCGTCAGAAAGTTCTTGGTGAAGGTGCTGTTAAAGCCGGCCGCAATGTTGGCGTTCTGGTAGCGCGTGGGCTTGTAGAGTAGGGAGTGGTTCAGGCTCCACCAGGAGTAAAAGTTGTTGACCTTCCAGAAGGGCTTGTACTTGTTATAGCTGAAATTGACGAACTGGCTGATGTTGTTGTTGCCGAACAGAATGCCGAGGTCGTTGGGGTTGTACTTGTCCGACTCAATGCCCTGCCCTACCTGCCAGGTAAAGTTGCCGCTGATTTTGCTGACCCCAATCTGGTACTTGTAGCCGTCCTGGTCGTCAATCTGCTGCTCGGAGCCGAACACGGTGCCGCGCCGCCGCGAGTACACCAGCCGCCCGTCAATGGCGTAGGCGTTCTTTTTGTTGGCGAAGCGGAACAAGCCGCCGGTTACGTTGGCGTCGTAGGTGCTACCCCAGCGCGTGACGTTGGTGTTGATGAGCGAGACGTAGGAGTTGTTCTTCAGGCTCTGGTCCAGCACCATGATGTTGTAGTTGCTGAACGGTTGGGTGAGCACCTCCCGCTGCTGCCCGTTCACGGAGTCGCGCACGGTGGCGTACACGTCGTTGCTCAGGGCGTTGAACACCCCAATGCCTAGCCCCTGCTTGGTGCGGCCCGATACTTTGGTGGCGTTGAGCAGGCGCGTCACGCCGGGGTTGCTCACCACGGCCTCACCCGGCCGGCGCTGCCCATCCGGGCCCCTTTCGCCCTGGCGCAACTGCCCATCTACGTTGCCAAACCCGATGGGGGTAGCGCCCACGCGGCGAGAATAAAACAGGTTGCCCTTGTTGAACAGCTCCGTGCCTTCGGTGAAAAACTGGCGGTTTTCCTGAAACTGCACCTCGAAGGGCGAGAGGTTCAGCACCTGGTTGTCGCTCTGCACCTGCCCAAAGTCGGGCACCAGTGTAGCGTCCAGGGTGAAGCTCTCGTTGATGCCCCACTTCACGTCGGCCCCGCCGTTGAAGCTGGTGCTGGTATTGCGGGTTCCTTGCTCGTTGTAGGGGTAGTGATTCACATAGGCCGAGACGTAGGGCGTGAGCGAGAGGCGCAGCGGGGGCTTGATGTCGCGCAAGCCCCGCAGTTCGCCCCACTGGTTCACGAAGCCATCCACGGCAGGCTTTACTTCGTTCCAGAAAAATGCCTGGTTGTCGCGCTTGCGCTGGCGCATGAAGTTGAGGCCCCAAAGCTGCTCGGAAGCGTTGCTGAAGCGGATTGCGGAGTAGGGAATGCGCAGTTCGGCAATCCAGTCGGTGCCGCGCATGCTGGTGCGCGCGTCCCACACGGCATTCCAGTTGAAATCTTCGCCTCCGGCCGGGGAGTAGCGCGAATCCATCTGCACGCCGCCCGTCGTCACGATGAAGCCGTAGCCGTTGATTTTGTCGTGGTAGGTATCCAGAAAGATGCCGAAGAAATCGGTATTGCCGGCATCGTCGCGCGGGGAAAGCTCCCGCATGATGGAGTCCTGAGCGACATCGTGCATCACGGCCCCGATGTAGAGGTTGGCGTCATCATAGAGGATGCGCACTTCCGTGGGGTGTTTTTCGTGGGGGCCGGGGTTGGGCCGGTTCTGAATAAAATCGGTAGCAATGGGGGCCTGCTGCCAGATGGCTTCGTCGAGCTGCCCGTCGAGCTTAATGGCCTCCGTAATGCGCACGGCTTGCAGCTGGCGCTTGGGCGCGGGCGTGGCAGCCGCCGTGGCTACGGTAGCGGCCGCGGGAGGAGTGGGAGTTTGGGCTTGCAAAGCGCCGCAAACGAAGAGCAGGCAAGCCAGCAGGAACACACGGCAGCAATTCACGACGCAAAGGCGGGAGTAAAAATAGGACAAACGGGTAGGGTGACGGGGTGGGCAAAACACCCGACGACCGGCTGGGGGCAAGCGGCGTCAGGACGAGGTAACGGGACCGGGCAGGCCGGCGGAATGCTGCAATAGATGCGGGCAGGAAGGAAACCGTTGCCTCGCTGTATTCAGAATTTGCTATAAAAAAACCGGCCGCCGTTGTAGCGGCGGCCGGAAGTACCAGAAGTTAGTTACTCACTTACTGATATCTGAATGTTGCTGCGGGTTTTGCCGCCGTTGCTGGCCGGGACATCCAGCAAGCGGCGGTACTTTTCGGCTAGCTCCGCCGACTGCTTCTGGCCGTTCACTGTCAGGCCCGACTCGTTGAGCTGCAGCTGGTAGGCTTTCTCGGTAGCGCCCAGCAAGCCGTCTTTGCGAAGCTCGGCGCGCACCTCGTCGGAGTTGGCGTTAGGAGCTTTCGGCGGGGCGGGCGGCAGGGGCGCGTTCGGGGCGGCCGGAGCCAGCACTGAAGGAGCCGCCGGGGCTAGCGGCGCCCGGGGAGCCCGCGGGGGCCGGGGTGGGCGAGGCGGCGCTACCTGGCCGTCAACGGTGGTAGTGCCGGAGGTTTGGCGGTTGATGCCGAACGTGCTTTTGGGGCCCAGCTTGCGGCCGGTTTGCTTTTCTACCAGCTTCAGGTATTTGTCGCGCAGGGCAGCCGACTGTTTTTTGCCGTTCACCGTGAGGCTGGTGGTGTTAAGGCTGAACTGAAAGTTGTTGTCGTCCGTGATTAGGCCATCCTTGCGCAGCTCGCGGCGCAGGGCTTCTTCCGTGGCGCTGCTTTCCTGGCGGCGCTCATCTGATTCCACCCGGCGCATCTCCGACTCATGCCGCCGCATTTCCGACTCGTGGCGACGCATCTCTACCTCTAGTCGGCGCATTTCGGCCTCGTGGCGGCGCATTTCAGCTTCCCGGGCCCGGTCAGCGGCTTCCGCCGCGCGCTGTTCGTCGCCACCAGATGCGGAGCGACCTTCCGCCAGTTCCTGGCGCAGATCTTCGCGGGCGTCCTGGCGCTGCTTCTGAATCAGGGCCAGCTGCTCACTCACTTGCCGGCGCTGCTCGGCGGTCAGGTCAGCGTCGCGCAGCGTGTTTTGTAAGGACCGCTCAGCGCCCTGCAGCGCCCGCACCCGTAGCTGGGCGTGGTCCTCGGTCCACAAGTCATGGCTGCGGCCCATTTCTACGCGCCACTGTGGATTTTCGCGCAGCATGCGGCGGGCATCAGCCGAAACCCGCTCAGCATCGCGCCGCAGCCGGATTACGTCGCCCGCGTCAGGTCCGTGGAAGGTGAAATTCTGCCCCGATTCACCGTTGGAGCGCAGCTTGAAGGAACGGGTGAAATTGTCGTCGAAGCGGAAGTTATTGTTGCTCCAGCTCCCGCCGTTGGCAGGCACCCGAATTACTTCTACCTGGCGGGCAGTGCCTTTGCTTTTCTTCTTGCTGGTAGTGCCAGTGTCCACCTGCTCGCCGTCGACGGTCAGGTTGGTGATGCGGCCTTTCTTGTCTTTCTCGATAACGACCGTGCCGGGCCGGCCGCGGCGGGGCTCCTGCACCACTACTACCTGCTGGGTACGCTTGCGGCGCTTTTTGCCCTTATCATCGTCGTCATCGTCATCTTGAGCACTGGCGAAAGCCAGCGGAGCGGCGGGCACTTCCGGAACCTCAGCAACTATATCTACTACTTCTGCCGTAGCGTCCGGGACTTCCGCGGCCACCTCAACCTGTAGAGGCAGCGGCTTGAGTAGGTCGGCCTCCGGAACCACAAACTCACTGGCCACTTCACCCTTCTTGCGGGTTGTATCGACGGCCGCGTCTAGGAAGGGCAGGCGCGAGAGGCTACCTCCATCTGAGTCGGAGCCGGTAGCCGGGCGCGGATCGGCCATGGCTACGGCCGAGGTTAGCAGCACTAGTCCGCCCAGCACTACGCAGGCCGCCATGAAGCCCTCGGAGAAGGTAGGCGCCGTGCGCCCCTGCACCAGCCGCCGGATGCGGCCCAGCACCGAGCCATCGGGCCCCAGGGCCGACAGGGCAAACTGATTCACGGGCTCTGGTGCCACGCTCAATTCGGCCAGGGCGGCCAGGGCGCGGGCTACCGTTAGGGGGTTGCCGCCTACCAGGGCCGTAGCGGCGTCGTCGCAGCAGTTTTCGCGCTCCGTGCGCAGGCAGGCCGTAATAAACCACACGGCCGGATGGTAGAAGAATAGGGTTTCGGCCACCGACTGCAACAGGTTCATTAGGTAGTCGCGGCGCTGCACGTGGGCCAGCTCGTGAGCCAGAATAGCTTCCAGATAGGCCGTGCTCAGGCCCGTAACTGTGCCCAGCGGCAGCAGCACCACGGGCCGCAGATGCCCCACCACCACCGGCACCCGCACCAGCGCCGATTCCAGCAGTTCCACGGGTTGCTGCAAACCGGCGCGGGTAGCCAGCGCAGCCAAACGCTCCTGCCACTCCTGGGGCAGGGGCTGCACCCGGTAGCGGCGCAGGCGCTGCACGTAGGCCAGCCCACCCAGCAGGCGCAGCGTCATGGCCAGCAGGCCCAACAGCCAGGCCGCTACCAGCACCGGCAAGTTCTGATCAAAGTAAGCCAGCCAGGCCTGCAGCCCCGTGGGTGCGGCCGGCGCAGCCACTGCCGCAACGGCCCGTTGACTGCCGCTGGCCGTGGGCGCTGCCGCGGCGCTAGCGGCAACTGGCAGTTCGCTGGCCAGTGCGGCGGCCTGGTTTTCCCCGGACAGGTAGCTTGCCACGGTGGGCACGGCCTCCACGTAGGCGGCAGTATAGTAGCGGCCGAAGGTGACGCCCGCCAGCAGCAGAAGCACCAGCAAACCCAGGGCGGCCGTGCGGTAGCGCACCTCGGCGCTGTGCTGGCGCAAGAGCAGCAGCAAGCCAGCTAGGGCCAGCGCCACTACGGCGCCCTGCCACAAGGAGTGTACTAAAGTCCAGCCCAGGGCGCGTACCAGCGCGGGCGGCAGCAGTTGTTCAAGCCAGTTCATCGGGCGTCATCGGTTGAAGGTGGGGTAGTGTCGTTTTGAATCTCGATGTCGTTGAGCAGGCGCCGGATTTGGGCTAGCTCCTCGCGGGACGTGCGCCGGTTGCCCAGGGCCTGCATGACCAGCTTCATGGCCGAGCCCCCGAAGGCCGATTCCACGAACTTATCGAGCAGCAATCCTTGGGTTTCTTCCTCGCGCACGGCGGCGCGGTACACGTGGGTTTTGCTGTCGTCGTCGCGCAGCACCAAGCCCTTGTCAAGCATGAGCTGGAGCAGTTTGAGCGTGGTAGTGTAGCCCACGTCGCGCTTCTGGCTGAGCTCGTCGTTCACGAACCGAACGGTACTCGGGCCGTGCTGCCAGAGCACCTGCAGGATTTCCAGCTCCGATTCAGTAGGTTTAGGAAGGGAGGATTTACTCATGGTAATACAGAAAAGCGGTACTAAGAAAGACGCTGGCCGTAAAGCCAGTCGTTGCCTGGTGGCCGCCCCTACGCGCAGGAGCTTGACCGGGCCAACACTACGAACTAATTCGTAGTCCAAACATATACGAAGCATGTCGTAGATACAAGTTTAATCTACGATTTTTTTCGTATAATATTTCAGCAAGAAGAAAACCAGCCTGTTAGGGCTGGTTTCTTGGTTGGGCGTGGGGTAGGTTAACGTCGCCGCTCCAGCGTGATACGGGCCCGGTGGCAGATGCCTCCCAAGGGCGGATTAAATTTCGAGACACTTACCCGCACCCCGTCGATGTAGGGAAATTCTTCCAGTACCCGGTCCAATACTCGGTGGCCTAAATGCTCTAACAAGCGGGCCGGGGCACTCATTTCCTCGGCTACTACTCGGTAAAGCACTTCGTAGTTAACCGTTTCCCGCAGTTGGTCGGAAGCGCCGGCCGCGTGCAAGTCCGTGTCGATGTACAGGTCGACGCCATACTTGTTGCCAATCTTCTGCTCTTCGTCGTAGTATCCGTGGAAGGCAAAGAACTCCATGCCTTCCAGTGCAATCTGGCCCATGTGGTGAGGTGGTGAGGTGTGAAATGGTGAGGTGATGAACGAGCCGGCTGATCCGCATTAGGGCTCCATTCGCTACCTGCTCAGGTGATAGTTAAAGTCCGGTCAGAGCTAAGACGGCGACTACCGCCGTCAGCATCAGCTGCTGGTACTTGCGGCAGCATCTTTCTACTTCAAATACCGAGTTACTCTACTGCTAACGAGCTGCTGTGCCCCACGTAATGTTGGCTGCAAAACAACGAAGCCCACCCCGAAAGGCAGGCTTCATGTTTTGAATCAGGGTAGTTGCGCAAGGCTTACAGCTCGTCGAAAAATGACTTTTCGCCTAGTGAAGCGGCCGTGGCAAAGCTCGGCTGACCGGGGTGGGTGACGGGGGCCGGCTGATTAATCTCGGGGTGGCTAGGGCCAATAGGCTGGATGTCTGGGGCAATGGGCTCTACGCGCGGGGCTGCGGGCTCAGGTACGTGGGTAGGGCCGGGAGGGTCAATGTGGGGCGCGGGCGAGATGCCAGGGTTTTCGTTGGGGCTGCCGGGGCGGTCAATTTCCGGGCCGGGCTGCTGGGCCGGGGCGCCGGGGTCGGGTTGCTGACCGGGCTTGGGGTTATAGCTCGTGGTGGCAGGGCGCTCAGCGGGAGCGGCAGGCCGCTCAGCAGGCGCTACGGAGCCCCCGAGCGAAGCGGCGGAACCACCAGCAACGGCGGCAGCGGAAGAAGTAGAAGCAGTGGAAACGTACATGGGGGAGTCAGATTGAAGTGAGTCGTCCGCTGAGCGGACACGGTTCACTTTTACGCTCGCGGCGCGCGAAAGGATGGCCGCCGTGCTGGCTTTCGGCCGGTTGCGGGCTTTTTCTACCTTGTCAAGCGCATCAGAAGCCAGCGTATGCAGGTCGCGGGTCAGGCCATCGAGCAAACTTTCCAGCCGCTGGCACTCCTGTCCCAGGCCACTTACTTCCTTCTGCATTTCCGCTACCGTGCGCTCCGCCTGCTGGTAGGCATCCTCTACCACGGCGCGCGACTTCTGGCGGGCATCGGCCAGCAGCTGCTCGGCCTGAAGCTGGGCCTCGCGGATGCGCAGCTGGGCGTCGCGCTGGGCTTGTTCGGTGATGCTGTTGCCGGTGTCCTCAGCCGTTTTCAGGGTGCGGTACAGGCTGGTTTCCACCTCGCGCATCTTCTGGGTTTCCTGGGTAGCGTGGTCGAGCTTGAGGCGCAGCTCCCGGTTTTCGTCGCCCATTCGCTCCCATTGCTGGGAAAGCGTCAGCAAGAAGGCCTGTACTTCATCCTTGTCTAACCCCCGAAAGGCTTTTTCAAAGGTTTTCTGCCGAATATCGAGGGCGGTAATTTTCATTTTTTGAGAAACTAGAAGAGAGGAGACAGGAGCTAGAAGTTGGGCTATAGAAACTAGGTTGGAGCAGAAAAAACACTTTGTCGTTTTCTTTCTTCTACCAGCTCGTGTCTTCTATTCCCTAGCTTCTTTTCACGACAGCTCCCACACCGCAAGGCTGCGGTCGTCGCTACACGAAACTAGCCTATTCTGCCTTCCCGGCCAAAACAACTTGTTTACGGAGGTGCCGTGGCCGGCATGCCGGGCCCGGTCGACTACCCGCAGCAACTCCCAAGTGCGCGCGTCCCAGAGCTTAATGCTCTTGTCCATGCTGCAGGTAGCCAGCACGGCCTCGTCGGGCGAGAAAGCCAGGTGGTTGATGGTAAACATGTGAGCTACAATACTGCGGTGCTCTTGGTAGCCCGCCGCCACGTCCCAAATGCGCAGGTGCGCGTCGCGGCCCGCCGTAAGCAGGTAGCGCCCGTCTGGCGAGTAAGCGGCCGTAAATACGGAGTTGGTGGCACCCTTGATGACGTGCTTACTCTGCAAGGAATCAACATCCAGCACCCGCACTAGCCAATCGGAGCCGCCCACGGCCAGCTCGCCCCGCTCCTCGTGCAGGGCCAGGCACCGCAGACTTTTCTCGGACAGGCGTACTAGAGTCTCAACTTTAAAGTCGGCGGCGCTGAGCACGGCCAGCGTCCCGTCGCCGAGGGCCACGTACAGGCGCTGCCGTTGCGGAGAATACGCCACATCGAAGATGGCCGCCGCGGGCAGAGCCGTAGCAAAAAGCAGCTTTTTCTCGCCCAGGTCAATGGCCTGCACACCCTGGAAGTTATGGCCCAGCACCAGCAAATTACGCGCCGGCAGGTGCAGCAGGGCATATACCGAGTTTTCCACCTTTGCCACCAGTTCGCCGTCGCGCTCCGGGGCCGCGCTGCTCCAGGCGGCCACCATGCCATCGGCCCCTGCCGAGTAGAATGTTTCCTGCCCAACGGTACCAGCCAGGGCGTACACACAGTCGCGGTGGCCAGTGAGGGTAGCGAGTTTCTGAACCTGAGGGCGGGAAGACAAGGAATAAGCGAGTAAGTGAACGAGCGCAAAGATACCTCCCGAACCATACCCGGAAGCAGTTTTGCTTAAGCGAGCAGTTTTACCCCGAAGGTGTACCTTCACTTCTTCACTCCTTCATCAGCTCCCCGCTTGCCCCTTCACTTCCTCTCCCCCATTTCCCAAACCTGCGTGCTGGGCCTCTGGCACCTCACGGAAACGGCCCCGGAGCTGTGGCCCTTGCTGCCCGCCCAAGCCCACTACCTCGCCCGCTTCCCCGATGGGCGCGATGAACTGCGGGCCCGGCAGTGGCTGGCGGGTCGGGCGCTGGCCCATCAGCTTCTGCAAGAGCTGAACGACACGCCCGCTACCCTACACAACGACCCGAACGGCCGCCCGTACTTTCCCGAACTGCCCGCGGCTGGCGTGTCCCTTTCCCATTCCGGTGAGTGGGTGGCAGCGCTTCTCTCTACCCGCGAGGCAGTTGGCATAGATATTGAGTTGGTACGGCCCAAAGCGCAACAGTTGGCCCGCCGGTTTCTATCGGGAACGGAGCAGGCCGATGCTGGCGATGATGCCGCGAAGTATTGTCTCTATTGGAGTGCCAAGGAGACGCTGTATAAGCTGCATAGCCGCCGGGGCCTGGTGTTCAAAGAGCAATTATTGCTCACCCCGTTTGAGCTGCGGGAGGCAGGTGTGTTGACGGGACACCTGCTGCTCGAAAACTCCCGCAGCCAACACCAAATTCACTACCTGCGCTCAATTCCCGGCTACGTTCTAACTTACGCCATTGGTGAAGTTGTGAGGTTGTGAAGGTGTGAAACAGCGGAGCCGCTGTTCACGAATTCCACTGGCCACAATTTCGCAAATCCACCTCTTCCCTTTTACCCATGTCCCTTCGCCGCCTTTCCATTCTTACCGCCGCTGCCCTGCTATTTTGTACCGTGGCCGTAGGGGTAGCCCGTGCGCAGGGTAGCCGCTCGGTAGCTGATTTTAGCCTTAAAAACAGTACAAACACCGAGGTAGCCCTGAAAAGCTACGCTGGCAGCAAGGCCGTGGTGGTGGTATTCGTGAACCCAACCTGCGCGTTTTCCAAGCTCTACCAGAGCCGGCTCAATTCCCTGAATGCAGAGTACAGCGCTAAAGGAGTGCAATTTCTCTTCGTGAATGCGCCCATTAACCTAGAAGCTAGCGCCGATACTGGCGACGCTGAAAAGCTTAAAATCAAGACCACCGGCGGCGCCGACCTGCCCTTACTCACCGACGAAGGCCAGAAAGTAAGCGCCCTACTGGGGGCCACCAAAACGCCCGAAGTTGTGCTGCTCCAGCCCGTTGGCGACGGATTTGCCGTGCGCTACAAGGGAGCCATCGACGACAATCCGCAGGTGGAAGGCTACGTGCGGGAACATTACCTGGCCCAGGCCCTCGACAACGTATTGGCTGGCCGCGCGGCCGGCGTACCCGACAAGCGAGCTGCCGGCTGTCTGATCAAGAAATTTTAAGCTGCTTGCTGTAAGCAGCGAGAATGAGGCTACCTCCTTGGCTTATAGAACCTGTCAGTAAAGCGTAGCGTAGCGTTTCATTTGAATTATGTTGAGTTACTACCCTACGTCAGCACGCGAAATGCCGCGGGGCGCTCTACACGCCCGTTTTAATTTTCTACTTAAGTTTTGACATTTACCAGAGAAAAGGCCGCTGATGTATACATCAGCGGCCTTTTCTCTGGTAAATGTATTACCCTTTTTACTCGTCCCCAGTTTCGGGGGAGCCGTCCGTATCGGCAGCTTCTGATTCGTTGGTGAGGATGGCGAGCAGTTGGGCTACCTCGGCGGCTTTGGAGGGCTCCTGGAGCTTCTCAAAGCTTAGCTGCAGGTTACGCAGGGCCCGGCGCACAATATCAATGTGGGAGCAGGGCTCAAAGAACATTTCGTTGGGCGTCAGGTTCAGCTGCCCGATGTAGTGCTCAATATCAGTGCGGGACAGGACCAGGCCTCGGTTGTAACAGTTGATATAGAACGGCTCCAGGGGGCTTTCGGGCCGGTAGGTGAGCACGAACAGGTTGGGCAGGTTCACGCCGAAGACGGGCAACTTCAACCGCTGGGCTACTAGCAGGTAAATCACGCAGAGCGTGAGCGGGTTGCCCCGCCGCGTTTCTAGTACCCGGTGCAGCATGGAGTTGGCCGGCGAATGAAAATTCTGGGTGTTGGCGGCAAACTTATGGGTGCGAAACAGGACGTGGTTAAGCGTCTGAACCTGGTCGGCGGGGTGCATTTCGGGCTGCAACAGGGTCCAGACTTCAAAGCGCAGCTGCTCAATGGCCCGGTTCAGCACCTGGAAATCGGCGTCGGGATATTGGTAGGAGTTCAGCAGCCACATGCCTTCCAGCAGGTTTTCGCCCCCGGAGTCGCGCCACACGCGCAGGCGCTGCTGAAGGCCCTCAAACTGCAAGTGGTGAATCAGGTCTTCGAGGCGCTGCTGCTGCTGAGTATCCAGGGTCTCCTCCCACGATTCCTCCAGAAACGGAATGATGCTTTCCCCCAGCGTCTGAATTTTCTCCTGAATCTGCGGGGCGATTTCCGGATCGTCGAGCAGGGAGATGAGGGCTTTGATTTCTTTATTGGTCATGTAACGAGCGAGTAGGCTAGCTCCGGGCAGCCTGAGAAAGGGGAAAGAGCAAAGAAAAGCAACGGAGGTGGTTTATCTGTCGTCGGTTGCCGGTAACTAACATAGCTAAAGGTCTAGATTGTTCAACGTGCCGTTGCATTCCCTGTTAAGCGGCACGAGAGGGGTAGCGCTTCTTATAGCATACGTTTGAAACGTGCTTTCAAGCGGTCATTCCGAACGTAGTCGGGAATCTAGGTTACGTAGCGAGCAGTTGGCCCAGGTTCCTAACCACGTTCGGAATCACAACTATGCTTTTTTAGCTTTTTGGACCGTTGCTTGGGCTAACAGTCCATTTCACACTCACCAAAAAAAACGCTGCCTTGGGGTGCATCCCGGTTCTATGCGAAGCTAGTGTGAGGCGCTACCCCTGGTATAGCCGTCTTACTTACCGCAGCAGATTCGTTTTGGCTAGCTCCAGCACTTCATCGCCCCGGCCGCTCATAATGGCCTTTAGCGTGTAGAGACTGAAGCCCAGTATCTGCTCCTTTTGAATGGTAGGAGGCATGGACAGCTCCGCGCGCTTTACTACCGCATCCAGCACCACGGGGCCGGGATGGGCCAGCATTTCTGCAATGGCGCCGGGTAAGTCGGCGGGGTCTGCAACACGGATGCCACGCACGCCGGCCGCTTCGGCCAGGGCCGCGAAGTTGGGGTTCTCCAGCTCGGTGCCGTACTCCAGAATGCCGGCCGCTTTCATCTCCAGTTCCACAAACCCCAAGCTGTTGTTATTATAGATAACGACTTTAACCGGCGTCTTGAGTTGGCGGAGTGTCAGGAGCTCACCCATCAGCATGGCAAACCCTCCGTCGCCGGCCAGCGCAATTACCTGCCGACCCGGAAACGCCAACTGGGCACCCAGGGCCTGGGGCATGGCGTTGGCCATGCTGCCGTGGTTAAAGGAGCCCACCAACCGGCGCTGACCGTTCATGCGGAGGTAGCGGGCGGCCCAGATAGTGGGCGTCCCCACGTCGCAGGTGAAAATGGCGTTTTCGGCGGCCTGTTCATTGAGCAAGCGGGTTACGTACTGCGGGTGCATGCTGGTGTCGCCGGGCTCCCCCGTGGCCAGCTCATCCAGGTTGTCGCGCGTGTCGCGGTAGTTGGCCAGGGCTTTTTCCAGGTGGTGGCGGTCCTGCTTACGATTCAGCAAGGGCAGCAGGGCCCGGAGTGTAGCGGCCACGTCGCCGATTAGTCCTACCTCGACTCGGGTCCGGCGACCAATATGTTCACCGCGCACATCTACCTGCACGGTGCGGGCTTCCTGAGGCAAGAACTGAGCGTAGGGAAAATCGGTACCCAGCATGAGCATGGCGTCGGCCTCCATGAGCGCCTCGTAGCCGGAGGCAAAGCCCAGCAAGCCCGTAAGGCCCACGTCGTAGGGATTATTGGGCTCCACGTACTCCTTGCCGCGCAGGGCGTGCACCACCGGGGCGCCCAGGGCCTCGGCTACTTGCAGCAGCTCAGCATGGGCTTCGGCGCAGCCGGCCCCGGCCATAATCGTCACTTTGTCGCTGAGGTTCAGCAGGTCGGCCGCCGCCCGGATGTCGTCCATGGCTGGTACCAAGGTAGCCTTGCTGCGCAACACTGGTAGGCGCGGCTCGGGCGCTTCCGCTTTCTGGTGGCTGATGTCGCCGGGCACGACGATGACGGCTACCCCACGCTTGGTAAGCGCCGTTTGCACGGCAATTTCCGTGGTGCGCACCGTTTGGTCGGGGTGGCTGATTAGCTCACAGTAGTGGCTGCACTCCTTGAACGTGTTTTCCGGGTGGGTTTCCTGAAAATACTGGGTCCCGATTTCCACGCTCGGAATTTGGGCGGCCAGGGCCAGTACTGGCACGCGGCTGCGGTGGCAGTCGTAGAGGCCGTTAAGCAAGTGGGTGTTACCGGGGCCGCAGGAGCCCGCGCACACGGCTAGTGCGCCCGTTACGTGGGCTTCGGCCCCGGCCGCGAAGGCACCCGCCTCCTCGTTGCGCACGTGAATCCACTCAATGCCCTCCCGCTTGCGGATTTCCTCAGTGATGCCGTTAAGTGAGTCGCCTACCACGCCGTACACCCGCGTTACACCGGCAGCTTGCAGCGTGTCTACTATTATTTCCGAGACAGTTTTCTTCGCCATACTCTTCGGGGTTAAGTCCGAAGGCTATACGAAAGGGTGCCAGCAACGGCCGCTGTTATTTCTTCAACGACGGCGCTTTCTCTTGCAAATACCCAGCTATGGGCTACCTCCTCCCCTATCTACTTTTCTAAGGGAGCAACTTGGGTCGGAAACTTTCTACCGGTTGCTGCGGCTGAGCGCCCCCGCCATGGCCAACTCCCGCAGCGCCTCGGCGGCCTCGTATTCCAGGGCTTTAATGCGCACGGCCAGCAGCGCCT
This sequence comes from Hymenobacter sublimis, assembly GCF_023101345.1. Lineage (NCBI taxonomy): Bacteria > Pseudomonadati > Bacteroidota > Cytophagia > Cytophagales > Hymenobacteraceae > Hymenobacter > Hymenobacter sublimis. Next base: position 3,238,655 of record NZ_CP095848.1, read on the forward strand.
GGGCCGCGGGGCCGCTGCGTTGCAGCTCCAGCCGGGCTTCCTCCAGGCGCTGCTCCACCCACTGCTGCACCCGCTGACGGTCCGCCGAAGCGGGCAGGTTGACTGGCAAGCTGGGCAGCACCTGCAGGCGCTGGTAGTGCTGAGCGGCTTTTTCCTGCATCCGGGTCAGCTCGCGCCGTAACCGGGCGGCTTGCTGTTGACACTTCTTCTGATACGCTTCCAATGGCTCCCAATCGGCAAGCGGGGAAGTGAAGCCTTCTCCCGAGGAACCCAGCGCGGGGCTCTTTGCTGGCACCAAAGCAGGTAACAATTCCCGAGCAGTCAGCGGCAGCGCGCGTTGCCCCGTTTCCGTTAAGGCCACCAGCGCCCGCGAAACCCCTAACAGCTCCGACATCTCCAGTTGCGACAGGTCGTAGTGGGCGCGCAGTTGCGGTAACGAAGACTCGGGGGTTGGGCTAGCAGACATTCGGATCAGCGTAAGAAAGCGTTAGCCGAATACGTAACCAGGCTGCTAGCAGCTACACGCAGCAACCTAGTTTTGCTACTAGAGCTAAGCTTCAGCTAATCAAACCGAGCAATTGAGGTTCGGCCTTTTCACTGCAGCGCGAGGAATCTGGAAAGCCGGCACGCAGGCGCTAGCAGGCCAGAAATTCCAACAACACATTTATAATTAGCCGCTTACTTCACGTAGGCGCTTACGGGTACTAGCTTATACGCCGGGTCGTTGGCGAATATTTTGGGCAGTGTAGCCGCGTGGCGCTGGCCCATAATCAGCAGGATGCGCTTGCCTTTTTCGCGCAGCTGGGTGGTGACGATGTTGGAATATATCTTCAGGTCCCGCTCGTGGAAGATGGAAATGTATTCGGCCCCGATGTACTGCTTATTCACGTAGGCCGTGTCCACGTACTGGGCCGGCGGGTTGGTAAACTTACCATCCTTCACCCGCGCCGGATTCACGAACATCACCCGGTAGGTAAAATCCAGCACCGTTGGGTCATTTATGAACAGCAGGAACTCCTTCAGCGTGGCATTGCCTTCCTTGAACCGGGCTTCGGCTGCCTTGCCGATGCCGGAAAATTTGGCGGCGTCCGTCTGGTAGAGCTCAAAGTTCTCCCCGCTCGTCAGAATGCGGTTAGACACCGCCTCATAGTAATCAGCCGAGTGAATTCGGTTATGATTCAGCGTTTTACCCAATTGGTAGCCAAACTGAAACCGCTCGGCCCGACCGTACGGAATATCCTTCAGCTCCACCTTGCCGGTTTTGTAGAGGGTATAGAGGCTATCGACGCTATACTGCTCCTCAGGAGTGGTTTCAATCATGATGACGTCCGGATTGAATTTCGCCAGCTGCTTATTCAGCTGGGCCACCTCCTGCTGCCGCTGCTCACTGAACAGATCGGCTTTGGGAAAACCCTTGTAAAATCCCTCCTGCCCGAAATGCGAGGAGCCCAGAATCATAAGTTGCGTTTGCTCTTTGGGCTTGTCGTTGGCAATGGCTTTCACCACGGCTTTGTAGTCTTGCGCGTAGCTACTGGTAGCAGCCGCGAGGGCCAGAAGCGTGGTCAGCAGGCTCTTTCTCATGGGCAATAAGCTGGATGGGAGTAGATTCAGAAAGGAAATAGAGAAAAGGGTAACGCAAGAATAGATAAGCGCAAGGGCAAGCGGAAATAGCTTCAACCCCTAACCACAACGCACGACGACCAGCCTTTACGCCTGGGGCGCGGAGTTCAGGTACTCATCAGTGAAGTGGGCTTTGTGCGGGGGCTGGGCGAACTTAGCAGCATTGTAGGCCTCCGATGTGCCCCGCGGAATAGAGAGAGACTGCCAAGCCGCGCCCCGCACCATTTTGCCGATAAACACGATTTGCCCAATGTGGTAGGGGTAGTGAGCCAGCTGCCGGTTAATAGCCTCCGTGAGGCTGTGCGCCTGGTTGCGGATGTACACGGGTTGGTCCCAGGTGGCGGGCGTCAGCGAATCCAGGGCGGCGTACAGGCATTGCCAGCCCTCCTGCCACTTAGCCAGCAGCTCAGCCCGGCTCTTTAGGTCATTGTCGAACTCGGCCTCCCGCTGCCGCCACTCCTTTTCGCCATCGGTGGTGAGGAAATCCGTCCAGCGCGACACCATGTTGCCCCACAGGTGCTTCACAATGGTGGCAATGCTGTTGCTTTCCGGGTTCACCTGCCAGAACAGCGCCTCGTCGGGCAGCTGGGCGAAAGTCTGCTCCCCGAGCAGCTGGTAGTAAGCAAACTGTTTCCGGACGCTGGTCAGGTAATCGGCAGTCATGGCGCGGGTGGTGAGCAAGCTAAGGCGCCGGAATATAGCAGCTTCCTGTTACTTACGGGGCTCCTTCCCTACCCCAGCAGCCCGGCCAAGCCTTTCACGTTCAGGCGGGCAAACTTGCGCACCCGCTCGAACCGGGCAACCGTGGCCGTCAGCTCCTCATCTTCGGGCTGCCGGGTCGGAACATGGGTGTGGAGCAGCTCAAAAGCGGCGGCAGCAATATCCATGTAGCCCAGCAGCAGCAGGTACAGCTGCTTTTTCTCGTCCTCGGTATAGGCTTTGGTCCGGATGGCTTTTACTAGCGTGTCGAGCTGGGCGGTTTCGTCGGTGTATAGGTCGCGCAGGGTTAAGCGCGCGGCGTGGTAGGTAGCCAGCTGCTCCTCACTGGCGGCCGCTGGGGAAAATGGAAACGAGTTCGTAAAAGAAGTAGCAGCTAGAAAGCCTTTTTCTGCGCCGTACACGGCAGTTAGGTGCTTTTGCAGGCTAACCCAGAGGCCCGTGCGGGCTTTGTCGAAAGCAGAAGGAGTCGGTTCAGTCACGCGGGGCAGGAGGTCAGAATGAGGGGGCAAAGGTACGGGGCCTGCCGGATCTGAAACGAGAACGGCCCGCCACTTATATAAAGCTGGCGGGCCGTTGTAGGTCAAAATATGCGCTAGGCGGCAACCTGCGTAGCAGGTGGCACTACATCCGGCGCCACTTCTACCACTTGTGCATTGCGCACAATCACCACGGGGGTCTGCTTGTAGCGTTTGAAAGCCAGCATATTTTCGTAAGCTGCTTCTAGTGCGGTCTGAAGTTGCTCGTCAGTATAAGATGTTGTGCTTGGCTTGTTCATAAATAGTCGCTGCTTACAGATTGCCAAATTACTGATTCCTCTACAGCTGTAGAGTTGGTTGTGCCTTGCGCTATACGACGAGGTTTGCCAGCCGAGTTGTCAATAAAAAACCACTTATCAACGGCTGGTCTGTAGATGGAGAAGAAGTACCGTAACCCCAACTCATACCGCCGCCGAATAATATCTTCTGGGATGTTGTGGCCGCCTTCTTGCACCCGAATCCGGACCCGCTGCACGGCCGCTCCCGGCGTACTAAGCCAGAAAAAGAACAGATGTACGGTGTAGCCTTGCGCTTGGGCCTTTTTGATAAATGATAGGTAGTGCCGCGTAGCCAGCGTGGTTTCCAGCGCAAAAGTCTCGCTCGACGCTAAGAGTTCTTCCAACCGCATGAGCATCAGCCGCCCGGCTTGTACACTCACTGTTTCAGGCTGAAACGGAGAGAGGCCCCGAGCAATTTCATCCGCATTCACAAACTCCCGGCACCCTAGCAAATTTGGCAACAGGGTGTAGGCAGCGGTGGTTTTGCCCGCGCCGTTGCAGCCAGCTAGGAGGTAGAGGGTTTTCATAATTGCTACTAATAGGACTTCAACATATCGTCAGGGCTTTGCACGATTCTGCCGTTGGGGAATGCTTCTAAGAATTGACGCCCCAAGCTCTCATCCCGGAACTTCACCAGTGTAAAAGAGCTATCAAAGGCTACTATTTCGATTTCAGAAGCCACTAACTGAAAGCCCTCTGGCTCAGTCCATAGCTCTCGGTTGCCGTCAGCATAAGGAACTTCATTAGGTGCCAAATCTGAAACTTTGCCTGAAATGCCACAGAAAACGCCCCACACTACCTGTATGCCTTTATCAACAAACGTGTCGTATAGCATCTTGCCAGACACGACAGTATAAGAATAGTAGTACTCCATCTGCTTTTCCCAGTCGATAACCGCTGGCACAACCCCCTGAAGATGCAAGCATTGCAGATTGGAAATAACCCAACTCAACTCCTCAACCTGTTGGCGAATTGAGGGCAATAATCTACCCAAGTCCGTTTGCCACCGAAATTGAAGTGGATCTTCCAGCAGAATGGTCATCACACCTGAATGACGCCCACGTTGTATGCCTTTTCAATGGGCGCGTGGTTGGCCATGCTGATGCCTTGGGAAATGACTTTGCGGGTTTCCAATGGGTCGATGATGGCGTCGACCCAGAGGCGGGCGGCGGCGTAGTAGGGCGAGAGCTGCTCGTCGTAGCGGGCTTTGATTTTATCGAACATCTCCTTCTTGGCCTCGTCAGTAAGCTTGTCGCCTTTGGCTTCGGCAGCGGCTACCTGAATCTGCAGGAGGGTGTTAGCGGCGGCGGCCCCGCTCATGACGGCCAACTGAGCGGTGGGCCAGGCCACAATCAGGCGGGGGTCGTAGGCTTTGCCGCACATGGCGTAGTTGCCGGCCCCGTAGGAGTTGCCTACAATCACGGAGAACTTGGGCACCACGGAGTTAGCCATGGCATTTACCATCTTGGCTCCATCCTTAATAATGCCGCCGTGCTCCGACTGGCTACCCACCATAAAGCCCGACACATCATGCAGGAACACCAACGGGATGCGCTTCTGGTTGCAATTCATGATGAAGCGCGCGGCTTTGTCGGCGGAGTCGGAATAGATAACGCCACCCATCTGCATGGCGCCTTTCTTGGTCTTCACGATTTTGCGCTGGTTGGCCACGATGCCCACAGCCCAGCCATCAATGCGGGCCAGCCCGCAAATCAGCGTCTGGCCGTAGAGGTCCTTGTAGGGCTCAAACTCCGAGTCATCCACGAGGCGACGGATGATGTCCATCATGTCGTAGGGCTTGGCGCGGTCGGCGGGCAGCAAACCCAGGATTTCGCGGGGGTCTTCTTTGGGTAGGGCGGGCGCTTTGCGCGAGAAGCCCGCCGTAGCCTGGCCGCCAAGCTTATCGAAGATGTTGCGAATGTGCTCCAGGCACTCCTCATCGGTCTGGAACTTGTAGTCCGTAACGCCCGAAATTTCGGAGTGGGTAGTAGCGCCACCCAGCGTTTCGTTGTCAATACTCTCGCCAATGGCTGACTTCACGAGGTAGGACCCAGCCAGGAACACCGAGCCGGTACCGTCTACAATCATGACCTCATCACTCATAATAGGCAGGTAGGCTCCGCCGGCCACGCAAGGACCCATAATGGCGGCCAACTGCACAATGCCCATGGAGCTCATCACGGCGTTGTTGCGGAAGATGCGGCCGAAGTGCTCCTTATCGGGGAAGATTTCGTCCTGCATGGGCAGGTACACGCCCGCCGAGTCAACGAGGTAAATGATGGGCAGCTTGTTTTCGATGCTGATTTCCTGGGCCCGCAGGTTTTTCTTAGCCGTAATCGGAAACCAAGCGCCGGCCTTCACGGTGGCGTCGTTGGCCACTACCACACACTGACGGCCTTGTACCCAGCCGATAACCACTACTACTCCGCCGCCGGGGCAGCCACCTTCTTCCTGGTACATGCCCTCCCCGGCAAATGCCCCAATTTCGACCGTTTCCGAATCTTTGTCCAGGAGGTAGCTGATTCGCTCCCGGGCCGTGAGCTTGCCCTTGGATTTATGGGCGGCAATGCGCTTCTCACCGCCCCCGAGGGCCACGCGCTGCAGGCGCTGCTGCAATTGAAACGTAAGCTGCTTACTACTGTCTTCGTTCTTGTTGAATTCGAGGTTCATGGGTGGGAATGGGTGGGGTAGCGGTTCATCCTGTCATCCTGAGTTCTGCCAAGGGCCTAGCGCCGGGTGCACAAGTGGCTCCAGCGGGTAGGCCGCTTGCCTGGGCTCAGGATAATAGACGATTACTGGTGGGTGGAGGCAACAAAAAAATCCGCCCCTCGCGGGGCGGATTCAAAGGTAAGAGGATTGCCGTTTGTGGCAGGCACCTATTTAACGGTCGTTTTAGATTCGGTTTCGGTGACGGTGCCGTTGGGCTTCACGGTGGTGGTTTCAACCTCCTTTTTGGTTTTATCCTTCCCCCCACCGAACACCGAGAAGTGCACGTAGCGCTTGGGGTTGGCTTGCAAGTCCTTAATCAAGTTATTGGAGCTGGCGGCCGTGGCATTGAGGTTGTTGTAGAGCAGCGTATCGCTGATCAGCTTGCCAAGGGAGCCCTTCTGGTCGGTGAGGGAACGGTTCAGGGTAGTCATCGTGCCCTGGGCCTCCGTCATGGTGGCGTTGAGCTTGCGCATGGCCGGCCCCACTGGCGCGTTCTTCAGCGAATCGCTGAGGGTAGAGAAGTTGGCCGCAATCCGGTCGAACTTGGCGCTGGTCTTATTCAGCTCCCCGGTCAGGCGGGCCATGTTGGTGGTAATCTGGTTGATGTTGCGCTGGTTCATCAGCAGCAGATTTTTCAGGGCCTCAGTGCTACCCTGGGCGTTCTGCAGGGTCGCCTGCAGGCTCACCTTAGCATCCTTGTTCAGAAAGCCGTTCACCTTAATCAGGGTCGAATCGACGGTGCCCAGCACGGGTAGGGCCTTGGCCTGAAAGGCGTCGGTGATGCTGGCCACGGTGTAGGACTTTAGCTCCTCGCCGCCGTCATAGACCTTGCTGTTCTTGCCCAGAAAAAGCGTGATGGTTTTTGAGCCCAGCAACGAGCCGCTCAGGCTGGCTACGGTGGAGTCGCCGACCGTGACGCCCTTCTGCAGTTCCACGGCCACTTTCACCCGGTTGCCTTCTTCCGGCACCAGAGTCATTTCCTTGACTTGGCCCACCTTAATGCCGTTCAGAATGACGGGGTTGCCTACGTTCAGGCCGTCCACGTTGTCATACTTGGCGTAGAAGGTACGGTCCGTCGACAGGATATTGCTGCCCTTTAAAAAGTTGAAGCCCACAACTAGCAAGGCGACAGCAACGATGCCCAACAGGGCTACTTTTATTTCTTTCGACACGGGGTCAGCAGTTGGTTAAAGGGAGTCGGAAGCAAATTATCCGGTTACACAGGCTCCGGACAGGTTATTCCCCGGTGTTAGCTTCCAGCTCATTTTTGTAGTCGCGGAAGGCGCGGTAAATACCCGAGGCCATATACGACTGATTGGTCTTATCGTTCAAGTACAATTCTTCTTGGCGGTTAGTTAGGAAGCCGGACTCAATCAGCACGGCAGGCATGGTGGATTTCCACAGCACCAGGAAGCCCGCTTGCTTTACCCCGCGGGAGGGCCGGTTCACGGTGGTGCGGAACTGCCGGTCAACCTTCTGGGCAAACCGGATGCTGTTCACCATGTGGGCGCTCTGGTAGAGGGAAAACAGGATGTGGCTCTGGGGTGAGGTAGGGTCGAAGCCGTTGTAGCGCTCCTGGTAGTTTTCTTCCTGCAGAATTACCGCATTTTCGCGCTTGGCCACCGAGAGGTTGGCGTCGGTTTTGTGCGGCCCCATGGTCCAGACTTCCGTGCCGTTGGCCGCCGGGGCGCTAGCATTGCAGTGGACGGAAATAAAAAGGTCGGCGTTGTTTTTATTGGCGATGCCGGCGCGGTCGGCTAGCTCCACAAATACGTCCGTCTTGCGGGTGTAGACCACCTTCACGTCGGGCATGTTTTCCTCGATCTGCCGTCCCAGAGCCAGAATAATTTTCAGGGCTACATCTGCTTCCCGGGCCTTCACGCCGGCGCAGCCCCGGTCTTTGCCGCCGTGGCCGGCATCGAGCACAACGGTGCGCAGCCGATACCGATACGGGGGCTGCCCGCTCCCGGCCGGAGCCTGCGGGGGGGAAGAAGAAGTAGGGCCGGCGAGAAATAACAGGGCCACCGTGCCCAGAGCGACAATATTCCGCACGGAGTTCGTTAGTTGGGGCAGCGACCAGCTACCTTTGCAAACCGCCACAAAATAAACGATAAAAACTACGTGGCCCCACTCGTGCCTGTGTACAATTCTATAGAGAGTGCACTTTCGCCGCTATTGCGGCTGCCGCTGCTATTTACGCTACTGTTCAGCCTAGGCCTACTACGCCCGGGGCAGGCTCAGCAGCGCCCCCGCACGAGCAGCGTGCTGGAGGACGTACGGCCGGCGCCCCAGATTCTGAACGCCCCCAAACCTGGCGCCCCCGTGCGCACCGACACGACTCGGCTGGTGAGCGGCACGCCTGATTCGCTGAACGTAGCTGCGGGCGGCCGCAAGGGAGCCGTGGAAACTACCGTCAAGTACAAGGCCCAGGACTCCATTCGGTTTGAGGTGCAAAACAAGCGCGCCATTCTCTACGACAAGGCCGACGTGGACTACGGCGACATGAACCTGAAGGCCGCCCTGATTACGGTAGACTACAGCCGCAACTTGGTAACGGCGGAGGGCCGGGCCGATTCCACGGGCAAGGTGCGCGACCGGCCCTTATTTAAGCAGGGTTCCCAGAACTACCAGGCTGGCCGTATCGACTACAACCTCAAAAGCAAGCGCGGCCGCATCACGGATGTGGTAACCCAGCAGGGCGAAGGCTTTGTGCATGCCGAAACCATTAAAAAGAACGACCGGAACGAGCTGTTCGGGGTGCGTGGGCGCTACACTACCTGCAACCTCGAAAACCCGCACTTTTTCATCAATGCTTCCAAAATGAAGGTGATTCCCGGCGAGAAAGTCGTGACGGGGCCTTTCAACCTAGTTATCGGGGATATTCCTACCCCCTTGGGCTTTCTGTTCGGGTACTTTCCTACCCCCAAAAGCAACAAGCGGGCTTCGGGCTTCATCATTCCCACATTCGGGCAGGCTGCCGACCGGGGCTTCTTCCTGCGCAATGGCGGCTACTATTGGGCGGCCAACGAACACATTGGGGTGCGCCTAACCGGCGACCTTTACTCCGGCAACGGCGACCGGCTTGGGGGCTGGCGCGGCACGGCCGAGGTGCAGTACATCACGCGCTACCGCTACAACGGACTGTTCAATTTCAATTACAGCTCCCAGCCTACCGAGCGCCTGTTGGGTACTACCGATGCTAATACCAACCCGAATTATAACATTCCGCGCTCCTCGCGCAACTTCGCGCTGGCCTGGAACCATACCCCGGTAGCACGTCCGGGCGGTGGTCGGTTCTCGGCCAACGTGAACATCAGCAGCAACAACTATTACCGGCAGAACTCTTACAACCAGCGCCTCTACCTCACGCCGGCCTTCCAGTCTAACATCACGTATTCCAAGCAGCTGCGCAACCTACCCATCAACTACAACGTCAACCTCGGCCAAAACCAGAACACCCAGTCGGGCACCATGGACTTTACCTTACCCGACGTGACCGTGGGCTTGGCCCGGCAGTACGTGTATGAGCTCCTGGGTCTGGAGTCGCGGGGCCGGATCTTTGAGCAGCTGGCTTTTTCTTATGACCTGCGTTACCAGAATCAGCTATCCAACGCCCTGCCGGCCCGCGTAATTAATAGCGGCGCCATTCCCCTGATTGGCGGCTCCACTCAAGTTTCCACGCTACCGGTTCGCTTCAGCAACCTCGATAAGCTGCTGCGCAACTCCCAAACCGGCATGCAGCACAACTTCAGTATTACCTTGGGTAGCTACACCCTGCTGAAGCATTTCAATCTGAACCCAACGGTTACTTACGGCGAAAACTGGTACTTCAAGAAACTCAACTACGAGTACATTCCCGAAGCCCGCGCGGTGCAGATTGATACCCTACGGCAGTTCAACCGCCTTTATAGCTACACGTTCGGCGCCAACCTGGGCACATCTTTCTACGGTACCTTCGTACGCAAAGGCACGCACAAAATCCAGGCGCTGCGGCATAAAGTGACCCCAAACCTCACCTTTAACTATTCCCCGGCCCCCAGTCGGGACAATCCTGCTTTCCAGGGCGTGCGGCTGGACGGTCTGCGGGACCCCTTGACCGGGCTACTATACTCCGAAGGTCAGGTGTACAGAGACAACCGGGGCTTTTTGCTCCCGCGCTACAGCAACTCGGTGTACGACCCACCTACAACCACCGAGGTGCGCCGCTTAAGCTTTTTCCTACAGAACTCAGTGGAAATGAAAGTGCGCAACTCTGAGGATACGACGGGTACTACCCCATTCAAAAAGGTAAGCCTCATTGATGGCCTTGATTTTAACATAGGCTATGATTTCGTCAAAGAATCGTTCCAACTGGACCCGTTGAACGTCACGTTCCATACGCAGGTAGCACGTAAGCTGGGCGTAACCATTAACGGTAACTTCGATTTCTATCAGCGGGATTCCTTGAGCCGCCCAATCGACAAATTCTTGTGGCAGCAGAAGAGCTTCCGGCTAGCGCGCTTGGCTACTGCCAACGCCTCCCTGAGCTACCAGTTCAACCCGGCTCAGGGCAACCGCAAGTCCACAATTCGCCGCGACGTAGCCCCCGTGAACGATCCGTCGTTGGGCTCCCCTACCCGCATTGACCCGTACGAGGATTACGTGGACTTTTCGATTCCGTGGGATTTGAACACCTCCTTCACCTTGTCGTACGCCGATCAGGGGCCACTCCCCGCGCGCGACAACCGCATCCGGCGCAGCGCCTACACGGCGGCCTCACTGAACCTAAATGGCTCAGTAAAGCTCACCGAAACCCTGCGCTTCGGCTTCAGCACCAACTACGACTTCGTTAATAAGACGCCAGCCTTTACCAACCTGGACATTACCAAGGACCTGCACTGCTGGCAGATTACCGGCAACTGGCGGCCGTTTGGACCCACACGCGGCTATTTTGTAACCATTGCCGCCAAGTCTTCCCTGCTTCAGGATCTGAAACTGAGCCGCAACAAAACCTTCCTGAACTACTAGCGGCCTTCAGTGGAGTAGGCTTGCTGTCAGGATCGGAGCCAATGGATGAGCAAGGGAGCGGAGGATCATGCCCACGGATTAAAAGAAATTAGTCACTTTTGCTCCCGTCTTTTCCGTTTTCCACTCCTTTACAGCACCCTAGCATGTCTCAGCACAAAGAAGTCAAACTCGTGACCACGCACCAGTTGCTGGCCATGAAGCAGCGCGGTGAGAAAATATCCATGCTCACGGCCTACGACTTCTCCATGGCCCAAATTCTGGACGGGGCGGGCGTGGACGTGCTCCTCGTAGGTGACTCGGCCTCTAACGTGATGGCCGGCCACGAAACGACCCTCCCCATCACTCTGGACCAGATGATTTACCATGCCCAGAGCGTGGTGCGGGCCGTAAAGCGGGCGTTTGTGGTGGTGGACATGCCTTTTGGCTCCTACCAGGGCAATTCTTCGGAGGCTCTGCGTTCGGCTATCCGCATCATGAAAGAGTCGGGGGGGCACGGCATCAAGCTGGAAGGCGGCGCTGAAATCAAGGACAGCATTACCCGTATCCTGACGGCGGGCATCCCGGTGATGGGGCACCTCGGCCTTACTCCCCAAAGTATTTATAAATTTGGCACCTACACGGTGCGGGCCAAAGAGGAAGCCGAGGCACAGAAGCTAATTGAAGACGCCCTGCTGCTAGAAGAAATTGGCTGTTTTGCCCTCGTGCTGGAAAAAATACCTTCCAGCTTGGCTAAGCAGGTAGCCGAGAAACTTACTATTCCGGTTATCGGTATCGGCGCCGGCCCCGATGTAGATGGGCAGGTACTGGTGGTGCACGACATGCTGGGCATTACCAAGGAGTTTAAGCCCCGCTTCCTGCGCCGTTACGCTGACCTAGGCAACCTAATGCACGACGCCGTGCAGCGCTACATTCAAGACGTAAAATCACGCGACTTCCCGAGCCAGGACGAAGCGTATTAAGTTTGCTGAGGAATGAAGAATGAGAGATGAAGAAGGTACCTCGGTCAAGATGTGCTTGCTTCTTCCTCACTTATTTGCTCACTCCTCGTTCTTCATTCCTCATTAGTTACCAGTGAATCGTCCGAATCTGTGGTCGGAGCGGAAGGAAATTCTGTTCGAAGACAACCATCTGCTCATTATTAATAAGCCCGCCGGTCTGCTCGTGCAGGGCGATGCTACCGGCGACGAGCCGCTTTCTGCCAAAGCCGAAGAATATCTGCGCTTTAAGTATAAAAAGCCCGGAGCGGCCTTCGTGGGCGTAGCTCACCGCCTCGACCGGCCCGTGAGCGGGGTGGTGGCCCTAGCCAAAACCAGCAAGGCCCTGAGTCGGCTGAACGAAATGTTCCGTGACAATAAGGTGCACAAGACCTATTGGGCCCTGACCGGCAAATGCCCCGAGCCGACGACCGGCCACCTCACGCACTGGCTGGTAAAAGACCCCATTCGCAATACCACCAAGGCCTACACCGAGCGCCACGGCCAGGGCCTGAAATCAGATCTGGACTACCAGGTGCTGGGGCAGGCGGGTTCGCGCTGGCTGGTACAGGTCAACCCCATTACCGGCCGGCCCCACCAGATTCGGGTGCAGCTCAGCTCCGGCCTGGGCACGCCTATCGTTGGCGACGTCAAATACGGCTTCCTAGCTCCCCTGCCCGACGTGAGCATTGCCCTGCACGCCCGGCAGCTAGAGCTTCAGCATCCCGTTACTAAGGAAGAAATGTGCTTCAAGGCTCCCCTACCCGACGTTGCACACTGGGAAGCCGCCGAAGCCTACTACTAGGTTTTTGCATTCCGCTGCCTGGGCCCGAAGCTTTAGCTAGCTAGACCTGAATAACATTATGGCCTTTTAGCCAGGGCAATTGCACCTGGGACAGGTGTGGCCGTAGTTTTGCGAAACAGTGGCTGAACTAAAGCCTGGCTTTTGCGCTTAGCGCGTTGAGGCTTCGGCCGCTACCGGTTTCGACCTCTAACTTTTTGCCCCTATGGCGATACTCTTCTTTTTCGTAGCGCACTACTACCTGTCGCTCTTTACGCAGACGTTCTACCTGCACCGGTACGCGGCCCACAAGATGTTCACGATGAACAAGTTTTGGGAGCGGTTCTTCTTCCTGTTCACCTATATCTGCCAGGGCTCTTCGTTCCTTTCGCCCCGGGCGTACGCGCTGTTGCACCGCATGCACCACGCCTACTCTGATACCGAGCTGGACCCCCACTCCCCGCTGTACTCGTCTAACGCTTTCACGATGATGTGGAAGACGAAGAACATCTACAACGCCGTGCTCAACCGCAACTACGCCGCCGCGGAGCGCTTCGAGGGCGACTACCCTGAGTGGGACGCCATTGAGAAACTAGGCGACAAGTGGTACTCCCGCATCGGCTGGGGCGCCCTGTACGTGCTGTTTTACGTGCAGTTTGCTACGGCGTGGTGGCAGTTTCTGCTGCTACCCCTGCACTTCCTGATGGGCCCGATTCACGGCGCTATTGTGAACTGGGGCGGCCACAAATACGGCTACCAGAACTTTGATAACCACGACCACTCTAAAAACACGCTGCCCTTCGACTTCCTAGCCTTCGGCGAGCTGTTTCAGAACAACCACCACAAGCTGCCCATGCGCGTCAATTTCGGCGTGAAGAAGTGGGAGCTGGACCCTACCTACATGTTTATCTGGAGCCTGGATAAAATTGGGGTGGTGAAAGTGAAACGTAAGTGGCAGGAGCCCGTGAACATGGCAGCTTAGCCAATTGGTGAAAGGTGAAATGGTAAGTTTCCCTTTCGCCTGTGTAAAAATCAGCCCCTTGTGCATCGGCATGAGGGGCTGGTTTTGTTTCGTAGGCTTCTGGCTTGCGGTAATTGATTGGCTTTTTCTGCGCGGCTCATAACTCGTTTTACAATTTCACCTTTCACAACTCCACCTTTTGCCTTACCTTTGCACCTCATTTTCAACCAGACGCACGGGATGCGTCGCTTAACCAAACCGGTTTATGGCAGTTAAAATCCGCCTCGCCCGTCGTGGCCGCAAAAAGGCCGCTCAGTTCGACATCGTTGTTGCCGACTCCCGCTCGCCCCGCGACGGCCGCTTCATCGAGAAAATCGGTACCTACAACCCCCAGACTAACCCCGCTACCATCAACTTCGATGGTGATAAGGCGTTCGACTGGATTATGAAGGGTGCCCAGCCCACGGATACCGTGCGTGCTATGCTTTCTTACCGTGGCGTGCTCTACCGCAAGCACCTGCAGCTCGGCGTCATCAAAGGCGCCATCTCGCAGGACGTTGCTGACCAGCGCTTCACCGAGTGGAAAGAGCAGAAAGATGCTAAAATCGAAGGCAAGCGCACCAGCCTGGGCACTGCCAAGGAAGAAGCTCGTCAGCAGCGTCTGGCCGCGGAAACCAAGGTAAATGCAGCTCGTGCTGAAGCCCAGCGCGCGAAGCAAGCCGCTCTGGAGGCTGCCAACGCCCCGGCTGCTCCGGCAGCCGAAGGCGAAACGACCGATGCTGAAGCTTCGGCCGACACCACTGAGGAAGCTGGCGCCTAGTCTTAGGCTCACGTAAGAAGGTGATGAGGTACTAAAGGGGTGCTAGTGGTTTAACTACGCTACCCTTTTCTACCTCATCACCTTTGCGTGTTTTCCCTCCTCATCTTCCCTGCCATGACTCTCGACGACTGCTACGAGCTGGGTTCGGTGGTAAAGCCCCACGGCCTCAAAGGGTTTGTGGTAGCCGCCTTCGACGTAGATAACCTCGACGATTACCGCAAGCTGAAATCTGTGCTGGTGGAGTTGCCCACCGCTCCGGGTAAGCTCACGGACTACGCCGTGGAAAAGCTCCAGCCGCAGAGCGACGCGCGGGCCTTGCTCAAGTTCAAGGGTATCGACCGCATCGAAGATGCCGAGCCGCTCCGCAATGCCAAGCTCTGGCGCCCTCTAACGGAACTGCCAAATCTAGCCGAAGATCAGTTCTACTTTCATGATGTAGTTGGCTACCTAGTAGTTGATGAGCAACTGGGAGAGCTGGGTACGGTAGAAACCTTCTACGAACTGCCGCAGCAAGACGTACTGTCGATGCGCTATAAGGGAGTTGAGGTTCTGATTCCGGTAGTGGATGAACTGGTTAAGCAGGCCGATCAAGCGGCGCGTAAGCTGTTTGTGAACCTGCCGGAGGGTTTGCTCGACGTGTATCTGACGCCCGCCTCCCGGGAGCGGGACGAGCCCGATGAATTCGTAGAACCGTAGCTCGTTCTTTTTCCATGCGTATTGACATTGTCACGTGCCAGCCGGATTTGCTGGTCAGCCCCTTTGCTCACTCCATCGTGAAGCGCGCACAGGACAAAGGCTTGGCCGAAATTCATTTGCACGACCTGCGCCGCTACGCCATCAACAAGCATGGTCAGATCGACGACTACGTGTTTGGGGGCGGGGCTGGCATGGTACTGCGCGTGGAGCCAATTGCGGCCTGTTTCGATGAGCTATTGGCGCAACGTTCCTACGAGGCCGTTATCTACATGACGCCTGACGGGGATACGTTGCGGCAGCCACTGGTAAACCGACTGTCCTTGGCGGGCAACTTGCTCATTCTTTGCGGCCACTACAAGGGCGTAGACGAGCGAATCCGCCAGGCCTACATCACCCACGAAATCAGCGTTGGTGACTACGTACTGAGCGGAGGCGAGCTAGGCGCAGCTATTCTGGTCGATGCCGTGGTTCGGCTGCTGCCCGGAGTACTCGGCAACGAGGAATCTGCCCTGAGCGACTCGTTTCAGGATAACCTACTGGCGCCGCCTGTATACACTCGGCCAGCTGAATGGCGGGGCTTATCGGTGCCAGAAATTTTGCTTTCGGGTAACACCCCGAAAATTGATATCTGGCGCCATGAGCAAGCTCTGATCCGCACCCAACAGCGGCGGCCAGATTTATTGCAAGAGTGAGCTTGCGAAGCTGTGAAGAGCGAATCTGTTGCGCTGCACCCGTAAGTAGCGCAAGCAGAACGACAAACTCACAATTTCACCAACTCACAATTTCACAATTTCAAAATAGAGGGCTATATTTGCGCCTCTTTACCAGAAACCCCTCGGACGGCGCGGCCGTCCTTTACAGTTTTTCCAGCCATGAGCGTACTACTCGATTTTATCCAGCAGGAATCCCAGGAGCGCCGCGCCAGCTTCCCCCAATTTGCCGCCGGTGACACCATCAACGTCCACGTGAAAATTCGCGAGGGCAACAAGGAGCGTGTTCAGCAGTTCCAGGGCGTTGTTATCCAGCGCAAGAATACCAATTCGAACGGCGAAACCTTCACGGTTCGTAAGATTTCGAACCAGATCGGCACTGAGCGTATCTTCCCCCTCCTGTCGCCCAACATCGACAAGATTGAGGTAGTGCGTCGCGGTAAAGTGCGTCGTGCTCGTCTGTTCTACCTGCGTGGCCTGTCGGGCAAAGCTGCTCGTATCAAAGAAAAGCGTGCTACCGTAGCTAAGGCTACTGCGTAAGCTTCACCGCTTTCCTGCTTATAAAAACAGCCGGCTCTCCTTGCGGAGGGCCGGCTGTTTCGTTTATGGCTTTTTACTGCAGCGCAGCAACCTAGTTGCCTAGGAATTCTGCTGCAGATCCTGCTCGGGGCTGGATTGGCCACCGCGCATTTGCTTAGCAGCGGCGCTGAGCGCCTCGCCCAAGTTGGCTACCCGCTGGGCCGTATTTGGGTTTTCAGCAAATACAGCCGCTTTAGACGTGTTGGTACCCAAGCGGCTCAAAAGCTGACCTACCAGGTCTTTATCAATAGTGCCGCCGCCAAAGTGAGCTTTTAGCGCCTGCATATCCACCACAATCTGGTGCAGCTCGGGGTTGTTTACGTCCTTTAGGTCCTCGATCCAGCGTTGGAAATGGTTATCGAGGCCCGACTTGGTAGCTTCTTCCTGCAGGTCGCCGGTTAGAATGCCAACGGCGCCGTCGAGGTGGTTTTGGTGCTGGGTATCGTCCTTGGGAATCTTGTGGAAAGACATAGTGTGAATGGTTAGGCTGCCGCCAGCAGCGGCACAGTTGGGAATATTCGTGCAAACGCGGCTGTGTGGCAAAGGTTGTGGCCCATGTTCCGGTCCGAAGGGCTACTTTCGCCTTCCCATGCCACCACCCAATCCCCTTTCCTCGTACCGCATGAAAAGATGTATAAGCCTATGTGGCCTAGCTATTCTACCCCTTTTAAGCCACGCCCAGCAGGCCACTACTACCTGGCAGCAGCAAGCTAACTACTCCATTGATGTTACCCTAGACGACCAGCAGCACACGCTCAGCGGCCGGGAGGAACTGGTATACACCAACAACTCCCCGGATGCGCTGCCCTACATCTGGTTTCACCTCTGGCCCAACGCCTACCGCGACAATAACACGGCTTTTGCCCGCCAGCAGCTCCGCAACGGCAGCCGCAAGTTTCAATTTGCCAAACCTGAGCAACGTGGCTTTATTGACGGCTTGGCTTTTCAAGTGAACGGCCAGCCGGCCACGCTGCAGTACGATGCCGCCAACCCCGACATGGCTAAGCTGGTTTTACCCCAGCCGCTTGCTCCGGGGGCCAGCATCACCATTACCACGCCGTTCCGGGTTAAGATTCCGAATTCCTTTTCCCGCTTTGGCCACGTCGACCAGAGCTACCAGATAACGCAGTGGTACCCCAAGCCCGCTGTGTACGACCGTAAAGGCTGGCACCAGATGCCCTACCTCGACCAGGGCGAGTTCTACTCGGAGTTTGGCTCCTTTGATGTGCGCATTACCCTGCCGGCCAACTACGTGGTAGGCGCCACGGGCGTGCTGCAAAACCCCGATGAGCAGCAGCGCCTCGATCAGCTGGCAGCTACCACGGCCGCTAAGAAAACCCAAAAAGATTTCGGCGACGACCTCAAGTTTCCGGCTTCCTCCTCCGATACCAAAACCCTGCGCTACGTGCAGGACCGGGTGCACGACTTCGCCTGGTTTGCCGATAAGCGCTTTAACGTGCTCAAAAGCGGCGTTACGCTCCCCTCCGGTCGGCAGGTCACTTCCTGGGTTCTGTTCACCAACAAGGACGCCGAAAAGTGGATTAAAGGCCTCACGGATGTAAACAAGGCCCTTACCTCCTACTCCGAGTGGGTAGGCGAATACCCCTACGCCTCCGCTACCGCCGTGGACGGGGCCCTGAGTGCCGGTTCCGGCATGGAATACCCCATGGTAACGGTAACCCAACCTTCGGCCATTGTGCACGAGGTAGGCCACAACTGGTTTTATGGCATTTTGGCTTCCAATGAGCGGGACTTCCCCTGGCTGGACGAGGGCGTCAACTCCTACGTGGAAAACCGCGTGGCCGAGCGCGAAAATCCTACGGCCGGGCAGCTGGAGTTTCTGGTGAAGTCGTCGCGCCTGGCCCGCACGCTAGGCGTTGACGGTTTGCCGGCCGCAGCCCTGAATCAGGTGCCTTTTCAGGCCGTGGCCTCGCGGGGCCTCGATCAGCCAGTAAGCGGTATTTCTTCCGCCGAGTACGGCAAGCTGAACTACGGGCTGATTGTGTACGGCAAAACGGCCGCTCTGCTGCGCTACCTGGCCGGGTACCTGGGCCAGGAGAAGTTCGACGCGGCCATGCACGCTTACTACCAGCGCTGGCAGTTTCGGCACCCCTACCCCGAGGACATGCAGGCGGTATTCGAAGAAACCAGCGGCCAGAAGCTGGATTGGTTTTTCCGCGACATGCTCACGACCCAAAACCGCTACGAAGCTGCCGTATCTGACCTGCTAGTGCAGAATGAGACGGTGAAAGTGCTGGTGCGCAATGATTCGCCCGCGCCCTTTGCCGTGCCCGTTGCTACCCTCGATGCCCAAGGCAACGTGCTGGAAACCCAGTGGACGCCCGCGTTCGGCGGTACTGAGGACGATGAACAGGATGAAACGCAGCTAAACTTCCGCCGGGCCGGCGTGGTCAGCGTGGTGGTCGACCCTGGCTACCTCACGCCCCAGCTCAACCGTCGCGACGACCGAATGAACCTCAGCGGCTCACTGCGGACCTGGGAGCCCTTGCGCCTGAAGCCGCTAGCCAGCATAGAGCGTTGGGACCGGCATACCATCAACTGGCTACCCGTAATCGGAGCTAATACGTCCGACAAGTTCATGCTGGGGGCTGCCTTTTATAACAACGCCCTGGCGCCCAAGCGGCTCAACTACCTGGCCATGCCCATGTACAGCTTTAACCGCAACGAGCTGAACGGTATTGGTACGCTGAACTTGAATGTGCTACCCCGCACGGTAGCCCGCCAGCTGCTCACCGGCATCCAGGTACAGCGTTTTGAGCGCTACCGCAAAATAGAACCCAGCGTTACGCTGCTCCTACCCCACTCGGCCTTCAACCAGCCCCAGCATTTACTGCGCTTTGCCAATACCACCGTGCGCAACCAGAACCTGGGCCAGACCAGCAGCTTCCAGACCTTGGAGTACCGGGTGCAGCACAAAAATGCCCTGCAGAGCTGGGGCGCGCACGTTGAATTCAACTACATGACACCCGATGTAGAGGTAGACAACACCGACCGGGAAGCTGCCCTGCTGCGGGCCACGGCAACGTACAGCCGTTACTATAACGCCAAGAAACAGATTCGGGCCCGCTTGTTTGGGGGCAGATTCCTGAAATCTGGAGCCGAAAGTCCCTTTGTCATTGGCTTAAGCGGTAGCCCCGATTACCGCCGCCAGACGGCCTTCCTGGACCGGCAGCAGATTTCTGATACGTACACGGCCCAGCGTCATCAAACCGACGATCGGGACGGCGCGTTCAAGGCCTACCTGCCCGTCGGCAGCCGACGGTGGCTCAGCACCCTGGGCGTGGAAGCCGACTTGCCCGTAACTTCCCTGGCCGTTTTTGCCGATCTGGGCGCAACCAAGGAGTTCCAGACCGTAGGCCCCGGCTTGGAGGCCCAACGCCTGTACTACGACGCGGGCCTGGTAGTACCCATTGCCAAGAACATCCTGCGGCTTTACTTACCTGTCGCTGGCTCGCAGTACGCGAACGGCCTGCCCGACAGTCGCAAGGATTTTACCGACCGAATTCGCTTTGTGCTGCACCTAGAGGAGTTGAACCCCTTCCGGGTTTTAAATGAGCAATTAGCGCAGTAGCAACTTTATCCCTGGATGAAATTCATGCGTTTGCGTTGGTATCTACTGCTGGCCGAAATCGGCGCGGCTTCGTTGGCGGGCTGCCAAACGGATTACGCCGATTTGCCTACCTTTTCGGCCGAGCGCAAGCTCTTGCAGGTGGTAGTGGAAATGCCCGCTGGCACCAGCCGCGAGCAGCGCTACAACGCCCAAACGCATGAATTTCAACCCTTGGAGCAGGCTGGCACTGACCAGCTAATAGAATTTCTGCCGGTGCCGGGCAACCTGGGCTTTATTCCGGGTACCAACGTCAGCGCGCCCGGCCGTCCTCAGGAAACGGACGGGCCCGTGCCGGCGCTGGTGTTAGCCGAAGGGCAGCCCGCGGGCACCGTGCTGGAGGTAGTACCCGTGGCCCTGCTGCTGCTCGATGTGAACGGGGCCCTGCAGCCGCTGGTCGTGGCGGTTCCGGCGCGACCGGCCCAGCGCATCCTGCCGGATGTCACGGATTGGGCTACCCTGAACCGCCGCTACCCAGGCGTGCGCCAGTCGCTGAGCCTGTGGTTCCAGCACCGCGGCCGCCCCGGCGAAACCCGCATTGCTGGCTGGAAAGACGAGAAGGCAGCGGAACAATACATTCGTCGCTGGCTGCAGTAACTAGCCCGTACGTAACAAGCGTAGCAACAAAAAGCCCTACCTGCTAGCAGGTAGGGCTTTTTGTTCACAAGTAATAATCGGAAGGCCGACTACTCAATCTTGTTCATGCGCTCCTTTACGGCCTCGAGGGCTACGCGCATGTTCACAATGTCGGCGCGGGCAGCTTCCTGCTCTTTCAGGTTCATGTCAACCTGGTTGTTGTACTGCTGCAGTTCAGCGGCGTTCTGGGCCAGCTGCTGCTGGATTTCAATCTTGCGCGCTTTGTTTTTCTCGATGTCCTTCTTGATGGCATCGGCCTTCGAGATAACCGCCATGTGGTTGTTCTGCGACGACACGAGGGCTTTCTCGGCTTCGGCAACCTGTACAGCCAAGTCTTCGCGGTAGAGCTTGCGGGCGAAGTCTTTCAGGTAGCCTTCAGCAGCTTTCCACTGCACCGGCGTAGCCTCTTTGCCCAGGTAGGCGTTACCCAAGTCAATCGACCACCAGATGGTCGTACCGGTGGGCACGGCGTCTACTTTGCTGATTACGCGTACTGGCGTCTTAGAAACGGCGTCAATCACGACTCCGTCCATGGTGTATACGCCTTTGTCAGCTTTCACTTTGCTACCGAACTGCTCGTCCAGCTGCTTTTTCCAGGAGTCTTCTACGCGCTTGCTATCCAGCTGCACAGAAACCCGCTGCCCCTTACGCGGAATGCCTTTTACAGCCATGTCCGTTTCATCAACCGGCGACTTTTGCGCGAAGCTAGTCACCGATGTTGCCAACATCAGCAGCAAAGAAAAGAGTACGCCTCGTTTCATAGGAAATGAAATAAGTTGAGAAGAAAATGATTTGCAGGTATGACCGTCGGGTAAACGAACTCCGACTCATCAAATTTAACTAGCCTGCCAGCATCTCACCAGGGCCCGGATTGTTTTTTTTGAAGAAAACTGACTTTTGTTAGAAAATTAATATTCATAATCGTTTATATACCAGATAATGGCATCTATTCCTGTTGAGCTACCCCCTCATGGCTAAGCCAACTACTTGATATTCTCTATACTTTCTGAAACAAAAGCAACTGCAGCCAGTTTAACCCCGACTATGCCTATCACTGTTTGCCGCAAAGAACACTTCAACGCTGCCCATCGCCTGCACAACCCGGCCTGGAATGACGAGCAGAACCAGACTACGTTTGGCAAGTGCAACAACCCTCATTATCACGGCCATAACTACGAGCTCATTGTTCGCCTGACCGGCGACATTGACCCCGCTACGGGCTACGTGTATGATATGAAGCGGTTGAGCGACCTGATCAAGCGCGAGATTCTGGATACCTTTGACCACCGAAATCTGAATCTGGACACGGAAGAGTTTCGCCACCTTAACCCGACGGCTGAAAATATTGCTGTCGTGATTTGGAATCGGCTGCGCCCGCACGTGGAAGAGCACTTAGCCATGTCGGTTACGCTGTACGAGACCGAACGCAATTTTGTAGAATACCATGGATAACCCCGCTGCTGCAGCCTCCACCGCGGATGGTACCGCAGCCCGCCCCGCCATCGACGTAGAGTTGCCAGCTGATTTGCGCACGCCCCTCCGGGCCGACGCCTTTCAGCTCAGCGACGACGAAAAAATTGCCGCCATTGCCGAGCACTTCCACGACATCATGCAGATTCTGGGGCTGGACCTCACGGATGACAGCCTGAGTGGCACGCCCAAGCGCGTGGCCAAGATGTACGTGCAGGAGTGGTTCAAGGGCCTCGACCCCAAGCATCGGCCCGATGTAAAGCTGTTCGAGAACCGCTACCAGTACCGGAATGTGCTGGTGGAGCGCGACATTACGCTGTTTTCTTGCTGTGAACACCACTTCGTGCCCATCATCGGCAAGGCCCACGTGGCCTATTTACCGGGTGAGCATGTGGTGGGCCTGAGCAAGCTTAACCGGGTAGTACAGTACTTTGCCCGCCGCCCCCAGGTGCAGGAGCGCCTGACCCGCCAGATTGCAGAGGAGCTGAAAACTACCCTGCGCAGCGACGACGTAGCCGTCCTTATTGAGGCCGATCATTTGTGCGTGATGAGCCGGGGCGTGAACGATACGAGTAGCAGCACCCTAACGGCGGAATACAGCGGCGCCTTTGTCCGCGACGAAGCATTGCGCTCCGAGTTCCTGCGGCTGATTGGCAAATAAAAAGCTGTTAGCTTTCCTTCCGCTTTTCCACTCTCCGTTCAAAGTTCTGGCGCCTTTTCGGCGCTAGGCTACCTGTTCTCTTCCATGTCGCGCAAAGTTTTAATTACCGGGGGCACCGGCATGATTGGCACCCGCCTCGCCGAAATGTTGATTGATGCCGGGTATGAAGTAGCCCTGCTGAGCCGCACTCCCGGTAGCGGCCGCTACCGCAGCTTCCGCTGGGACCCATTAGCCGGCACCATTGATGAAGCGGCCGTACCCTACGCCGACTACATTATCAACCTGGCTGGCAGCAGCGTTTCGGATGGCAAATGGACTCAGGAGCGCAAGCGGGAAATCCTGTCGAGCCGGCTGGCTGGCACCCAGCTGATGGCCCGGGAACTGGCGAAAAGCTCCCACCACGTGCAAACCTTTATATCGGCGTCGGCCATTGGTATCTACGGCGACCGGGACGACCAGATAGTAACGGAAGAAACGGCCCCCGCCCCCGATGATTTCCTGGCAGAAGTATGCCAGCAGTGGGAAGCAGCAGCCCAAAACGTAGCCACCGACGGCATCCGCACCGCCATTTTCCGAATTGGCATTGTACTCAGCCCGGAGGGTGGGGCCTTGGTGCCGTTGGCGCGCACGGTGAAGATGATGGCGGGTGCTCCGCTGGGCTCCGGCAAGCAATACATGTCCTGGATTCACCTCGACGACCTGTGCCGCCTGTTTATTCAGGCCATGGAGGAGCCGCAGTGGCAGGGCACCTACAATGCCGTGTCGCCCAATCCTGTTACCAACAAGGAATTCACTGAAACCCTCGCAGCCGTGCTGCACCGCCCACTGGTATTGCCTAAAGTGCCCGAGTTCGGCCTGAAGCTGATGATGGGCGAAATGAGCGAAATCGTGTTGGCTAGTCAGCGGGTAAGCGCCGAGAAAACCCTGAAGCAAGGCTTCAAGTTTGAGTTTTCTACCCTTCGGGAAGCGCTTAAGTCGTTTTACGGGGAGGAGTAGATTTCACTATAACCGCTGAATAGAAAGGCCTTGGTTATGTCGACCAAGGCTTTTTCTGTTCATAGTGGCAATCCTTTTCTACAAACTGTCCGGGACGGGGACGGTGCCGTTGTTGAGGTTTTCCAGCAGGTTGTCGACCACGATGGTATCCACGGTTTCAGCTTCACGGCGACGGCGCGGTTCGGCGGTTACGCACACGTATTTCTTGCTGATTTTGACGGTAGGCTGCGGGAACGGGCCCATGCGGATGTCCAGCTCGGGGTCCTGGTAGAGCTTTTCCATGTAAGTACCAAAGATGGGTAGGGCCGTACGGCCGCCTTCGCCCTGCTGGGAGTTCAGGAAGTGAATGCTCCGGTCCTCGCCGCCTACCCACACGCCCGTTACCAAGTCCTTGGTCACGCCCATATACCAGCCATCGGAGTAGTTGCTGGTGGTGCCGGTTTTGCCCCCGATTTGGTTGTTTTTGCGCCACAGCTCGTAGTCCCAGAGGGCCTGAGAGGTGCCGCCGGGCTCCTCCATGCCGCCGCGCAACATGTAGGTCATCAGCCAGGCCGTTTCGGCCGGAATCACGCGCTTCTGCTGGGGGTCGAACTGCACAATGACGTTGCCGTTGCGGTCCTCAATGCGGGTTACCAGCATGGGCTCAGGGCGGAAGCCTTGGTTCACAAAGGTGCTGTAGGCATTCACCATTTCGTACACGCTTACGTCGCCGCCCGAGCCGAGGCCGATGCTGGGTACAGGCAGCAGCTTGCTCCGGATACCGACCTTGTTGGCGTACTTAGCCACGTTTTCCCAGCCTACTTTCTCGGTGAGCTGGGCCGTGACGGAGTTCACCGAGCGGGCCATGGCGTAGCGCAGGGTCATGTTCATGCCGGTGTACTCGCGGGTCACGTTGTCAGGCTTCCACTCCATGGGCTGGCCGTTTTCCACGTAGTTGATGGTTACCCGCTCATCCCGGATTCGGTCGCAGGGCGAGTAGCCGTTGTCGAGGGCCGTAAGGTAAACGAAGGGCTTGAAGGTAGAGCCGGCCTGGCGCTTGCCTTGGCGCACGTGGTCGTACTGGAAGAAGCGGTAGTTAAGTCCGCCCACCCAAGCCTTGATCTGGCCCGTGAACGGGTCCATGGTCATCATGCCCGCGTGCAGGAAGTGCTTGTAGTAAGCCAGCGAATCAAGCGGCGACATGACCAGGGTAGTATCCCCGTCGCCCTTCCAGGTAAAGACCTTCATGGGGCGCTTGCGGTGCAGAGCCGAGTCGAGCAAGTCAGGCCGGCCTTCGTAGCGGGAGGCCAGCTCCTTGTACTGCTCGGTGCGCTTCATCTGGGTTTCGATGAAATTGGGAATCTCATTGCCTTCCTCGTCTACCCAGGGGTCCTTGCCGCGGTTGCGCCAGAAGTTGTCGAAGGTGCGCTGCAGGGTCTTCATCTTCTTTTGCACCGCCTCCTCGGCGTAGCCCTGCATGCGCGAGTCGATGGTGGTATAGATGCGCAATCCGTCGCGGTACATGTCGTAGCCGTTCTTCTTGCACCACTCGTTCACGAATTGGCTTACAGCCCCGCGGAAGTACGTTTCGGGCCCATCGACGTGTTTTTCTACCTGGTATTGGAGCACGATGGGCGTGGCCTGCTCCGACTTTACCTGCTCCGGCGTGAGCACTCCAGCCTGGCCCATGCGCGTGAGCACCAGGTCGCGGCGCTTGCGGGAGGCTACGGGGTGAAACTTGGGGTTGTAGGCCGTGGGGTTGTTGAGCATGCCCACCAGGGTAGCAGCCTGCTCAATGGTCAGGCTGTCGGGGGAGGTGCTGTAGAAAGTTTTGGCCGCTACCTTGATGCCGTAGGCCTGGGAGCCGTACTCGACGGTATTGAAGTACAGGGCCAGAATTTCATCCTTGGTGTAGCGGCGCTCCAGCTCCACGGCTGTCAGCCACTCCTTGGTTTTGCTGATGATGGTGCCCACCAGCGGCAAATGGCCCAGCAGGCCGGTATTTTCCTTGCGGCGGGTTTTGTAGAGGTTTTTGGCCAGCTGCTGGGTAATGGTAGAACCCCCGCCCCCACTGCCGCCGGTAGCGGCGCCCAGCACGGCCCGGGCAATGGCCTTGGGGTCGATGCCGGAGTGGTCTTGGTAGCGCACGTCCTCGGTGGCCACCAGGGCCTTAATCAGCCAGGGCGACATCTTGCTCAGGGGCACCGGGGAGCGGTTTTCGCGGAAGTAGCGGCCTATGTGTACGCCATCGGCGGTGTACACTTCGGAGGGCTGCTCTACCCGGGGATTCTCCAGCTCCTCCAGGCTCGGCGACTTACCAAACAGGAACAGAAAGTTCATGCTCACCAGAATGGGGTAGAGCAGGAAAGTACCCGCGCCCAGCACAAAAATTCCCCACAGCGTGCGGGAAAGGATGTTAGGCCAACGGCGGGGTGGCAGGGCTGGGGAAGTTGTTTTCGACGACTGAGGAGCAGACATGCAGGGCGCAGTGAAGCAAACGAAGCCGGGCGAGCCAGCAACGGAGTCGCAAATATACCAGTTCAAGGCAGCCGGGCACGAGGAAACACGCGTTGTGCCACTGCTTTAGGATGCAGCCTCCATCTTCCCGGTAATTTCTACAACATTATATGGCAACGCCTGCCCCGTTTCAGACCCACGTTTATTCTAACGGAGAAACCAGCAACCATACGGTGGCAGCCAGCCCCGGTAGCAGCAACAGCGCCCCCAGCACGTAGCTCCCTACCCCAAGTAACAGCCAAAACAAACGCCAGAGCAACCCACTTACGCGCCGGCTAATGCGCCGAGCGGCGGCAGCCACAAACCAAGGCAGCAGCAAGGCAGAACCAACCAGCAGCAGGCAAAGGAAAGATACCGCGCGTGGCACATGAGGAAACACTTCCTGCTCATAATAAAGCCCTACTGCGCTCAATGCTACCACGCCTAGCAACAGCCATACTTTCGGTGACACAGCAGGTAGCACGGTGTTGGCAATAAATCTAGCTAGCAGCCCGGCATAGGTAGTGGCTGGGGCAGCCGCAGGGCACACGACTTCTGGATGGCCAACCCTGGTCATTGCTCAGCGTGTTGGCGGTGGCTGAATGCATTTAGGAACCCCGCCAGACTTATTCCTACCCCTACCATGTAGCCATACACTAGGTAAGAACCACATTCGAAAAGATCATCCTCCGCTCCTACTGACCAGAACAGCACCACGCACAGTAGTTCGTGCACTACACCCAAACCCCATAGCAGCGCAGCCTTCTGCCAGTTGTTTTTACCGCGCACCAGCTGCCAGCGCAAGGCGTACAGCACAAGACCTGGTACGGCTATACCATAAAATAGAATTCCAAAAAACAGCATGAAATTCATCAGCAGCATGGTGATAGTGTCTTTGAGTTGCTGCAGAATAGCGAGGTAGTGGCCTAGCTGCGTAGTAGTTGCTTCGCTAGAGTCTAGTGTATTTTCCATAGGGGTATCTGCGCCGGCGAATAACCCGGCAGGAATTACTTAGATGATAAGCGGGCATTACGCCGGCTGGCTAGCTGGTAGTTTACCTCACCGCCGCTACGACACCCATGGTGCCGGGTGCCCACAGCAGCATCACGTGTAGCAGGGTCCAGAGCATGAGGCCCAGCAGCAGGGCCGATCCGGGCAGCACCACGGTGACAAAGCGCTGCCACCGTGCTGGCGCCGTGGCGGCTCGTTCCCGCCAGGTCAGGAGCAGGGCTAGGGCTCCAATGCAAGCGGCACAGAGCAGCACACCGGCCAGGGTCAGACTTACTTGCGCAAGATTCATAACAGAGATATGAGAGAAGGGGAAAGAGGTAGGAGAAGAAGAAGGCGAACCTGCCCGACCGGGCTATAGTCCCCGGCATCACTGGCTGCCGGATAGTCAGAAAATCAAGGAATAGGGAATAAGAAGTAGGGTTAGCAATGACGGGGTAGTAATTCCGACGGGTAGAAATAGGATGCCTGACTATCGGGTAAGCCAGTGGGCGCGCAGGCCCACCTTCAGTACCAGGAGCTTATTGTTTTAACCGCTCGTAAGCGTCGGCTTCCGCGTAGGTCCAGCTCTGCCAGCTATGGTATTCGGGGTAGTTGCGGACCCAGCCCGTAACGCGAGCCTTAATAGCTTCCTGGGCTTCGGCGGGGGTAGCATTGACTTCGGTGTAGCTGCCGGGTGAGCTAATGACAATGCGGGTCATGCCGTTGAGTACGCTTTGGCGGGCCGCTAGCTCGGGCAGCACCCGCTCGGGCATTTCTAGCAGAAAACCTAGATCTACGGCCTTGAAGCGCGGACTCAGGTTGTAACGTACCATCCAGATTTCCCAGTTGCCCAGGGCCAGCAGCAGGAGCAGGGCGTAGGCCGCCAGAGCATTCAGCCGCACCAGAGAGTAAGCCGAGCGGCGCTGCCAGATTTTGAGCAGTACCGTGCCTAGCCCAAACAAGGTCAGGAGCAGAAACCCGTACACCCCAATGCGCTTATACGCCAGGCCCGTGTAGGTGATGTAATAGTAGTTGCGCAGCCCCACCGATACCACCAGCACCGCGTTCTGCACCACCCACACCGTAGCGCCCCAGCGCAGGGCCCGCAAGCCGGGGGCGTAGAAATTGAGGTTGCGCCGGAAAAACCACAGCACAATGCCCATAGCAACCAAGATACTCAGGATCAGCACGTAGGTACCCTCGTGCACAAACTGGGTCAGGTCGAAGCCGGGCGAAGGTGTAAAGCCTAGCCAGATCCAGTTAATGTCAATGATGTTAACGACCAGCAGCAGGACATTCACCAGCCCAAACACAGCCAGAGCTGCCAGGTACTCCTTGCGCAAATCAAGGGAGCGGAAAGTTTGCGCTCGGAAATTGGGGTTGCGCACGCTAAAAGATGCCACCCGGTCGCGCTGCCGTCGCACAAACTCCCCGAAGCGCGACTCCCGATCCAGGAAGAAATGAACCGGCACCAGTACCAGCGCGCCCGCCGTGAGCACCAATCCTACCAGGAAAAACACTAGGTGGGGCACCGATATGGCCGGTAGCAGGGCCGCCAGCCACTCCCCTACCGTGGCAAACGCCGCCGAAGCCAGCGCGGCATAGCGCGGGTTGGCCATGCTGAACAGCAGGTGAAACACCCCCAGCACCACCAGCGGCATGAGCAACAGCCGCCCGTAGAAACGGGTGCGGCTCCAGCGTCCTGCGCCCCCGCTGGGCAGGCGCAAGTAGGGCAGCAGCCCGGGCACTACCCGCGCGGCGCTGGTTAGGCTCGTGAGCAGGGCAAACGCTAGTAGCTTTAGGTGGGGCTGGTTTACGTAGCCCAGCAGCAAGAGCAGGGAAGCAACGCAGGCCAGCTTGGCGGCGCCCGAGCCAAGCAGCAGCACGCAGCCCACGCTGACCAGGGTTCCTCCCAGCATCAATCGGAAATAGCCGGAGCGCCACGCGGCGGCACGGCGCGGGAGCCCCGCCAGGGTAGCCCCAACCACGAACAGCGTGTACACGCTCAGATTCAGCCCCACTTCCTGGTTCCAGAACAGAACATCGAACAGCACGGCCCCGAGCGGGAGCAGCACTTTCTGGAGGCTGGTAAGCGGCAGGGCCGCCCGGCGCGTAACCGGAGCTGCCGCCGCAGGTGCAGAAACAGAAAAGGACGTCATAGCTTTTATTTTAAAGTACTTTGTATTTCAAAGTTTATGGGCAAAAAAAAGACTACGCCCCGCGCAGCAGTTTTTCTAGCGCCACTAAGTGTTCCTGAAAGGCACTTTTGCCTTCTGTGGAGGCTGCGTAGGTCGTGTTAGGCTTCTTGCCCACGAACTGCTTGCTAACCTGCACGTAACCCGCCTTTTCAAGCGCCGCTACGTGGCTGGCGAGGTTACCGTCGGTTAGGTCCAGGGCATCTTTCAACTCATTGAAGCTCACCGACTCATTGGCCATCAGCACGGCCATCACGCCCAACCGGACTCGGTTGTCGAATGCTTTATTAAGGGTGTGGATGAGGTGTTTCACAGAAGCAGAAGAAGCAGAAGGCTGGGGCGGCTACCCCGGCCCCGGTAAGAGCAGAAGCGGACTAGCTTCGCTCGTAGCGGTTGTACATCAGCAGGCCGTAACCGATGTGGCCCAGCCCGAAACCGAGGGCAAAGAACGCCAACCCCAGGCCAGGGATCAACACAAGAACTAAACCCAGCCCTATTTCCGTGAGGCCCAGCCACCGAATTTCATCGAGGGTATACTTGCTGGCGTTGAGTAGGGCCAGGCCGTAGAACAGCAGCAGCCCCGGTACCACCATCCCCACGGCGCCCTCCACAAATAAGGCTAAGCAAAACAAGCCGCCGGCCACCAACGGAATCATCAGGCTCAAGGCCAGCCGCCGACCCAGGGCGCTCCAGAGGGGTTGTCCGGCCCGGCGGGCGCGGCGAACCGTGAAAAACATGGCTACGGCCAGCGCCACCCCAATGATGCCCACGGCCAGCAGCAGCAAGTAGGGTAGCACTAGTCGCCGCTCCTCGGGGGTGCTTTGCAGCAACCGCAAGTAGCCCGCGTTAGGGTAGTGCTGCTGCAGATACCAGTGCCCAACGGCCGCACCGACTAGTGCTACTATCCCCGCCCCTACCC
This sequence comes from Hymenobacter sublimis, assembly GCF_023101345.1. Taxonomy (NCBI): domain Bacteria; kingdom Pseudomonadati; phylum Bacteroidota; class Cytophagia; order Cytophagales; family Hymenobacteraceae; genus Hymenobacter; species Hymenobacter sublimis. The sequence goes on from NZ_CP095848.1 coordinate 3,269,016, forward strand.
CAGAAAGGCCACTAAGCGAGATAAAGCGCGAGGACCGCTCCATAATGGCGCGAATCTCGGTGAGTTGAACCAGCGGGTCTGTGGCAGGCTTCGACATATTCTAAAGAACTTTGCGCTACAAAGCAAGACAGGTTTGCCCGAACTTCCTACATTTCTTACCAACTATTTTTCGGCGCTGGTCACTTGCCCCCTGCAAAACGCACTGTAGCTAGCGCTGCCACGCATTGCAAAATTAAGCACTCAGAGCAGGTTAACCCTGTACTATCTAAGTGACTACTCAACACTGTCCTGCCAAGCTGGATAACTGGAATTTCGTGCGAATTTGAGGCAGCGCGCTGGCTGTAGGATGTGTATCCGGCCGTAGGGGCCGCAGTTGAGAAGGTAGCCAGTTGCCCTATTCTGAGAAAGGAGAACTGAACAAGTGCGGATAGGCAGCCGAATGCTGACCCATTTTGAGAATACGCCATTCCCAATAAAAAACTGGATTTATACAATCCAATACACCAGTAGCGGCGTATTCTGAACTGCGCTCTTATGACGGAGCATTCGTCTTCTTGCCCATTTCCACTGCGTGGGCTCTGTTTTCTTTTTATTCGCTTGCCTTATGGTCTTACTTTCTACTGCCGGCCACTCTACTATCACGCGCACCTTTATTCTTTGGGCCCTGGCTAACATTGGCGGCACGCTGTGGCTGCTGCTAGACTTTTCCCTCGACCGCATCGACGATTACCCCATTGCCTTGATGAGCGGGCTGGTAGCGGCCTTGGTTTCGCTAGCCATTGTCCCGCTGGTCATTCCGTTTTTTAGCGCCATGTGTCGGCTGCGGGTGGGCTTGTCGCGGCGTTCCTTGGCCTTGGGGGGCGTTACGCTGTTTTTTCTGCTGGCCAATCAGCTGCTGGAGGTACTGCTACCCATTGACTCCATGACCGACCTGCTGAACATGTCTTTGCCGTACTGGGCCGCGGCCATGCTTACCGTACTGTGGCTCTACAGCCCCAGCCAGCAGAACAACACGGGGCGCACTTCCGCCTGCGACTAAACCATCCGACGGGAGGAGGCACAGCCAAAACCGGCGGCTTCGCGTAGGCTATGCCCATGAAGCTCCGCCTCCAGTTGTTTGAGTTTGAAGATTTACCCTGGTTTCCGCAGGTTATTCGGGCCGGGATGATGGACTACCTGCGCTACATGATTACGGCCCTGGGTACTTACCAGCCCATCGTACCCCTGCTTCAGCAAGCCCTGCGCCACACCCGGCAAACCCAGCTGCTGGAGTTGGGGGCGGGGGCAGGCGGCGGCACCGCCCCGCTGCTGCGCCAGTTGCAGACGACGGGCCTACCCACCGCCACCGTTACGCTCACCGACCTCTACCCGCAACCCCTCGCCTGGCAGACGTTACAAGCCCAAACGCCCGGTCTGCGCTACGAGCTAGCCCCGGTCGATGCCACGGCTGTAGCCCCGGCCTTAACTGGGTTCCGCACCATCTTTTCGGCCTTCCATCACTTTCCTCCCGCTGCCGCCGAGGCCATTCTGGCCGATGCCGTGCGGCAGCGCGCGGGCATTGGGGTGTTTGAGGGAGCTGGCAAACATTGGGCGGAAATTCTGCTGGCCTGCACCGTGCTGCCAGTAGCACAGCTGCTTATCACGCCCTTCATGCGGCCTTTCCGCCTCAGCCGGCTTTTTTTCACCTACGTACTACCCCTAATTCCACTGTTCACTATCTGGGACGGCTGCGTTTCAATTTTGCGTATGTACCCGCCGGCCCAGCTTCTGGCCCTGGCCCACCGCGCCGATGCAGCCGGAGCATATCGGTGGCAAGCAGGGGTAGTGCGGCATTGGTGGGGCCCGGAGGTTACGTACCTGATAGGCGTACCCACCGAAACTGAGGGCTAACCCGTAGCTTGCGGCTCGCCCGGTTGGTGCACAGTTGCGCCGGGCCATCTTCCTCTCCCCGAAGCTGCCCTGCCCGCCTACCCTATGCCCTTTGCCGCTTACCGCCGCGCCCTGCCCCTGCTGCGCATTCCGTTTTCAGTGTACCTGATGCCCGTTTTCTGGTTTGGCCTGAGTGCCTTGCCTCCCGGCTTCAGCGTAGCGCGGGCAGTGGGCGTATTTGTGGTGCTGCACCTGCTGGCCTACCCCGCTTCGAACGGCTACAACAGCTACTACGACCGGGACGAGGGTAGTATTGGCGGGCTGCGGCAGCCCCCGAAAGTCACGCGGGAGCTGCTGCACCTAGTGTGGCTGTTTGATGTCCTGGCCGTGGCGGGAGGTTTACTGCTGAGCCCAGCATTTGCGGGCCTAGTGGCCGTGTACCTGCTGGTATCGAAAGCGTACAGCTACGAGGGAATCCGGTTGAAAAAGTACCCGCTGCTAAGTACGGCGGTAGTGGTGGTTTTTCAGGGAGCCTACACCTTTCTGATGACGCAAGTCGGCGTGGGCGCCTCGACCGCTCAATTGCTAGCTCCCGAAAACCTGGTGCTGGCCCTGGTAAGCACCTTATTTCTGTGCGGCTCCTACCCCCTGACCCAAGTGTACCAGCACGCGGAAGACGCTCGCCGGGGCGACCGGACCCTGAGTTTGCGGCTGGGCCTGCGGGGCACGTTTGTATTCGCTGGCCTGGCCCTGGCCACGGGAGCGGCAGTGCTTGTGGCCGCCTACCTCTGGCGGGACGAAGCACGCCACGTCCTTGTTTTTCTGGTAGCTACTGGGCCTGTAGTGGTGCTGTTTCTGCGGTGGGCCCGCGCCGTGTGGCGCCAGGAGTCGGCGGCTGATTTCGACCATACCATGCGCATGAACCAGGTATCGTCGTTGTGCCTGAGCGCGGCCTTTTTGCTGATGCTGTTCTGGTAGCAACTCCAGGGCACGCCAGCAAACACCACCTGCTCAGCTTGCGTACAGTATCTTGCTTCCTCTATATTCTCCTTGCCATGCGCGCCTTCTTGTGGTTTTCCCCGCTCCTATTCGTAGTAGGCTGCTCCTCTCCTTCTTCTGAGTCGGCTACCTCGACTACTGCTGCGTCATCTGGCTCCGAGGCGGCCGGCCCTGAACCGATGGATACGGCCCGCCCGGCCCCCATTGATGCCCAGGCCGATACGCTGCTCACGGCCAAGGCCCGCCACCAATTTTCGGCCCCTGGCGCTCCTGATGCGTTTTCACTGGTACTGCGTGGTGCTTCGGTGCTCACCGGGGAGGCCACATTCACTATTACTACGGCTGGCGGGCAAGTGATTTTCCGGGAGGTTCTTTCCGCCCCCGATTTGGAGGCCATGATGGTATATGAGATGCAAGGACCCACGGCCACCCAAGCCGAGCGGGAAGCCTACGTGCGCCGCCGGGTGCAGGAGTTTTTCGCCGCCAAAAACTTCCGCCGGCCAGCCGTTGCTTCCGCTGCCACCTACCCCACCGATACGGCCGCCGTTCCCGGCCTTGACCAAGCCGCCTGGGCCGACCTGCGTCGGCGCCCCGAGTCCGTTGCATTTGAATATACGGTAGGCAAGGAAGACCGCCACGTCATTGCCTGGTCGCCGCTGCGCAAACAGGTTGTACGCCTGCCTTAACCCCGAAAAAGCCGAAACACTACTGTTTCGGCTTTTTTGTGCTGCAATAAATAGTGCAAGTTAGTTTCCGTCGGCCTGCTGCAGAGCTGCTTCCAGATCGGTGCGGAAGCTCTCATAGGGTTGGAACCCACGAGCCAACACGTAGCCCTGGCTGCCTACCCGCAAAATGGTTGTTGGGAAGCCTTGCACACCGATTTTGCTTACTGCAGCAAACTCCAGCTGCGTGCCCCGAATGATTTCGGGCCGGGTGAGCTGTTGCCGGAACTCGGCGGGGTCAAGGCCATGGGCCGCGGCCAGAGGCTCGTAGGTTGTCAGGTCGTTCAAGTCGGCGCCATCGTGGAAGTAGGCGCGCTGTACGGCGTGAGCAAACTGCGCCGCCTGCTCCTGCCGCAACTGCCGAAACGCGTGAATGGCCCGGCATGGCGGCTCAGAGTCCTGCACGTGGCTACCCTCCTGCCCTAGCGCCCGAAACGCGGCTCCAAACTGCACACCCGTCACCCGTTCTACCTGTTCTAGCGCCCCGGCAATGTAGGGCCAGTCTTCCCGGATGGGGCCTACCTGCTCGCCCGTTACCATGCCGCCGCACAGCACCGACACCTCCACGCGCCCGGCAAATTCCTGCTGCACCCGCTGAATCACGGGGCTCATGCCGTAGCACCAACCACACAAAGGGTCCGAGATATACAGGAGTTCGGGCAGGTCGTCGGGGTGTTGCTGTTCCATAGGGCACAAAGTTGAGCTTCGGGGGTCGTAACAACAAACGTATACGGTTAAGCACGCTCCTAGCTGTGCATTGTTACAACTGAGTTATTTACTAATTGCTGGCGCGGGGTAATACATAACGAAGCCGGCCCCTGTTGGGTGCCGGCTTCGTTGACAACGCAGACCGTTGGTTTATTTGCGTACCATTTTAAGCACTTGCTTCTGCAGGCCCTGCTCTACTGAGAGCTGATAAACACCTGCCCGTAGCCCTTGGGGGGCGTCTAGCTTAACTTCTTGCAAGCCTACGCCCGTTAACACCGTCTGGCGGAGGACTAGCTGACCAACTATATTGTTAACCACGATGGTTGCCTGGCCCGGCGTAACCGAATCGAACCGAACCCATACTTCGTCTTCGAAAGGATTTGGGAACAAGGCTGCGTTCAGGCTGCGTGCCACTCCTGGTGTCCGGACGGTTAGCACCATAGAACGGTGTTCCTTTTCGTCTTTATCTACCTGCCGAAGCCGATAGTACACCGTGCTTACCACGCCTTTGCTCAGGGCGGCATCAACAAACTCGTAGGTAGTACGGGTAGTGGTGGTACCAGCTCCTGCCCGCTCACCCACTGTTGTAAATGATACCCCATCAAAGCTACGTTCTACCGCGAAGTAGGCATTGTTCTTCTCTGAGGCGGTAACCCAGGTAAGTACGGGAAACTTGCCCGTCCAAGCTGCTGAGAAATCGGTCAGCTCTACGGGCAGTACCTGGCCGGCCGGCCGGGCCGTGATGGTAGCAACGTCAGTGTTCGTGCAACCATTGGCAAGCGTTCCGGTAGCTCGGTACACCGTAGTACCGGCTGCTGGAATGGGGTTGATGGTAGCCCCCGTTTCAGCAAGCGTGGTGGTGACATTGTCGTTGGTAGCCGTCCATACGTACGTGCTGGTGGTGCCACCACTGGCCGTAATGGTAACGGCATTACCCAGAAATACGGTTGCAGCTTCGGGCGTTACGGACACGGCGGGCGTTGTAGCAACTGTCGTGCTCAGGGTCTGGACGCCACAACCGGTAGTTACATCTACGTTGTACTGCGTCGTCGCCGTCGGGGAAGGCGAGAACTGCGCCAACGTTGACAGCACGGCCCCACGGTTGCCATTGATGTACCAGGCGTAAGTGGCATCGGATATATTGCTGCCCGCCGTTAGCGCCACGGGCGTACCGGCGCATACACTGCTGGCCGAGGCCCTAATCGTGTTAATAGCCGTTGCCCGACCAACCGTTACATCAACGTTCTGCGCCGTGCAGCTAGCCGCTGAAACCCGCACCCGGAACCTATCCGTCACGTTACCTTGGCTGCCCGTAAAGTAGCTGTACTGGGCGCTGGTAGCTCCGGGAATAATCACTTCAGTTACGCTACCATTATTCGCAACATTGAGAGTAAACCACTGGTAAGTGGCATTGGGGTTATTAGAAGAAGCCGTCAGGGTTACGGCACTACTTGGGCAAACCGAAAGCGAAGTGCCCGGTAATACGGCGGCCGTAAGGGCGCCCACATTTGCTTGCACTACCTGAGTTAGCGGAACACTGCTGCAATCGTTCGTGGTTGCTTCCACCCGGTACGCTGTGCTGGTTGTTAAAGTAGGAGTAGTGTACGTGGAAGAGGTAACATTCGTATTTGTTTGTAGTAATTGTCCACTGGTGTTGCTGTACCAACGGAAGGTAGCACCGCTGCCCGAGTAGTTGGCGGTAAACGAGGTAGAAGAGCCCGAGCAGATGGTAGGCGCGGCATTCGAGACAGAAAGACCATTGACCGGTACTACCAGTTGCTGGGTGCTGGTGCCGCAGGTTGCGGTGTTTGCTGTTACCGAGAAAGTGGTGGTAGCCGTCAGGTTAGCGCGGGTCAGGGTAGCTCCGGTTTCTGGCTGCAACGCACCATCCTGGTACCAAGTGTACTGCGGATTGTTACCACTAGCCCCGCTGGCCGCGAGCGTAACCTGCTCCCCCACGCATACGCCAGCTACACTAGCCGATAAAGCCAGCGAAGGTTGCAACGTGATATCTGCGAAGTTGGTGGATGTGCCCCCCGAGCAAGTTAAGGTGCTAGACCGCACCCGGTACGTGGTGGAGGTAGTGAGCGGCAAGCTCACGCTTATAAAATCACCACTTGCTCGTACAGCTTGCGAAATCAGTGTTTCTGATACTACTCCATTCGTAGTTGCCAACCGGTAAACTTGCAAATTAGCATCCGAAGTTGAGCTTATCCGGACCCCAATAGCTCCGTTAGGCGAAGAACAAACGGGTATGGCGGTGCCAGATTGGCCATTATTCACTGTAGCATCTTGCTCAATACCGTTTGCATTATAGTACAGAAACTTAATCTGGTTGTTGCATTGCGCCCAGACTGTGCCAGAGCTGCCCAGGAATAATACGGCACTCAGCAGCGTTAGGTAAATGTTTCTCATCTTTTTCGTTCAGGTTTTAAGCCAGAAATTTCTGACAAATGCAATTTATTGAATCTTTTACTCTTTAAATTTTTTTACTCGGAATCACTTTATAATCAGCACTTATTCGCAGAATACAGCGCTTATCCGGAGAATACTTGCAATAATAAATATAATTTAAAGACAAAAAAACAACGTATATCCTCAATTTCTTTGGCTAAAAATTGACGCAACTCTGCTTGCCGTCAGAACTGTGCTCAGCAATGCGAGAGCGGGCAAGCCAGTACACACATTGGCCAGGTGACGACAATTTAAATCGCGCGGACAAGGAACCAGCAGGCTCTGGCTGCTTATGCAGTCTAACAGAAAAAGGCTGCCACAGCATCTGCTGTGGCAGCCTTTTCTGGCTATACTACTTCTGGTTAGCCGTTCATGGCCATCAGGAACTCGTCGTTGTCGCGGGTGCCTTTCATGCGGTCCTTCAGGAACTCCATAGCTTCGGAGGCCGTCATATCCGACATAAACTTGCGCAGCACCCAGATGCGGTTCAGCTCGTCCTTGCTCATGAGCAAGTCCTCGCGGCGAGTACCAGAGGCGGGTACGTCGATGGCGGGGAAGATGCGCTTATTGGCCAGCTTGCGGTCCAGCTGCAATTCCATGTTGCCGGTACCTTTGAATTCCTCAAAGATTACCTCATCCATCTTCGAGCCGGTTTCAATCAGGGCCGTGGCAATAATGGTCAGCGAGCCGCCATCTTCCACGTTACGGGCCGCACCGAAGAAGCGCTTGGGCTTGTGCAGGGCGTTAGCATCAACACCACCCGACAGGATTTTGCCGGAAGCTGGCTGCACCGTGTTGTAGGCGCGGGCCAGGCGGGTAATAGAATCGAGCAGAATCACCACGTCGTGGCCGCACTCCACGAGGCGCTTGGCCTTTTCCATGGCAATGGTGGCAATTTTCACGTGACGGTCGGCCGTTTCATCGAAGGTAGAGCTAAGCACTTCGGCTTTCACCGAGCGGGCCATGTCCGTTACTTCTTCCGGGCGCTCGTCAATAAGCAGAATCATCAGGTACACCTTGGGGTGGTTTTCGCTGATGGAATTGGCAATTTCCTGGAGCAGCACCGTTTTGCCGGTTTTGGGCTGGGCCACAATCAGGCCGCGCTGGCCTTTGCCGATGGGGGCAAATAGGTCCAGAATTCGGGTGCTGTACTGGCCCGATTTAGTGGTCAGTTTCAGGCGCTCCTCAGCAAACAACGGGGTCAGGTTGTTGAACGGGATACGGTCGCGGGCCTCCTCCACGGAGCGGCCGTTGATGCCTTCTACCCCTACCAAGGCAAAGTACTTCTCACCCTCGCGGGGCGGGCGAATGGTGCATTTCACCGTATCGCCGGCTTTCAGACCGAACTGCTTTACCTGCTGCGGAGCCACGTAAATATCATCGGGCGAAGCGAGGTAGTTGTAGAACGGGCTGCGCAGGAAACCATAGCCACCATCGGGCATCATTTCCAGCGTACCTTCGCCGGGAATCACAATGTCGAACTCGGGCCGGGTCGGGCGTTGCTCCGTCCGCTCCGGGCGAGGCTGTTCTGCTACCCCAGCGGGCTGGCCCTGCCGCTCCGACTGGCGCTGCTCTTGGCGCTGCTGGCGCTGCAGCTCCCGGGCGGCGTAGCGCTCCTCACGGCGCTGCTCACGCTGCTCGCGGGCATCGGGGCGGCCACCTTCCCGCGCAATGCGGGGCTGGTCTTGGCGTCCGTCGCGCGAGAGGCCGTCGGGGCGGAAGTCGGCCCGGGGGGCGTCGTTACGCTGCTCGCGGGGCTGGTCGCCGCGACCATTACTTTCGGGCCGGCCTACTCCATCAGCGCGAAAATCAGCGCGAGGAGCGTCATTACGGCCTTCCCGGGGGGCATCGTTGCGGTACTCGCGACCTTCCCGGAAGACCCGGGGCTGGTCGGGGCGGCCTTCGCGGCCGTTAACGGCAGGTTCCGTTGGGCGCGTCTCGCGGGCCGGAGCTGGGGCCGTGGTTTCCAGCGGGGTAGGCACGGCTTCCGCTACTTGGGCGGCCGGAGCGTCAGGTTGGGTAGCTTCAACAGCTACTTCGTCAGCGGCGGCAGCCACGATGGGCCGGCCGGCGCGGTCGGTGCGGGTGCGCCGCTCAGGGCGCTGATACAGCTTTACGGGCCGTTCGGAGACAGGAGCCGTTTCCGTTGCTACTTCGGCCGCGGGGGCTTCAACAGCGGCGGCAGCCAGCGCCGGCTCTGGCGCACTAACCGGCGCGCTAGCAAGGGTAGCAACTTCCTCGGGTGCGGGAGCAGCGGATGGTGCATCGGCGGAAGCTTTTGCGGCAGGCGTGGAGGTAGGTGCTACGGCGGCTTTGTTGCGGGCAGCGGGCTCGCGGCGGGGAGCAGCGGCGGGGCGCGCGGCGCGCGGGGCCCGGGCGGCTTTGGCAGCTGGGGCCGCCTCCGGCGCAACGGGAGCCGGCTCGGCGGCGGGCTCTTCCGCAGGAGCGGCGGCAGCAGCCGTTTTCACTTTTTGGGGAAGCTTATCGGGAGGAGTAATAGCTTGCTGATCTAGAATCTTGTAAATCAGATCCTGTTTACTGAGTTTTTTAAAATTGCCAACATTCAGTTTTTCAGCAATTTCCTTTAGTTCGGACAACAACCGGTCCTTCAACTCGTCAATAGTGTACATATAAGAAGCTGAGCGAAAAATTCAGGCGGGGCGGCGGGAAACCAAAAAAGACAGCACAGGGCATTCCGGGCACAAATAGCAGCCGCGACGCAGCGCCAAACGCAAGAAAGAAGCGAGGAGTGAAAACCGTGGGTGGGCCGGGAAGCACAGAAGAAAATTGCCGACCGGGCGCGGGAAGAGTACCCAACGAGCCCGGCAGCCAGCACCGGCTACTACTTGCAATGTTAGCGGAATGTGCCGGAACTGCCAAATCAAAGGGAAGATTTTGCAGTTTGGATTGCTAACGCGAAATCTGGCCAAAAGGATGCACCCAGCCAGCCAATTACCACTTAACTTTTTCGGGGCGCTTATCATTCCCTTTCCCCGAATCTGGTTGCCCGGCAAGGGCGGTGCCAAGCTAGAAAGCTGGATTTTTTGCCCGCCGTCTGCATCTATTAAATAAGCCGTTTACTTTTGTCTTATTCCATTCTGCGTTTTCTGCTGTTATGCTGCAAGTTTCTGTCCTGAAAGAGCACACCGATGCGGTGCTGGCCGGCCTGGCCAAAAAACATTACAAAACCGCCGAAGCCGATGTGCAGGCCATTCTGACCCTGGACCAGCGCCGCAAAGACCTGCAAACGGCCCACGACTCGGCCCAGGCTGAAGCCAACGAGCTAGCCCGCCAGATTGGGGGCCTGATGAAAACCGGCGACAAAGCCGGCGCGGAAACCCTCAAAGCCCGCACGGCCGAGCTCAAGCAGCAAACCAAAGCCCACGCCGACGAGCTAAGCCAAGTGGAACTGGCCCTTCAGCAAACGCTGTATAAGCTGCCGAACCTACCCCACAGCAGCGTACCGGAAGGCCGCACGGCCCAGGACAACGAGGTGGTGCGCGAAGTAGGCCAGCAGCCTACCCTGCCCGCCGGCGCCCAACCCCACTGGGAGCTGATTAAGAAGTACGACATCATCGATTTTGACTTGGGCGTCAAGATTACGGGCGCGGGATTTCCCGTGTACAAAAACCAGGGTGCCCGGCTGCAGCGGGCCCTCATCAACTTTTTCCTGGATGAGGCGCGCGACGCCGGCTACATAGAAATTCAGCCTCCGGTGCTGGTCAATGAGGCCTCGGGCTACGGTACGGGCCAGCTCCCCGACAAGGAAGGCCAGATGTACCACGATGCCCAGGACAACCTGTTTCTGATTCCGACGGCTGAAGTGCCCATCACCAACCTCTACCGCGACGAAATTGTGCCGGTAGAGAAACTCCCGATTCGTAACGCCGGCTACACGCCCTGCTTCCGCCGCGAAGCTGGCTCCTGGGGCGCCGATGTGCGCGGCCTCAACCGCCTCCACCAGTTTGATAAGGTAGAAATTGTGCAAGTGGCCCTGCCCGAGCAGAGCTACACCCAGCTGGAAGAAATGCTGGCTCACATTGAGGGGCTGCTGCAGAAGTTACAGCTGCCCTACCGCGTGCTGCGCCTCTGCGGCGGCGACATGGGCTTTACTTCCGCCCTCACCTACGACCTGGAAGTGTGGTCGGCGGCCCAGGGCCGCTGGCTGGAAGTGTCCTCCTGCTCGAACTTTGAAACCTACCAGGCCAACCGCCTGAAGCTGCGCTACCGTACCGAAAACGGCAAAACCCAGCTACTGCACACGCTCAACGGTTCGGCCCTGGCCTTACCGCGCATTGTGGCCGCCCTGCTGGAAAATAACCAGCAGGAAGATGGCATCCATCTGCCGGAAGTGCTCCACTCTTACTGCGGCTTCAGCAAGATTGGGTAGAGCTGCTTGGGTAGTGTTCTGACTACCTGATAAACCGAGGTGGGCTACGAGTTTCTTTCCAAGAGAAAAGAGCTTGTAGCCCACTTCGTATTTTGTATAGAATTGGTTACGTAGTACTTGCCAACACGAAGCCACCACCTAGTTCAGGGCTACCCGAAAGGTAGACCCCTCCCCCACGGTGCTTTCTACCTGCAGTTCGCCCCCATTGCTTTCCACGATGCGGTTGACGAGAAACAGCCCGACGCCGGTTCCTTCGGCAGCATCGGGGTGGAAGCGACGAAACAGCTGAAACAAATCGGCCCCGTGCCGGGACAGGTCAATGCCCAGGCCGTTATCGGTGACGGAGAGCATAGCCTGGCCGGTAGGGCCACGCCAGCCGCGCACCCGCACCCGCGGAGGCCGGTCCGGATGACGGTAGCGCAGGGCGTTGCTGAGCAGGTTTAGCAGAATAGTGCGCAGATGACCCCGGTTGTAATGCACCGTGGGCAGGGCCTGAAAGTCATAGTCGATGAGAGCTGCGGTAGTGCGCAGCTGCGGAGCCAGGGCCTGCTGGATGTCGTCGGTTAGCTCGGCTAGCGCTACCTCCTCCTGCGTAGCCGATAAGGGCTGACGAGTATCCTGCACAATCACCGACAAATCGTCGATGGTAGTAAGCAAATCGTGCAGGGAAGCCTTGGTCATACTTATTAACAGCTGGCTTTCCCCTTCCTCGAAATTGACTACCCGGCACAACTCATCAAACAGGCCTTGCAAGTTCTGCACGGGCTGCTTCAGGTCATGGGACGCCGCGTACACAAAGTTATCCAGGTCTTGGTTGGTGCGGGCTAGCTGGCGGTTGGCGGTATCCAGGGCGCGGTTGCGGGTCTGCGCTTCGGTGTGGGCAGTGCGCAGGCTTTCATTGGAGGCGGCCAGCTCCTGCCGGGTTGCCGTCAGCTCCGCCAATGACTGGCGCAACTCCTGATTTATGCGCTCCAGATCAGCGTGGTAGCGGTCCTGGTGCTGCCGCCATTCGTTGCGCTCAATGGCGTGACGAACCACCTTTAACAGCATATCATGGTCGAACCGGTGTTTGATCAGGTAATCGAGGGCGCCGTTGTTCAGGGCCTGAACAGCCAGCTCCCCGCTGTCAATGCCGGTTATCATCACCACGCACAGCCGCTCGACGGGCACTAGTTGCTTGAACTGCTCCAGCACTTCCAGGCCCGTACCGTCGGGCAGGTTGTAGTCTACAAGCACGCAGTCGGGTTGGTAGCGCTGAAACGCGACTACGGCCTCGGCCACCGTGGTAGCTTCGTGCAGTTCCAGCGTTTCGCCCGGGTTCCGGCTTAGGTAGCGGCGCAGCACTGCCCGGTCGGTATCACTGTCTTCAACCAGCAAGATTTTTTTCACGCGGTAATAGGCAACGGGGCGGCGGGCTAAGCAGGCAATTCAGAGGCTTCCAGCCAATAATGCACAATCAGGCGAACCTTCTCTTCCAGCTCCGCGTAGGCCAGCGGCTTGGTCAGGTAGCTGTTGGCCCCGAGCTGGTAGCAGGTAGCCACGTCCTTGGCGTTGGCGGAAGTGGTGAATATGACCACCGGAATAGAATGCAGGGAGGGGTCACCTTTGATGGCGCCCAGCACGTCGCGCCCGTCCAGGCCGGGCATGTTCAAGTCGAGCAGAATGATGGCCGGTAGGGTTTGCGGCCAGCCAATTTTGCGGCCCTGGCCCTGCAGGTAGTCCAGGGCCTGTTCGCCGTCTTCGCACCGGAGCACCGGGTTTTGGAGCGCATGCTTACGGAAAGCCCGGCCCAGCGCCGTAAAGTCTTCGGCGCTGTCTTCAACAATTAGAATAGGCTTTATAGCAGTTGTGTTCAACTTAATCGGGTATTGGAACGGAAAAATAAAAGGTCGAGCCCTGTCCGGTTATGGAATCAACCCAGATTTGCCCGCCCATTTTTTCAATCATTTTTTTCACGATGGCCAGCCCAGCCCCCGTGCCGCCGCCGTACTTGTTGGGTCCGTGCAGGCGCTTAAAAATGCGGAAGATGCTTTCGTGGTGCTTGGGGTCGATGCCAATGCCATTGTCGCGCACGTACAGGGTCCGGAACTTGGCCGGAACCGGTCCGCGCGGACTCAGCAGACCTTCGGGCGCTACGCCTACCCATACGTACCGGTCGGGTTTATCGTTGTAGCGCATGGCGTTGGTAAGCAGATTATTGAGCACTTCCCGCAGGCGCACTTCGTCGGCCAGTACCACGGGCAACTCTCCTTCCACTAGCAAAGTTGTGTTGGTTTCGCGCAGGCGCACTTGCAGTATATCCGTCACTTCCGCTAGCACAGCCTGTACGCTTACGGGCCGCAGCTCGGTTTCCACGCGGCCTACCCGGGAAAGCTGCAACAAGGACTCAATCAGGTTTTCCATGCGCTGGCTCAAGCGAATCAGGGTCCGGAGCTTTTCTACGCCTTCCTCATCCAACTTGTCGGCGTAGTCTTCCAGCAGGAACAGGGAGTAGTTATGAATGCCCCGTAGCGGCTCCTTTAAGTCGTGGGAGGCCACGTAAGCAAACGAATCCAGCTCCTCGTTGCTGCGCTCCAGCTCAGTGTTCAGGCGGCTGAGCACGGCGGCGCGGGTTTCCATTTCGCTGAACATCTTCAGGCGCATATCGGCAATGCGCAGGCGCAGCTCCTGGGCGGCCTCAATTTCAATGGGGCGCCACGCTTCCGACGTGTTTTCCACCGATTGGCTCCAGGCCGCAAACGACTGCCGGGGCGACAGCACGATTTCGCCGTTACGGTTTTCCTCCTGCTTTTGCTGCTTGCCGGCCCAGGTTACCTGCTGCAACACCTCCGGTCGAAACCAGATGATGTAGTCGCGGTGCTGCCGGTCGAGGCTGATGGCCAGAATGCCGCTGGCCACGGCCCGAATCTGGACGCCGGCCGGGTTGTGGCGGGCGTAGGAACTGGTATAGAAGACCTCCTCCGGTACGTTGGTATGCAGCCAGGTAATAAGCTCATCTAGCTGCGCCGGGGTAGGGGTAGCGCCCAGCAGCGCCCGTTCTCCGTCGAAGCACACGGCCACGCCCCCGCACGCAAAGGCATCGAGTACGGTAGGCGTATGTTCGTAAAGGGCCCGGCGGAAATCGGGCAGCTCGGCCATCAGGGCAAACAACCGGGCTTGGGTTTCGCGCAGGCGCAGCTGGTAGGCGAATACCTCGGCCTGCTCCTTGCTTTTAAGCAGGGAAGAAAACGTTTTGCCAATGAACTGGCACAGGTCGCGCAACTCGTAGCTGATCAGGCGCGGTGACTCATGGTGGCACATGAGCAGCCCCCATAGCTTGCCGTCCTGAATCAGGGAAATGCTCATGGAAGCCTGCACACCCATGTTTTTCAGGTACTCCACGTGAATAGGCGACACGCTGCGCAAGGTAGCGTAGGTCATGTCGGGCGGGCGGCCGGTGGAGGGCGTGCGCACGGGCACCAGGGGCACAGCCGCGTAGTTTACATCGGCAATAAAGCGCAGCCAGTTGCGCAGGTACATGGCCCGGGCCTGCTGCGGAATATCGGTAGCGGGGTAGTGCAGGCCCAGAAAGGGCTCCATGTCGGGGCGGCAGGCTTCGGCCACCACCTCGCCGCTTTCATCCTCGGCAAAGCGGTAGAGCATCACCCTATCGAAGCCCGTGATGTTGCTTACCTGCCGCACGGCGTGCTGGCAAAATTCCTTGACCGAAGTAGCCCCCAGCATCTGGCCCAGGGCTTCGTTAAGCGAAGGCATGTCCAGCGGGCCGGCGGTCAGGTCCTGCACCGGCTCGAACTCCAGCCACAGCAAGTCGTCGAAGCGGTGCTGAATAAGCTTGAAGTAGGGTTGGCTAGCCAGCTGATCGAGGCGCACGCCCTGCAGGCGCTGGTTTTCATCGAGGGTAAACCACTGGGTAGACAGCTCCTGCAGGCGCTCCTCATGGAAGAGGAAGGTTAGGTCGCGGCCAATCAGGGTTTCGGCGGGTAAGCCCAGCAGCTGGTCGGTGTTGGCGCTGGCTTGCACCACCCGGTGGGTGCGCGGGTCCAGGCACAACAGAAACCCATAGGGCTGGATGGAGCCCGGAATATGAATTGGCTCCCGGTCGCAGTTGGTGAGGGTAATGGGTTGCCCTACCAGACTTTCGTCGGTCAGGGTTGCGCCTGTTCTAACCATGCGTGTAAACGTTGAAAAGTAAGCGAGGCCGACGCTACAATAGCATCGGCATTGGCGGGAGTAGCAGCTTGCGTAAGCAAACCCACAAAGGTTTTCCAGAGCGGGCCGGTTTGCTCGGCGTGCCCACTGAAATACGCGCGGGCCGGAATATTGGCTTTGGCTAGCTGGCGGGCAATTACCTGCCCGCCCAGGGTGGAGCCTTCCAGAACGTACATAGCCCCCAAAAGCTGGGCGCGGGTTTCTAGGGGGGCAGCTCAGGCACGAGCGGCAGGGTAGCAGCTTCGGGTAAGTCCTGGCGCAGCAGGTGGGCCCGGTAGCGGCGGGGCAACTCCCAGGCCGGGCCCAGTAATTCTTCGTTAGAACGGAGCTGGGCTTCGAACGGCGCTACAAAGCCGTAGAGCCGCGCCAGAAACTGCTGGGTAAGCGCCTCCGTGATGGTTCCGTTACCCAGGGCCTGGTTGAAGGGCAGTTGCTCGAGAGCCTCGTGCACGGCCCGGGTTTCGTGGCGCAGGCGGGCAAGAATATCAACGGTAGTACTCGAAGACGACATATGCAGCAGACAACGCCGAATCAGGCGGATAGTGATGACCCGTACGCTGCGTAAGAAGCAAAGGTAGGTGAATCCGTGCTCCAGTAAATCAATAGTGGGCCAGTTGATTATCCGCGTAGCACCAGGCCCATTGCTCGCCGGGCTCAGCCGAAACCACTATTGGGTGCTGGGTAGCGTGAAAATGGCGAGTAGCGTGCTTGTTCTTCGAGGAGTCGCAGCACCCTACTTGGCCGCAGGTTTGGCATACCCGCAGGTGCACCCAGGTGTCGCCCAGGGCCACGCATTCAGGGCAGGTGGGCTCAGCGGGTGCGGGCAGTATCGTTGCCAAGGAGTGAAGATGGTGGCAGAGAGGCATGGCAAGTGGGAGTGAAAGCAGGAACGAATATACCCCGCTACGGAAACAGTCACGGGTCCGGTACGTGCCGCAGGGCACCTAGTCCAGCACGGTGGTTACCACGCGCAGGGCCCCGCTGGTGAGGGTTTTCTGAACCGGGCATTTCTCCGCAATCAGGTAGAGACGCTGGCGCTGCTCCGGAGTCAGGGGCCCCAGCAGACGCAGCTCTTTGCGGACTTCCTCCAGCATTTCCCCGGCCTGCTCACACTGGTCGCAGTCGAGGCGATGGACGCGGTGGTGGCTGAGGCCCACCTCAATGCCTTCGAGCGGCCAGTGTTTCTGGGTGGCATACAGCCGGAGCGTGATGGCCGTGCACGCGCCCAAGGCCGAGAGCAGCAAATCGTACGGAGTAGGCCCCCGGTCTTGCCCGCCTACACTCCGCGGCTCATCCACGAAATACGTATGGTGGCCCGCCTGAATTTCGGCCAACAAGGCCTCAGGACCAACTTTAACAAGTACCGTGGCGGGAGGGGAAGCTTCAGGCATGGCAAATGGAAAAACAGGTAAGATGCGGCGACTACTTAAAAGCAGAACGTACGAATTTTTCCTCATCCTGTCTCACGGAATCGCACAAAGAGCACAACTGGAGAACTGGTAAGCGCTGCCGTTCCACATCAGCACGAGCTGTGCCGGCACGAAAAAGCCGCTCCTGCCCAGTAGACAGAAGCGGCTTGATAGGATAGCGGCGGTCAGGCAGTGCTATCTTTAGGATTTCGGCGTGTAGGGGAATTTCTTGGAGGCGTTGCGCATCAGCATGTCCACGATGTTCTCGGTGGAGCTGAACACCGAGCCCGAAGCCAGGTAGTCGTACTTCCACAGCAGCTTGCCGGCTTCGCCCTCGTGAATGTTCACGGTGATGTTGGCTTGGTTGGTAGCACCCCAGGCACCTACCAACAGACCGACAGCTACGGCAGCCCCGTCGCTCATGGGTTTGGTGGTCCGCACGCTGGTCGTCAGCACAGCATCCACGCCCAAAATTTTAGCCAGCTCCTGGGGAGAGTGAGTGCGCAGCTCGTTATACGGAATGTTGCTTTCCCGCAGGCGTGCGTTGGTTTGCATCACATCCTGAAAATCAACGGTGTAGCCACGCTGCGTTTTACGACGAAGCAGCCAGGAGTACACTTTTTCCTGAAAGTCGTGCCCACTTTTCAGCTCCATTTCCTGCAGCTGGGCCGGGGTAGTGCTCTTCATTTGGTTGGGGCGCAACTGCATGGTAACGGCGGCGGGCAGGATGGCTACCGTTTTGTGCTTGGGGGCATAGGAACGGAAGTCCTGGGCCATATAAATGCTGGGTCCGCAGGCCGTCAACAGCACGGACACGAACAGAACCATCAGTACCCGAAGGGTAGAAACTTGCATAGAAAAAAGAAAATGAATGATTTTAGGATTATGCCTGACCAATCAGCCTACAAGTATACTAGATACCATCCCAATATCATGCGTTTCTTAGCTGACCTAAAATTGAATTTTACCGTCCGTCACGGGCTGGGGGCAGGTCCAGGGTAAACTGAATATCCCGCATGCAGCGGAAGTGCCCCTGCGGACATTTTTCGTAGCCAATCTTGGAACAGGGCCGGCAGGGTAGCCCAGGCACCTCCAGAATGCGGAATTCTGTGCGGTACGGGTACATGCCAAACTCCGGCACCGTGTTACCCCAAACGCTGAATATCTCCTTCCGAAATGCAGCGGCTATGTGCATTAAACCAGTATCATGGCTGACTACGAAGCGCGCCTGCCGCACCAAGGACGCCGACTGGTTCAGATTGAACTTGCCGCAGGCATTGTAAATAACGGTGGCCGGAGCCGGCGCAGCAGGTAGCGCCGGAAAATAGTAGGGGCTGTCAGGAATTTGAGCGGGCGCGGGCGGGGAACTGGCCGTTTGGTTGTCAAAGGCCAGCTCAATGATATGGCCGGTACTTTCGTCCTCGGGGCCGCCCAGTAGCACCACGGGTTGGCGCAGCAGTCCACACAGTTCAATAATGCGCTCCACGGGTAGCCGCTTGGTAGCGTGCTGGGCTCCAATGGCAAAGGCCACGTAGCCCCGCTGAAAAACCGGGGGTAGCGCCGCACTCAGGTTCACCTCATCCTTGGCCGGAATAAAGTAATCCAGCCCCTGCCCATCGTTTTTCACGCCCAGCGGCGCGGCCGCGGCCAGGTAACGCTCCACGATGTGCACGCGGGGCAGGGTATTCACTTTGAAACGCACCAACAGCCACTTGCGCCAGTTCAGCTTGTCAAACGAGGCCGACTTCACCCCGAGCTGAGCCTTAAGCAAAGCGGTGCGCAGGTTGTGGTGCAAATCCACAACGAAGTCGAATTGCTCGGCCTTCAGCTCGGCTACCAACTCCCGCAACGAACCGGTCAGGCAGTGCACCTTGTCGATGTAGGGATTGGGCTCCAGAAAGCTGCGGAAGCCTGGCTTGGTAGCAAAGTGCACCTGCGCCCCCGGCACCTGCAGCTTCAGGCACCGCACCACGGGTGTGGTCAGCACAATGTCGCCGATGGAAGAAAAGCGCAGAACCAGAATCTTCATGGGTGTAAGTGACAGGTGAATGGTGATGAGGTGATAGGTAAAGACTACAAGAACGCCGTGCAGAGCCCAAGGCGAAGCATCTCGCGGGCTGAGGTTGTGGTGCTACTCAGAGTCAGCCCGCAAGACCGCTCACCAAGCCCGGAACGACGACCCGGCTTGTCACCTGTTACCTACCACGTATCACCTCTACCCAAACAACGAATCCTTGAATTCCAGCGGAGCTTTAATGCCGGCCTTGCGCTGGGCAAAGTATTCTGCTACTTCCGCCGCCGACTTGGCGTTAAAGGTCATGTCCTTGGTCAGCCCACCCTTGCGGCCCATGAGCACGCCGTAGCGCATGTCGGCGTAGCCGTTGGTGTGGTGAGCGTCGGGGTTGATACTAAGCGGCACGCCTTTGTCTAGGGCGTACCGTACCCAGCGCCAGTCCAGGTCGAGGCGCCAGGGGTTGGCGTTGATTTCGATAATGACGTTGTGCTGGGCGCAGGCGTCAATAATTGCTTTGTGGTCGAGGGGGTAGCCCTCCCGGCGCAGCAGCAGGCGGCCGGTAGGGTGGCCCAGCATGGTGGTGTAAGGGTTTTCGATGGCGCGCAGCACGCGAGTAGTGGCCTTGCGCTCGTCCATTTTCAGGTTGGAGTGCACCGAGGCCACAATGAAATCGAAGGTTTCCAGCACCGCGGGCGGGTAGTCTAGGGAGCCATCGGAGAGAATATCCGACTCAATGCCCTTAAAAATGCGGAACGGGGCCAGCTCCTGGTTGAGCTCATCTATTTCGCGCTGCTGCTGGCGCACGCGCTCCGGCTGCAGGCCGTTGGCGTAGTGCGCCGCCTGCGAATGGTCGCAGATGCCGAGGTATTCGTAGCCTTGGTCGCGCAGGAACGTGGCCATTTCGCGCAGGCTGTGGCTACCGTCGGAGTAGGTACTGTGGTTGTGCAGGGAGCCGCGCAGGTCCTGGTCTTCCAGCAGGGTAGGCAGCTTGTTTTCGCGGGCCAAAGCCAGCTCGCCGAGGCCTTCGCGCAGCTCGGGCTCCACGTACTGCAGGCCAGCGCGCTGGTAGAGGTCCTGCTCCGAGGCAAACCGTTCCCGCTTTAACCACTGACGCAGGGTGGCGGGCTGGCCGGGCCGGGTTTCCGTCGAAATAGCCCCGCTCAGGTGGGGTTCGGCGGCCGAGTGCAGCAGCAGCTGGTTGGTGAAGTCGGTGGGGGTAGCCAGCACGATTTCCACCTTTACGCCGGAGGTCGTGGCCGTGCCGCGCCAGGCAAAGGGGCCACTGCGGCGCGCATCGGGCGTAATGCCTTCCAACTGGTCTAGCAAAGTGTGCACCTCGGCAGGCTGGGTAGTAGCCACTACCAGCAGCACAGTTTCAATCGTTTCGAGGCGGCGGCGCACTTCGCCGGCTACGGCGGCTTGCTCCACCCCGGCTACCTCGTGCACGCGGCGGGCCAAGTCCTCAGCCAATTCCTCCGCCTGCGGATAGAGCAGTTTGCCCTGGCTCTGGCTCGTAAATTCAAGGGCCGCCAGAATAGAGTCCTGGGTTTTCTGGCCGAAGCCTTTGAGCTTGCTGACCTCGTTGTTTTCGGCGGCCTGGCGCAGTTGCTCGGGGCTTTCAATGCCCAGCTCTTTCCACAGGGCCCGAATTTTCTTGGGGCCGATGCCCTTGATGTTCAGCAGCTCGATTACGCCGGGCGGCGTGATGCTCAGCAGGCGCGTCAATTCCTCAAACGAGCCGGTATCCAGCATTTCGGCCACTTTGGCGGCGGCAGTTTTGCTCAGGCCCGTGCGGTCGGGTAGGCCGTGGCGCTCAATGCTGGCCACGGGCACACTTAGCTGCTCCAGGGCATTCACGGTGCCCTCGTAGGCCCTGATTTTAAACGGATTTTCCTCGTGCAGCTCCAGCAGTTGGGCCGTGAGGCGGAAGGCACGAATAAGGGCGCGGTTGTCCATAGCGGGCAAAGGTAACTTGTGGGAGAGGCATTCGCGTGCTCCCGGCCGAAACACAGTTCCCGGCCTCCGATTTGCTACATTCGGAGCAGGAAGCGGGCCGGGAATCGTCTTTCCTGCTACGAAAGCCGTTTAGGTAACGGTTATTTCCTTTTTACTTCCTGCTCACGTAAACCGCTCTTTCATGCGTCTGTTCACGCTCCTGTGCTCTTTAAGCGTGCTGCTGCTGGCCGCTACCTGCAACAACGACCCCAAAACGGCCACCCAACTCAAGCAACTAGAGCGCACCTGGCTGCACGCCCACGAGGAAGACCAGGGCGACGTGCGTGTGTACCGGCCCAACACCTACGCCTTCCCGCCCTCGCGGGGCCGCACCGGCTTTGCCTTCGACCACAACGGCCTATTCACCCAGTACGACATTGCCCCCACCGATGGCATTGAGGGCCGCAAGGGCCGCTGGTCAGCCATTAACGACCATAGCCTGCGCATCACCCTCGACGATAAAAAGGAGCCCGATTACACCCTGGAAATTGTGTCCTTGGAAAACGACATGCTGAAAGTGCGCCGGGTAGAGCCGTAGCGCCGTGCAACCATTCGGCGGGCGCGAGGCTCCCTTAGGCGTACTGATTTCCTGACTTATGCGCGCTACTTTGCTTGTCTGCTTTGTAATGGTCCTTTTTCTGAGCGGTTGCAAGAAAGAGGAGTCCTCGGTGCCAGCTGAGCTACTATTTGGCCAGACCTGGCACAACACCTTCCAGCAAAAGGAGGGCGACTTCTTTGTCTTCAAGTCCGAGCCCCAGATGAACGTCGGGTGGCACTACGACAGCTTCCGATTGGAGGCCGATGGTCAGTTTGTGGAGGAAGGACCAGGCCCCGCCGACGGCCTGGAATCACGCCCCGGCGCCTGGACCCGAGAAGATGCCCACAAGTACCGCATCCGGTTTACGGATGGCACGCGGCCGGGGTATTTGCTGGAAGTTAAGCTCCTAGACAAGCAAAGCTTGCAGGCGCGCCGGGTGTACTAGCCCGGCCAGGGCGCCAGCAGGCACTGCGGCTTCTTTTGTAGCTTGCGGGCTATGAACTACTGGCTCGTTAAATCCGAACCCGCGGCCTACTCCTGGGCCGATTTCACCCGCGACGGCGGCACCGACTGGACTGGGGTGCGCAACTTTCAGGCCCGCAATTTCTTGCAGCAAATGCAGCCCGGCGACTTGGTACTGTACTACCATAGCGTCACGGACAAGCAGGTAGTGGGCATTGCGGCAGTAGCCGCGCCAGCCGCGCCCGATGCCACCGCCGAAGCCGGCAGCGGCTGGGTAGCGGTGCACCTGAAACCTCATCAGCCCCTCCCCCGCCCCGTAGCCCTGGCCCAAATAAAGCAAGACGCCCGCCTCTCGCAGATTGGGCTGCTGCGTCAGTCCCGGCTTTCGGTGATGCCCCTCAAGGGAGAAGAGTTTGATGTGCTGCTGGAGCTAGCCAGCTAAACGCCCGTTCCAGTTTTTACCAATGTACCTACTGCCCAGGCCGCCAGCGGCCTGGGCAGCTTGCGTTACCAGGGCCAGAGCGCCGAACAAATGCCGGACCGCCAGGCGGTTCAGTTAGGTGTTGTGCGGGTTTCACCGTATCTTACTTAACCAGCGGCTCCCACCCTTTCCGGCCCTCCTTATGCGACACCTGTACCTCTTTACTGGCCTGCTGTTCTGCTTTTTCGCGGCGGCAGCCCAAGCGCCCAAGCCCCCGGTAGTACCCACTCAGCCCTACCGGCTGGAGCTACCCCTGGAAGCCTACTCCAGCGACGTGCTAGTGCAGCCCTTGCTGGAAGACAGCAGCTTGGTGCTGCTAGTAGAAAAGGAACCCTTGCTGACGGGCAAATCGGAGTATACCTTCCAAAAGTTTGACCACCGCCTTCAGCCGGGCCAAGTGGTGCCCCTACCCGTGCCACGCGGCTACGAGTTTCGGCAGATCTGCGCCGAGGGCACTGATGTGTATGCCTTGTTTCAGGGCACCACGGAAGGCACTTTGTGGGTAGCAGCTTTCGACTCACGCACCGGAGAGCTAGGTACGGGGGAGTTCAAAACCAAGCGCGCCCGCCAGGTGCACGACCTCAAAGCCCTGGATGGCAACTTGTTCGTAACCGTTGAGGCCGACATGCACCTAACCATTTTGCTGCTGGATTTACGGGCCGCCACCTTCCGGTTTCTGCCTTCGGTATATGAGCCCTTGCCCGCTACCTTCACGTTCCTGGCCGACTCTGTAACTAAGCGTGCCGAGCTGATTCTGAGCGAAACCAACGGGTTTAAGTCGCGGCTGCAGCTCAAGCAGCTCTCCGACAACGGGCAGCTGCTGCACTCCGAGTTTGTGCAGGCGGGCAGTGAGCGGGGACTGTTGGAGGCCCAGCTCAGCCCCGGCGACAGCGCTGCCCGGCTCCTAGCGGGCACCTATACCCTGCGCGATTCTCGCTACTCCCAGGGCTTGTTTGCCGCCGATTTAAACGCTGGCGTTACGCCCACCGGGCAGCGCCGCTCCTTGCGCTACTACGATTTCCTGAATTTCAAGCACTTCTTTGACTTTATGAAGCCCGCGCGGGTGGCCCGCATGCGGCAACGCAGTGAGCGGCTTCGCGCCTCCGACCGTCAGTACCGCCACCGCTACCGCCTGCTCATGCATGATATGCTGCCCAGCCCCGAGGGGTACGTGTTGGTAGCCGAAGTGTATTTCCCGCGCTATAACACGTCTAGCTACAACAACCTGGGTGGCCTTTACAACTACGGCTACGGCAACAACTTCGGCCCGTTGGCGCGCTCCTACAACGCCGTGAATCGGCGTAATGAGGGCTACCGGACCACGCACGCCCTAATCTGTGGCTTCGACCGCCAGGGCAACCTACTCTGGGATAATTCCTTTCTGCTTGATGAGGTAGAGCATTTTTCGTTGCAGGAAGCCGTGCGGGTGCGCCCCCTAGGCGACGGGCGCCGCTTGGTAATGGCCTACCTGAAAGAAAATGAGTTCTATTACAAAATGGTAGACCAGACCACCGCTACCCCCAACGACTGGAAGGTAGAGCTCCAGACTACTACCACCGAGGCCGCCGAAAAAACCACCAATACTCAGCAGGAGCAACTCATCACTTGGTATGGTGGCCGCTTCCTGGCTTCGGGTTATCAGCACATCAAGCCCACAAAAGGCCCCGACCGGGAGGTATTCTTCCTGAATGTGCTGGAATTCAAATAAGCCTTGGCGCCCCCACACAAAAAGCGACCCTGCCAGCCGGCAGGGTCGCTTTTTTGTTTTTCAAACCAAGCAGATGACTACCGGCTGGCCTCGCCCACTACATTGGGCAGAATTTTGGCCAGTTGGCTGACCTGCTCCCGAGTGAAGTTGCCGGCTACCGAAACCAGCACAAACGAATCGGCTGACTCTTGCTTGCCTACCGCCACAAACTCCGATACCCGGCCGCCTTGCTCGCGCACGGAGTAACGCAGCTGATTCGGATTATCGGCGGAGGCTGACACGGCTAAAGGAGTGTAGCGCTCATTGGCCAGTAGCCCTTCCACTTCCTTGTCTAACCCCTCGGCCACTAGGTCGCGGGCACTGCCGGTGGTGGGGGCGAAGGTGATGATCCGGGCGCTGCGGATGGCGGTTAGGGCCTGACTTACGTCATTGTCGCCGCCTATTTTGGCAATGCGCCCGAGCAAAAAGCGCGTGGTCAGGCCCGCATTCCAATCGGTGGCTTTAAAGCCAGGACGGTTTTCGTATTTGTTGAAGAATTCAGCGACCGTACGGGCGGGCTGGCCCGGGCCGCTGGCGCGGCAGCCAGCCAGCAGCAACAAAGCCACGGCTAGCAGGAAGGAGAAGTTACGAAGCTTCATGTGGGGTAGGTGTAGATTGAGAAGAGAGATTGTAGGCCCTGTACGCGGGCAAGCGGTTGGCTGTTGGCACGGTGGCGCTTACCATCAGCACCAGCCCGTAAAAAAAGCGGCGCGCCTAGAGGCACGCCGCTTTTCTGGAGGTTGCTACCGGGCCTTAGGGCTGGGGAGCGTTCGGGATGAAGAATTCAAACTTGAACTCTACCCGGCGGTTCTGCGACATGTTTTTCGACGACGTGTTTGGCGCCGCTGGCTCCGATTCGCCACGGCCTTCCGTTACGATGCGGGTGGGGTCAACCTGCTTGCCGGTGAAATAACGCTTCACCGAGCCAGCCCGCCGCTCCGACAGAGCTTGGTTGTACTCATCGGTACCACGGGAGTCAGCGTGGCCAATCACGCGCAGGCTGTACTCGGGATGGTCGTTGAGGGCTTTCACCATCTTATCGAGCGTGCCGTAGGAGGTGCGCTTAATCACGGTGCTGTTGGTTTCGAAGCGGATGGGCTGCTCCAGTTTGCGCACGCCCGGATCAATTTCCATGGGGCAGCCGTTGGCGTCTACTTTGGCGCCGCGCGGCGTGTCGGGGCACTTATCAGCGCTATCTGGGATACCATCACCGTCGGCGTCTACTACCAGCGGGCAGCCGTTAGCATCCACCTGGGTACCGGCCGGGGTGCCGGGGCACTTGTCGTTTTGGTCAGCTACGCCGTCACCGTCGGCATCGGGGCAACCGCGCAGGGCGGGTAGGCCAGCCTGGTCGGGGCACTGGTCATCCTTGTCAGCCACACCGTCGTTGTCCCGGTCGGGGCAGCCTTGCATGGCCGCCGTGCCAGCTTCGGTTGGGCACTGGTCCTGGTAATCTGGAACGCCGTCTTTGTCGCCATCAAGTGGGCAGCCGGTTTCGTCAACTGCTACGCCAGCGGGCGTGTCAGGACATTTATCTTTGCGGTCGGAAACACCGTCGTTATCGGTGTCTTTGGCTTTACCCAAGGCAAAGTTCAGGCCCACGGTGTGCTGCAAGAACCGGTCGTCGATGCTGTTGTCGTCGCGGGCAGGGTCGCCGTCAATGTTGGCATTGAGCGGGAAGTGCTGGCCGGTTTGCACGAACAGGTGCACGGCCTCGCCCAGGCGGAAGTCAATGCCCGCGGCCCCGAACAAGTCAAAGTAGTTCTTGTCCTGGTCGGTGGGCTCGGTGCGGTTGTTGCGGAAGATAGTACCCTCGCGGCTGGTGTAGGTCAGGCCCGGGGCGGCCAGCAAGTAGGGGCGCACGGGCGAATCCTCACTCAGCAGCTTGAACTTCAGGCCCAGGTTCACATTTACCACGTTGGTGGCGAAGTTGCTGCCGAAGTAGGGGGCGCCGGCCGGGGCCGTCTTCTTCAGCTCCACGTAATTGCCGCTCAGCTGCAGGTCCAGGCCGCTGGTCAGGTAGCGGCTGATCGTCAGGCCGGGCGCGTACTTGTTCTCGCTCCAGTTCCAGTAGTCAGAACCGAAGTTGCCCTTGTACTGCATGGCACTCACGTTGAGGCCGATGGCCGTCTTGCGGTCGGCGTTCTGCGCCTGGACCCGCGGCGCCGCCGCCAGAAGAAGCGTCAGCCCCAGGGCCGCTGAAGTTGTTAAAAGGTGTCTCATGAGGGCGATATTAGGTGGAAGAATTGCACAGGCGGAAGCCGCCACCGCCCGGGCAGGATGAATCCGAGCTATCCGCCTATACCTTCCTTATCCTAATAAAGTTGCCCTTCAGCTGGCAAAAACCCATTTTAAAGCCGTGTTTACCAAGCTCAACAACTACATATTCAGTTATTTATATTTACCACGTATAGCAGGAGGCGGTTTTGCATTCGTGTTGCAGCAATAAAATTTTTTCTCGGATAAGGCCAATTAATTGACTTATAGAAAAAGAAGACGCTCCCGACCGGGGAGCGTCTTCAACAGAGCCAAACTGGTTTGAACGGGTGCCGCCTAGCGCCGCATCAGCCGCTCAATGTCGTCGGCCTCCAGCGGGATATTTTTCATCAGGTCCTCATTACCGGTTTTGGTAATAAGAATGTCGTTTTCGAGGCGAATACCCAGGCCCTCTTCCCGAATGTAGATTCCTGGCTCACAGGTATATACCATGCCTGGCTCGAACACGCGGTACTTAGCACCCACATCGTGCACATCCAGGCCCAGGTAGTGCGAGGTACCGTGCATGAAGTACTTTTTGTAAAGCGGCGCCGCGGGGTCCTGGTTCTTTACATCTTGTTCGTTGAGCAGGTCCAGCTTAATCAGCTCCTGCTCCATTTGGCGGCCCACGGCGGCATGGTATTCTTCAATATTGTTGCCGGCTACGAGCTGGGAGGTAGCAAACTTCATCACCCGCAACACGGCCTCGTATACGTCGCGCTGGCGCTTGGTGAAGGTGCCATTCACGGGGATAGAGCGCGAGAGGTCGGCGGCGTAGTTGGCAAACTCAGCCCCGAAGTCCAGGAGCAGCACGTCACCGTCCTTGCATTCCCGGTCGTTGCTGACGTAGTGCAGAATGCAGGCGTTGGCTCCGCTGGCGATGATGGAGCCGTAAGCCGGGCCGCGGGAAGCGTTACGCAGGAACTCGTGGAAGATTTCAGCCTCAATTTCGTATTCCATTACACCCGGCTTCACGAAGCCCAGCAGGCGGCGGAAGGCCTGCTCGGTGATGTCGGCGGCGCGGCGCATCAGCCGGATTTCCTCCTCGCTCTTGATGGCGCGCAGTTGGTGCAGCAGGGGCGCCGCGCGGCGGTAGGTATGTAGGGGGTAGGCTTCCTTAATCCACTTGATAAAGCGGGCGTCGCGGGTTTCTACCTCCACCACGGAGCGGATGTGCTCATTGGCGTTCAGAAACACGTTTTCGGCTTCATTCATGAGGGCCGGCAGCACCGACTTAAAGGAGTCGAGCCACATGATGGTGCGGATGCCGGTTTGCTCGCGGGCCTGCTCCTTGGTCAGCTTATAGCCTTCCCAGACCAGAATGTGCTCCGAGGTTTCTTTCAGGAACAGAATTTCGCGGTGCTGGGGCAGTATCGCGTCGGGGAAGATGACCAAGATGCTTTCCTCCTGGTCAACGCCGGAAAGGTAGAACAGGTCGTTATTCTGGCGGAACGGCATGGTGCCATCCGCGTTGGTGGGCATGATGTCGTTGGACTGGAAGATGGCCAGGGAAGCCGGGGGCAGCAGCTGGGTGAAGCGGCGGCGGTTCTGCGTAAATAAATCGGGCGAAATAGAGCCGTAGCGCATGAGTGGCAAGCGGAAAAGGTGGCACAAACGGAAACCAAGGGCAGCCGCCGCAGCGGCCGGGGCAAGTTAGGCAGTTCCGCGCGGCTTTGGGAGGAGTTGGCTGCGGGGGAGGTGTGCTACGGGCGGCCGGGCCGGCGAAGTTTCCTTTCGGCCGCTCGTTTGGGCTTGTGCAGCCAGCATCGCCTACCCTCCGGCCAGTAATAAGACAAAAAGGTGGTGAACGTGCGAGTAAGCGGTATCTTTGTGGCCTGCTATTGCACTATGCCCGAGCCTGCCAACCGTTCCGCCGTTCTGCTCATTCAAACCGCTTTCATCGGCGACGTCATTCTGGGTACGGCGCTGCTGGAGCATTTGCAGCGCACGGAGCCCGGTACCCCCGTTGATTTTCTGGTGCGTAAGGGCAACGAAGGGCTGCTGAAAAGCCATCCGCACGTGCGGCAGGTGCTTATTTGGGACAAAAAGAAAGACAAGTACCGCGGCCTGTGGCGTCTGCTGCAGCAAATCCGCCGCGCCCAGTACGGGCGCGTGGTGACGTTGCAGCGGTTTGCTTCCACGGGTTTCCTCACGGCCTTCTCGGGCGCAACGGAGCGCATCGGCTTCGACAAAAACCCGTTCGCGGCCCGCTTTACCCGGGCCATTCCGCACGTAATTGGGGCGGGCGTGCACGAGGTGTCGCGCAACTTGCACCTGCTAGACCCCACCTACGACGGCCCCCTGACGCCGCCCCGCCTCTACCCCACGGCCGCCGACGAGGCCGCCGCGGCCCAGGTAGCGCGCACCGCGGCCGGCGGCCCCTACCTCTGCATTGCACCCACTTCGGTGTGGTTTACCAAGCAATTCCCCGAGGAGCAGTGGCTGAAGTTGCTGGCTGCCCTCCCGCCGCAGTACACCGTGTTTTTGCTTGGGGGCCCGCCCGATGTGGAGGGTTGTGAGCGAATTAAAGCGGCCACTACCCGCCCGGGCGTCGTTAACCTAGCCGGCAAACTTTCCCTGCTAGCCTCGGCGGCCCTGATGCGCGGCGCTACCCTTAACTACGTCAACGACTCGGCACCCATGCATTTGTGCTCGGCCGTGGGTGCGCCGGTGTGCGCCGTGTACTGCTCCACGGTACCGTATTTCGGGTTCGGGCCGCTGAGCCCGTTTTCGAGGGTAGTGCAGATTGAGGAGAAGCTGGTGTGCCAGCCTTGCGGCCTGCACGGCCACCGCCAATGCCCGCTCGGCCATTTCCGCTGCGCCCACGGCATCGAAACCCAGCAGTTACTAGCTGCCTTGGCGGAAAGTGAGTTGGTGAAACGGTGATTCGGTGAGTTAGCGAGGGTAATGACTTTATAACTGCCTGTCATCCTGAGCTTGCGAAGGACCTTATTACGCCTGAACGATTCGTTGTTACACTGCCGTGCTTTCGTGACAAGGTCCTTTGCTACATCACCAACTCGCCGAATCACCATTTCACTACTCGTACCTTTGCAACCAGCTGCGCACTTGCGTGGTTATACAGGGCCGGGGTAGTGCTTGGTTAAGTTAGATAAACCAAGTTCCCAAGCCCCCAAGTCCCTAAGACCCTAACTAAATGTCTGATTACGACCTGTACGAGCTGCCCAACGGCATCCGGGTTCTGCATAAACAAGTTCTGCACACCAAAATTGCGCACTGCGGCTTTCTGCTGGATATTGGCTCCCGCGACGAAAAACCTCATCAGCTGGGGTTGGCGCACTTTTGGGAGCACATGGCCTTTAAAGGCACCGAAAAGCGCAAGAGCTTCCATATTCTCAACCGCCTCGAAACGGTAGGCGGCGAGCTGAACGCCTACACCACTAAGGAGAAAATCTGCTTTTACGCCTCCTTGCTCAGCACCCACTTTGAGCGGGCTTTTGAGCTGCTCACGGACCTGACGTTTCACTCGGTGTTCCCGGAAAAGGAGATTGAGAAGGAGCGCGGCGTGATTCTGGAGGAAATGGCCATGTACCACGACGCCCCCGAGGACGCCATTATCGACGACTTCGACGACGTAGTATTTGCCCGTCACACCCTGGGCCACAACATTCTAGGGACTCGGGAAAGCGTATCGGGGTTTCAACAGGCCGACTTCCGGCAGTTTCTGCAGGATAACGTGCGCACCGACCGGCTGGTGTTCAGCTCCGTCAGCAACTTGCCCTTCAAGGAAGTAAAGCGCCTGGCCGATAAATTCTTGGCTCCGCTGCCGGCCAAGCTAGGTGAGCGGCCGCGGGTGCCGTTTACGGGCTACCAGCGCCTGGAGCGGGTGGAACGCAAGCCCATAACCCAGGCTCACTGCCTGATTGGTGGCCCCGCCTACGCCCTGCACGACGAGCGACGCATTCCGTTTTTCCTGCTAAGCAACCTGCTGGGCGGTCCCGGCATGAACTCCCGCCTGAACCTAGCCGTGCGCGAGAAATACGGTCTGGTGTACACCATCGACGCGACTTACTCGCCCTACACCGATACGGGTCTGTTTGGCATCTACTTCGGCACCGAGAAAAAGCAGGTAAACCGCACAATTTCTTTGGTGCAAAAGGAGCTGAAGCGCCTGCGTGAGCAAGCTCTGGGCACCTCGCAGCTGCACACGTCCAAGGAGCAGCTCATGGGCCAGTTGGCCATGGCCGAGGAAAGCAACGGCGGCCTTATGCAGCTGCTAGGCAAAAGCACCCTCGACCTGGGCCGGGTAGAAAGCATCAACGAAATCTTCGAGCAGGTTCGGGGCATTACCTCTTCCCAGCTCCTGGAACTGGCCAACGACATTCTGCACGAGGACAACCTAAGCGTGCTCCAGTACGTGCCGGAGTAGCTTGCTAAGGGTATGAGGGGAGGAAGGTGAGCGGGTAAGAGTGCAACTAGTTATGCCGGCAAACCGACGAAGGAAATAGTAGATAAACCCGCCTACCAAGCCAGCGCGAATAAAGGCCGCCGGGCACATGTACGATGGTTTTTTTCCTCTTCCCCTCCTACCCCCACACCCTCCTACCCTACTTCCTATGCCCATCTTCGGCCATATCAGTTACTACCGGCCCGGCGACGTGCTAGAGAACCGGCTGGCGCTGAGCCGGGCGGGGCTGCACCGGCCTACCCGGGCGGGCGTGAGCGGTAGTGAGTTGGAAGGAGCCGACTCAATTATCCTGGCTGACCAGTACGAGGACGATGATTTTCGGGAGGAAGACATCATCTACTCCGGCAGCGGCGGGCGCGACCCGCGCTCGGGCAAGCAGGTGACCAACCAGGAAATGACCGGCCGTAACCTGATGCTGCGCCGCAGCCTAGAAACCGAACTGCCCGTGCGTGTATTTCGCAAAGTACCCACCGAAACCGGCAGCGGCTACCGCTACGAGGGCCTGTATCAGGTAGTAAATGCGGTGTACGAGGCCGGGAAGTCGGGCTTTCTGGTCTGGAAATTCTTCCTGGTTCCGTTTCTTGAATCCTAATTGTCTGTCATTCCGAACGCAGTGAGGAATCTGGCCTACCCTCCTGGTAGCAACCCCAGATTCCTCACTGCATTCGGAATGACAGTTCTATTTTCCCTACCATGTACTCCGCCGACGAAGCCCAGCTCTACGCCGACCGCCATACCACCGCCGAAAGCCCATTGCTGGCTCGCCTGAACCGCGAAACCCACGTGCAGTTGCTGCACGCCCGCATGCTCTCGGGTCACGCCCAGGGCCGGCTCTTGAGCATGATCAGCCACATGATACGGCCCCGGCGGGTGCTGGAGCTGGGCACGTTCACGGGCTACTCAGCGTTGTGCCTGGCTGAGGGTCTGACCCCGGACGGGGTGCTGCACACCATTGAGCAGAACCCGGAGCTGGAAAGCCGCATCCGGCGCTACGTGCAGGAAGCGGGCCGGGAAGAGCAGATTCAGCTGCACATCGGCGACGCCCGCCGCATTCTACCTACCTTGGCGGACCCCTGGGACCTAGTGTTCATCGACGCCGACAAAATCAACAACGACACCTATTATGAGCTGGTGCTCCCCCAGGTTCGGCCCGGCGGGTTTCTGCTGATTGATAATGTGCTGTGGGGCGGCAAAGTGGTTGACTCCTACCCCGTAAAAGCCGCCGACAAAGACACCCACGCCGTGCGCGCCTTCAACGATAAAGTGCAGGCCGATGAGCGGGTAGAAAACGTGTTTCTGCCCCTGCGCGACGGGCTACTGCTGGTGCGTAAGAAATAGTAGCAAGGCCAAGCACAGGCTGCATCGGTGTACGTTTCTTGCAATTTCTCTAAAATAAAACCTTGGTTTTCAAGGTGTAGCCTTACAATTACTGAACATCTATATAGAACACGGCTGATTGCGTTAAACGAACCCTCGGAATTTGCGTCTATCCCGGCTAGGGACTCATTTTTTCCGACTGATGCAACAACGTTTTCTACTCCTGCTGCTCCTGCTTACGCTACTTATCCGGGGGGCGGCGCAGGCGCAAACCACTACCGTCAGTGGGCGGGTAGTTGACGGCAAAGACCAGTCGCCGCTGATTGGGGCCAACGTGCTGCTCACCCAGATACCCGACTCCGCTCGGCGCGGGGCTGCCGTGGAGGCCGATGGCTCCTTTACGGTGCCCGGCGTGGCGCCCGGCCGCTACGTGTTGGTCGTTTCTTTTCTGGGCTACCAGAACCTGCGCCGCACGGTGGAGGTAGGCGCCGGGCAGCCGCTGGCCTTGGGCACGCTGGGGCTGCAGGCAGGCGGCGGTATTGCCCTGAAAGGGGTGGAAGTGGTAGGCCGGGCCGCCGCGGCCGTGCAGAAGGGCGACACGGCCCAGTTCAATGCCGGCTCCTTCAAAACCAACCCCGACGCCAACGCCCAGGACTTAATTACCAAAATGCCGGGCGTAACCGTGGACCCCACCTCGGGCCGGGTACAGGCCCAGGGCGAGCAGGTGCAGCGGGTGCTGGTGGATGGCAAGGAGTTTTTCGGCAACGACCCCGACGCCGTACTCAAAAACATTCCGGCCGAAGTCATCGACAAGATTCAAGTCTACGACCGGTCTTCGGATCAAGCCCAGTTCACGGGTTTTGATGATGGCAACCAGCAGAAAACCATCAACATTGTAACCAAGCCCAGCTTCCGCAACGGCACCTTCGGGCGGGTGCTGGCCGGCTACGGCCCCCAGGACGACCGATACCGGGTAAGCGGCAACATCAACTCCTTTAAAGGAAAGCAGCGCCTTTCCGTGGTAGCCCAGAGCAACAATGTGAACGAGCAGAACTTCGGCACCGAGGATTTGCTGGGGGTAGTGGGCTCCTCGCGCCAGGGCGGAGGCGGCGGGCAGGGCCAACGGGGCCAGGGCGGCGGCCGAGTGGGCGGTGGCGGGCAAGGCGGCCAGGGTGGGGGTAGCAATAATGCCGGCGACTTCCTGGTGAGCCAGCAGGGCGGCATCTCGAAAACCCACGCCCTGGGCCTCAATTACTCCGACAGCTGGGGCTCTAAAACCGACGTGCAGGGTAGCTACTTCTTTAACCTCAGCGACAACACCAGCCGCACCAACCTGCTGCGCCGTTACGTGGCGCCCACTGGCCAAACCCAGGACTTACGCTACAACGAAAACTCCCTGGCCAGCAGCCGTAACATCAACAACCGCTTCAATTTACGCCTCGACCACAAGTTCGACTCCCTGAACTCCCTGCTGTGGCGACCCAGCTTCTCGATGCAGCGCAACACCGGCACCAGCCTGCTCGATGGACGCACGTTTGAGGCCACCGGCAGCGAGGCGGGCACTGACCAAGGCACCAACAACAGCAGCTACCGCTCGGCCCTGACGGGCCTAACGGCCAGCAATCAACTGCTGTACCGCCACCGCTTCCAGAAGCGCGGCCGCACCTTCTCGCTGGGCCTGAACACGAGCTATAACAACAAGGACGGCGACAACAACCTGTTTTCCACTACCTCGTTTTTGCGCCGGGACACGCTCCGCACAACTACCCTCAATCAATTCTCGGAGCTGGCGCAAACTGGCTGGGCCTGGACCGGCAACGTCAACTACACGGAGCCTCTGGGCCAAAACAGCATTCTGCAGCTGGGCTACAACGTCTCCTACACTCCCAACGACTCGGACAAGAAAACCTACAACTTCTCGCCCGGTGAGCAGCGCTATTCCATTCTGAACGACACGCTGAGCAACGTGTTTCAGAGCCGCTACCTCACGAACACCGGCGAGGTGACCTACCGCTTCCAAACCAAGGATTTCCAGTGGGCGGTGGGCGCGGCCGTGCAAAGCGCCCAGCTCCGCAGCGAGCAGGAGTTTCCGCGCCCCGGCACTACCCAGCGCACCTTCCTGAACGTGCTGCCGAATGCCCAGCTGCGCTACAACTTCTCGAAGCAGCAGAACTTGCGGGTAAACTACCGCATGAATACCAATCCGCCGAGCATCAGCCAGTTGCAGGAAGTAGTAAACAACTCCAACCCGCTGCAGCTGACCACTGGCAACCCCAATCTGCGCCAGGAAAACCGCCACAACCTGTTTCTGCGCTACTCCTCGGCCGTGCCCGAAAAGTCGACTTCCTTCTTTGCCCTGCTCGGCGGTTCCTACGTCGATAACTACATTAC
The DNA here is from genome assembly GCF_023101345.1 of Hymenobacter sublimis. Classification (NCBI taxonomy): domain Bacteria; kingdom Pseudomonadati; phylum Bacteroidota; class Cytophagia; order Cytophagales; family Hymenobacteraceae; genus Hymenobacter; species Hymenobacter sublimis. The sequence continues at coordinate 3,303,406 of NZ_CP095848.1, forward strand.
TAACAACACGATATATGCCGGCGCCGAACCCATAATAGCCGGTGGAGTAGTTATTCCGGCCGGGGGCCAGCTTACGCGGCCCGTCAACCTGAACCAGCAGTATTCGCTCCGCTCCTTCGTGAATTACAGCCTGCCGCTGGCCTTCATCAAGTCGAATCTGAACCTGAACGCCAACGCCACCTACGCCCAAACGCCGGGCCTAGTATTCGGGGAGTTGAACTACAGCCGCACGCCCAACGTGGGGCTGGGCGCCGTGCTCAGTAGCAACATCAGCCCCGAGCTGGATTTCACGCTGTCCTCGAACTCCAGCCAGAGTTATGTGCGCAACACCCTGCGCCAGCAGCTCAACAGCCGCTTTTTCCGCCAGAACACCAGCCTGCGCCTGAACTGGATTGTGGTGAAGGGCATCACGGTGCAGTCCGATGTGAACCACCAGCTGTTCACGGGCCTCTCGGCCGGCTACAACCAGAACTTTGTGCTCTGGAATGCCTCGGTGGGCAAAAAGCTGGGCCAGAAGCAGCAGGCGGAAGTGAAGCTGTTTGCCTTTGACTTGTTGGGCCAGAACAACAGCATTCAGCGCAACATCACGGCCGCCTACACCGAGGACATTCAAACCAACATTCTGCAGCGCTACTTCATGCTGATGTTCACCTACAACATCCGCAGCTTCAGCGGCAGTGGCCGCCCCGACGCCCTGCCTGGTGAGAGCCAGCGCCCCGGCGGCCAGCGTCCGGGCGGGTTTGGGCCTCCGCCCGGTGGAGGCATGTAGGGCCTCACCCCCAGAACGATGCTAGAAGCCGGAGGTAAGTCTAGGGTAGTATTCTACCATTCTGTTGGATTTGCAGCAAAGAGTCCCGTCGACACCCATTTTTTCCTCTACTTTGTAGACTGACGGGGCTGGCAACGCATGTGCGAGCGGCCCGGCTTGTTGCTTGCCTGTTTATGAAACGAGTTGTACTCCTGCTATTTTTCCTGCTGCCGTTGCTGGTAACGGGGCAAACTGTTCCGGTGCCTGCCGAGCTTAGTCTGGCGGGCTTGCGCCTGCGCCTTACGCCGGGCGGCCGGGCGGCCATCCAGCAAAAAGTAGATGCCCTGCGGCGTCATCCGGCCTCTTTCCAGGCCCGCGTGGTGCTGGCCGATGCCTATTTTCCGCTCATTGACCGGGTATTTCAACAGGAAGGACTACCCCTGGACTTTCACTTTCTGGCCCTGCAGGAAAGCGGGCTGCAAGGCGACGCCCAGAGCATTCACGATGCCGTGGGTTACTGGCAGTTCAAGCGCGAGTCGGCCGCCGATTTTGGGCTGGTGATGAACGATGCCGTGGATGAGCGCAAGCACGTGGTGGCCTCCTCGAAAGCGGCTGCGCAGTATTTGCTGCGCAACAACAAAACGTTTCATAACTGGACCAATACGCTGCTCAGCTACAACTTGGGCCTCACCGGCACCAAACCCTACACCTTACCTACTGATTTCGACGCTACCGAAGTAGAAGTTACGGAGCAGACCAACCCGTACATTTTGACTTTCCTGGCCCATAAAGTAGCCTTTGAGCCGGCGCTGGGCTTGAATACACGGCCGCCCCTGCTGTTTCAGGAGTTTCCGGCTCCGGCGGGTAAATCCCTGTCGGTAATGGCCCAGGCCCTGCAGCAAGACCCCGAGGACATTGCCAAGCACAACCGCTGGCTACTGGCTCCCACCGTACCCACCGACCGGGTGTACACCATGCTGGTGCCCATCACCGACCCGTTGCAGCTGACAGCCCTGGCCGCCCAGCAGAAAAACGCTACCGCCGGCCAGCTCCTCAACCAGCCCGCCCCCGATCCGGAAAACGCCGACTTTGTGCGGGTGAACGGCTTACGCGCCCTGGTGGCTCTGCCCGGCGACACCAAGGAAAGCCTGGCTAAGCGGGCGGGCTTGAAGATGAAGCGGTTCATGCAGTACAATGACCTGTTCGCCTTCGACAACATTGTACCCGGCCAACCCTACTTCGTGCAGAAAAAGCGCGACAAAGCCGCCGTGGAGTACCACGTGGCCCGCCCCGGCGAAAGTGTGGCCATCGTGTCGCAGAAGTACGGCATGCGGGCTAAGGCCATCTGGAGTAAGAACCGCATGGCCCGCAACGAGGAGCTGCGCCCCGGCCGCGTGCTCTGGCTGCAGCACACGAGGCCCAAAAATGTGCCCGTGGAGTACGCCGATGGCAACAACGCCACGGCCCTGGCCGCTTTTGAAAAGCCCGTTGCGACGGCCGCTGCCCCCGCCGTTACTCCAACAACAACGTCGGCAGCACCGGCCCCTACCCCCGCTGCCCCAGCCAAGCAGCCGGAAAAGAAACGCAAGCTGGACGAAACCGAGCCGTACATGGGTCGTACGGCGGGCTCCAGCCGCGTCCTGGAAGATGCCGTGGAAGAAGAAAGCGGCACCGTAGTACAGCCCGACAGCGCCACCGACGAGCACACTGAAAATCTCAACGACCTCCCCCCGGCCGCTACTCCTGCTGCTACCCCGAACCCCTCGCCGAGCGCCCCCGCGCCCAAAAAGCCGCTGCCTGCTACCACCGCCGTAGCCGATGAGCCCCAGGACGAAGAGCCCCTTGCCGAGCCAGCCGCTACCCCTGCTCCTCATCCGGCGCCTGTAACCCCGGCTTCCGTTCCCGTGCCAGCCCCGGCAACCAAGCCAACGACAACTGTTCCCGCTTCTGCCCCAGCGGCCCCGGCTGTTTCGGGTGCTCCGCGTCCGGCGGCCCCAGCCATGCCAGTTCCTACCGTGGTGGAGCCCATTCCGGCCAGCGGCCAGCACGTGGTGCAGCCCAAGGAAAACCTGTACTCGGTGGCCCGGCGCTTCAGCCTGCGCCCCGCCGATATTGTAGCGTGGAACAACCTGCCCCCAAATCCTTCCCTGCGCATCGGTCAGGTGTTGCGTCTTACCGCTCCTGATGCAGAAAACGGTGCAATAGCTCCTTCCGCTCCGGTTTCCAAACCCGTGCCTGCGGCGTCTAAACCGGCCGCTACCCCGGCAGTGGCTCCTGCCGTTGCAGCCCCGGCCGCACCGGCCTCCGTGCGGCACACGGTGCTAGCTGGGGAAACCATGTACAGCGTGTCGCGCAAGTACGGGGTTACCATTAAGCAAATTATGGAGTGGAACAGCAAGCCTGATTTCTCCGTGAAACCGGGCGAAGTACTTGTTATCAAGCCCGCTAAGTAAGTCCTACCCTTTTCGTCTTTGAGTTAGTTTCCGCTTTTATTTCTCATGCGTTTTTTAGCCCGCACCTTTTATCTGCTGATCGGCTTGTCCCTGGTCTCTTTTGCCGCCCAGGCCCAGCAGGCCCCACCTGTCCCTACCCTTTCCGACGATTCCGTGCGCGTGATGTCGAGTTTGGTGCAAACCAGCGTCCGCCAGCTCCGGGCCATTTACTTCGAGCCCAATGATACCCGCGCCGTGGCGCTGATTGACGCAGCGCTGGTCGAAATTCCCGCTTTGAATCAGCGACTGAGCCATTACACGGCCAGCCTGCCGCGCGAGCAGCAGCAGCTCCTAGCCCAGCGCCTGCGGAGCCAACCCTGGCAGGTAGAGCTGAACACGCTGCTACGCAGCCCCCAGTTTAAGAACTTCGATGCCCGCGCGGCCAAGAATCCGGCCCTCAAAGACGCCGCTGCGCGCCTGCTCGCCTCGGGGTTCGTGGGCACGACCAAAGCCCCGGCTGCCTCACCTGCACCTGCAGCGCCGGCCACTGTGGCCACGGTTACTCCGACCGCGGCTAAGGCGCAACCGGCGCCAGTCGTAGCTGCCAAGGTAGCTGGTGCTGCCTCAGCTGCTCCGGCCGTTACAGCTTCCGGAACGCCAGCCAAAACAACTACCCCCAGCGCAGCACCAGCACCTGCAAAGCCCCAGCCCGCCGCCCCGGCAAAAGCCACTACCCCAAAGGCCGCCCGCAGCCACACCGTGCAAAAGGGCGAAACACTGTTTAGCATTTCCAAGCAGTACAAGGTCACGCCGGCGCAGTTGCAGGAGTGGAACAGCAAGAACGATGGAGCCGTGAAGATCGGAGAAGTACTGACCGTGGAAGCTACCAAGTAGCCTACCCTACAGCGCACAAAAAAGGCCACCTGACAAAGCAGGTGGCCTTTTTTGTGCGCTACCGCAGCCGTTTCCTACGCCCGCTGCTTCTGGCTGGCTACTACCCGCTGGTTTGCTTCCTAACTGGCCCTGACTACGTACTAGCCTTGCCTCATAAAACCGCACTATCGCCGCGTGTTGTAGCTGATTTTACTTCTCCATCATTCAGCAGCGAGAAGCGGGAGGTGAGGCGAACAACTCGGGAAGGAGCTTCGTTTTCTTGTTCAGTTTGTAGCTTGCCCCCATGAAGCCGTCAAGAATACGCTGGTTAGCCACCTGTTTCAGTGGATTTATGTTGCTGCCCGCAACTACGCTAGCACAAGGGGCACCTTCCTCGTCGGCGCCGGAGCTGGTGCCAACCTCGCGCGCGGAAGTGCACTTGCTTACCTATATCCACGACTACGTAGCCTATTCCAGAAAGCTATTCACTACCACCACCGATACGGCGGCCATTCGGATAGCCCGGCGCATGGTAGCCGAAATGTCGCCGCGCCGGGATAGTGTAGCGGTAGAACTGTACGGCTGGCTTATTGCCCTTTCCGAGAAGCAGCGGCAACAGGCCCAGCGCCGGCTCACCGCCAGCAAGGTGTGGGCCGACATGAACTCCATGCCCCGCAGCCCTGAGTTTAAGCGGTTTTACCGGCGGGTTGAAGAAAATGCCCAGCTGGCCGAGGCCGTAACCCAGTTGGAGCAGGCCGAGTTAACCAAGCTAAAGCAGTAGTACCCGCTTACGTTGTGAATTGGGCCTCCTTATGAGCAGTTGGGGGCCAAATTGCCGGCGGCGGCTTGCTGATTATACGCTAAAATCCCTTGCCGCGCACTCTTTTCCGGCGGCTGTTTCGTGGGTAACTTTACTTTCCGCTTGGCGCCCTAACGGTGCCCGGTTTGTTGCCCATGCCCGTATTCTCGCACCTCCACTGCCACACCCAATACTCCCTGCTCGATGGTCAGGCCAGCATTTCGGCCCTGATGAAAAAGGCCCAAGCCGATGGCATGCCCGCCGTAGCCCTTACCGACCACGGCAACATGTTTGGGGCCTTCAACTTTGTAGCGGAAGCCAATAAGTACAACGTGAAGCCCATTGTGGGCTGCGAGTTTTACCTGGTAGAGGACCGGCACAAGAAAAGCTTCAGCCGCGAAAAAGGCGAGCGGGACGTGCGCCACCACCAGCTGCTGCTAGCCAAGGACCAGGCCGGCTACCAGAACCTGGCCAAGCTCTGCTCCATGAGCTTTATTGAGGGCGTGTACAGCAAGTACCCCCGCATCGATAAGGAACTGCTGCTGCAGTACAGCGAAGGGCTTATTGCTACTTCCTGCTGCATCGGCGCCGAAATTCCGCAAGCCCTGCTCTGGAAAACCGAGGCAGAAGCCGAGAAGCTGCTGCAATGGTGGTTGGATGTGTTCGGGCAGGATTACTACATCGAAATTCAGCGCCACGGCATCGAGAACATCGACAACACGGGCAAAAGCCAGGAAGACCTGAACCAGGTGCTGCTAAAGTGGGCCCAGAAGTACAACGTTAAGGTTATCTGCACCAACGACTCCCACTACGTTGACCAGACCGACTTTGCGCCTCACGATCTGCTGTTGTGCGTAAACACGGGCGAGGAGCACAGCATCCCGGTGGGTGACTTCCAAACCAAGTATTTCCGGCTGGTTTCGGGGGAAAACAAAGTGCTCTATGACCACCTCGACAACCTGCGCCCCCTGGCTTCCTCCGACGACCAGGTGCGCCGCCAGCTCATGCGCATTGATGAGGAAGCCCAAATGCCCAAGCCCCGCTCCCGCTTCGGTTTCCCCAACGACCAGTTCTATTTCAAGAGCCAGGACGAGATGAACCACCTGTTCCGGGACGTGCCGGAAAGCGTGGACAACACCAACGAAATTGTAGACAAAATCACGCCGCCCAAGCTGCAGCGCGACATTTTGCTCCCTAATTTTCCCATTCCCGCGCCCTTCGCCAACGCCGATGAATTCCTGCGCGAGCTGACCTACGTGGGGGCTTTCGGGCCGAGTGCAGGCAAAGGCGTGGTGACCATGACCAAGCCGCCCCGCTATTCCGAGCGCACGCCGGAAATCGAGGAACGCCTGGATTATGAGCTGCGCATCATTGAAACCATGGGGTTTGCGGGCTACTTTCTTATCACCCAAGACTTTATCAACCACGGCCGCAGTGTGGGCGTGGCCGTAGGGCCAGGCCGGGGCTCAGCGGCGGGCTCGGCGGTGGCCTACTGCGTGGGCATCACCAACATCGACCCGATTAAGTATTCCCTACTGTTCGAGCGTTTCCTGAATCCGGAGCGCGTATCGATGCCTGATATTGACATCGATTTCGACGACGTGAACCGTCAGCGCGTCATCGACTACGTGGTGGGTAAGTACGGCAAAACCCAGGTGGCCCAGATTATCACCTTCGGTACCATGGCCGCCAAGTCCAGCATCAAGGACGTGGCCCGGGCCATGGAGCTACCCCTGCCCCAGACCAACGAACTGGCCAAGATGGTACCCGAGCAGGTAGGCACCACCCTGCAAAAAGCCTTTGCCGAAAACCAGGAGCTGGACATGATTCGGCGCGACGACGCCCCCGACAACCTGCGCGGGCAAATTCTGCGTCTGGCTGAGAAGCTGGAAGGCTCGGTGCGCAACACGGGCATCCACGCCGCCGGCGTCATCATCGCCCCCGACGACATCACCAAGTACATTCCGGTGTCCACGTCCAAGGACTCGGATTTACTCGTTACCCAGTTCGACGGTAAGGTGATTGAGAGTGCCGGGATGCTGAAAATGGACTTCCTGGGGCTCAAGACGCTCACGATTATCGTGGACGCCCTGGCCCTGATCAAGAAGAACCACGGCGTCGACATCAACATCGACGACATCCCGCTCGACGACCCCAAAACCTACGAGCTGTACCAGCGCGGCGACACGATTGGCACGTTCCAGTTTGAATCCGAGGGCATGCGCATGTACCTCAAGGACCTCAAGCCCACCAACATCGAGGACCTGATTGCCATGAACGCCCTGTACCGGCCAGGCCCCATGCAGTTCATCCCGAACTTCATCAACCGCAAGCACGGCCGCGAGGAAATTGAATACCCCCACGAGCTGCTGGAGCCCATCCTGAACTACTCCCAGGGCATTATGGTGTACCAGGAGCAGATCATGCAGGCCGCCCAGATTCTGGCCGGTTACTCCCTGGGCGGCGCCGATTTGCTACGCCGGGCCATGGGTAAGAAAGACATGAAAAAGATGGCGCAGGAGCGGGAGAAATTCTGCGAGGGCGCCAAGAAGCTGCACGGCATCGTGGCCAAAAAGGCCAATGAGGTGTTCGACGTGATGGAGAAGTTTGCGGCTTACGGCTTCAACCGCTCCCACTCCGCCGCCTACTCGGTGGTTGCCTACCAGACGGGTTATCTAAAAGCGAACTACCCCGCCGAGTACATGGCCGCTGTGCTGACCAACAACATGTCGGACATTAAGAAGGTGACTTTCTTTATTGAGGAAGCCCGCCGCCAGGGCGTGGCCGTACTCGGGCCCGACGTGAACGAATCCATCCTCAAGTTCAACGTAAACGAAAAGGGCCAGATCCGCTTTGGCATGGCCGCCGTGAAGGGCGCGGGCGAGGCCGCCATTGAAAACATTGTGCAGGAGCGCGACAAAAAAGGCCCCTACACTGATATTTTCGACTTCTCGAAGCGCGTGAACCTGCGGGCCGTGAACAAGAAAACATTTGAAAGCCTGGCTCTCTCGGGCGCTTTCGACTCGTTTGAGCGCTACCACCGCCGTCAGTTTGTGGAGGCCCCCAGCGGCGACCAGAACCTAATTGAGAAAGCCGTGCGTATGGGCCAGCAATACCAGGCCGACCAGGATTCGGCCCAGCAGAGTCTGTTTGGGGGCGGGGCCTTTGGGGCCGTAGCCATGCCCCTACCCAAAGTGGCCGACATGGAGCCTTGGGCCGCTACGGAGCTGCTGCGCCGCGAAAAAGAGGTAGTAGGCTTTTACCTCTCCGGCCACCCACTGGATGACTTCAAGCTGGAAATTGACTCCTACTGCACCTGCGGGCTGGACAAGGTAGAGAACTACAAAAACCGCGAGGTGACGGTAGCAGGCCTGATTTCCAATGTGCTGTTTAAAACCACCAAGACCGGTCAGCCCTTCGTTTCCTTCAGCGTGGAAGACTACGAGTCGAGTCTGAACCTAGCTTTGTTCCGCGACGACTACTCCCGCTTCTCGGCCCTGATAAACCCGCGCAACTACGACAAAGAACAGGTACCGCCCATGTACATCCGGGGCAAGTACGCCCAGCGCTTCCGCGACTCCGACCAGTTTGAGTTTAAGATTCTGACCATGGAGCCCCTGTTCAACGTGGCTGAGAAGCTCGCCAACGGCGTGCGCGTGCAACTGGACCTGCGTACCATCACGGAGCCCTTCATGGACCGGTTCATGGAAGCCGTGGAAGGCTGCGCCGGCTCGAAGAAGCTCGAAATCAAGTTCGCCGAGCCCCATGAGCACCTGACGGTAGACACCTACTCCCGCCGCTACCGCATTGAGCCCAAGGAATTCATCCGCAAAATGCGCGAAATGGAAATCGACGCCTGCCAATTGATTTAAGCAATTGATTTACTTTCATTTACCCCGGCTAGACAGACTTCATTCCTCACCTAGCCGGGGTATTTACGTGTTATTTTTCCAGGATTAATGAGAAAACTCTACGCCTTCAATTTCTTTCTATTCTTTACTTTCTTTACTACTCTTCCTTCTCAGGCGCAACAGTACTACCTGAACTTAAGCCAGCAAACCATTCAGTTACCCGCCCGCACAATATATGTGGAGCAGGTGTTGGATGGCCGAGCCAACAAATCTAGTATCGGCCTTGTGTACCGGAAGTTAGATAACCGCCCGACGGCAGTGCTCTTCCGTAATGGGCTGGAAACGGAGTTAACAACCTTTCTGCAGAAGCAATTGCCGGCCCGACCCACGGACCATCCGGTGGTGCTTTGCCTGCGCCAGCTGCGCGTAAGCGAAGTTCTGAACGGTTTTACGGAGGAAGCCAGCGCGGACTTGGCGGCGGACGTGTACGCTCACCTGCCTGACGGATACCATTTCATGCAGAGTATAGCCGCTCGCCGAACCAAGCGCGCCATGGAAACCACCCGGTTTCATGACAACCACTTGGCTGCTTTACTACAGGAGTGCCTGGGGCAGGTACAGGATGCTTCCTGGCAACGGGCTGCCGCCACCCCGGCCCAGCTGTTGGAACTCCTTCGTAGTACGATGTCCACCACTACCTCTGATCCGGCAGCGGCCCTACCTGCCATCCTGCGCAAAGCTCCCCGGGCCGGCATTTACTACACGTTCGAGCAGTTTCTGGCTAACCTCCCCGACTCTACTTCTTTAGTCCAGCTTGATACAATTCCTTCAAAGCTGGGCGGGCAAATGAGCCGGGTATTGTGGGCTGGGGTCCAACAGATCCGCCCTTTCGTGTATAACAACTACATTAAAAAACACATACCGCTCGATGCTTGGGCGTATTCCGATGGCCGGCAGCTGTACGTGCAACACCAAAAGAAGTACTTTCCCCTCGTTCACCAGCGTAACTTCTTCACGTTCGTTGGGGAGGCGCCGCTTGATCTGGAGTACGCGCGGGCTCGGTCCGAAGCACAGGTGCGAGCCGGGGCAATGGGCGTAGCTACCGTCAGGGCTCCCGACCATACCGGCGAGCCAACCGGCTACGAGGTGGATATGCGTACTGGCCAACTGGCACCCTATCCTAGCCCGCTCCAGTCGCGCCTAGCTCACCCCGATACTTGCTATATTTATATTTACCGCCGGGCTGATGCTATAACGGCACCTGCTACCGTGTTTATGGGCACGAAGCAGGTAGCTTACATTGGCCCGAATGAGTACATGGAAATTCGCTGGCCCTACTACGGCCGCATTTTGCGGCTGGAGGTGCAGCTACCCGGCGCCGATTTCTGCCAGCTCCTCATTCCCAACGCCGCTCAGCCCAGCTACCTGGAAGTCAGCGCCGACGCTCCTTCCAACCATAGGCCCGCGTGGCGCTGGGTACCGGCAGCCCGGGGCGAAATTGACCTAGATGAGTTGGATAAGCTTCGGGAAAGTGCGGGTAAATAGGTTATCAATCGGCCAGAGAACCACCTCGCCACCTATTCTCTCACGCACCTGTTTGCGATGAACGGGCACTTTCAACCAACCGGCTAGTATGCAGAAAGTAAGGATTGTACTGGTAAGCCTCTTGCTATCGGAGCTATTCGGTTGTCAGTCGAACCGCCTGCTCCTACCGCCCGCCCCTGGTATGGCACCCCAGCAGTTGGTTTCCTCAACGGCTCGCCAGGTTTCCGATACGCTCACGGGCTGTTCTCTTAATCACCCATTAGTAGCAGTACAGCGGCTTCCTAAGCTACGTTGTTCGGCGGAAGGAACACGTGCCACACGGCGTAAGCAGCATACGCTTCCTGGTAGAATTATCCTTCCAAGGTCTGGGATAGGTAGTCTGCCCATACTCGTACCCCAAGCTTTTGGTAAGGACCGGGTAATTCAACCGCAGGTATCAGGAGGAGAAGCCGCGTTTGCTTTTCTGCGCTGCCTAGGACTACTGGCCGGTGCGGCCATTTTTACAGTTTTGGGGCTGCTGCTTTTCCCGCTTTCGCCGGCTTTGAGCGTGCTGGCCTTCCTGGTTGTATTAGCGGCCTTATTTGGAGCAGTAAGAATAGTTATCAAGCTGTTTTCTGCCTGATACGCAGTAGCATGTTCCCCATCAAAAATCAACCTATTATCAGTGTCCCTACTTATCAAAAACATTCTTATCCCGGCGGACCACTCCCTTCAAAATATTCTTTCAATTTTTATTGAAAGTTTAAAATACTCTTCTACATTTGAACCATGCAACTCGACGAAGCCAAGCGCAGATTCATTGAAGGCTGGGGCACTCTGGGCTCGGCCTGGGGCGTGAGCCGCACAATGGCGCAAGTGCACGCCTTGTTGCTGGTGTCGGTGGGGGCGCTGAGCACCGAGGACATCATGGAGCAGCTGCAGATTTCCCGGGGCAATGTGAACATGAACGTGCGCGCCCTCATGGACTGGGGCATTGTGCGCAAAGAGTTGCGACCCGGGGAGCGGCGGGAGTTTTTTTCGGCGGAGAAAGACATTCACCGGGTAGCTACCCTGATTCTGAAGGAGCGACGCAAGCGCGAGTTGGAGCCCATTATGCGCGTACTTGGCGAAATCAGCCAAGTAGAGCCTTCTGCCACAACTACTCCCGAAGAAGCCGAAGCGTTTACCAAGATGATCGGTAGCATCCACAACTTCGCCGAGTTTGCTGATCGAGCTGCTGCTACCCTTATTAAGGCTGATGAAAACTGGTTTCTTAGCACGTTCATGAAGCTCATGCGCCCGGGCACCTAAGCGCTTATTTTTTTACTCTAGTATTTCAAATTTTATTGAAAGTTCAAAATAAACACAACCAGTCACAAAAGGTCATTTCTCCTCTCCTTATTCCCTCCTCTCATGAATCAGCCTCGATTGATTTTAGCTGGTGGTACCGGGTTCCTAGGCAATCATCTGGCGCGTTACTTTCGGCAGCTGGGCTACGAGGTACTCACGCTTACGCGCCGAGTTCAACGCTTTGGCGAAACGGCCTGGGATGGCCGCACGCTAAGCTCCTGGGCGACCAAATTGGAAGGGGCCGCGGCTGTTATTAATCTGGTGGGTCGGAGCGTAGATTGCCGCTACAATGCCGTTAACAAGTACGCTATAACCCGCAGCCGCACGGAAAGCACCCGGGTGCTGGGCGAGGCTATTGCTCGCTGCCAGAATCCGCCGGCGGTGTGGCTGAATTCCTCCTCGGCTACGATTTACGCCCACACCACCGACGAGCAACCCGCTAACTCGGAAGCTACCGGCAAACTGGGCCGCGACTTTTCGGAAATGGTAGCCCAGCAGTGGGAGGCAGAATTCTGGTTAGCTCCTACCCCCCGTACTCGGCGCTTGGCCTTGCGCACTGCCATTGTGCTCGGGGCTGACGGTGGAGCGCTGCCAGTGATGGCCCGGCTGGCCCGGTTTGGGCTGTGCACACCCCAGGGCAGTGGACAGCAGTGGATGAGCTGGCTGCACATCACGGATTTCTGCCGGGCCGTGGAGTTTTTGCTGGCTCATCCCGCCCTGGAAGGCACCTTTAACCTGTGCGCCCCGCAGCCGTTGCCCAACCACGAGTTTAATGCTGTGCTGGCCGCCCATTACCAACCGCGCTGGCGCTTGCCGCAGCCGCGGTGGCTGCTGGAAATTGGGGCCTTCTTGCTACGCACCGAAACCGAGCTACTTCTGAAAAGCCGGAAGGTAGTGCCCCAACGGCTGCTAGAGGCGGGCTTTCAGTTCCGCTACCCCTCCTGCCCTACGGCCCTGGCTAACCTGCTACCGCAACTGGTGTAGGCGGACCTTTTATTAAGTAATAACGCGCTTATCCCCTTTTCTTTTCTCACATCTAACCTCTCAAAATCATGAACTATTATCTGCTGGTGTACGGGGTGTATCTGCCCACCACGGTGCTGCTGACAGTATGGGTAGCCCGCACGCTTTTCAAGAACGGCCGCACGTTCCTGGTCGATATTTTTCACGGTAATGAGCCGCTGGCCGACTCCGTGAACAAACTTTTGCTGACAGGTTTCTACCTCATCAACATCGGTTACGCTACCCTCACCCTGCGCAGCACCGATGCAGTTACCAGTTACCAGCAATCGGTGGAAACACTCAGCATCAAGATTGGCACTATCATTCTGATTCTGGGCGGCATGCACTTCTTTAATCTCTATGTGTTCTATAAGCTCCGTAACCGGGCGCAGGAATATGCCCGGGCCTATCACTCGTAAGCTATCCTTCGTGTAATGCGGCCCGGGTGGCCTGGCCTGAGCGCGGCCAGGGCCACCCGGGCTTTGCCCATATTGGCCGGGCGGGCTGCCACCTTGGCCGAATGAACTTTCCGGCCCGAGCCTTGTTGAAACGCAATCTGCTACCTTGCGGCCCGGTTGACCGTAAACAGCACACACATTCCATTAAACCCCCTACTGTTATGGGACATAAAGCCATCGAAATTACCGATGCTAACTTCGACCAGATCATCAACTCCGATAAGCCCGTGCTCGTGGATTTCTGGGCCGAGTGGTGCGGCCCCTGCCGCATGGTAGGCCCGGTAGTAGAAGAGCTGGCTGGCGAATACGAAGGCAAAGCCATCATTGGCAAAGTTGACGTAGACTCGAACCCGCAGACTTCGGCCAAGTTTGGCATCCGCAGCATCCCGACGCTGCTCGTGTTCAAGAACGGCCAGATTGTAGACAAGCAAGTAGGTGCCGTGCCCAAGCACGTACTGGCCCAAAAGCTTGACGCTCAGGTAACGGCTTAGTGTAGCCAGCTACCCATCAGAAAGCCCCGCTTCCTAACCAAGGAGCGGGGCTTTCTGATTGAATGGCGGTTATCTACTCCTCATCGGGGGCCGAAGCCCGGGCCTCGGAGGGCGGTACCTGGGGCGGGCGCAGTCCGGAGAGCAGCGAGAAATTCGGAGCAAAGTAGATGGGGATGGTAAAGGTCATGGCCGTGGGCAGGTTGTACTCCCGGCCCGGCTCAAAAGCGGGCAGACTAGCCACCACCCGCCGGGCTTCCTGGTCGGCTTCCGGCGCGAGGCCCTGCACCACTCGTACCTGTCCCACGTGGCCATCTTCTCCCACCGTATAGCTTACGTACACGCTCCCCGTAATGCCTTTGCGGCGGCTGTTGCGCGGATAGGTGGTGTTGCGGGCCACAAAGTTGAGCAAGGCGGCCTCTCCACCCGGAAACTGAGGCAGCTCCCGCGTGCGCACCTTGCCCATGTAGGGAGAGCCATCTTTGTTAAAGAAAGCCAAGGCCAAGGGTTTGCCTTGACGGTCGGGCATTTCAATGGCGCTTAGCTCGCCCGTATCGTAGTAGTAATGCCACTCGCCCACCGGGCGGCCCAGATTATAGCGCCCTTCCGAGCGTTTTTGGCCGTTGCGGTGCACAGAAATCCAGCGTCCTACCCGTTGTCCGTCGGCGTACTCCCCGCGCTGGCTCACACGGCCGTCATCGTACCAACCAATGTAGAGGCCATCGGCTTCGTCATTGTTGTAGTGAACTTGGCCGGCCTTGCTGCCGCTGGGGTGGTACCAGGTAAGCAGGCCGTTGCGCACAGGTGGGTCAATGGAAGATAAAGTGCCGCGCAGCAGCAGCGTGCCGGAAAGCGAATATTCCCGCATGGAGTAAGTTCCAAGCAGGTCACTTTTCCGATCCACGATGCGGTAGTGGGTAGCACTGTCGGGAATGGTGGCCTCATCCCGCTTGTTCAAATATACGGCTGGCAGACTCTGCCCACTACTTAGATGTGCTGCCAATAGGGCAGGCAAGAGAAAAGCGTAACGTATTCTCATGAGCAGCTAGTTAGTAGACCACAGCTTAAGTAACCACAACGGATGGTACGAAATATAACTAACAGTTTATCAGCGCCCAAGACACAATCCAACTAAACCGAAAAAATACTATTCTAGCTTTTTGCGAGCCAATTGCGCCTCGTTGCCATGGCCTACTGAACCCCCCAAAAACGCAGCAGCCGCTACCTCAAACTACATGAGGTAACGGCATTCAAGGCTGGTAAGCTAAGGGAATACGTGAGCTTAATTGGTGCGCTCTTCCACTTCCTGAAGTTGGATAGGACGGTTAAAGGCTTCTTCCAAAGAAATTAGGGTTTCCGTGCGTTCAATGCCTTCAATAAGCTGAATCTGCTCGTGGAGTACTTCGCGCAGATGGTTGGTGTCGCGGCAGATTAGTCGGGCGAAAATACCGTAGGCGCCCGTTGTGAAATCAATGCTCACTACCTCCGGAATCTGGCGCAGCTGTTCTACTACGCTTTCGTACACCGAGCTTTTCTGCAGGTAAATCCCGAGGAAGGCGCGCACTCCGTAGCCAAGCTTCTGATAGTCAATCTTGAGGGTAGCCCCCTGTACGATGCCCAGCTCCTCCAGCCGGGCCATGCGCACGTGCACGGTACCGCCCGAAACATGCACCTTCCGGGCAATTTCAGTGTACGGCATCTTGGCATCTTCAATCAACAGAGCCAGAATCTTCCGGTCGGTGTCGTCAAGTTCGTAATTGCGGGCCATTTTTTTACTGGTTGATTGTATATATTACAATGAAAGCAGGCGCTTTTTAAAAAGTATGTAAATATTTTTTCAAATGTCTGAAATTATTTTATCACAGCAATCAACCTGCTACATTTGTCATAATCCAACGCGAACGGCAGGGGATTGTTTTACACACTGTAGAATGATGAAACTGGCAGACATGCCCTCCTCTCTCGAGGGTGGAGATTCGGGAAAAACTGGTCCGGCGGCCGGCTAACTACTCCGTGAAGGTTCGACTCCTTCTTCTACAGCACGAATACGTATTGGGTGGACTAAGTGAGGAGGAAAAACGGGACGTATCTGGGTGGGTACGTTCTGAATCGAGAGGCGGCATCTGGGTGGGTGCCGCCTTTTCTTTTGTTGATGGTTCCTACGCAAATTGCAACCAGTGCTACCCGGCGAAATCGGCCGCAAAGTTCGCAGTTTATCATCGGATAAGCATTGGTTATTGTAAAAAAAGCCGCCTTTACCCCTAACTCACCCCAACGCGTTGAAGCGCCCAACAACCTTCCCGCTGGGTGTAACAACTCGGGCTCAGTTCTATTTATTCATTTATCAAGCAGAAAGCCTACCGCTGGTAGTAGTACCGGGGTAGGCTTTCTGCTTTGTGAGGGCCCCTGTAGCTAGCGACCAGCTACTGCGGCCTGCTGACGAAATTGGGCTAATCCGGCATCCAAGAACTGAACAAAGGCGGCAACGTCGGGCTCGTAGGCAATGGGGGGCGTTAGGGCATGCGCCAAGTCAGTTGCCGAGTTGGGGTCGAGAAGCACGTAGTAGGGCTGAGCATTCACGTTGAAGCCCGTAAGCTGCGTATCAGCGTTTTTCTTGCCCAGCGTGGTTTTCTGCTTGCCGTCGTGGGCAGAAACGTACCATTCGTTTTGGGGTAGGCTGGCTTTATCATCCACGTAGAGAGCTACCACCACAAAGTCTTCGCGCAGCCGCTTGAGCACCTGCGGATCTTTCCAGACGGTAGCCTCCATCTTGCGGCAGTTTACGCAGGCGTGGCCCGTGAAATCAATGAAGATGGGCTTGTTCTGGGCGCGGGCGCAGCGCTTGGCTTGCTCCAGGTCGAAGTAGCCGGGCAAGCCGTGGGGTAGCTCCAGAAACTCGGCGTAGCGCGGGGCTTCGCAGAGGCTGTTACCCGTGGCACTGATGGGGGTAGATGCCGCTTGCTCCGGGCGGGCCAGGGTAAAGTCGTTGCGGCTTTGGGGCGGCAGGTAACCGGCCAGCAGAGGCAGCGGGGCCCCAAACAGGCCGGGCACTAAGTAGGTCATGAAGCTGAAGGCCAGCACGGCCATCAACAGGCGTCCCACGCTCAGGTGGGTCAGGTCGGAGTCGTGGGAAAGTTTGAAGCGACCCAGCAGGTAGAACCCCAGCAGGCCCGACAAGGCAATCCAGAGCACGAGGTAGATGTCACGCGGGAGCAAGTTCCAGTGGTAAGCCAAGTCAGCCATGCTCAGGAACTTCAGGGCTAGCATCAGCTCCACAAAGCCCAGCACCACCTTCACGGTGTTTAGCCAGCCGCCCGAGCGGGGCAGACCCTTCAGCCAGGCCGGAAAAATGGCGAACAATGTGAAGGGTAGCGCAAATGCCAGCGAAAAGCCCAACATGCCAACCACGGGCGTTACCCGCTCGCCCTGGGCAGCCAAGCTCAGAATGGTTGCCACAATGGGGCCGGTGCAAGAAAAGGATACCACTACTAGGGTGAGGGCCATGAAGAATACGCCACCCCAACCACCTTTGTCGGCCTGGGCATCAATCTTATTGACCATGCCGTGGGGTAGCGTGATTTCAAACAAGCCCAGAAATGATAGCCCAAACACTACGAACACCACAAAGAAAATGAGGTTAGGCAGCCAGTGGGTGCTAATTAAATTCAGGCCATCGGCCCCCAGCAAAATGGTGACGAGCAAACCGACTACCACGTACACGAAGATGATGGATAGGCCATACACCACGGCCTTAAGAATGCCCTGCTGCCGGCTGCCCGAGCCGCTCGTGAAAAAGGACACGGTCATCGGAATCAGGGGAAACACGCAGGGCGTGACAAGGGCCAGTAACCCCGATACGAAGGCCGCCAACGCAAAGCTCCACAACCCTCCACTGGTAGCATCAGTAGCTGCGGCTGCGCTGCTAGCCGCCAGGCTGGTAGGCGGCGGCGTTACTGCCTCAGCCGGAGCAACGGCCACGCTTCCAGCGCTGGAGTCGGGGGTAGTAACCGTTGCGGACGCAGGGGTTGTCTGCGCGGGGCTGACGGCCGTACCTGCCGTGTCGGGAGTAGTTGTGGTAGCAACAGCGGCGGGGGGAACAACTACCGCGCCCGTCGCGCCCTTGGAAGTAGCCGCGGGAGTTGGGACGGCCGTACCCGTTACCTCAATGGGCCCGAAGCTCAGGCTTTCCTCGCCCGGAATGCAGCGGCCGTCCACGTCGGTGCAGGTTTGAAATTCGGTTTCGGCCTTCACGGTCAGGGCCCCGGGCTGGAGCAGGCGGATGCGCTGCCGAATCTGGCCGGTGCGTTCGAAGTAGGTTACGTCGCCCTTAAATACTTCGTCGAATTTTTTCTTGGTGCCGATGGACTGCGGCTTGCCCACCAACTCATAGGCCGGACTTTTGGCGAAGGTGAAGGTAAACACCGTCGGGCCCAGGTCGGGGTCGAAATTGGTGGCGTACAGATGCCAGGTGTTGTCGATGCGGGCATTCACGATGAGTTCCACCTCCTCACCTACCTTGGCCGTGGGCTTGCTAAGGGCGGTAGAAAGCGTGGTAGGCGTCAGAATTTGGGCGGCGGCCCTGAGCGTAGTCAGGAGCAGCAGCACCAGCGGAAGCAGAAGAAATTTACTGCGGGGCATGGGTTCGGGGAAGAAATAGCAAGAGAAAGTCGACAGGAAATACAAAGGTCGGCAGAAACCGCAACAGCCGGATGGCAACAGGAGTTTTATGGCCGCCGCCTATTACTTCCTAGGCCAACCATAACCTTGTGCCCGGCGGCCTCGTCATTCATTCCGAACCGCTTGCGCCGAATGTCGTACTTTTGCCTTACAAAGGAAGGCAGGCCGGTCGAGTCTCGCCTCCAAACCTATGGGCTTAAAAATATTACTGACAATTCTGCTGGTGCTGGTGAATGGCTTTTTTGTAGCCGCTGAATTTGCCTTCGTCAAGGTTCGCCTCTCGCAGATTGAGATAAAGGCACAGAGCGGCAACCGCTTGGCCAAACTCGTGCAGAACATGCTGCACGACCTGAACTACTATTTATCGGCCACCCAGCTGGGCATTACCCTGGCCTCGCTGGCGCTGGGTTGGATTGGGGAAAGTGTGGTAGCGGAAGTAGTAATGGCCATTATTCACCAGTTTGGCATCACTCTCTCCGACGCGACCGTGCACCAGATTGCCCTGTTCACGTCGTTTACCCTGATTACGGTGCTGCACATCGTGCTTGGGGAGCAGGCCCCCAAAGTGCTGGCTATTCAGAAGCCCGAAACGACTAGCATTGCCATTGCGGCGCCCCTTTACGCGTTTGCCTTTGTAACCAAACCCTTCATCTGGATTCTGGACCGGCTCTCCAACATGGTAGCTGGCTTGTTTGGAGGCAATGCTACCCACGGCTCGGAGGTGCATACGTCTGAGGAACTGCGCCTGCTACTCGACCAGAGCAAGCAGAGCGGTGAAATTCAGGAGTCAGAGCACGAGCTGCTGGAGAACGTTTTCGAGTTCAACGACCGGATGGTGAAGCAAATCATGGTGCCGCGCACCAAGCTCTGCGCCATTGCCGTGGATACGCCCGAGGACGGCGTGCTGGAAATGGTGTACAACGAGGGCTATTCGCGCATTCCGGTGTTCGAAGAGAACATCGACAATATTGTGGGCGTACTCTACGTGAAGGACTTGCTACAGATTATTCGTCGGCACGAACCCATTGAGCTAGCCAAGATTATGCGGCCGGCCTACTTCGTGCCTGAAACCAAGAAAATCAACCGCCTGCTGCGCCAGTTCCAGCGCAAGCACATGCACATGGCCATCGTCTCAGACGAGTTTGGGGGCGTGTCCGGCATCGTGACCATCGAGGACATCATGGAGGAGCTCGTGGGTGAAATCCAGGACGAGTACGACAATGAGGTGCCGGTAGTAGAGAAAGTGTCGGAGTCGGAATACCGCGTAAACACTGCTACAGCCATACCCGACGCCAATGAGTACCTGCCCTACCCCCTGCCCGAGGGCGACGATTACGAAACCGTAGGCGGCCTGCTCAATGTGCTCTACGGTAACATTCCAGAGGTCGGCGACGTGGCCGTGCTCGACAACTACGAATTCCGGGTGCTGAAACGCTCCCGCCGCGCCGTGGAGCTAGTGCAGCTGCGCGTAACAACCCAAGAAGAGCAGGAAGAAGCCGACGAAACGCTGGCCTTGTAAGAGCTTGGACACTGCAGAAAAACGGGCACCTTTGCGGCCTTACTCACTTATTTGCTGTGGAAGCTTCCAAAACGCGTCGGTTTTTCAACTGGCTGATTGATAACATTGGCGTCCTGTTACTTATTTCCGCGCTAATCCGGTGGGGTAGCCCCTCCACTACAACGCAGCTGCAGTTACGACTCACGTCTGTAGGCTTCCTGTTTGTGTACTATCTAGCCACTGAGTATTTCTTCCAGCGTAGTTTGGGTAAGTTTCTCACGCACACGCTGGTAGTGAATCGGCAGGACGAACGACCTTCCTTGGCCGCTGTATTCTTGCGCACGCTTTGTCGCTTTATTCCGCTGGAGCCCGCTAGCTTGCTCCTCAACAAGAAGCGCACGTGGCACGATATGCTTTCTGGAACGAAGGTGGTTTTTATAAATTATTAGCTCTAGTTTTGGATCGTATTGTTTCTTTTCTCTTTCATATTCTCCTCCTTATGAAGCAACTTCGACAGCTTGCTATCATGGCTCTCACGGCGGCCACCCTATCTAGCTGCGCTACCGTTTTCGGTGGCCCTATTAGCACGTATCAAAAGACCAAGCCTGCTGCTGGCCAGCCTCAGCGTGATATTCGGGTAGGCGCACTGATAGCCGATATTCTGTTATTTTGGCCAGGTGCTGTCATTGACTTCGCTACCGGCGCTATTTACAAACCTGAGCCTGCTAGTGCTACTACCAAGTAGTTGAGTTTAGTTTCGACATACAAAAGGGGCCGCACAACGTACGGCCCCTTTTGTTGTTAGGTGGATGTATTGCTGGCAGCAGTAAACCAGCTGGCGTACAGCACATAATTATCGGCGGTGCGGAGCATGTTGGCGCGCTGCTCCTCGGTAACGGGCTTGATTTTACGAGCGGGAATGCCTGCATATAGGTAGCCCGGCTCGCACTGGGTATTCTCTAACACTACAGCACCGGCCGCAATAATGCAGCCCGCCCCCACTACCGCTTGGTCCATCACAATGGCGCCCATGCCGATGAGCACGTCGTCTTCCACGCGGCAGCCGTGCACAACGGCTTTGTGCCCGATGCTTACCCGTGAACCAATGGTGGTAGCCGACTTTTGGTAAGTGCAGTGAATTACGACGCCATCCTGAATATTCGTTTTTTCGCCGATGTGGATGCTGTTTACATCTCCGCGCACCACGGCGCTAAACCACACGGTACAGTCGGCTCCCAGCGTAACGTCGCCTACAATAGTAGCATTTTCAGCTACAAAGCAGTTGGCTCCCAGCTGCGGGTATTTTCCTTGAACAGGTAGCAGTAATGGCATGAGATGAAGTGCTGATTTGAAGAATTAACAAGTTGACCAGGAGAGAAAGTCGTGGTTAAGTAAGTAGCGCGTGGTGAACAAACCGGCCATTATCGTTCGCTCCGTTCAAGATGATAACGTCTCTATTTTTCAATCCACAATTCCCCAGACTCACTACTTCACCGAGCAAGCATACGCTTCCAGGTGCCTTTTTCCCAGTTGTATTTGAGCGTGCTGGGTAGTGCCTGCCAGAAATACTTGCTGGTTTCCACGGCAAAGCTGGGCTGCATGTAACAGTTGATGGTGCAGCCCTCGCACTGCGGCAGCCGGCCTTCCAGAGCAGCTAGTTGCTGCACCGGGGCCGACTGGTACAAGTCATAGAGCTGGCCGTCGATGGGGAATTTCTGCTCACCTAAGTGGTAGCAGGGTAGCACTAGCTCATTGCTGGGCGAAATAACCAGGGTAGTGCTGGCGGCCCGGCAGATGGGCGCCGCTACGTGGTTGCCACCGTCGCGCCGAAGCTGGATGAATGCTTCGTTGAGGTACACGCCGGGGCGCTTGCCAAAGGCCGAGAGATAATCCAGCTCCGCGGGCGTCAATTGCTCGCCCGCGTCCACGGTGTTGTACTCAAAAGCCGGATTCAGAATTAGGACTAGCTTGTTGGGCCGGGTAATTTGCTCGTACACTTTTTCCAGGTCGGCCAAATTTTCCCGGAATACCGTGAAGAGAATGTCGGGCCGCTCCCCTAGCTCCTTGGCTACCCGAATGCTTTCCAGCACGAAGTCAAAGCAGGCCACGCCCCGACCTTTATCGTGTACTTCCTTCTCGGAGGCGTCCAGGGAGAAGTGCAGCATGTCGACTTTGCCCCGGAGCTTTTCGGCGTATTTAGGATACAGCAGGCAGTTGGTCGTAAGGGTCGTGATAAACCCCATATCGTGCGCCAGGCCCACAAACTCATGAATTTGGCGATGCAGCAGCGGTTCGCCCCCCGTAAAATCCACTACCGATACCCCTAGCCGCTTCAGGTCGTGTAGGTTGCGCTCCACGTCGGCCAGCTGAATGTAGGGCGAGGGTTTCTCCCAGATGTCGCAGAAAGAACACCGGGCATTACAGCGGTAGGTAACGTAGTAGTTGCAGAGGACCGGATGACGAACAAGGCGCATAGGCAGGTAAAGGTACAGCACGCGGCCCCAAGCCGCTTCTACTAAACCAGACCGCGGAGGAAAAGTAACGGCATGCAACTATTCCAGAGGCTGAAGGCTCCTTCCACAACCTCCATTATCCACTAAATGACCTTACTATGCGCCTTGCGGTATACCCTTTTGTTTTGGCTACTACCTTTCTCATGGCCTGCGCCAAAGAAAATGCAGCCCCTAGCACGCTAGTGTTCGGCCATTTTTACGGGGAGTGTTCCGGCGAACGGTGCATCGAAATCTATCAGCTGAATACCCGCGCCCGCACGCTGGCCGAGGATACCCAAGATCAGTACCCCAGCGCCACTACCCCCTACCAAGGTCAGTTTGTAGCCCGCCCCACCACCGACTACACCCAGGTAAGCGACCTGCCTAACCTGATTCCGACGCAACTGCTCGCCGAATCTGGGCATGTGATTGGACAGCCGGACGCCGGCGACTGGGGTGGCTACTACCTCGAACTGAACGACCAGGGCACCCGGCGTTTCTGGCTGATTGACACGCAGAAGCGGAATATACCGGCCTACTTACACCCGCTGGTGGACACCCTTCAGAGCCGAATTGCGCGGCTGCAATAGCAAGTGGTTTCAGTGAGGCAGGCTGCCCCAGGCTAGGTCCCAGTGGGTGGGGGTAGCGGCCAGGGCCTCCGCGGTAGCCGGGCCATAATGCTCCCGATAGTAGTTGCAGAAACCCTTCAGCGGACAGCGGGCACAATCTGGCTTGGTGAAAAAGCAGATTTTCTGGCCGTGCCAGTAGTTGTGCTTGTGAAAGTTGAGCAGTAGCAGCGAGTCCTTCGGCAGTTGCTCTAGCAACACTTGGTGGGCTTTCTCCACGGAGGCTTTCGGCCCAATCATGCCTACCCGCTGGGCCACTCGATGTACATGCGTATCCACGGGCAACACTGGCTTGCGGAAGTTGAAGAGTAACACTAGCGAGGCCGTTTTCAGCCCGATGCCGGGCATGTCGTTTAGCCATTGCATGCCTTTTTCCGTTGGCCACTCCTCCAGAAAGTCCAGGTTGTACTCGCCTCGTTCGGCCTTAATGCGGCGCAGGATTTCCTGAATGCGTGGAGCTTGGGTATCGGGCCAGCGGGTAGTCCGGATGGCGTGGGCCAGCTCCGCGGTGGGCGCCGCCACTACCCCTTCCCAGTCGCCGAAAGCTTCCAGCATCCGGTCGTAGGCCAGCTCTTCGTCGGCGTGGGTAGTGCGGTGCGACAATACGGTAGATATCAACTCCCGCATGGGCGAGCGGCGCGTAGTACCCTGGGTGAGTGGAGGGTAGAACTGATCTAGAATCCGATGATTCTCGTTGGTTTTTTCGGGGGCGGCAGAGTCGTAAGTTATGGGCATAACCGTTGTACCGCCGAGTCCGGTACGGGGTTGCGCCAAGGCTGGCGTTATGACTCAGCCAGGGAGCAGTCTTTATAGCTCACCTCATTCAGGGCCGTTCACAAAAAAGCGGAGGCTCCCAATTTGGAAGCCTCCGCTTTTACGTAGCTGTGGTAGCTATTAGATAGTGCCTTTTTCAGCAGCTTTCTTCAGCTTCTCGTTGGCGAAGATGGCCACTTCTACGCGGCGGTTGGCCTGACGACCAGCTTCCGTGGAGTTGTCGGCAATGGGCTGCTTCGAGCCGTAGCCCGACACCGTGAAGCGCGAAGCGTCTACGCCTTGCTGCTGGGTGTAGTTAGCCACGGCCTGGGCCCGGCGCTGCGACAAGGGGTCGTTGATGGCATCCGAACCGGTGTTGTCGGTGTGGCCTTCCACGATGACGTTAGTGTCGCCATACTTAACCAGGGTTCTCGCCAGGTCCTTGATGTTTTCCTGGGCAGCCGAGGTCAGTGCGGAAGAGTTCTTAGCGAACAGCAGGCCCGAGTCGAAGGTGATTTTGATGCCTTCGCCTACGCGCTCTACTTTGGCGCCGGCCATTTCTTTTTGCAGTTCAGCAGCCTGCTTGTCCATGCGGCGACCAATCAGGGCACCAGCGCCACCGCCCACGGCCGCGCCAATGATGGCGCCCTTGGCCGTACCCGACTTACCGCCAATCACGCGGCCCAGAACAGCGCCGCCGGCAGCACCACCCAAACCACCAATAACGGCGCCCTTAGCGGTTTTGCTCCACGGCTTTTTCGCAGTCGTTGTGGTTTGTGCTTCAGCGTAGCTGCTGCCTAGCAGCAAAACCGCCAGCAGCAAGGCGAACAAGGAACGAAGATTCTTCATGAGTTCAGAAGTAAAAGGGTGTTGGTTTGAAGTAAGAGAACAATCTAGCGGCAAAGGTATTCGGTACAACTTTCTTTCGACTACCTCCTCTGTGAATACCTAGTTTGCAACCACCTTGCCAAAAACGTGTAGACCCGGATAAAATTATGCAAAAACCTGTGCAGCTCGCTATACTACCCGATTTGCTTCTGCCACGTCTGCTGCTAAACTCCTTCTGAATCACTGAATTTTGCCGGTTGCTTTTCGGGTCACACCCCGTAAAAGTCCTTTTACTACCCTTCCTTCTATTTCCCAGTTAGGGTAGAAAGTTCTAAAAACAACTAACAAAAAAAGCCGCCCCAGTGGGAGCGGCTTTTTGCTGTGCAAAGCGGAAGAAGCTTACAGCGTGCCGTTTTCGGCAGCCTTCTTCATCTTTTCGTTGGCGTAGATGGCAATTTCAACGCGGCGGTTGGCCTGCTTGCCCTCAGCCGTGGTGTTATCGGCAATGGGCTGGCTAGAACCGTAGCCCTTGCTCGTGATGCGAGCAGCATCAACGCCTTGCTGCTGGGTGTAGTTGGCTACAGCCTGGGCCCGGCGCTCCGACAGGGGCTGGTTGATGGCATCCGAACCGGTGTTGTCGGTGTGGCCTTCTACCAGTACGTTGGTATCAGGGTATTTCTTCAGGACTTCGGCCATTTTCTGGATTTCCGTCATGGAAGCCGCGCGCAGGTCGCTCTTGTTGGTATCAAACAGGATGCCCGAGTCGAAGGTGATTTTGATGCCTTCGCCTACACGCTCCACTTTAGCGTTCTGCATGTCACGCTGCAGTTCTTCGGCCTGCTTGTCCATGCGGCGGCCGATCAGGGCGCCACCAGTGCCGCCCACGGCCGCCCCGATAATAGCGCCGGCCGCCGTACCCGACTTACCACCGATTACGCGGCCCAACACAGCTCCGGCTACTGCGCCAGCACCAGCGCCAATAGCACCGCCTTTCACGGTACGGCTAGTACCGGTTTTGCGCGGACCCGTGCCGTTGGTGTCTGCTTCCGGAATGTTAGGGTTGCGGGTGTTGGTGCTAGCACAGGAGCTTACGAAGAGCACCAGAGCCATCAATAGGGTCAACAGTGAAGTGCGAGAAGTCATATTCTTGGAACTTGAGTGAAGGGAAAGAGGCGGGTGAGTTGTTTGGGCCTTCTTACTACGGTTAAGGAAAAAATGTTCGGCAACTGTAGCGCAGCTTCAATGCTACCAGCAGCCAGGTAAGGCTTGATAAGCCGCAGCAAAAAGCCCGTTGAATGCACCACTCGTGCGTTCAACGGGCTTTTTCCAAAAAGCTTGCCGAAAATTATTCCGGCGGCGGGCCGCTCCTTATCGAACCAGCACAGCCTTCTCAGCAGCAGGCACTTCCGCAGGCTTAAGCATGGTCAGCAAATCGGTAAGCTTTTGCTTGAGCTCCTTGCGGTCCACAATAAAGTCGAGGAAGCCGTGCTCCAACACAAACTCAGCGCTCTGGAATCCTTTGGGCAGGTCTTTGCCAATGGTTTCCTTGATAACACGGGGGCCAGCAAAGCCAATCAGGGCGCCGGGCTCGGCAATGTTAAAGTCGCCGAGCATGGCGAACGAGGCCGTAACGCCGCCCGTGGTCGGGTCAGTCAGCAGGGAGATGTAGGGAATACCGGCCTCGGAGAGCAGGGCCAGTTTAGCCGAGGTTTTGGCCATCTGCATCAGGGAGTAGCCAGCCTCCATCATACGGGCGCCACCGGAGCGGGAAATCATCAGGAAAGGCAGGCGGTTCTGGCGGGCGTAGTCAATGGCGCGGGCAATTTTTTCGCCTACCACCGAGCCCATGGAACCCCCAATAAACTTGAAATCCATGGCGGCTACTACCAGGCCTAGGCCGTTGAGCTGGCCGTGGGCCGCGCGCACGGCGTCCTTGAGGCCGGTGTTTTTCTCGGTAGCAGCTACGCGCTGGGGGTAGGCTTTCGTGTCCACGAAATTGAGCGGGTCAGCGGAACGCAGTTCGGCGTCCAGCTCCTGATACTCGTGGTTGTCGAAGAGGAAATCAAAGTACTCGGCCGCGTCAATCCGGTCGTGGTGATGGCAACTGCCGCAAGTAGAAAGCAGGCGCTTGTGCTCGGCCATGGTAGCCACGGTTTTGCACTCCGGACACTTATACCACAGGCCGTCGGGCGTCTCCTTCTTCTGTTCCGTGGGCGTGACGATGCCTTTTTCTTTGCGCTTAAACCAGGAAGACATAGGGGTTGGGATGCTTGGAATCGGTGAGAGAGGGGAAGGCCGGGGAGGGCAGCTACTACCGGGCTGAGGTTGCTTCCACGGTGCAAGTTAAGCCAGATGGTGAAATAGTGAATTTGTGAAGTGGCGAAATTGTGAAGTGAGGAGTGAGTGAAGCAGCAGACACTCAGTCACCATTTTACTTCTTACGCCAGCGTGATGCTGTCGTCGAGGTACACATCCTGAATAGCGTGGAGCAGGGCCACACCTTCGGCGAAGGGACGCTGGAAGGCTTTGCGGCCCGAAATCAGCCCTTGGCCACCGGCGCGCTTGTTGATGATGGCCGTTTTGATGGCTGCATCCCGGTCGCCGTTGCCCAGGCTTTCGCCCCCGGAGTTGATAAGGCCAATGCGGCCCATATAGCAGTTGGCTACCTGGTAGCGGGTCAGGTCGATGGGGTGGTCGGAGGCCAGCTGGCTGTACATGGCCGGATGGGTTTTGCCAAAGCCTAGGGTGCTGAAGCCACCGTTGTTTTCCGGTAGCTTCTGCTTGATGATGTCGGCCCCGATGGTAACGCCCAAGTGGTTGGCTTGGCCGGTAAGATCAGCGGCCACATGGAAATCTTTGTCCTTGGTTTTGAAGGCGTTATTACGGGTGTAGCACCAGAGCACCGTGGCCATGCCCAGCTCGTGGGCCCGCTCAAACGCCGCCGCTACCTCCTGAATCTGCCGGTTCGATTCTTCAGAGCCAAAGTACACGGTAGCACCCACGGCCGTTGCGCCCAAATTCCAGGCTTTCTCCACCGAGCCAAACAGAATTTGGTCGTAGGTATTGGGATAGGTTAGCAGCTCGTTGTGGTTGATTTTCACCAGAAACGGAATCTTGTGGGCATAGCGGCGCGCTACTGTTCCGAAGGTGCCGAACGTAGTGGCCACAGCGTTACAGTCGCCTTCCAGAGCCAGCCGAATGATATTCTCGGGGTCGAAGTACATGGGGTTCGGTCCGAAGGAGGCGCCGGCGGTGTGCTCAATGCCTTGGTCGACGGGCAGAATGCTGAGGTAGCCGGTGCCCGCCAAACGGCCGTGGTTGTAGAGCTGACCCAAGCTGCGCAATACCTGAGGGCTGCGGCTAGATGGCACGAAGTAGTCATCCAGAAAATCGGGGCCGGGGCGGTGCAGTTGCTCCTTGGGTATGGTGTGGCACTGGTGTTCCAGTAGAGCTAGGGTTTCCGGGGCGAGGTCATCGAGGATAGAGGCCATACACAGAACGGGTTAGTTGCGAAAGGGCTGAGGGGGGCATACGGTAAATATAGCCAAGAGGCCACGCCGGCGGCCCCTAGTTTGGTAGAACTTCCGGCCCCGGGCCCGTACCTTGCCACCGGAATGCCTGGCCCCCGGCTCGCTTCCTTACCCTTCGCTCTACTTTGTTCTTTGTTCGTGAAAAGCTTTTCTACCCTCACGGTGGCCGCCCTGCTCGCCGCCGCTACCCTGCCCGGCTGCGTAGCCTCCAAGAAATACGACGATTTGAAAGCCCGCCAGACGGCCACTGAGCAGGCCAAAACCGACCTGGAGCGCCAGCAGCGCCAAGCCGTGACGGAGCTAAAAAAGGCTTCCGATGAACTGGTCCAACTGCGCCTCGACACCCGCCGCCTCGTGGACGACTCCACTGAAACCGGCCGCAACCTACGCCGCATGCAGCAGCTCAACACCCAGCTCACCGACTCCTACGACAAGCTGCTCAAGAACTCCGACCGCGCCATGGCCGATAAGTCGGCCGACTACAACAAAGTAGCCAAGGACCTGGCCCGCCGCGAGGCCGAGCTGGGCGAGCTGGACACCAACCTGAAGAAAAGCCGCGCCGACATCGACAAGCTCAACGCCGACCTGAAAGTGCGCGAAGCCCGACTAGCGGAGCTGCAAAAAGCCCTGGCTGAAAAAGACAAAGCCGTGGACGACCTCAAAGCCAGCGTAACGAACGCCCTGCGCGGCTTCCAGGGCACCGATTTGCAGGTGAAAATGAAGGACGGCAAAGTCTACGTGTCTCTTTCCGAGCAGTTGCTGTTCAAGTCCGGCTCCACGAAAGTGGACCCCAAAGGCCAGGAGGCCCTGAAGCAATTGGCTACCGTACTTCAAAACCAGCCCGACGTGAACGTGGTAGTAGAAGGCCACACCGATAACGTAGCCTTCAGCCGCCCCACCGCCGCCATGCAGGACAACTGGGATTTGAGCGTGCTGCGCGCCACCGAAATTGCCCGCTTGCTTACCACGGGCGGGGTAGCGCCGGCCCGCGTCACGGCCTCGGGCCGCTCCCAATACGTGCCCGTGGCCCAGAACGACTCGCCCCAGAACAAGGCCCTGAACCGCCGCACTGAAATCATCCTGACGCCCAAGCTCAACGAACTGCTCAAGATTCTGGACAGCAATTCTACGGCAAGTGGGAAGTAAGACGGCGCTTAACTATCTTGGAAACAAGATGTAGCGGCTTAATAGCCGCTACATCTACTTATATCGGGCCGTAATGCTTAGCTCCGACTACTACAACATACTCCTTTCATTCTTAACCTATTTACCATGCCCACTTCTTCGGTGTTCCGCCTGCTGATGGCACTTGGGGCCCTTTTATTAATTACTACTCCGTTATTCGCCACTCATAATCGGGGTGGTGAATTTTTTTATGAGCCTGTGAGTGGTTCTCCCGACCGATACCACATCACGGTAAAACTTTATGAAGGCGTTGGACCAGCGGGAACTAGCCACATTACACTAGTGTGTGGCCGCGGCGGCTGCTCAGATTTGCTACCGGGTAGCTTTATTGTTCCATTAACAGCAACTCGGAAGTTCACGTTAAACACTATTAGTTGCACCAGCCCCAGCGCCATACGGGCAGTTGTCTTTGAAACAGAAGTGCAGCTACCACCAGCGCGGTGGGTTTTGAACGTAAGTCAAGTAAATCGAACCGGTGGTATAATGAATATTACTAACCCAATTGATCAGGGCGTGTATATCGAAGCGCTACTGGACAATTCGACGGGGCTGATTAACACTTCTCCTAAGTTTATTAATACTGATTTTCCTACCCTACAAGGAAACCAAATGCAGCGCTACAGCTTTAGCTCTTTCGAGCCTGATGGCGATTCATTGGTGCATAAGCTAGTCACCCCTATGGATGGAGGAGGGTACCGCGCTGCTTTACCAGCTCTCCCCTGCGCTCAGCCAGTTGCGGGGTTTATGCCTTCTCCGTTCCAGCTCAACACCGCTACCGGCGAAGCTACTACCTCTCCTTTCTCACTGATAGTGGGCTCCTACGTTATAGCTGTAAAAGTGGAAGAGTATCGGCGTATCAACTCTACCTGGACGCTCATTGGGAGTATTACCCGCGACATTACGTACCTGGCAAATCCTGGTGGTAATACCAATCCTACTTTCACCTCTCTTCAGGTCGGAGCGGCTACCCAGCCGTTCGAAAAAGCCATCCGGGCAAATCCAGGGCAGACCATTTCTGTTACCCTGGATGCCAGTGACGCTGATGCTGGCCAGATGCTGAGTTTTAGCACCGCCGCTGCTACCGTTGTGCCTGGCGTTTCACTTCAAACTGTGTCGGCTACCCAATCCCGCCTAACGTGGCAGGTTCCGGCCAACCTGCCGCTGGGCCGCTATTATCTGCCTGTTACCGTAACTGATAATGGATGCCCCCTCTTAGGCTCCGACAGCCGGACACTTACTTTCTTGGTTACCAGCCAAGTTTTATCTACCAAATTTGGTAAGCAACCTTTGTCGATTTTTGCCACCCCTACCCCATTCCGCGAGCAGGTGCAGTTCCAACTCGGCCAAGCCGGAACTCAAACGGTAAGCGTCCTGGATGGGCTGGGTCGCACGGTGGCTCAGCTGACTAGTAAGCCGGATGGCAGTGTGGTGTGGCAGCCAGCCGCCAGCCTTGCTCCCGGCATCTATGTAGCCCGCACTGCTGATGGGCGGCAGGTGCGGCTCCTGCGTGAGTAGTGTTTGCTGGTTATCACGATACCAAACGGCCGGCTCTCCTAGAGGGAGCCGGCCGTTTTTCTTCCGCACACTACAGCTGTTTAATTGGAAGTAGGCAGGTTCACGATAACGCGGGCGAAGTAGAAGCCGCCGTTGTAGCCGAATTGGTTGGGGTTGTAGATGGTGCGGCCCCGGTTGGTATTGTCGCGAGAGGAGTTGTAGGCTAAAGCGCCTACGGCCACGTTTTGCTCGTTATTCAGCACGTTCACGCGGTACTTATCCGGGTAGACATCGAAGAGGTTGCTGGCCCCTACCGTCAGGCCGATCTGGCGGGTCACTTGGGCGCTCAGCGTTAGGTCGGTTACCCATTTGGCCGAGAACGTCTGGTCGATGCTGGAGAACAGAAAGCCGTTGTTAGCACCGGGGTTATCCAGCCGGGCATCCTTGTACTGCACTGCCCCGAAGCGCACGGTGCGGGCTTCTACGCTGAAAATACCCAGGGCATAGCCGGCCGTAAGGTTGATTTTGCTGCGGGGCTGGGCGTTTTCGAGGCGGCCACGCTGCTGACGGTCGAATAAGGTGTTTTGCAGGCCGGTTTGGTCGGCATCAATGGTTGGGGAACTGTTGACTTTACGCACCTCGGTTTCATTGAAGTTAGCCGCCACCGTCAGGGTTAGGCGGCCGGGACCCAGGTCGAGGCGCTGGTTGGCTACCACATCAATGCCCCGGGTACGGGTGTTCACGGCGTTGGCAAAGAACTGCACCTGGCTTACCGGCAGCGTTCCGAGAATGGCGGCCACCGTGGGGTTAGCGCGGCTAAACTGCGAGGACAGCACAATGCGGTCCTGAATGTCAATCTGGTAGGCATCCAGCGTGATAGTACCGGTTTTGAGGATGCGCGCCGTCAGGCCCAGGCTGTAGTTCTTCGACTTTTCCTGCTTCAGCGAGCCAATACCGAAGCCCTGCTGCCCCACGCCGCCAGCCGTAAAGCCGTTGCGCACAATAGGATTGTCGTTATTAACGGTCAGCACCTGGTTGGGAGCACCCTGCACGAATTGGGTGCTAGTGTTGGTAAAATAGCGCTGTTGCAACGACGGGGCCCGGAAGCCATTGCTGATTGCTCCGCGCACGGCCACATCGGGCAGAATGCTGTAGCGGGCGGCCAGCTTACCGCTCACGTTGTTGCCAAAATCGGAGTACCGCTCGGCCCTACCCGCTACGCTTACCAGCAACTTTTCCGTAATGTCACTTTCCAGATCCACGTAGCCGGCCGTATTGGTGCGGGAGCGGTTCAGGGCATCAGAGGGCTGGTAGCCAGGAAACACCTGGGCCCCGGCCGCCGCGAAGGTGGGCGGCGGACCCGGCGCAATTACGCGGCCGTAGTTTTCGTAGGAGCCTCGTTCACCGGCCTCAATCTGGTAGTTATCGTCGCGGTACTCGGCCCCGAAGGCTACGTTCAGGGTGCTCAGCACGGCTACGTTGGTGAAGCGGCGCGTGAAGTTTAGGTTGCTCGTGTTCTGGCGAAAGGCAATGGTGCCGGCGTAAAAATTCGTGGGGCTGATGCCCACCGGTAGGGAAGCGTTGAGCGTGTTGCTAATGTCGAAAGCCAGTTCGTTGCGGCCGTAGGTGTTGCTCAGGTCAATGTCGAACCCCAGGGCCCGTGCCCGCAGCCCCGCAATAATGGACTGGTCAATGATGGTGGTGTTGATGAAGGGTAGGAAACCGTTGGGGTACAGGGTGGCGTCGGTTTGGGTAACTTGGTTGGGCAGGCGGTAAAAGCCAGCGGCCTTGCCCGTGCGCCGCGACGCCCCAGCCGTTACGTAGGCCTCCAGCCCAACGGCGGGCACCAAGGTATAGCCAAAATTCAGGAAGCCCCCGTAGGTGCGAGCCTCCGACTGACCCAGGCGCAGGTTGCGCCGGTCGTAGCCGCGCTGGGCCACTAAGGCGTCGTCCTGGGCTTTTAGGTCACGGCGCAATTGTTCGGTGTTGGCGCTGGCGGGGAAGGTGCCGCTGTTGCCGCCTAAGTAAATCAACGGAGCCGTGTCTACGCCGCTACGGTTGGTGTAGCCCCGGTTGCTAAACTGCCCGCTCAAATCCAGGTACCCGCGCCCGTTCAGGCCCACGCCCACGTTGGCATCGGCTTGGTACAGGCGCCCGTCGCCCTCATAGGTCTGGCCCACGGTGCTGCTGGCCTGCACGCCGGTAGTGTCGTCCTTGAGCTGGATGTTGATAACGCCAGCAATGGCATCGGAGCCGTACTGAGCGGCGGCCCCGTCGCGCAGGACCTCAATGCGCTTGATGGATGCATTCGGGATTGTGTTGAGGTCAGTTCCTACCGAGCCGCGGCCCACGGTACCGTTGATGTTCACCAGGGCCGAAGAGTGGCGGCGTTTGCCATTCACCAGCACCAGCACCTGGTCGGGGCCCAACCCGCGCAGGGAGGCCGGGTCCACGTGGTCGGTGCCATCGGAAATTGCCTGCCTCGACGACTGAAACGAGGGCGCGATGTAGGTCAGGATCTGCGAGACGTCGGTCTGGGCAAACACCTTGATTTCGCGGGCCGATATAACGTCGACGGGTGAGGTAGTCAGCACGTTGGAACGACCTTCAGTGGCGCGTGAGCCGGTTACGACTACCTCGTTCAAATCGGTGGCGGCATCCTGCAGGCGCACCTCCAGGATAGTGCGGCCATTGAGTGGAATCTGCTGGGTAGCCGAGCCTATGGCCGAGACAACCAAGGTAGCAGTAGGCGACACGGAAAGCTCGAAACGGCCGTTGCCATCGGTGCTGGTGCCGTTGTTGCTGCCGCGCTCCAGCACGGTTACGCCCGGCTGGCTCTGGCCGGCGGCATTGGTCACGCGCCCCGTAACGGTGACGTTCTGGGCTTGCGCCTGGCTTACTAGGGCAATAGCAACGGCGGGCAGGAGGAGAAGTCTCTTCATACAATCTGAGGTAAGAGGCGTTAGGCAGTAGGTGACTTGCAGAATCTCCCGGCGCAGCAGACTACAATTGAGTCAATATAATCATGGAATGGTAATACACAACACTAGAGTTGTTCAGCTCTGCAGGCAAGGGGCCGCCAACCCAATTCTGTTGGGTTCAGCATCTTATATCCGTTGTTTCTGTTGAGCCTGCTCAATTAGCTATCAGACGCGGTAAATCTGCTCTTCCACGTCATAGCCACTTGTCATTCTGAGGCGTACTTGCTGTCATTCCGAGCGAGGCGAGAAATCTGGGTTGTTCGTTAGCGGCTAGCTCAGATTCCTCGCTTCACTCGGAATGACAAGCAGCATTGTACAAGCTGGCTAGGTGTGGGCGTAGAGCAGACGAACTAGCCTAATAACACAGAAAAGCCGCTCAGAGCTTATCTGAGCGGCTTTTCTGTAACAAGGCAATCAACGCTTAAAACGACACATTCAGGCGGCCGAAGTAAAAGGCGCCGCTGTAGCCGAACTGGTTGGAGCTGTAAGGGAAGCGGCCCCGGTTGGTGGCATCTAACGTGGAGTAGGTTAGGCTTTGCTCGTTGTTGTTGGGGTCCTGGTAGAGGCGGTCGGGGTAAACGTTGAAGAGGTTGTTGGCCCCAATGCTCACACCCACGTACTTGTGCACTTGGGCGCTGAGTACGAGGTCCGTTACCCACTTGGCCGAGAATGTCTGGTCGATGTAGGAACGGTCGGGGTTGGCGTCCTTGGTTTGGATTTCCCCGAAACGCACCGTGCGCAGGTTCACGCTGAAAATCCGGTAGCCGTAGTCGGCGCTGAGGTTGATTTTGCTGCGGGGCTGGCCGTTTTCAAGGCGGGCGCGCTGAGCCCGGTCAAAGAGGGTGTTTTGCAGGCTGGGGTTGGCATCAATGAAGGACGAGCTGTTAAAGCTGCGCACCGTGGTTTCGTTGAAGTTAGCCGCTGCCGTCAGGGTCAGGCGGCTGTCAGCGCCTAGTTGCAACCGCTCATTGGCTACCACATCCAGGCCCCGGGTACGGGTATTCACGGCGTTGGCAAAGAACTGGATGCCCTGCACCGGCAGCGTGCCAAGAATGGTATTCACGGCCGCATTGCCGCGGTTGAACTGGCTGCTAAGCACAATTCGGTCGTCAATGTCAATCTGGTAGGCATCCACGGTGAGCGTAATCGTGCGGAGTACGCGCGCCGTCAGGCCCAGGCTGTAGTTCTTCGACTTTTCCTGCTTCAGCGAGCCAATGCCGAAGGCCCGGGTTAGGGGGTCGTCGTTGTTGGTGGTGAGCACCTCACGCAGTTCCCCGCTGGTAAACTGGGTGCTGGAGTTGGTAAAGTAGCGCTGCTGCAAGGAGGGCGCCCGGAAGCCGTTGCCCAGGTTGCCGCGCACGGCCAGGTCGGGCAGCAGGCTGTAGCGGGCGGCTAGCTTGCCACTCACGTTGTTGCCAAAATCGGAGTACCGCTCGGCCCTACCTGCCACGCTTACCAGCAGCTTTTCCGTGATGTCACTTTCCAAATCCAGATAGCCAGCCACGTTGGTACGGGTGCGGTTGGTAGCGTCCTGGGGTTTGTAGCCGGGGAAGCCCTGGGCTCCGAAGGCAGCGCGGGCCCCGTTCACGGTGCGGGTGCCGGCCAGGTAGGAGCCTTCCTCACCGGCCTCAATCTCAAATATATCCGTCCGGAATTCCCCCCCGAAAGCCACGTTCAGCGTGCTCAGGGCGGGCACGCTGGTAAACTTGCGCGAGAAGCCCAAGTTCACGGTGTTCTGCTGAAATGTGAGCGTGCCGGCGTAAAACGCCGTGGGGCTAGTGCCCTGGGGCAAAGAAGCGTTCAGCGTATTCGTGACGTCGTAGCGGAGGCTATTACGGCCGTACGTATTGCTCAGATCGGCGGCGAAGCCTAGCACCGTGCCGCGCACCCCCGTAATCAAGGAGGCGTCATCGACGGTGCTGTTAATGAAGGGCAGGTAGCCGTTCGGGTAGATGGTCAGGTCGCTTTGGGTAGCTTGGTTGGGTAGGCGGTAAAGAGCGCCGGCCCGGCCGGTGCGGCGGGTTAGGCCGCCCGTCACGTAAGCTTCCAGCCCCAGGCTCGGGGCCAAAGTATAGGCCGCGTTCAGGAAGCCCCCGTAGGTCCGGACGTCGGAGCTACCCACCCGGATGTTGCGGCGGTTGAAGCCGCGCTCGGCTACCAGGGCATCGTCCTGAGCTTTCAACTCCCGCTTTTGCTGGTCGGTGAGGCCGCTGGGGTAGTTGCCGCCGCTGCCTAGGTAAATTAGTGGGGCCGTATCGGGGCGGCTGCGGTCTACGAAGCTACGGTTACTGAACTGCCCGCTCACGTTCACAAAGCCCCGGCGTCCGAGCCCAAAGCCGGCATTGGCATCAGCCTGCACCAATTCCCCGTCGCCTTCCACTGTCTGGCCCACGGTGCTGCTGGCAAATACGCCGGTGGTGTCGTCCTTAAGTTGGATGTTGATAACGCCGGCAATGGCATCGGAGCCGTACTGAGCCGCCGCGCCTTCGCGTAACACCTCAATGCGTTTGATGGCTGCGGGCGGAATAACGTTCATATCAGTGCCCACGGAGCCCCGACCGGGCGTGCCGTTAATGTTCACCAGGGCCGAGGTATGGCGGCGCTTGCCGTTCACCAGCACCAACACTTGGTCGGGGCCTAAGCCGCGCAGGGTAGCGGGGTCCACGAAGTCGGTGCCATCGGTTACGGTCTGGCGGCTGCTCTGGAAGGAAGGAGCAATGTAAGTCAGGATCTGAGTGACGTCGGTCTGGGCGTAGGCCTTGATTTCGCGGGCCGAAATAACGTCGACGGGCGAGGTAGTCAGGATATTAGACCGGCCCTCCGTGGCGCGCGAGCCAGTGACTACCACCTCATTCAGGGCCGTTTCGTTGTCCGTAAGGCGCACGTCCAGGCTGGTCCGACCGTTGAGGGGGAGTTGCTGGGTAGTGGAACCGATGGCGGAGAAAACCAGGGTGGCCGTGGGTGCTACCTCCAGGCGGTAGCGGCCGTCGGCGTCGGTGCTGGTGCCGTTGGTGGTGCCGCGCTCCAGCACCGTTACGCCCGGCTGGCCCTGCCCGGCAGCATTGGTTACGCGCCCCGATACGGACACGTTCTGGGCCGCAGCAGCCAAGCTGGTCAGCGACAATGCCGCAACCAACCCGATTCGGCTTGGGAAAAGAGAATTCATAAGAAACGGAAAAAGAAACATACGACCAGCCATCAGCGCCCATTCAGGGGCCGGGGCTGGTTCAACTCACGAAAGGGACAGGTTTTCCTTCATCAACACGGAGCCAGCACGCGCGTGAGGCAGCCAGTGAAACCAACGGCCTCTTTGCCGCATACGCAACCTGAGGGCCAGGGGCCGGTAGCGTTCAGCTCAAACAGGAAGCAACAGGAGGAATGAAAAACGGGCAGCTACTAGCCCAGGGGCCGCTCACACGCAGCCATGCACTTTACTTACAACAGCAACAGCAACCTGCGCCCCCGGCTGCCACCACAGCAGCGGACAAGCAAGACATATGCACTAAAACGCCAGTTGGATTCAACCGGCGGGCCTGCCAAGCAGAAGCGGCTGAGAAGTAATTTTTCACGCGGCAATGGTAAAAGACGCAGCCCGAATTACTCCTTTGGGCTGCAAGTGCGGTTACTACAAGCAGCCAGCGGTTTTTGTTTGCGCCTCCCCCTCTTATTTAGGTTACTACTTGCTTAATGAGTGAAGAACAGCGCAGCAGAACATCATGCGGAGTCGGAGGCGAAGCAGTTAGTGTGTTCTGTTGCTAGCGTGAGTCAGCCTGCTTAACCAGAGCCCATTACGCCTACCTATAGGCCTGCCACCACTGCCCAGGCAGTGGCCCGGCGGCTACTTCTACACGCTGTCCGGGAGGGGGTAGTAGGAGCTTCACGGCGGGGCCAGCGGCGGCTACGAGGCGGTCGGCGGGTTGGTGCCAGCTGTGAAAAGCCAGGTTGAACGTGGCCCAGTGCAGGGGCAGCAGGGCCCCGCCGCCCAAGGCCCGATGCGCTACCAGCGCCTCATCGGGGCCCATGTGAATATCGGCCCATTGGGCATCGGCAGCGCCAATTTCGAGCATTACCAAGTCGAAAGGTCCGTAGGCGGCACCTATTTCCCGGAAGCCCGATTCGTAGGGCCCGGAGTCGCCGCCGAAAAAGGCGCGGTGCGTGGGCCCGAGCAGGCACCAGGAGGCCCAGAGCGTATTGTCGCGGGTGAGGCGGCGGCCGGTAAAGTGCCGGGCGGGCGTGGCAACCAGCGTGTGGGTCTCTCCTACCTGAACTTCCTGCCACCAGTCTAGCTCGGTTATCTGGGCGGCGGGCACGCCCCAGCGGCGCAGGTGGGCGCCTACCCCCAGTGGGCAGTAGAAGTGCACTCCCGTTGGGGCCAGCGCCCGAATGGCGTCTTTGTCGAGGTGGTCGTAGTGGTCGTGGGAGAGAATAACGCCGTCTAGTTGGGGCAGTTTGGCAAGTGGTAGCGGCGGGGCGAAAAAGCGCTTGGGCCCCAGGGCTACCGGCGAGGCCCGCAGCCGCCACACTGGGTCAGTCAGAAACCGCTTACCATCAACTTCCAGTAGGGTGCTCGAATGCCCGAACCAGGTAACGCGGAGGGCGGTGGTGGGTACGGGCTCCTGCAAAACGGCCGCATCGGTGCGGAAGGGGCCCAGGGGCCGGCGGGGCTCCCGCTCTTCCTTGCCCAGCAACCAGCGGCGCAATAGGCGCCCGTAGTTCATGGCCATGCTGGTGGGCACGGTGTTCAGGTACTTTTTACCGGTAAAGCGGGAAGGTGTTTTCATAAAATCAGAGGCCCAATAGGCAAGCCTGTACCCGCTGACGAGGCCGCGCCGCTTTTACTTTATGGGGCCGCGAAAAGGGGTAGCTTCTGCCTGCTCCCTTCTCTGCCACCTACCCCGCGCCGGCTGCCCTTAGGGCAACAGCTGGCGCACCACTGGCCACGCTCGCAAAGCCCACTGTTGCATCTGCTTACCGGAGTAGTGCAGCCCGTCATTGGCAAACTGGGTTGGGTCGCCGCCTGCCGCCCGGGTCAGGTCGGTAATATCAACAAAGGCCACGCCAGCCTGGGTGCACTCCTGCCGGGCTACAGCGTTGTACTGGTCGATTTCGGAGGCAATCCGGGCGGGGTCTAGGCGGCGGGCGTAGGGCGACTGGCCCCAGTCTGGGATAGACAGCACCACCACCCGGCCTGGGCGGCCGCCGGCAAAGCGCGTGGCCGTTTGCAGCAATTCCCGAAACTCGGCGCGGTAGGTAGTCAGCGGCAGGCCCTGATACTGGTTGTTCACGCCAATAAGCAAGGAAACTAGCTCGTAGGTGCGCGTAGTATTGCTGGCCCGAATGGCCTGAAGCAGTTGGGCAGTGGTCCAGCCCGTTTGGGCAATGATGTCGGGGGGCTGAATCCCGGCCGTCTGGCCCTGGCGGGCGAGCTGAACGCTCCACCGGTCGGCCTCCCCTACCCCCTCGCCAATGGTGTAAGAGTCGCCGAGGGCCAGGTAGCTGATGGGGGCGCTGTTGGGGGCTGGCGCAGTAGGCACGGAAGGCCGCGGAGCCGGGTCCGAGGTGGGCTGAGTGCAGCTGAACCCCAGCAGCAGGAAGAGAAAAGGGAGAATCCGCATCAGGAAAGCAGGCAGATAGAAAACATGAGCCAGGATGTACGCCATTTCCAGTGCGGCAGATTGCCACCGGCGTTTGCCTACCCCCGGTTTGTCGGCTAACCTGAGGCCGCGCCTACCCCACCCCAAACACGAACGCCCGGCCATAAGACCGGGCGTTCAAAACAAGGTAAT
Source organism: Hymenobacter sublimis (assembly GCF_023101345.1). Classification (NCBI taxonomy): domain Bacteria; kingdom Pseudomonadati; phylum Bacteroidota; class Cytophagia; order Cytophagales; family Hymenobacteraceae; genus Hymenobacter; species Hymenobacter sublimis. Next base: position 3,342,781 of record NZ_CP095848.1, read on the forward strand.
TTTCTGCTACCACACAGCTTTTAGGGCTTCTTCCAGCTGCGTGAAGGCGCTGAAACTGACTTTGCCCCGGTCATAGCGAAGCGTTGCTTGGGGCACGGCCCGGGCCAGGGCTTCCACCTGCCGAAAGGCGGTTTTGGCAGGGGCGTTTTCCAGGCCCAGGAACTGCGCCGGAAACGCAGTAGCATTGCCGCGTCCGGGCCCTTCCAACGTAAACAGACCCGTCAGTTTCCAGCCGCCTGCCACGCGCACAGCCCGCAGCTTCAGCTGTTCCTCCGGGCGCTGGGCGGGCACTACCACCTTGGTTGTCAGCAAGCCGCGGGAAGCGTCCAGACTGTCGATGATAAACCCGCGGGAGGCTACATGCTGCCGTAACCGCGTCAGTACGGAGTCAGGCGGAGCAGAAGTGTAGGCCAAAATGATATTGGCCCGGCTAAACGGCGCGCCGTTCGGCTTCGGAGCCTGCTGCTGAGCCACGGCCGCACCAGCTGAGCCCAGCAGCAGACCTACCCCAAGAAGTATCTTGCCTGCCTGCACTACCCAATGGCCTGGTGCAGGTCTTCCAGCAGATCCTCGGCATCCTCAATGCCCACGCTCAAACGAATCAGCGAGTCAGAGAGGCCAGCCTTGCGGCGCTCCTCGGCGGGAATGCTGGCGTGGGTCATGGTGGCGGGGTGGCCCGAAAGGCTTTCCACGCCGCCCAGGCTTTCGGCCAGGGAAAAGAGCTGGAATTTTTCGAGGACTGCAATGGCATCTTCTTTCCGGTCGCCCTGAAGCACGAAGGAAATCATGCCCCCGAAGTCGCGCATCTGCCGGGCGGCCACGGCGTGGTTCGGATGATCCTCGAAGCCCGGCCAGTATACCTTCTCCACTTTGGGGTGGACCTTGAGAAACTCGGCTACTTTGCGGCCATTCTCACAGTGGCGCTGCATGCGCACGTGCAGGGTTTTGAGGCCGCGCAGCACCAGGAAGCAGTCCTGGGGGCCGGGCGTGCCGCCGCAGGCGTTCTGGTAGAAGCTCAGGCGCTCATGCAGCTCATCATTGTTTACAATCACGGCACCCATCACCGTATCGGAGTGGCCGGCCATGTACTTGGTCAGCGAGTACATCACCATATCGGCGCCCAGTTCCAGCGGAGTTTGCAGGTAGGGCGTCGAGAAGGTGTTATCCACCACGAGCAGGGCACCGGCCTTTTTGGCGACGGCCGAAGCGGCGGCAATGTCAATGACGTTGAGCAGGGGGTTGGTAGGCGTTTCCACCCAAATTAGCTTGGTGCGCTCCGTCACGGCGGCTTCCACGGCCGTCATATCGTGCATGGGCACGAAGTGGAACTTGATGCCGTAGTTCTGGTATACCTTAGTAAAGAGACGGTAGGAACCACCGTACAGATCATTAGTGCTGATGACCTCGTCGCCGGGTTGCAGCAGCTTCACGATGCAGTCGATGGCGGCCATGCCGGTAGCGAAAGCCAGGCCGTGCTTGCCGTTGTCGAGGGCCGCCAGCGCATCCTGGAGCTGGGAGCGGGTAGGGTTATGGGTGCGCGAGTACTCGAAACCCTTGTGGTCGCCGGGGGAGCGTTGCACGTAGGTCGAGGTCTGATAAATTGGGGTCATGATGGCCCCGGTGGTGGGGTCTGGGTACACACCCGCGTGGATGGCTTTGGTTCCAAATTTCATAGGACGTAGCGTCAGAAGAGGGGTAGGTGATGGGAGCGGCAAAGGTAAAAAAACAGGCCTCTTTCCCACGTGGCCCCTACAACAGCTAACACGATTAAGTCGCTCGCTTTTCGCCAATTTATTTTCGTGTAGGCAGTGAGAAGCGCGCGGGTTAGCTGGGTATATTCCTATCTTGTCAGCAAAATCTATGTCACCTTTTTCTATTTATACGCTTGAAAAAACTTCTACTTCTTCTGGCTCTGGCCGGGGTACCGGCTGCTAGCTTTGCGGCTACCCCTACCCCCACCTCTACCGACTCAGCCGCCCGCTACCAGGCCAAGGTTGATTCCTTGCAGGCCACGCTCCATTACCAGACGGGGCGCATCACACTACCCGAGAGCGTAGGCGAAATCACGCTGCCCGCTGGCTTCCGCTACCTCGATGCCGCGCAAAGCACGCAGGTGCTCACCAAGTTCTGGGGCAACCCCAACGGCGAGTCCTTGGGCATGATCTTTCCCGACAGCAAAGGCCCCCTGGATGCCGGCAGCTGGGCTTTCGTAGTCGAATACGAGAAGATGGGCTACGTGAAAGACGATGACGCCCAGGACATTGATTACGATGATCTGCTCAAGGACATGCAGGCTGACACCGAAGAAGCCAACCAGGAGCGCGCCGATGCTGGCTACGAGCCCGTTACGTTGGTGGGCTGGGCCGCCAAGCCTTATTATGATAAGAGCCTGAACGTGCTGCACTGGGCTAAGGAGCTGAAGTTTGGGCAAGCCACGGAAAACACGCTCAACTACAACGTGCGCCTGTTAGGCCGCAAGGGCGTACTAAACCTGAACGCCGTAGGCTCGGTGAGTCAGCTTGCTGAGGTGCGCCAAACTATTCCAGCCGTCATCACCAGCATTTCCTTTAGCAAAGGCCTGCAATACGCCGACTTTAACCCCGAGTTGGACGAGGTGGCAGCCTACGGCATTGGCGGGCTGGTAGCGGGCAAGGTGCTGGCCAAAGTAGGTTTCTTCGCCCTGCTTCTTAAGTTCTGGAAAATTGGCCTGGCCCTGCTGGCTGGCGCCTGGACGGCCATCCGCCGCTTCTTCGGAGCCAAAGGCACGGAGGAGCCTGCCCTAGCCGGGGGCCCTACCCCCGACACCGATCCGGAAGCGTAGCCTTCCGAGCCGTTCTTACGTTCTTACCTTCGGGCCGGCCACGTGTGCGCCGGCCCGTTTGTTTTTGCTGCCTATGGCTTTCCTGAAAGAGCTTTTCCACCAGAATACGTCCACCCTGGTTTCCCTTTTTCTGCTGGCGGTGCTGCCACTGGTCGGCGACAGTGCCTTGGCCTGGGGCCTGCACGAAAACGCCGAGTGGTTGCGCAACCCCTCCACGCTGCAAATGCTGCTTTACTTCGTGGTAGTGGCCTTCACCATGACGTTTGCTCTCACCCACACCACGGTGGTCGTGCTGGTAACGGCCTTTTACTTTGGTTGGGCCGGCTTTGCTGGCATGTTGCTGACCTACGTGTTGGCGGCCCTATTCGGGCACATGCTGGCTACCTCCCTCGACAAAGGCAAGCTCATTGGGCTGCTGGAGAAATTCCCGAAGGCCCACGCCATCATGCACGAACTGCGAGCTGACAGTTGGCGCCTAGTGTTGCTTACGCGCCTGTCCCCGGTGTTGCCTTTTGCCCTTATCACCTTTATTCTGGCCGTGATGGGAGTGCCGCGCCGCCAGTTTCTGACGGCTTCGGTGGTCGGAATGCTGCCGCGCACCTTGTTCTTCTACTGGCTCGGAACGAAAGCCCAGGACGTGTTACTGCTCATTCAGGACCCCGACACGGGCACGGCGGGCAAGGTGCTGGTGGTGGTACTGGTAGCGGTATCCCTGTTCGGGCTATACTTCCTATTTACCCGGGCCCTTAAGCGCGCCCTGGAGCGCGGAGTGAAACACGAGGAAAAAAATTTCAGCTGAAATTCAGCGCCTTGCAGCTGCCAGCCAGGTTTTTCAGGACAAATTTCACCTTCTCATTTGCACCGCCCGCTTTTTCCCCGCTATCTTTGCACAACCAAAACGGAGGAACGCTCCGCTACACGGTAAATAACGGTTGCGTAGCTCAATTGGATAGAGCATCTGACTACGAATCAGAAGGTTTAAGGTTCGACTCCTTACGTGACCACCACACACTTGCAAAACCCCGATTCTACCTCAGAATCGGGGTTTTTCTTTTTTAGTTTGTGACGCAGGGTGCGGTTTTACTTTTCAAAACGTTCTAACTGCACTGCTGGCTATGCGTATCCTCATAAATTGCTGCGTGTGCCTACAAACCTAATCTAGGAGCGAAATAGCGCTAGAAGCAGCAGCAGAAATCAAAGCCGTAGGAGTACAGGAGAAACAGTGGCAGCAGTTGCGCACATTGGGCCCCAGTGCACACTTACCAGAACAGAAAAAGCCGGAACTGAGGTCAGTTCCGGCTTTTTCTGTTCTGGTAGCAACCAAGCACTTAAGGCACTTAGTAGTCGGTGTTCTGGGGGTCGAAGTTCGTCCAGCCCGTCAGCCAGTTGTCACTGGAAGCGCCAGTACCAGCGAAGGCGCCCACGTAGCTTACCTTGGTGAAGAAGCTATCCGATACTTTGCTGTCCGTGAAGTTGGCAGTTACACCGTTCGTGGCCACAATGGGCGAGGCGCTACGCGGCAGGAAGCTCGGGGCCGTCAGGTTGAAGGGGTTCAGCAGCTGCACGTTATCAGCAGTGATATAGCGGCGGTTCCCGTTGGCCTTGAGCCAGGTAATTGGCCCGACGGCGCTACCCCAAGCTGAGGAATCGGAGGCCATGACGTTGTTGGTCGTTAGGCTTCCGCCGCCACCCGTGCCACCAATGTAAATGAGGCTGCGCTGCCCACCGGCAGAGTTGGAGCCCGTGAGGCTGCCGGCCACAATGTTGTTTTTGAAGCGCAGGTCGCCGGCCGCGGCGTTGGCGGCTGTCATGACATTGTCAATCAGCACATTAGTGGGGTAGCCCATAATCACTGAGTTCAGGATGCTAATGCTTGAGTTGCGGCGAATGTGGGCGCCCGCCGTGTATTGGGGGCTGTAGCTGCCGCCGCTGGTGTTGATGATGGGCCCCACGGCCGTCACGTTCGTAAATACCGCCGAAGTCTGGGGCTTCGTGGGGTTCGACCGGCTGTCGTTGTCCGACTCAAAGGCCTTCGAGCCCGACTGGTCGGCTTGCAAAGGGTCGCGCAGGGAAACGGCAAACTGCACTTTGCCCGAGAAACCGTTGTCCGTGTCGAAGTCGTCGTCGAAGGTGCGGTGCGACACCAGGTATTTGGCGTTTACAGCGCCGCCAAACCATTCGTAGGCATCGTCGCCGCTGTAGGAAACCTGGATGTGGTCAATGGTCGTGCCGCTACCTACCCCAGCCAGCGTCAGGCCGTTCACTTCATTGTCGGGCGAGAAGGCCACGCCGCCAAACTCGATGCGCACATATTGCAGCGTACCAGAGTTGTCGGCTTCGTTGGTGCCGCCGTATTTGGTATCAATGCCTCCTTCTACCACGGGCTGCGAGGTGCCCGTCAGGGTGTTCACCGGCGCGTTGCCGGCAATGATAACGCCACCCCAGTCGCCGTAGTTACGGGCGCCTTTCGGCTGGTTAGAAGTAAAGATAATGGGCTTATCGGCCGTGCCTGCGGCAATCAGCTTAGCGCCAGGCTCCACAATAAGCGCGCCTTTGGTGTCCTTATCCCCTTTAATAATGGTGCCTGCCTCAATGGTCAGGGTAGCGCCGGAACGCACGTACACGAAGCCCTTCAGCAGGTATTTGTTGCTCGCCGACCAGGTGGTGTTGGTGGTGATGGACGTGATACCCGTGCCGCCTACCGTTACTACCTGCCCGGTGGGGGTAGTGGTGGGTGGCGTGGGGGTGGTGCCGCTGCCGGTTACGTTGGGAGCCGGCGTTGTGTCCTCCTTGCTGCAGGCCGCCAGGCCTACTAACAGCGTGGCAGCCAAAGCCAGGGATACCGTGTTCTTTTTCATACGAAGGGTGAAATGAAACTCGTTGCGGAAAGGCAGAGAAAGGAAACGTTAGGGAAGCGGCGTGAGCGCGCGGGCGCGGGGCTCCAGGTTGAAGCGCAGGCCCAGCGTGTAGTAAGTGCCCCGGCGGTAGCCGGCCAGCGAAGGATCATTCTTCGCCTCATACTTTTTGTCGCGGTTGAAGTCTTGCACCAGGTTCACTTTCTGGTTGAGCACGTCCTGCACTCCAGCGTTCAGGGTCAGGCGGCTGGTGACCGTTTTGGTCAAGGAAAGGTCCACGGTGTGGCGGGGCAGCTCTACCACGTCGGGGTAGTCGTTGCTGCCAGCAAACAGAATGCGGGGGCCGAACACGTTGTAAAGCGCCGTTACCTGCCAGCTGTTGGTGGGCGTCTGGTAGTACAAGCCGCCGTTGAACACGTAGGGCGACTGGCCCTGGAGGGCGCGCTTCTGGTCCCAGGCCACAAAGTTCTCGCCCAAGGATACCTGGCTCTTAATTAGGGAGGCGTTGAATACGGCCGAGAGGTTGCGCAGGCCAGTCGTCCCGAAGGCGTTGTCGAGGAAGTTGAGGCTTTTCTTCAGGTCCAGCTCCAGCCCGTAGGCGTAGGCGCTCGGGGCATTGGCGAAGGTGTAGGCCAGGTTGGTGGTCAGCACCACCGTGTTTTCAATGGGATTATGAAACTTCTTGTAGAAGGCGCCCACGTGAATCAGCTCCCCGCTGGAGGGGTAGAACTCGTAGCGGAAATCCAGGTTGTCGATGGTAGCTACCTTGAGCGGCGTCAGCGGATTCAGGTACAACGAGCCGTAGTTCAGCACGTTGAAGTCGAAGTCGTAGTAGAAAAATGGGGCAGCTTCGCGGAACTCGGGGCGGTTAAGGCTGCGGCCGTAGGAAGCCCGCACCAGGTTTTTCTCGTTGATGCTGTAGCTGAAGTTGGCGGAAGGCAGCACGAAGTTGGTGGTTACCTCCTGCTCCACGGGCTGACCGTTGATGCCCGTAGCAATGGACTGCACGTTCCGCTCGTAGCGGGCACCGGTTACCAGCTTGAGCTTTTCCGTGATGGGGATATTGAAGGAGAGGTAGGCCGCCTCTAGCTCATTGGAGGCGCTGTAGCGGTAAGTCGAGTTCAGGTCTTCGGTCAGGCGGAAGCCGTCGGCGCCAATGTTCTGGGGGTCAAAGATGTTGCCTACGGCCTCACTGCGCAGCCCTTGCAGGCCCGCCGCGTTCAGGGAATAGCCAAAGGCCCGGGCCTGGAAATGGCGCTTCCGATACTCCAGGTACGTTCCTGCCCCAATCTCCACGGTCCGCTCCGCTACCTTCACTTGGTGCTTAAGGTTGGCGTTCAGGGTGTAGCTGTGCTCGGAAAGTTTCTGGTACAGGCGGCCGGCGTTGTTCACGTCTACCTGGCCGGCACCCGGAGTTAGCACGGTTTCAGTAGGGGCACCGCCTTCGGTAGTCGAAGGAATCGATTGGTACGACACGCGGCGCAGGTCGGGCTCGTTGCGGTTCGAGTAGCCGTAGCCACCTACCCAATCGAGGGTCGTTTTCTCCTTATTAAAGGTGTGCTGGCCTGCCAACTGGCCGGTGTAGGTGGTGCGGCCCTGGTAGCCGAGCTGGTAGCTGTTACGCACCAGGCGGCCGTCGTTGTCGTAGCCCTGGCGGGTGGTTACCTGGTTGCGGCCCTGCTGGTTGAACAGGTTGCGCAACTCCAGCCGGTCGCCGTTGTCTAGCACCACGTTAAAGTTCTGGATGGCCCCCAGGCGCACGTTGTTCGAAGATTGATCATCCTTGAACTGGTCGGTGCGCTGGCCGGCTCCGTCGAACTGGTTGCGGTCAATCTGGAAGCGGGTAAACGTGTTGGTGTAGTTTACCGACGTGATGCTGCCGATGGTCAGGTTTTTCAGGTTGATCTGGTTCAGATAGGCCGCGTTAAAGCGCACATCCGGCATGGCCTTCATTTTGTAAATCGGGAAGGTATTCTCGAGCTGTTTGGCGTAGAAATCCCGCTCATACTGTTGGTAGGCAGTGCCCAGGGTAGGGAAGCCGCCCGGCAGCCCCCGCTTCACGGCACCAAACCCGAAGGCGTCGCCGGCCTGCGTTTTGTCGGTGAAAAAGTCCTTACCCGTGGTGCCGTTGCGGTACCCCGAGGAGTAGTTGGCCGTCAATAGGCGCTCATTCTGGGCTGGCTTGCGCAGGTACACTTTTACCAGGCCGCCCGCAAAATCACCGGGCAGTTCCGGCGAGGGGTCTTTAAACACCAGCACCCGATCGAGCAGGGAGCTGGGCACAATGTCGAAGGAAAAGGATTTGCGGTCAGTTTCGGAGCTGGGCGCCGTTACATCATTGAGCCACACGGCGTTGTACCGGTCGCTCAGGCCACGCACCTGAATAAAGCGGTTGTCGACGATGGTTACGCCCGGAATGCGCCGCACAACCTCAGCCGCGTCCCGGTCCTGGGTTTTCACGATTTGCTCCGACGAAACCCCGCTCACGACCACGTTGGCCTGCTTGATTTCCGAGATGACTGAGACTTCCGTGTTAGTGCGGCGCACGCCCGTTACCACTACCTCGCTGAGCTGCTGCTGGTCGGTTTCCAGCTGAGTGTTTACTACGGTCGTTTTGCCGGCCGTCACGGTTACTTTCTGGATGGTTGTGGTTTTGTACGAGACGGACGACACCACCAAGGCGTACTCCCCAACCGGTACTTTTTCCAGCCGGAAGTTGCCATCCACGTCGGTGGGGCCGCCAATGCTGGTTTTATCCAGGTGGACCGTGCCACCCACTATTCCTTCGCGGGTGGCGGCGTCCTTCACTACCCCTTGAATAGTACCGGTGCTCTGCGCCAGGGCCGTAAACAAGGTACCGCAGCAGAGGAGAAAAACGAGGGTAATCCGGGTAATTGTGTTCTGCATAGTGGCAGCAAAAGTAGACCCACCCTGTTACCCCAATATGCCCCCTAGTTTATTGAATTGTTACCTGACTCAGCCGCCCGCAGCGCAGCGCCCTGGCGCCCTATTATATCATATATTTTTGTTTATCAACCGCTTACAATTTTCACTTGCATGGTTAAAAGCCGCGCGACTGAATGCTACCAGCCGCGTCTGCTGGGCTGGCGCGCGAGCCTAAGGAGCTAGCTGACGGCCCGTTGCAGTGCCCAGCTTCTACCCGCCCGTTGGGGGTAGCCGATCCGTGTGCTTTTTGCTTGTAATAAAGGAGAAGTAAGCTCGCCTGAATACCTGCGTTACTGCGCTGGGCCTATTGATTCTTCCGACCAACCTACTAGCACCAGTGGGGTGCCGCGAACCTGAATGTGAATTATCTTTTTATAGAAGGGACTTTTTTGTGAGCTGAGCCGTTTGTCGGTATGCTGCTGCTACCTGCTACTCCTTATGCAACTTGTCGCCTACCGACCTGAATATCGGATTTACCTAGACCTGCTTCACAACCACGTAGTATATGAGCGGCGTGCTGAGCAAACGCTAGCCCAGGACATACCCTATTTTTTAGCTGACTGGCAGCGCGTTTTGCAGCAGCTCCGCCCGGGCTTTACCATGCTCTGCGACGTGTCGCGCACGCTGGGGCCCAATGTGCGCCTGCTGCCCCTGTACGTGACGCTGCGGGAGCTGCTTAAAGCAGCCGGACTAGCCGCTATGGCTGAGGTTCACCCCTTCTCGCTTACCATGCAGCCCCTGAGTCGGGCCTTGGGGGAGCGGCTGGCGTTGCCTGTTTTTCGGTTTACAGACCGGGCCGAGGCAGAGCGCTTTTTGCAGGAACACAACGCGCCGGTAACGTCTGGGTTCGTAGCCTGAGCGTGAAGGTGGGTCGGCTGCCGCAGCCTGCCTATCTTTGCGGCCGCGAACGAGGCTCGCCCCAACGTTTTGGGCGGCTAGGTGGTTATACTGCTGCGTTCTGGTCGCCATCTTTTTAATTTCACCTTCTGCTAATGAATTCTGTTTCCACCGATATCTGCATTATCGGAGCTGGCCCGGTGGGGCTGTTTGCCGTATTCGAAGCGGGCCTGCTGAAGCTGCGCTGTCACGTAGTCGACGCCCTACCCCAGGTAGGCGGGCAGCTGTCGGAGATTTATCCCAAGAAGCCCATCTATGATATTCCCGGTTTTCCGGAAGTGCTGGCCGGTGACCTGGTTCAGAACCTGATGCGCCAGATTGAGCCCTTCCACCCTACGTTTACCTTGGGTGAGCGGGTAGAAGGCTACGAAAAGCTTGAGGACGGCTCTTTCCGGGTGACTACCATTGACGGCACCGAAATTCTGTGCAAGGCCATTGCTATTGCTGGCGGCCTGGGCTCCTTTGAGCCGCGCAAGCCGGCCATCGACAGCCTAGCTGATTTTGAGGGTGGCAAGGGCGTGTACTACATGGTGCGCGACCCCGAAACCTTCCGCGACCAGCGCCTAGTTATTGCCGGCGGCGGCGACTCGGCTCTGGACTGGACCATTTTCCTGGCCGATGTGGCCAAGGAAGTAACCCTGGTACACCGCGGCACTACCTTCCGCGGGGCCGCCGACTCGGCCGAGAAAGTAAAGAACCTGCACGAGGCCGGCAAAGTGAAGTTGGTGCTGAGCAGCAACGTAACGCACGTACACGGCAACGGCCAGCTGCACGGCGTCACGATTACGGCCAACGACGGCACGGCTGCGCAGGTAGAGGCCGACTCGTTTATTCCGCTGTTCGGCCTCACGCCCAAGCTGGGGCCCATTGGCGAGTGGGGGCTGGAGCTGGAAGATGATGCCGTGAAAGTAAATACCGTGGACTACTCCACTTCCGAGCCCGGTATTTTTGCCATCGGCGACATTAACACGTATCCGGGCAAGCTCAAGCTCATTCTCTGCGGCTTCCACGAGGCCGCCCTGATGTGCCAGGGAGCATTCAAGTACATCAACCCCGACAAGAAATACGTACTCAAGTACACCACTGTAAACGGGGTACCCACCTTGTAAGGTTAGGAGGGTAAGAGGGTGTGAGGGCAGGAGTTTGCAGCAGCACCTTCTTACTTTTTTTCCCTCACGCCCTCCTACCCTCTTACCCTCACACCCTATAATATGACCGACGAAGTACGCGTGTATGTGGAGGAAGCCCCCGGCCAGCGCCGGGAGGTAGTTGCCCCCACCGATATGGGCCTGAGCCTGATGGAAATCATGAAGGCCGATGGCTACGACATTCAGGCTACCTGCGGCGGCATGGCCTTGTGCGGCACCTGCCACGTGGAGGTGCTGGCCGGTCCTGAGCTGCCGGAACCCAGCGACGATGAGCTGGCCATGCTGGAAAGCCTGCCCGTGATGACCCAGGGTAGCCGCCTCTCCTGCCAAATCCGCATTACCCCCCGCCTCGACGGGCTAGTAGTGCGCCTCATGCCCCAAGACGCGTAAGGGGTAGCGGCTAAGCAGCCTGCAAACAAAAAGCAGAACCCTGCGGTGCTAGCACCGCAGGGTTCTGCTTTTTGTTTGCAGGCTGCTAGGCTGGTCTGGGGAAAAGCTATTACTTAGCCGTTGGTTTACGCATTATACCTGTATCCTTATCCTACTCTGAATTATGACCAATTTATTACGTGTCTTGCAGTTCAGCGGGCTTTTGGTGCTGGGTAGTAGTGTAGCCGGCAGCACGGCCTACGCGCAACGCACGCCGGAAATAAGCGGCAGCATAGGCGTTTCGCTTTCCGCCGCCAGCCTCGGCCATTCTACCGCACCAGCGGGCTTTAGTGGTGGGGCCTCGTTTCAGTTGGCCGCTCAGCTCCGGACCATGTTTCCGCTGACGCCGCATCTGGGACTAACTGCTGGCCAGCACATTACCGGGTTGTCTCCTATGCTACAGTACCGCAGCCAGTATGGGCGGCAGGGAACTGGTGTTGGCGCCATGGGCCTGTTGCACACCAGTTTGGGCCTGCAGTACCTAGATATTTTTTCCATAGGGCCGCGCTGGAATATCGACGCTGGCCTTACTGTGGGGTACGCTTATCAGTTACGCCGCAGCTTGGCAACATACAACTGGTTCTTTACGGCCGGAGGCAACACTAACACCTGGCCCGAGCCCGACCAGCCCCTGGTGTTGCTGAACACCCACTTTCCGCGCCGAATGACGCCCCTGGCAGGCGCCTCGCTCCAAGTACATTACACCTTTCCGGGTCGGCAGTTCTTATTGTTCAGCCTAGACTATCAGCGCGGCCTGCTGCCTTTGGTGGAAGTCAGCACCCAGCGCTTGGAGTACTTGGATAATATGGGTACCATTCAACAGGGTAACATAACCCTACGGCATCGGGGTTCTTACGTCACGGCCCAGCTGGGGTATGGATGGTCTGCGTTTAGGCCCCCGTGCCATTGGTAAGCAGAAGTACCGGCAATGGCACACGCCGCGCTACAGTCATTCTCTGCCGTCAACTGAGGATGCCGCCAAGTAGTGCCCCTTCGTTAGCGCCGTCGGCGGCTGGTGGTTTTTTTCTTGGCAGTCGACTTTTTGCTCGTTGTTTTTTTGCGCGCCGATGACGAGCGGTGGCTGCTTGTGCTCCGGCGGCGGGAAGATGAGGAAGTGCGCCGGTGGGTTGTGCTGCGGTGGTGAACCGTAGCGGGAGCGGCTTTGGCCTCGGTGGTTTCTGCAGGCTTGTCGTCCTCGGTGGCTTCCAGGTTGCGGGCGGTTACTTCCACGGCGGGCTGGTGGGCTCCGGCTTCCTCAGCGGCGGCCCGCAAGGTAGCGGCCTGCTTGCGTCGCACGGGCATCAGAAAATCTCGCTCAGCCCGTTCCCGCGCCGAAAGCTTTTCCTCGCCGGGGAGCTGGGTAGGGGTAGCTGTTTGCGCCTTTTTGTCTCCTTGAGCCCAGGCCGCACCGCTGCTCCAGAGCAGTAGAACGGTAACCATTCCTAGTTTATGCATCAACTTCATCCTTCCTGATAAATAAACGAGCGGCAAATGTACTATTCACAAAGGATTGGCTCAAAACGCTCTGCTAAAGTTCAGATAATCTGCAGGTATAGTACAGCTCCTTCCGCCGATACTACCACCCGGCAGCCGTTAGGGCTGGGCGGCAATCTGTAGCCTCACGCCCGCCGAGTGGGTCGTAAACTCCGGGGCGTAGAGACACTGCAGCTGCGAGAGGCCGCCTGAGAAATTGCCGGCCTGGGCCGCCCGCAGGCGGTACTCAAAGGCGTGGGTGCCCTTAGGAAAGTAGCTGATAAAGAAGTTGGTGGCCGCGTCGCGGGGGCTTTCATAATAGCCCAGGCCGCCCTGGTAACGGTAGCTAGAAGTCTGGCCGATTAGCTCCAGGCCGGCGGCGCGCTGGTCTTTGAGGTGCACGTACTCCAGGTCTCGGTCGGCGCGTAGTACCAGGCGTACCACCAGCACGTCGCCGACGCGCAGGGGCGTGGCCGCGGTGAGGGGCTCCAGTACGGGGCCGGCGGCGGTGCGCTGCTCCCGATAGAGGCGGCGCTCCAGTTGCAGCTGCGTGGCGGCGGGCGTAATCTTATCTAGCTGCTCAAAGTACTGCCAGTACAAGGCGCCCCAGGCCACGCCGGCATCGGGCTTCTGCACCGTTACGCGGCCTTGGGCAGGCTTAATTTCGGTGGCGGGCCAGGTTACTTTGTAGTAGCCGGTGCCAGCCTGCTGACTGGTAGGCTGCACGGCCTTCCCTCCTACCGCTACCTGCAGGGGCTTAGTGGGTTGCAGCCAATTGGAACCGCGCAGTAGCAGGGCGTAGCAGGCATCGGCGGTGGCACGGGTGCTTGCCCAGTTCTGCACGCGCTTTTGGCTAAGTAGCCACAGCTTCATTTCATCCACGGCTTTCTGGTCGTTCAGCACTTCATCAAAAGACTCAATGAGGGTAGCTTGAGTTTCGGTAGGGGCTTCGCGCCAGTAGTAGCCGCCGCGCACCTCTTTCCAATACATGCCCAATTCAGGCGAGTGCAGGGCATTTTCCTGCAGGGCCGTAAGGATGCGCTTAACGGCAGCGGGCTGGGTTTTGGCGCGGTGCAACGCCAGGGCCGCCAACCCCTGCACGTAGCGCGTACGACCGAGCCAATAGGTAGCGGCTTGCTGCTGATAGTATGCCTGCGCCGGCTGGGCCTCTTTACGCACGGCCAGCGCCGGCCAGAAGCTGCGGGCGTACAAGGCCTGCACTTGCAAGTCGGTGAGGTGGTCTTGCTTGAGGTCTACTTTCGGCTGCTTGCGGAGCTGGGTGTAGTCGCGCTGCAGCTCCCCATCCAGGTAGGCTACGGCGTTCTGCAGAATTTGCCGGGCCTGTGGGTCTTGTTGGGCCTCGAAAGCGCCTAGTTTCTGCAACTTGCCGAAACCGGCCACAATGAGCTGGGTGATGTAACGGTCGGCGGGCATGCGTTCAAACCAAGGGAAGGCCCCGTCGGGCAGCTGCATCTGGCGGAGCTTGGTGAGGGCACGAGCAGTTTCGGCTTTCAGGCGGGGCTCATCGAATAGCTCGGCAAGGCGGCGCATCCGCTCGGTTTCGTTCTGGGCGTCGCGCACCCAGGGCGTTTCCTGCAGTAGCAAGGTTTTCAGCTCCTGGTTTTGCTCCAGCTTGCTGCTCAGGGCAGCTTTGTCGCCGGCCTGGGCGGCCCGCTGCCACTCAGCCAGCACGGTGCGCAGCTGCGGGTTGCTCTGCAGAATTTTGGCGGCCAGCATGTTGGCGTAGAGGCGGGAGAAGGTCTGCTCGGAGCACTCGTAGGGGTACTCCATAAGGTAGGGCAATGCTTGCACGGCGTACCAGGCCGGGTTAGGCGTCATTTCCAGCGTGAGCGAGTAGTTGCGGCGGGTGCTGGAGGTAGTGCTGGTGAGCTTCTTCAACTCAAACTCCCGAGCAGCCGGGCCCACCACCGCCAGCGGCAGACTTTCGGTAATGAGCAGGCGGTTAGGCAGCACTGGCAGCGTATTTTCTTCCCCGTCTTCTACCGTGCCTTGGTTTTGAGCCGCTAATTCTCTACTCTTTAACTTCTTACGAAGCTTACGGTCGGTCTTGCCTTTTTCAGACTGACTAGCCACTTCCGCCCGCGCCACTACGCGGTAGGTTATGGCCTCAATGGGGAGCTGGTCTTCGGCAGTTTCGGGCAGGGTAAGGTTCCAGCTGACGGCTTGGCTCTGGTTGCCGCGGAGGCTGAATTTCACCTGTGCGGGGCCGCGTAGCACTTGGCTTCCGAGGGGCTGCTGGGTGCGGGCATCGAGCAGAAGAAGTTGGGCTGTACCATTGAGGGCCTGGGCGGTAAGGTTGCTGAGTTTGGCCGAGAAAGTCAGCTGGTCGCCTTCCCGGAAAAAGCGAGGGGCGTTGGGTGTTACCTGCAGGCTCTTCTGCGTTACTAGCTCCTGGCGCAGCAGGCCGGTGCGTAGCTGCTGGTCGTGGGCTAGGGCCAGCAGCTGCCAGCGCGTCACGGCTTCGGGCAGTTGAAATTCCAGCACAGTTTCGCCCTGGGCATTGGTACGCACGGCGGGCATCCAGAAGGCTGTTTCGCGAAAATCCTTGCGGGCCTGCACGCCACTGAGGTCGGGTTGAGAGGCAGCAGGCGTGGAGCCACTATTAGTAGTTTCTCGGAACTTAGCCGACCGTGCTACCCCGCGCACTTGGATTCTAGGAGCAGATACAGCGGCGGCCATTGGAGCCATTTCCTGATCAGCAACGGCCATAGCGCCTTCACTAGATTCTAAACCGGCTAAGTCAGCAGGATTATCAGTGTTGCCTCTTATGGTTTTCAAGGCTACTACTTTATCTTTTGATTCCTCTTGGTCCGGAATTTCATCGTTGCCCCATAATCCCCACATATTCAGATGCGGGTAGCGAATGGCAGCCGGGTAATATGAGGCAACGTATTGGTTGAACAGCTCCACCCCATCCTCCGTCCCGAAGTGGCCGTTCCAGGCCAGAGTGGGCGGGAAATACGGCTGGTAGAATCTCGGGGCGGCGAAATCGTGGGGCCGGAATACGTCCAGCGACTTATCATAGAGCGTGGCCAGCAGCTCGGCGTCGGCGGGTTTACCATCGGTCTGGTGAATAGTGACGCGCCAGGTTTCCTTCTGGCCGGGCTGTAGCTTATCACGGAAGGTAGCAATGCTGAGCACCAGTGGGGCGGGCTGCGTGGCTATCTGCACTGGGGCCATGCGGGTGTAGAGGCGGTTGTCGCGCACTTGGGTGAGGTGCACGTAGAGCTGGGCTTCACCGAGAGCGGCGGGCACAGGTATCTCCACCACGCGCTGCTCATTGGCGCGTAGCGTCAGCCACTGGTGGTGCAGGGTTTCGCCCTTGGCTTCGGCTTCCAGCAGCACCCGGGCGCCCTCCTGAGAGCTACCCACCAGAAAGCGGGCCGTTTGGCCGGGCGCTACGCTGTCTTGCAGGGGCACAAACCAGTTGGCTGTGGGTACGGGCAAGGTAGTAGTGGTGGGGTCGAAGAGGGTGAACCGCTGCTCCGTGCGGGCCGCAGGCTGACCGGCCGCTCCTAGGCTAGCCGTGGCTTCCAGCAGGTAGCGGCCCGGCGTTTGGGCGGCCAGGGTGGTTTGCAGGGCGGGCAGCAGCGGGGTTTTGTCGGTGTCGAAGTCTTGCGTAAGCACCAGGGTACGGGCCCAGGTGCTGTCGTTGTCTTCCTTGCCATAGGCATCCAGCGGGAAGCGGCGCTTGAACTCTTCTTGGCTCAGGGCCTCGCGCTCGGGCCGCTCCCAGAGGCGGGGGCGCAGGGCGCGGGTGGGTGGCGAGAGGCGGTAAAGGCGCAGCTGACCTTTGGCGGGCTGGGCCTCGCCGGCGGCATTGGTGCTGATGAGGCGGGGCGTGGGTAACTGGGCGCGGTTAAGCAACTCGGGTAGCTCCAGGCGTAGCGTCAGGGCCTCGGTGCCCAGGCTCACGCGCTGAGTGCCGGTGCGGGTTTCGCCGGCGGCGTCCGTCACGTCGGCCGTTACCTCGAACACATAGCCAGGGGCCCAGCCACCGCGTTTGCTTTGTTGCAAGTCCTCCCCTTTGGCAAGGAACGTTACCGCGAAGCCTCCGGCTGAATCGGTGCGAGTGGTACCACTCAGAATTTCCTGCTCGGGCCGGCTATTGCCGTAGATGCTGCGGCCATACAGGGGCCAGAACGTGCGCCGCACCACTCGGTAGCGCACCGTGGCCCCGTCAATGGGCTGGCCGGCGTAGGCCGTGGCCGTGCCGCGCACCGTTACCTCCTGCCCCAGCACGGGCACGCCCTTCACTGGCTCAAACGCGACCTGGAAGGTAGGCCGCTTGTAGTCCTCCACGGCGAAGCTTTGGCTGCCATACTGTGTTTGCAACGACATTTCGCCGTTTAGCAAACCCGTGGGCAGCACAAAGGAGCCGTGAAAGGAGCCGAAGTCATTGGTTGTAAATTTCAGGGTCTTCACCGTCTGACTATTCACGTCCTTTAGCTCCACGGCAACCCCATGCTTCGTGAAGGGCCGCGTGACAGCCCGAATGGTTTCGGTAAGAATGCCTTTGAAGTACACCGTTTGGCCCGGGCGGTAAATGGCGCGGTCGGTGTACAGAAACAAATGCCAGCGCGGACGACTTTCTGGTTGTTGCGGTTGATTATTCCGGGAGTAAAAATTGCCCAGGTCCTCCGTCCAGAGGGAGTCAGCACCGTAGCTCAACAGTGCCGGACTGAACTGCGTGTAGTCTGACGAAGTGCTAAGGGGAATTTTCACCTGCCCCCCGGTGGTAGTTTGATCAGGTTGCCCCCGCCGCACTTCCATACGACGAGCCGCCTGATTATAGGTAGCGAGAAAGGGCAGTACCCGCACGCCGGCCTGGGGCGCGCCGTTCTGGCGGTGCAACACCAGCAACTCGGGGCCAGCGGTACGGCCGGCGCTGCGGCGCACGTAGCTTAGCTCGCTCACTTGCACCTGACCGTAGGCGGTAACCGCGCCGGGCTGCTCCTTGGTGGGATTGTTGGCAGCGGTGCTGAGCACAATGAGGTAGTGCCCCAGCGGCAAAGCCGGCCCGGCGTGCTGCACGGTGTGGCTGCGAAAGTCCTGGGGGCCAAGTGCATCTAGGGTCCAGGTAGCGGCGGGCTTGGCGGCCAAGGCCCGGGCGTAGCGCTGGCGCCAGGTTTTATCCTGCTGGAGTTCTGGCCGCTCCAGCTGGCGCAGAACTTGAGCGTTGCTGATGCGGTAGGCTGTGGCGTAGAGGCGCGGAACATTGCGCACCATCAGGCGCAGCAACCAGGGTTGATTGGGCAGCAGCACCTCCTCGGCAGTAAAACCTAGCTCCATGCGCTCCAACTGCTGCCGCAGGGCCGCCGCTTGTCGTCCTCCCCGCGACTTTGGGAACTGCGTGGCGGCCGCTACGGCCAGCTCGTGGGCTTTAGCGGGGTTGGTTTCCTGCCAGGTACCGGCTTCCAGCACCCGGAACTCCGCACTGATGGGTAGGGCCTTGTACGTTTCGGCGGCACGGGCTAGGGCGGTACGGTATAGCTCGGCTTTGTTGGGCAGCTCCGAGTGCTCGTGCACGAACTCTAGGCGCAACCGGTCGGCATCGGCCAGGGCGGCGGGGTTGGCGGCATCTTGCAGGCGGAAAGCCAGTAGCTGCTGAAGGACCTGCAGGGCATGGAGCTGCCCATTGAGCGAGTCGGCTACTGGAGCCTGCAGTTTCAGGCGGGTAAATTCCGCAGCCGAACCAAACAAGGCCGCATCCGTCAGCTGGAACTGCTGAGCCGGCCGGGTTACGTAGTATTCATCGTTGCGAAGGCCTTCCACGGCGCGGTGGGCCAGCAACTCATACAGCGTGGGGCGCAGGGCGCGACCCTCAGCGCTGCCGCCCCGGCTGAGGGAGCCCAGGGTAATTAATTTTAGCTGCTGCTGGCGGCGGGGCTCGTCCTGTACCGAGGCCCGGTAATGCCGAATTACGGCTGCACCCAAGCGGGCGGCATCCCAGGTGCGCAGGTCGGTGCTACTTTGGTCGGCGGTATCGGGTTGGGTGCGCGTCCGGTCGTAGAGTTGGTAGCGGTGCCCCTGGTAGTAGCGCTCATAGAGCTGGGCCAGCAGGCTGTGCAGCACCGGCCGGGCCGGAAATTGCGCCGTTTTCAAGTTCCGCTCTACCAACTGAATCGCCTGCACATCGGCCTCCTCCTCCCGGGCTTCCAGCAGGCGCAGCTTATAGAGCAAGGCTCGTAGGTGCTCGGGTGTGTTCTGCTGGCGGCGGGCTTGCTGGTACAGGGGCTCCAGCAGCTTGGCAGCCGAAGCTGTCTGGTCTTTGGCCAGCAGTTGTTCTATCTTTTTCCAGATAGCCGGGTTGCCGCTGGGGCCGTTGCCGGGCGGGGTAGTTTGGGAGGAGCCCGCGGAAAACAGCAGCAGCACGGCCAGCAAGCTTAACAGGAAAGGACGCATAGGGGTAGAACGGATCAGGCGGGCAAATTGGTAAACAGCTGATGCCGGAGCCGCGCTGATTCCATACAGCTCCTCGCTAAAAAGCTCTTTTTCTTTTCGCCGCGGCAACCCCTACAGCCCGAATCCCCGGCCACTCCAAGCGGAGCAACCGGGGATTCGGGCTGTGGCGAGGGTCAGTACTCGCTCTAAAATACTTCCTGCCTCCGGTTCGCTATCCACCAAGCAACGCGGAAAATTCCTGGGTCAGGCGTTGATACGCTGGCCATCCAGCACCCGCTCGGCCTGCAGGATGTGGCGCTTCATGTGTTCTACCAGCAGTTCCAAGGCGTCGGTCAGGCGCGGGAGCAGCAGCGGAATAATAGGGTTAGGGATACGCACGGCGTTGGCGTTGATGTCCCGGGTTTGCTCAATCAGGCTGTCCAGCTCATCAAGTTGGCGGCTGAACACCTCCAGCACCGTGCGGGGTAGGCGCGAGCCGCTGGGGGCGTACTGCTGGGGCGTTTTCATGGTTTTTTCGGTGGCCGGCACCCGCATGGCCTCGGTCATTTTCTGCCCGAAAAACCCGTGTACTACCAGCTCCGCCGGTTTGGAGCCACGCTCCTTGGCAGCCTTAATTTTGCGGCTCATTACCGGCAAGTACAGTCCGCCTACGATGTTGAGGTGCTCCAGGCACTGGCCCACGCTCCATTTGCCCGGCCCCGGCCCCCGGTTCAGCTGGTCATCAGTAAGCGGACGGAAGCGGCGGTTGGTGATGTCCCGTACCCGCTGCAGTTCAGCAGCCAGGGAATCCAGAAAATCAGTTGTGCGACGGGCGGTGGCGCTCATAGTGGACGGGCGGTAAAGCGGAATAGACTGTAATGATACACCCCGCAAACGGTTTCGTCAATGTCCGTAGTGCTTGCGCGGCCAGATTGAAGTAAAATTCAGTGGGTAGCGTACCTTCGGGGCATGCCTCGTTTTCTATACGTACTGCTGAGCTTTCTGGGGATTTTCACGATGCTATTGCCCACCGAGGCCACGGCCCAGGCCGTGCCCAACCCGGGCGAAAACGTAGCGTTCCTGGTCACGTTTGGGGCGCAGGCCGATAAAAGCTGGGGCGACGATGACTTCACCCAGACGTTCTTTTTTCTGGTTCCGAAGGAAAACCGTCAGCCGGTTTACATCCGCCTGTTTGACCCCGACTGCGGCGGACAGCACGACGAGGCCAAGTTTGGCTGGAACACTACCACCGAGTTCAGTCTCTACGGCGGGCCGGGCGCCCACTCCGGCCCCGATGCCCGCCGCACCGAGCCCCAGGGCAACTTTCGCTCGGGTACCTTGCTGAAGCAAATGGCCTTCGGTGCCGAGAAAACCTATGACAACCGCTGGTACACCTTCGGGCCCCTTAACCCGCTGGAGGGCGAATTTGTCAAGGAGTTTGATGGCTACGTGTTTAAGCTGGTGGCCCAGGGCAAAAAGGGCGACGACGGCAACCTGTACCGATATTTCCTGAGCACGTCGCCTACCCAGAACGTGCCCGTGGAAGGTGGCAATGCCTTTACCTACGAGTACAGCTTCCGGCTTTCGCCCCAGCTCAAGGCCAAAACCCACCTCTACCCCTTCGTGAACGACCGGGTAGTGAGCATTAAGCAAAGCAACTTCGACGTGGATGGAGACGTGACCCTGAAAATCTTTAGCGTTGCCAAAAACGGTCATTCCGCCACCGTGAGCGGCGACAACCGCTGGGCCAACAGCGTCCATCCCATCACGGACAAGGAGCACGGCCTGTCCCTGGACTTGCAAATAACCTCGCTTTCCAAGGCCTCCAACGACCTAGTGTTTTACGTGACGGACCAGTACGACGTGGCTCTGCCTTTCTTCGCCGTGCCACTCGGGGGCCCGCCCCGCTACCGCTACGATGTAGACGTGAAGATTCGGCGGTAGGCGCCACGGATAGCAGAAATAAAATAAAAGTGGAGCGTTGCGCTGATTTCGTTTATTTGTGAAATCAGTAATATTATGGCTAAACTCTACTTATTCTGCTATGCCCGCTTCGCGCCCCGCTTCTTCCCGGCCTGCTCCTACTTCTGGTCGAAGGCGCGGCTCTTGGCCGGTGCTGCGTGCCGTGCGGCGCTACTTCGGCTTTTCCCGGCGCGAAACCTCTGGCTTTGTGGTGCTGCTAGGCCTGATCGTGCTGTGGCTGGTGCTTCCTCGCCTATTGCGCCCGGCCTTGCCGGCTTATGACCCTGCCCCCGACCAGCAGCAGCTCAACAATTGGGCCACGGAACTGGCGGCCCGGCGCACTACCCGGCCGGCCTTTGCTAGCCGCTACCCGCGGCGCGGGGCGGTGCCCCAGGTTGCGCTAACCCCCTTCGACCCCAACCAGCTTACGGCCACCGACTGGGAAGCCCGGGGCCTGCCGAGCTACGTAGCCCGCCGCATGGTCCACTACCGGGAGGTTATTGGCGGCTTTCGGGCTAAGGAGCAGATTCAACGGACCTACGGCCTGGAACCCGACTTGTACGCCCGCCTAGCCCCCTACATGCAGCTGCCGGATCAGTTACCTCCGCGCGAGGCTCGCTCCTACCCCAGCCGTGGCCCGTACCCAGACCGTAAGCCGTTTGAGCAAACCGCGGGAAGCCGGTTTCCGCGCAAGCCCACCCGCTTGGCAGCCTTTGACCTCAACGCCGCCGATACCACCCAGCTCATGCAAATTCGGGGCATTGGCCGGGGCTACGCGCGGCGCATCATAGAGTACCGGCAGCGGCTCGGGGGCTTCCAGAACAAGGAGCAAACCGCCGAGATTTATGCCCTGCGCGACGCGCCCGACCTGGTGGACAGCCTGCGCAAGTACACCTTCGTGGCCCCGGGCTTCGCGCCAGCTATGTTGGATGTTAATAATGCCTCGTTCGAGATGTTGCAGGCCCACCCTTACGTTGGCAAGCGCCTGGCCCGCGTGCTCGTTGCTTTTCGGCAGCAGCACGGCCCGTTTCGGCAGCCCACTGATTTGCGTCAGATTCGGATTCTGGATCAGGCCACTTTTGACAAACTAGCGCCTTATCTGGAGCTGAAATAAAGGCCTGTAACCCGCGCCGGTTCTGAGTTACCCCGAGGGCGAGCAGAGGTAACCGCCACCTTTGCGGCGGCTAGTGCGGTGGCTTCCGGCTGGAAATGGTAATTTTCGGCCGTGGGACGCGCTTACTTAGCGTAGGCTCCCGTAGCTCCGGCTATTATTTGCCCGGGTTGTAGATTTCATGCGTCCTTTATGCCTTTCTCAGCGCCTCAGAAGCTAGTTCTCGGCTTTTTCCTTTCGGCTGCAGCTTACTGTGGCTGTAGCTCCGACCAAGGCCGGGGCGACTTTGGCAGCGCGGAGGACCAATACGAAGTAGAGGAAATCGGGCGACTCGACCGGCAACGGGTAGCCGAAAGCTCAGGGCTGGAAATAGCCGGCCCCGAGGGCGACTTATGGACCCACGCCGATGGCGGCAATACGGCCCGCCTGTACAAAATCACCCGCCAGGGCGACTTGCTACAAACCTTGGACCTGGCGCCCCTGCAGAACATCGATTGGGAAGATTTAACCCAGGACGACGAGCAGCGCCTTTACCTGGGCGACTTTGGCAACAACCAGAACAAGCGGCGCAATCTGTGCATTTACCGGCTCAGCGGCTCTGGCCTCAACCAAGTTGACACCATCGAGTTCAGCTACCCCGATCAGCGGGCCTTCCCACCCCGCAAGCCCAAGCGCAACTTCGATTGTGAGGCCTTCTACTACTACCAGGACAGTCTGTACCTCTTCACTAAAAACCGGGGTGAAGGTCACTGGCTCAAGCAATACGTGCTGCCGGCGCGGCCGGGGCGCCACCTGGCCCGCCTAGCCGACAGCCTGCAATTACCTACCTGGGTTACCAGCGCCGATATCAGCCCTGATGGCAAGCGCGTAGTGCTGCTGGGTTACGAGCAGGCCTACCTGTTTGAGCGCCTACCCGGCCGCCGCCTCTTCGACGGCTTGAAAAGCAACTTGGCGCTGCCCGAGTCAGGGCAGGCCGAGGCCTTGGTGTTCGTGAATGAACAGGATTTCATTTTCAGCAACGAGAAAGGCAAGCTGTTTTCCGTGACGCGCAAGCGCTAAAAAAGCCCTGCCCAACTGTACCGTAGTAGTGGTTGGGCAGGGCTGTTGCGGTGAGGCGGCGGCACCATTAGTCAGCTCCACCGCTGCGGGTCGGCATGGGACCATAGTCAGTGCCTTCGCCGGAGCCGGTGCGGTCGTCGGAAGCGCCGCCGTAGTTGCGCGCGGCATCCTGGCTGTCGTAGTCACCGCGGGTAGGCGCCCCCTCCTGCTGGTCGTTGGGAGCAGCCGAGGCGTACTCATCATTATACGAGCCGCCCTTGGAGCCAAAGCCGCTTTGCTGGCCGCCCTGCGCATCAGGGGAGCCAGCAGCCTGGTAGCCACTGCGCGAGCCGCGGGTAGGCGTGGCATCGGCCTCGTTGCTGCCCTGGCTGGTGTTGGTGGGGGCTACTCCCGTCCGCAGGCCCTCGGGGCCACCCTCCGGATGGTTTGGTCTGTAGTCTTCCTGTTGGTTGCGGTGGCTAGCATCGGGCTGGCCGCTCCCGGCCCGGGCTTCCCCAAGCGAGGATGTGCCGTAGTTCTCCGCATAGCCTGAATCAGTGCCCTTGGGAGCCGCATTGTCGTTGGCGAAATCCGTGCCGACGGCCGACCCACTGGGTGCTGTAGCACCGACGGGCTGGGTGCCATAGCTGCCATTTTCATTACTTACAAAATCATTGGGCTGCTGCTGCCGCTCCCCAATGTAGCCAGTAGTGGGCACAGGAGTATCCAGAGTGCCGGCGTAGGTAGCGTTGCCCCGGCTAAGCTCCGCTCCGTACCCGCCCTGGGTAATACCCTGGTCTGATTGCCGGCCAAACTCGCCCCGGCTGGCGCCAGCTACCTCGTTTTGCTCGTGGTTGGGGTTGTGGGCAAAGGGCTGCTGACCAGTGGTATTCGCCGGTGTTTGCAGTTCCGTGGGCACGGGTTCAAGGCTCGACTGCTCCGCAGCCACCCCACTTGCTTGCGGCTCGTTGTTAGCCGTGGCAGGAGAGGTAGGCAGTTGGGGCGTGGAAGAAGCGGGGTTAGATGAATCAGTCATGGCGAGGGTATATGGAGGAGCTGGAATAGGCTTTCATACGTAGCCCTTTCGCCCGCGTTCGGCCCGGCAGACTTTTGCTAAGTTGGAAAACCATGTAGATTTACCGCCATTCTTTCACCCCACAACCGCTTACACTCCGCTATGAAAACCGGTAAAGTGAAGTTTTTCAATGAGTCGAAAGGCTATGGATTCATTGTTCAAGATGAAAATGGCCAGGAGATTTTCGTGCACCAGACGGGCCTCGTTCACGAAATCCGCGAAAACGACCGGGTATCATTCGATATCATCGATGGCAAAAAGGGCCAGAACGCTGTGAAGGTGGAGCGCATCTAAGCGACCCTGACTCTTGTCTTGACCTAACAAAAAACCCCGTTCGGCATGCCGAACGGGGTTTTTTGCTGGTAAACTACGGGCTCCTCGCGTTATGTTACTCGCTGCCGGCTGGCCGCCGGGCCACGCGCACGCCCACAGCCATAATGCCGCGGAGCTGGTCCTGGCGCATGTACTGCTCCAGCATGAGCTTATAGCGCCCTACCTGGCGGAACTGCTGGTTAGGCAAGGCCAGAATCTGGTGGTCGTAAATGTCGCCGGTACCGCTGCCGCGCGGCTCGCCGGTTTGCGGGTCCAGCAGTAGCATCTGGTGCAGCCGCCGCGACACGGGCTTGCCATCCGGGGCCGTGAGAGTTTGCTTCACGTACAGGTTGTAGTACTCGTAGTCCGCGGCGTTGCGGATGTTGAAGTACACATCGTAACGTTGGGTAGTGTCGGTGATATCGAACTCAAAGGTCGGCTTGTCTTGCACGGCCCACACGTAGGGGTCACCGGCTGGCGACTTCAGGTCGATATTCTTCTCGAATACCTGGTTTTGGTCACAGGCCGACAGTAGCAGGAGTCCCGCCGCCAGGGCCGGTAGTACACGAGAGAGGAAACGCATACGCAACAGCATCAGGAGGCAGCAGGAGAAGAAGTAGGCCCGGCCTCAGGGCCGGTACCACCACGGCCCGGGCGGCCACCACTACCCCGCCGGCCCGAACGGTTGCGGCGGCCCTCCCCCGTGTCACCTCTCCCAGCCGCGCCATCCGGCGCTTCGCCGGCGGAGGCGGCCCGGGGCGGACGTGCTTCACGCGGGGGGCGGGTAGTATCAGCGGCGCCTGCGGGGGTAGAAGTTCCTTCCCCGGTTCGGCCCGCGTCGGTGCGCTTGCCCTCACCCCGGCCCCGGCCCCGCCGGTTTAGGGGACGGGCAGCGGCACCGCGGGGGCGGCTGCGCTCCTCCCCGGCTGGGGCGGCTTCTCCTTCGGGCGCAGCCGTGGCCGGAAGGGCAGTTGCTTCGCGGGGCTCGGGGGTAGCACTCGGGCGGGGCGCGCTTGAGCGGCCGGCCCGGGGGGCGCTGGCCGTTACCGGCGCTACGTCCTCGGAACCCTTTTTCTTCTTGCCGCGCTTGCTGCGTTTGGAGGCTTTTATTTTATCGTCGAGGCGTTCCAGGGAACCTTCCACAATGGCCGTAACCTCAGGGGCTTTTTCCTCCTCGCGCACGGGCATCAGTAGGCTTTCGGGCTTCTCGCCGCGCTTGTTTAGGTCCAGCACTTCGCGCACGCGCTCCGTGGGTACTACCACCCAGTTGTTGTCGCCGCGCACGGCAAACCACATTTTCTTCTTGAAGATGTCGGTTTTCTGGAGGGTGTACTCCCCTTTCTCCGTGAGCAAGGGGCGCTGCACCTGCGGAATATCCTTTAGGGCATCGAGGTAGGTATCCAGCTCGTAGTTCAGGCAGCACTTAAGGCGCCCACACTGGCCCGAGAGCTTGGCGGGGTTTAGGCTCAGGTTCTGGTAGCGAGCGGCGGTTGTACTGACGCTCTTGAAGTCGGTGAGCCAGGTAGAGCAGCACAACTCTCGCCCGCACGAACCAATACCGCCGAGGCGGCCGGCTTCGTGGCGCAAGGAAATCTGGCGCATTTCTACCCGCACCCGGAACTCGTCGGCGAGGCGCTTGATCAGGTCCCGGAAGTCAACCCGGTCGTCGGCGGAGTAGAAAAAGGTTGCCCGGGTACGGTCGGCCTGGTACTCCACGTCGGAGAGCTTCATTTTCAGGCGCAGCTCATCTACCACGGCGCGGGCCTTGAACATGGTGCCGGTTTCCAGGTCGCGCACGGCCTGCCAACGTTCCTCGTCCTGCTCAGTAGCTACCCGCAAAATTGTGCGGATGTCTTTCGAGTCCTGAGGCACTTTCTTTTTCTTCATCTGCAGGCGCACCAGCTCGCCCTTCAGCGAAACGTGCCCCAGATGCCAACCGCTGCCGGCCGATTCAACGACCACAGCATCACCCGTGACGAGTGGCAGGCGGCTCTTATTGCGGTAAAAGTCTTTACGTCCGCCCTTAAAGCGGACTTCTACAAGGTCAAATTCTTTAAAGTCGCTGGGCATATCCAGGTCCTGGAGCCAGTCGAATACATTAAGGCGGGTACAGCCGCTACTGCAGCTGCCTTTAGAGCCGCAGCCCTTGGCAGATGTAGTGGAGCAGCCCCCGCCGGAGGAGGAGCAGGATGAGCAAGCCACGGCCTGAAAGATCTATGTGGTAAAGCGAAAGGTAGCCTTCCGCCTGAAATCGGTTCTAGACAAAGATACAGATTTCAAGGCGGCGGGCAGTGCTGGCACTAACGCCTCAAAATATATCATCAGTTCATTAGCGGCCTGAAGCGGCCCAAGCAGTGCTATTCAAGAGGTTGAGCATTTGGGGCAAATATTCGCTTCGTACCATTAAAAATCAATTTTCATCAAAAATTCATAATTGGGATAAATCCTATTTTCTGCTCAACTGTAGAAAGATTGCAAGTTTGATAACGCGCTATTTGTTTGTATATAATTTTGACAATTACAGAGCCTTAGTTTTGAAATATCGATAACGAAAGCCTATGTTTACAGCGTTCTTTTACCTAACCACAACCAAAACACATGAAGACACTAAAAGTACTCGCCCCCCTCGCCCTGTTGGCTGCTACCAGCTTGTCGCTTTCCTCTTGTCAGGAAAAAGCCAATGTTGAAGTAAAAAATGAGGTATCGGAGACGACTGTTAACCAGATCAAAACGCTTGGTTTCTCTACGGCTGGTGCTCAGAAAGTAGCCGGTGGTGTAATCGTGGAAGGCGACATCATGCTGACCGACGAAATGCTGTCCAGCACGCCTGACTACAAGATGATGCGCGTAGGCCAGGATGAGCAGTACCGCACCACCAACCTGGTAGGTGGTCTGCCCCGCACCATTACTATCCGCGTTTCGACCAGCCTGCCTTCGGCCTACATCACGGCCACCGACGAGCTGATCCGTCGTTACAATGCTCAAAACCTGAGCCTCCGTTTCTCCCGCGTTACCTCGGGTGGCAACATCGTTATGAACGCGGCTCCTTCGGGTTCTAGCTACCTGGCTTCGGCTGGCTTCCCTTCGGGCGGCAACCCTTACGGCTCGGTTTCGGTTAACGTTGGTGCTATTGGCACGGCCAATGCCTCCACGTACATTGCCACCATTCTGGCTCACGAAGTAGGTCACTGCATCGGTTTCCGTCACACGGACTACATGGGCCGTCAGTACAGCTGCGGTGGTTCGGCCGTGAACGAAGGTGCTAGCACCGTTGGCGCCATCCACATCCCCGGCACGCCCACCAGCCCAGATCCTAACTCCTGGATGCTGGCTTGCATTGGCAGCGGCGCTAACCGCCCCTTCAATGCCAACGACGTAACTGCTCTGAACTACGTTTACTAGCCTTTCGGGTAGTACGCAGTAAGCAAACAAAAGCCCTGGCTCATCCGAGCCAGGGCTTTTGTTGTAATAGAGTTTGACGGCTGACCATTGCATCCTGCCTATTAGCTTATGCATGACGCACGACTGAGGCTACCCGTCGTCATCAATTTATTTACCCCTGCTGGTAGTTGCTTGGCCGCGTCAATCTGCAGAGCCCTTACCGAGAAGCATAGTCACCTACAAAGCGGCACCTTTTCACACGCAATTCCCTCACGGCAGGCCGCACACGTTAGGGAAGCTTCTCCTTTATATAGCTGGACTGTCTCACTACCGAGCACGGCGAAACTAGCATCCGCAAGTCCAGCAGAATACTTAGGTGACGGACAGGACGGTTTAGGGATTTTGCTACAGCACCACAATACGCCGGGTTACCTCGCGGCTGCCCGCAACGCTGATGCGGAGTAAGTAGGTACCTTTCCCCAGCGCATGGGTATCCTGTGCCTGAATAGTGCCCCCATCCGTGGTGCGCTCCAGCCGCAAACGGCCCGTCAGGTCGAATATGCGGATGTGCAGGGCCTGGTCTCGGGGCCCGACTAAGGTGAGCGGTTCGCCCGCCACCACCGGCACCGGGTACACCAGCACATCGGAGGCTGAGGGCACAAAAAACACTTCCTCGATGGCACTGTACAGCAGCTGCCCCGTAGTAAGCACCAGACGAGCCCGGTACTGAGCCCGGCCAGCCAGGGCACTGGGGTCGGTTAGCACTAGGCTGGTGCGGCGCACCGGGGTAATCGTCTGGACTGCCTGAAAGGAGCCGTCCGCTAGGCGGCGCTCCAACACCACTGCCTGCAGCCGGTAAGTAGTGCCCAGGGTTAAATCAAGCCGCACAGTATCCGTGACCAATTGCCGGGGTAGAAAGGAGCGCACGTAGCAGCCGTGCGCTACCTGCGTTACATCCGTGGTGCTGCCCCGCTCCCCTACCCGCCCCTGTATGACGGGAGCCACGGCAAAGTGGCGGGTAGCCGCTTCTGCTGCGGTAAGTACCACAGCGGTATCCGCCACTAAACGGAAGGGCTGCAGGTGAGTGGCGCCTAACTGGTACACTTGGTAGCGGGTAGCGCCCGGCACCCGCGCCCAGGTCAGCAGGGTTTCATCGGGGCAGTTGTAGCCAACCTGCAAGGCCAGCGGCCGGGCCACGAAAAACGTATCCGACTCCACGGTACCTGCGCCGGTTAGGAGGCGCAACTGAGCTGGCTCCGTTGTTTCGGGCGTTGTCCAGCGAAACGTTTGCTGGGCTAAGTTTACGGAGGGCGCCAGAATAGTCCAGGTAGGTTGCCCCACCGGGCGGTACTCCAGGCGGGCCGCCGTAGCTGGCCCCGCCCACTGCCAGCGCAGCAACACCGATTCTGCAGCCCGCAGATTGCGGGCCCGCGTGGGATGTACCCACGTTAGACCCGACTCAAACTCGTAGGCCAAGCTGAAGGCCTGCGGCCCCTGCGCTATGTTGTAGCCGCGCACCCGCAATTCGTAGGTGCCGGCTGTTGGTAGGTCCAGGGTAATCTGCTCGGCATTGTCGCGGTGATTGGCTTGCCGCCGCGCGGGTAGGGCCAACGAGTCCAGATGAGCAAAGGAACTGAGCGTCCAGGGCAGCCAGCGCTGCCCCGTAGTCGGCCGGGCCAGGGTCAAGTCGAGGTCATTAACGAGCGTAGTAGTAGCATTGGCGGCCGCCTCGGGGTCATTCCAAACTAGCGTGGCCTTTAGCCGATGCGTTCCGGCTGGAACGGTAATCGTAAAAATCTGCTCCTGGCTTTGCGTAGCCGAACCTTCCGCAAAGCGGCGCTCCAGAATGGTTTGCACGGCGCCCAGCGCATCAGCCTGCCCGTAGCCAGCCACAAAATCCACGTTGGGTCGGCCAGCATCATCGGCGGCATTTAGCAAGGCCGCTTTCACCAGCGCCGACGCGGGCAGCTTGCTCTGCTGGTCGCGGTAAGCCTGCTGCACCAGCAGGCTGATACCCGACACCAAAGCCGCCGCGTCGGACGTGCCGCCGTCGCCAAAAGCTACTAGCTCCGGCTTGAGGCGGCCGTCGGCGGCAGGGCCGCGGGAGCTGAGGGGTACTACTTGGCCCAGCGCATCTGTCGCGCCCACGCTCAGCGTGTTTTTGGAATTTTTGAACTGTCCCGTGAGGTTGGCTACCCCCGCCAAGCCGGCGTAAGACCCAGCGGGCGCGGGCTGGTTACCCGAATTGCCAGCGGAGAATACGTGCAGCAGCTCGGGCCGCTGGCGTACCTGCTGGTCGTAGGCGCGAGCCTCGAGGCCGTAGAAGTTTTCGACGGCTACCCCGTAGGAATGGTTTTGCACCGATACGCCCTGGCTGGCAAGCGTGGTGGTATTGTCAGGAAGTAAGTTATCGTAGCTCGACTGCGCAATGCGGGCCTGCCAGGCGGCCCCCTTACCGGTCACGGCGGAGTTGCCGCCCCCGGCAATAAGCGTAGCCATGATGGTGGCGTGCGAGTTCAGCAGCTGGGCCTGCGGATCGGGGTTAACCAGGCGGCCTTTAAAGTCAATATCATTGATGTCCAGCGGACTTTCCTTGACCGATACTGTCAGACCTTGGCCCGCTAAGGCGGGGTAGCGCGCATGCACCGTGGTAACTTTATTCGCGGCAAGGTCAGCGGTGTTGAGTTGGCGCTCGGGTTGGGCCCGGCGGTCGGCTACCTCCACGAAGCTCACCCAAGGGCACTGCGTTAGCTCAGCGGGCGTAACGCCGCGCACCTGCCAGAGCCCGGCGTGCCGAGGCTCGGCCGTTGCCACAGCCCGCGGTTGGTGCTGGGTTAGCCACTGCTGAAAAGCCGCCGGGTTGGTAACGCTTACGCGCAAGGCTCGCCCGGCGCGGTTGGCTTCCAGGCCCGGAGCTACCCGGCTGCTGGTGCGCACCGGCAGCGTTTGGGCCCTACCTACCAGGCTACTAGCCACACTGCCGGCTACCAACACGAAACGAAGATAGGCACGGCAGAAAGAAGCAGCAGACATAGCTGGAATTGGTTGTGAAAAGGCAAAACAGGATCGGCAACGACCGAAGTCGTCTCTTTCAAATGTAAGTAGAAAATAGCCCGGATTACAGAGCGCCGTCTGCCAAGCCAAGCCGACGCAAAAAAGGGCCGGCAAGTAGCCGGCCCTTTTTTGTACTAGGCAAGAATAGGTAAGAAAGAGCGCCGGTTAGGGCTTTAGCACCACCTTCACGCAGTTGTCTTTCTTATTGCGGAAAATGTCGTAGCCGTGGGCGGCTTCGGCCAAGGGCAGCCGGTGCGTGATGATGTCATCCAGCACCACTTTGCCCTCAATTACATACTGCAGCAGCTTATCAATGTGCTTTTGAGCGGGTGCCTGCCCGCCCCGCAGGGTAATGCCCTTGTCAAAGAACTGATGAATAGGGAAGTTATCGAAGGGGGAGCTGTACACGCCCAGCACCGACACGATGCCGCCCCGGCGAACCGCACTCATGCAAGCCAGCAGCACTTTATCGGAGCCCTTTTCCAGGTTGATAACGGCCTTGGCCCGGTCCAGCAAATCTCGGTCAGGCTCGAAGCCCACGCACTCCACGCACACGTCAGCACCACGCCCGCCACTTAGCTCCCGGATCTGCTCCACTACTGACTTAGCATCTTCCCAGCGGATAACCTCGCAGTTTGTGGCGTGCTGGGCCTTGTCGAGCCGGTACTGCAGGGTATCAACCACCACTACCCGGGCCGCCCCGCGCAGCCACGCCGATTTCGCGGCCATAATACCCACGGGTCCGGCCCCAAAAATGGCCACAATTTCGCCGCCTTTTACTTCACCCCAATCAATGCCGGAATAACCCGTTGGGAAGATGTCCGTCAGGAATAGGGCCTGCTCGTCGGTGAGGCTATCCGGAATTACTCGGGGGCCGAAGTCGGCGTAGGGTACGCGCACGTACTCGGCCTGGCCGCCATTGTAGCCGCCGTAAATATCGGTGTAGCCAAACAGCGCCCCGCCTTTTTCGGTCAGCAACCCGCCTTCAGGGCCGTAGTGGTCAGGGTTGGAGTTTTCGCAGTGGCCGGGCAGTTGATGGTTGCAGAAATAGCAGGTGCCGCAGGCAACAGGAAACGGCACCACTACCCGGTCGCCGACCTTGAGCTTGCCTTTCACGCCTTTGCCTACCTCTTCCACAATGCCCATAAACTCGTGACCAAGTACCATGGGCCGAGGCTGCGGAATGCTGCCGTTGTAAATGTGCAGGTCGGAGCCGCAGATGGCCGTGCTCGTCACGCGGATAATTGCGTCGCGCGCATCTTCAATTTCCGGGTCGTCAACGGTATCGACGCGCACGTCTCTCATTCCGTGATACACGAGTGCCTTCATAACTGAATAGTATGGTGGAGTGAAACAGAACAGGCACTGACTCAAAGTCAGCCTGTTAGCATAACGCCACGCACCCAGTACGAGTTACGACCACCCGGCCGTGCTACCTCCTCAGGCCCTCCTTAAGCTCGGCTATTTCCTGATTCACAAGCCGTCAGCTGCTGTTGCGCAGCTTCCTGCCCTCAGCAAGGGCCTATATTTTATACACCTGAATGCCGGCAGCACTTACCACGTAGGCATATTGGTCACTGACAACCACCTGCTGGGCGCCCGCTACGGGCAAGGGTACCGCCCGCTCGGCGAGGGTATACAGGTGGAAAAATCGGAGGCCATCAGGAGCCAGGTAGTACAGCTCGTCGGCCCGAAAACCAACGTAGCTCAGCCCCAAAAGCGGGAGCTTCTTGCGGTAGTTACCCAGGTTATCAAAGACATAGATGCCACTGGTGCGGTCTACAAGGTAGAGGTTGTTCTGGTACTCGCGCAGAAACCGGAAATCGGGGCGGGTACGACCAATAAGCAGGTCGAGCGGGGTAGTGATGGTGAACCGTTTCTGGGCCGCATCAAACTGGCGCAGCGTTAGGTCCGACTCGTTGAGCAGCCAGTACCGGTCGTCGGGAGCCAAGGTAGCCGCCCGCACCTGCCCGTCGAGATAGTCCGGCCAGCGCACTTCCCCAATCGGCGTTAGAAATCGGTCGAGTAGCACTGCCTGTTGGCGGTCATCGTAGAACACCAGAACTTTGGCCGTGTTCCAGGCTTCTACCTGAGCCGTATGCCCCGGCAACGGGGGCGAATACGTGTTGAGGGCCTGCCCATCGGGCCCGTACTGGCGCAGATTATTCTGGGAATCCGTCACGTAGAGGTTACCACGACGGTCCAGGGAAGCCGGTCCGGGCTGGGCCAGAGCAATAGTGCGCACCAGTTGCCAGGTACTACCGGCAGCTTTCGTATTGGCCGGAACGGTTACTACGGGCGCGGCTTGCGCGGCAGGTGCCACAGAGCCCGCTGCGGGCGCCGTAGTCTGCGCCAGTGCACCAACCAAAGTGGTAAGCGTCAACCCTAGAACTAAGGAACAGGCAGCAGTCCATTTCATATTCCCAGGCGCTATACTCTTAGCTTTGTTTCCCTTGCTCAAAGTGCTGCAACACCAGCTGGTTGCCATCATAAACGCCGTAGGAGCAATAATTGACCCATTCTCCTAGGTTAACGTAACGGCTACCAGGGGCAACTGCTACATCCAGCGGTAAGTGGCGGTGCCCGAATACGTAGTACTCGTGCGGAAACTGCTGCTGTACTTGTCGGCAGTAGGTCAGCAGCCATTCTTCCTCCCCGAAGTACTGCTCATCAGCGGCGCCGTTTTGCAGGCGGCTGTGCTGGCTCCAGCGGTTAGCAATGCCGATACCTAAATTAGGGTGCAGCCGGGCAAACAACCACTGAGCTACCGGCGAGGCAAATACGCGCTTCAATACCTTATAAGTATGGTCGCCGGGGCCCAGCCCGTCGCCGTGGCCGATGTGAAACGTGTGCCCCCCGATGCGCTGACTTACCGGATTGCGCAGGACAGGAATATTTAACTCCTTGGTGAAGTAATCGAACATCCACATATCGTGGTTGCCGGTAAAAAATGTCACGGGTAGGCCGGCATCGGTCAGTTCGGCTAGCTTGCCCTGCAACCGAATAAACCCCCGGGGAATAGCATGGCGGTACTCAAACCAAAAGTCGAAGATGTCGCCTAGCAGGTAGATGGCTGCCGCATCCTGGGCGGCCATATCCAGCCAGCGCACAATGCGCCGTTCCCGCTCCAGGGAGCGGGCAGCATCGGGGGCACCCAAGTGAAAATCAGAAGCAAAATACACGCGGCGGCCCGGGGGCAGCGCGAGGTCAGGTAGTTGCGGCGGGCGCGTCATCCAGTAAAAACAAGACGATGCTGCGCGGGCCGTGGGCGCCGAGCACCAGCGTTTTTTCAATATCGGCCGTGCGGCTTGGCCCAGTGGTCAGGGAAATCATGGAGGGCAGCTTGTCGGGCCCGTACTTCTGCTGCATCAGCTTCAGGGCGTCGCCAATGTCGGCTACCACCTGGGAGGTGCGCGCTACCACCAGGTGCTGATCGGGGTAGATGCTGAGGCGGCGGCCGCTAGCCGTGCCGGCGGCTACCATTACACTACCCGTGCGGGCTACTAGGGCCTCGCAGCTCGTAAGCCCAGCGTCGGCGTTGGTCCGAAAGTCCGCTTCATCACCCTGAAAAACAATATTGCCCTCGTGCAGCAGCTTTTTCAGCTCGGGTTCCCATACGTAAAGGTGTTCCAGATTCTTTTCCCGCTTATAGGCGAAAAGCGCATCGTAGAACTGCTCCACCGACTCGCAATAGTAGAACACGCCCCCTACCCGCACAAAGCTCTGCGCAAACGCCACCGCCAGGTCATCATCCGACGTGGGCCGGGGGTGCAGAGGCGCCGCAAAGTCGGGGCGCGCCGGCTGCTCCGCCGGCTGCCGCAAGGACTCCCGAATGCGCCGCAGGATAATATCACGAGAAGTATCCGCCATGAAAGTAAAGGTACAAGGATTCGGTTTGCGTTCTACGGCGGCATGATTTTAAGAAGCCTGGCCCTACCCTTACCTATTTCCGACCCGATACTGAGGCAATAATTGAACTACCCCGTAAAATTTTGGGCTGTACTTGAACACCTTATAGGCAAATAGTGACTATAAACGGGCTTTATTATACTTGATCAGAACTATGTAGAAGAAGTCAATTTGTACAAATCCTAGGCAGTGATTAGCTGGCACTCTTTTGGCAAATACCGTTTTAAAACGAACTGTACATGAACGATAGGCCTACTCCTCTTGCCGCAACTACCTCCTCTCCGGAAAGCTACAACGCTACCACCGCCGATTTTGAGGCGTGGCTAGCCGAGTTACTACCCGCCGTACGGACAGCCATTGCCCGGCATGGTTTTGAGAAGGCCAAAGCCTTACCGGCTTTCCGAGTTTATCTGCAGGAACGCCAACCAAAATATAAGTAGCAAGTCAACTTTCTTACTCATAGAAAAGCCCCCTTACCGTAGCGGTAAGGGGGCTTTTCTGTGAGTGCCAGGGGCTAGATTAGAGCGGCGTTACTGCGCTACCACTAGGTTCGGTGGCAGTGCCAGTAGTGCCGTTTTGGTCCTTGTCCATACCGGGCAGATTCAGGTCTGGGAGGTCGTTGCCGAGCGGAACACCTGGGTGCTCCTGCTTCCGCTCGCTGAGCGTTTCGCTCCGGTCGGTACCGGCCATGTGCGCTTGGTACGTCGTCTGGCTATCGAAGGGACGAGGACCCACGAGGCGCACCAAGTCATCTTGCAGTAGAATCTCTTTTTCAAGCAGTTCCTTGGCAATTACCTCCAGTTCGTGCCGACGCTCCGTCAGCAGCTCCTTGGTACGGATATAAGCCTGCTCGATAATGGTCCGTACTTCCTCGTCAATCATCTGCGAGGTAGCCTCCGAATACGGCTTGGTGAAGCCATACTCATTCTGACCTTTTGAGTCGTAGAACGAAACGTTGCCCAGCTTGGCGTTCATGCCATACATGGTCACGATGCTGTAGGCCGTTTTCGTGATGCGCTCCAAGTCGGAAAGGGCACCGGTCGAAATCTTGCCGAACACTAGCTCCTCGGCGGCGCGGCCACCCAGGGTCATGCACATTTCGTCCATGAGCTGCTCGGTGTTGTAGAGGAACTGCTCCCGCGGCAGATACTGCGCGTAGCCCAGCGCTGCTACCCCCCGAGGCACAATGCTAACTTTCACCAGCGGATCAGCGTGCTCCAGAAACCAGCCCGCAATAGCGTGGCCAGCTTCATGGTAGGCAACTACTTTCTTCTCACCGGGGCTGATGATTTTGTTTTTCTTCTCCAGACCACCGATGACACGGTCTACGGCGTCGGTGAAGTCCTGCATGGTCACCATCTTTTTGTCGCGGCGGGCGGCAATAAGGGCGGCTTCGTTGCAGACGTTGGCAATTTCAGCGCCGGCAAAACCAGGCGTCTGAGCGGCCAGCTTCTTGGCTTCCACATCGGGCCCCAAGGTCAACGGCTTCAGGTGTACGTTGAAAATTTGGGTGCGGCCGTTAATGTCTGGCTTGTCGATGCTGATCTGGCGGTCGAAGCGCCCCGGACGCAGCAGGGCCGAATCCAGGGTATCGGGGCGGTTGGTAGCGGCCAGGATAATAACCCCGGAGTCGGTACCGAAACCGTCCATTTCTACCAGCAGGGAGTTCAGCGTGTTTTCCCGTTCATCGTTGCCGCCGGGCACGTTACCGCGGGAGCGGCTGCGGCCAATGGCGTCAATTTCGTCGATGAAGATGATGCACGGGGCCTTGGCTTTGGCCTGCTTGAACAGGTCACGCACCCGGGCGGCGCCCACCCCCACGAACATTTCCACAAAGTCGGAGCCCGACAGGGAGAAGAACGGCACGTCAGCTTCGCCTGCTACTGCTTTCGCCAGCAGGGTTTTACCGGTGCCGGGAGGACCTACTAGTAAGGCGCCTTTCGGGATTTTACCACCGAGGATGGTGAACTTCGAGGGGTTCTTAAGGAACTCCACAATTTCCTGCACTTCCTCTTTGGCTTCTTCCAGACCGGCTACGTCCTTGAAGGTAATCTTCACCTTGTCGCCACCTTCAAAAAGCGCCGCGCGAGACTTGCCGATATTGAAGATTTGACCACCCGGCCCCCCAGCTCCGCTCATGCGGCGCATCAGGAACCAGAAGCCCACGAACAGCACAATCATGAAGCCCCAGGTAGTAACGTACTCACTGTAGCCCGTGCGGTCCACTACCTTAAGACCAACCTGGCGGTCAGCAGGCAAAGTAGACTGCACCCTGTCTAGGTCCGTCTTAAAGGTTTTGCCATCAACCACCCGGAAGCCGTACTGAGCACCTTGCTCCATGGAAAGCGGACCACGGCGCTTCAGCTCGGCATCATACGGAGGCTTCTTGGTAGCGTCGGAGGTGAGCGTAACCTCAACCTGCTTGTCGTTCACGAGGGTTACGTCGCGCACGTCGCCGGCCGAAAGCATTTGCTCAAAGCGCTTCTGCGTAATTTCAATCACGGGGTTGCTGCGCGAGAGGTACACCATCCCGAGGATGAGCACCACCAAGCCCGTCAGCACCCAGAGCTGCATCCCGGGCCGTGGCGCGGGATTGGGCAGCATAGGTTTTTTCTTTTTTGGCGTCGTATCAGACATGAATTGAGGTTGCTAAGACAAGAAACAAAGGCGCAACACGCCACTTGAATGATTGTTGGCGCATCCGCCAGTATTTTGCAAGACGCCGTGGGGTGAGTTTTACCTTATCACCGCCGGAGTTTCCTCTTCCTCCACATACGTGATTTGCGCGTCGCCCCACAGCTCTTCCAAGCCGTAGAACTGGCGCCGGTCACGCAGGAAGACGTGCACTACTACATCCACGTAGTCGAGCAGGACCCACTCCCGGTTCATGCGCCCTTCGGTTTGCCAAGGGTTCTGACCAGTGAGCTTTTCTACCTCCTCTTCTACTGAGCGGGCAATAGCGTCAATTTGCGTATCTGAAGAAGCCGAGCAGATTATAAAATAATCGGCTACGGCATTTTTGAGGTCTTTAAGATTGAGCACCACGATATCGGCTGCTTTCTTCTCTTGCATGCCGCGCACTACTACATCTGCCAACTTGTCCGAATCCTGCCGAACCAGGGTACTTTTCATGGGGTATTGTTAGGTTTGAACGTCACAAAGTACGAAAAACACGTGGAGGCTATATCCCCCCAAACGCTCTTCACGGGCCAACAGCTTGTCTGGTTGCCCGAATGCCCCTCGACGAACACCGAGGCACACCAGTTAGCTGTCCAAAACCGGGCCACGGACGGCTGTTGCGTCATTACCGACAAACAGACCGCCGGGCGGGGCCAACGAGGCAACCAATGGGAGGCCGCACCGGGCGAAAACCTGACGCTTTCGGTAGTGTGGCACCCTAGTTTCTTGCCCGCCGCCGATCAGTTTTTGCTAAGCCAAGCCGTGGCCCTGGCGGTGCATGATTGGCTGACGGTCCTGCTCGGCGCTGATCCAGCCTTGCGGGTGAAATGGCCGAACGACATTTTCTTCGGCCAGCAAAAGCTAGGAGGCATTCTGATTGAGAACACACTAAGCGGCCCGAAGATTCAGCATAGTATCGTCGGAATTGGATTAAATATTAACCAGCGGGAGTTTGACGTAGCAACCGCTACCTCCTTGACGTGCCTGACCGGGCGGGCCTATGAACTGCCCACGCTGGCCGCCCGATTGCTGGAAAGCCTGGAGCGCCGGTATTTGCAGTTACGAGCAGGGCGGGTAGGGGCGCTTCGCACGGAGTACCTGCGGGTGCTGTACCAGTTTCAGGAGGAGCACGAGTATGAGGTGAGCGGCCGCCGAATAAAGGGCCAGATTATGGGGGTTGATGAAGCCGGTCGCCTAGCCCTTGCCAGCAACGGCCAACTGTATTATTTTGATTTAAAAGAAATTCGCTATATATGAGGTAGAAATAGAATATTTCTGGCTGTCACCCGCTCCAGTATATCCGTTTAACAGGTTGTCAGCGGTTAAGCCAAAACGTCTAGCTAGGAGGATTTCGCCTTTATCGTTTGAAATTTTACTACCTTCACCCTCAACTATTTACTTCCGCGTGTCGTAAGTTTACTTAAACCTGCATGCAACTTCTTCCTCTAACCAGACATCTGGCTGGCAAACCTACCCTGGCAACAAGGCACGGTAGTTGTCATTCCAGGTGGCAGCTGCACTGCCTGCCGCTTTGTCCCGTTGAGGATGCCCCTACTTATTTAATTCCTTCGCACACTTACTTTGTGCGCCCCAGACGTCGCCTGAATGCCATGAAACTTACTACGCGCTTTTTCCCTGTATTGCTGCTGTTGCTGTGGCAACTGCCTTTGCTGGCGGCCACTGTCCGGCTGAAAGCCGCTACGGCGCGCCAGCTTCCGGCGCGAGCTGCTACCTCTTGGCAACAAGTAAGCCCGAGCGCAGCACTTACTTCAGCGGCGGCCCGTACGCTTACACCCGCACTTTCCGTTTATCCAAACCCGTCGCGGGGCCTGATTACTATTTCCGTGGGCCAAAAACTGCCGTGGGCTGATTATAAGCTGCGGTTGAGCAACGTTATTGGACGGGAAGTGCGTAGCGTAGGGTTACGGCCGGAAGCGGCTGATGGCGGTATGAATTTGAACCTTTCGGACCTGCCCCCGGGTATGTATTTTTACAGCTTGGTGCAGAACGATAAGGTGGTTTCAACCAAACGCCTTATGCTACAGAACTAGGACTTCCTCGAAAGTCTTACAGCAAAAGCAGCCTGCTCCCAGGCTGCTTTTTTTGTACCCGGGTAATTACCGGAGTAGAAACTAGCCCGGATACGCAACCTGCCTACCGCCTCTCGCTACTTATTCTCTACTTTTGATCTTTCACTGATTTCCTTTCCGGACCTTAAAAACCCGTCGTTCAGCAGCGGGCTGGCCGTGGTCAGCCTCACTTTATTTCGTATGCGGAGTTACAAAAGCCTGAATAACCTAGTGGGATGGCTGGTATTTGCCATTGCTACTGTTACCTACCTGCTCACCCTGGAGCCCACGGCTTCCTTCTGGGACTGCGGCGAATTTATTGCTTGCTCCTACAAGCTGCTGGTGCCCCACCCGCCCGGAGCCCCTACCTTTCTCTTGCTGGGCCGCTTGTTTTCCCTGCTTTCCTTCGGCGACGTCACGAAGGTATCGGTACTGGTAAACACGCTCTCGGCCCTGAGTTCCTCGTTCACGGTGCTTTTCCTATTCTGGATTATCACCATGCTGGCCAAGAAGCTGGTGCTGCACCGCCCCGGCATGCACGACGACCGGAACCTAGAGCCTACCTTCGGCCAAACCCTACTGATTCTGGGAGCAGGCGCCGTGGGAGCCCTGGCCTATGCCTTTTCCGATTCGTTCTGGTTTAATGCTGTAGAAGCTGAGGTGTACGCCATGTCGTCGTTGTGCACGGCAGCCGTGGTGTGGTTGATGCTGAAGTGGGAAAACCGCGCCGATGAGGCTGATTCGGACCGGTGGCTCGTGCTGATTGCCTACGTGATTGGTCTGAGCATAGGCGTGCACTTGCTGAACCTGCTGGCTATTCCGGCCCTAGGCTTTATCTACTACTACCGTCGTACCCAAAACCCTACCACCAAGGGCGGCATTATTACGCTGGTAGTGAGCAGCGTAATTGTGGGCCTGATTCTGGCCGGTATCATTCCGGGCCTACCTACTCTGGCCGGCGCATTTGAAGTATTCTTCATCAATTCTTTCGGCCTACCCTTCAACTCGGGCCTGGTGATTTTTCTGCTGCTGTTCGTGGGGCTAATCTGGTTTGGCTTCCGGCAGTCGTTCCGGCGCCGCAGCCGCCTGCTGAACACCGTGATGCTGAGCTTCGTGTTCATTCTGATTGGCTACTCCAGCTACCTGA
This sequence comes from Hymenobacter sublimis, assembly GCF_023101345.1. Lineage (NCBI taxonomy): Bacteria > Pseudomonadati > Bacteroidota > Cytophagia > Cytophagales > Hymenobacteraceae > Hymenobacter > Hymenobacter sublimis. The sequence continues at coordinate 3,383,492 of NZ_CP095848.1, forward strand.
TTGTTCCCATCCGCAGCTCCTACCACCCTACCATCAACGAAAACGCCCCGGAGGATGTGCTTTCCTTCGTGAGTTACCTGAAGCGCGAGCAGTACGGCGACCGGCCCCTGCTGTATGGTCCTCAGTTTAACGCTCAGCCCATTGCTCAGGAAGACGGTGCGCCGCGCTACGTGCGCCAGGGCGACAAGTATGTGGTGGCCGAGTACCGTCCGGAACTGCAGTACGCGCCCGGCGAGAAAATGCTGCTCCCGCGCCTGTATAGCTCTGATCCACTTCACCTCTACAACTACAAAAAGTGGGTTGACATTCAGGATGGCGTGAAGCCCACCATGGGCCAGAACTTGTCGTTCCTGTTCAAGTACCAGATGGGCCATATGTTCTGGCGTTACTTCATGTGGAACTACGTGGGCCGCGAGGGCGACATTCAGCAGTCAGGCATTTTGTGGGGTAGCCCCACCGGCGCGGGCCTGCCGGAGCGCATTGCCGACAGCCCAGCTCGCAACGCTTTCTTTGCTTTGCCCCTGATTCTGGGGTTGCTAGGCTTGTTCTTCCAAGTGCGTCGCGACGGACGCAATGCCCTGGTAGTAGGGTTGCTGTTCCTGCTGACGGGCCTGGCTATTGTAGTGTACCTAAATCAGCCGCCCATTGAGCCCCGCGAGCGGGACTACACCTTTGCCGGCGCCACATTCGCCTTCGCCATCTGGATTGGCTTGGGCGTGCTGGCTTTGGCTGAGCTGCTGGAAAAAGCCGTGAAGTCGGAAACAGCGCGGGCGGGCGTGGTGACGCTGCTGGGCCTGTTAGTACCGGGCATTATGGTGGTCCAGGGCTGGGACGACCACGACCGTTCAGACCGCTACAACTCCGTTGATTCGGCCAAGAACCTGCTGAACTCCCTGGCGCCCAACGCCATTGTCTTCACCAACGGCGACAACGACACCTTCCCGCTCTGGTACGCCCAGGAGGTGGAAGGCGTACGCACTGACGTGCGCGTGGCCGTACTGAGCTACCTGAACACCGACTGGTACATCGACCAGATGAAGCGCCGCTCGTATAAGTCGCAGCCGCTGCCCATCTCGATGGAGAATGCTAACTACAAGCAGGGCACCAACGACTACCTCCCCTACGCCGAGAATCCTTCGGTTAAGGAGATTGACGTGCGCCAGTTTATGCAGTTGGTAGGACAGAACAGCCCCCTGCTACAAGTGAGCTACGGCGACGGCTCGAAGTCCTTGCTTTCCTTCCCTTCCCGCAAGTTCTACCTGCCCATTGACACGGCCGCCGTGGCTAAAATGGGCATTATTCCCGCCGACCGTCTTGACCAATTGGTGCCGCGCATGGAGTGGGAAGTAGGCAAGAGCGCCATTGAGAAGAAGAGCCTCGTAATTCTGGACATTCTGGCCACCAACAACTGGCAGCGTCCGGTGTACTTCTCCAGCACCGTAGACTCGCGCGACTTCATGGGCTTGCAACCCTACTTCCAGCTCGATGGCATGGCCTACCGCATCCTGCCCGCCAAAGACCCGAATTACGACCCCAAAGGTGGTAGCGACGAAGGTTACGTGGCCACGGAACTGATGTATGACAACCTGATGAAGAAATTCGCCTTCCGGGGCCTGAACAACCCGAATATCTTCTACGACGAGAACAACCTGCGCTTCCCAGCTAACTACCGCGACAAGTTCTCGCGCCTAGCGAACAGCTTGTTGGCTCAGGGCGACAAAGCCCGCGCCAAGCAAGTGCTCGACAAGGCTTTCGAGGTGATGCCCGACAAGGCTATTCCTTATGATTACTACGTGCCGCAGTTTATTCCGGCTCTGGTGGCCGTGGGCGAAAAAGACCGCGCCAACGAAATCATGGATACCATGACTGGCCGCGCCGAGCGGGCCCTGGCTTACTACAGTACCCATAACAGCGCCCTCTTTGATCAGGAGTTCCAGACCTACCTAATGTCCTTGAACAGCATCGGCCGCGCCGCCGAGCAGATTGGCGACCAGCAACGGGCTACCAAGGCCATTGGCTTGCTCCAGCAGTACTACCAGCGCTAAGCTGCACAGTTTTTGCCGCTCAGAAGCCGGCTCCAGCAATGGGGTCGGCTTCTGTCGTTAGAAAGCCTACCTTGTCCTCCTACTCTTTATCTGCTCCCACTCGTGAAACCGTTTTACTACCTGTTATTCACGCTGCTAAGCCTGGGGAGCAGCCTGCCGTTGGCAGCCGCACCGCGCCGGGATTTTGCCGCCCAGTACCGGCCTGACCGACGCATTGTGATAGATACCCGGCGGGAAGGCGACAGTGTGCGGCTCTACCTCCGTTTTCCCAGCGCTGCCCAGATCCGGCGCGGCTTTCCGCTGCATGTTGCCCTATGGGCTGATTACGACGCCAAACGGGTGCTGTGGCAAGATACCGTTCGTCATGTTGCGCGCCGCCTACGCCGGGAAGGCGAAACGGCTACCCTGGATTTCTGCCTACCTCTGAACCGCCTGCGCGTGGGCCAGGTGCTTAGCCTGGCGACGGGCCCCGCCGACGAAGCTGCTTCGGGCGAAGCCGCCTGGCTCCGCCTGACGCCGGAGCATTTGTCCCGGTCCTTTATTCTGACTGATTCCGTGGGGCAGCCGTTGCTGCGTCACTATGTACGCGCCGGGGAACCGTTCATGATTGATTCCTACGGCCCCGACCTGAACGTGCAGGCTTACCGCTACCCGCTCAGCTCCCTAGCCGCCGCTCCGCCCATGGCCGGACCCGGCGCCCAGCCTGCCCAACCGCGCAAGCTCAGCGCCCAAGACTCGGTGCGCTACCAGGCAGGCAGCTTGCTCCGGTTTCAAGCGGGACTGTATTTGCTGCGGGTTAGCGAGCAGGAGCCGCGCAGTGGGCTGCTAGTGGAAGATAATACCTTTCCAGCCCTAACGTCGGCCGATGAATTGATTGCGCCCCTACTCTACCTGACAACTTCAGCTGAGCGTAAAAAGCTGTTTGATGCCCCTGACCCCAAAAAAGCCGTGGACCAATTCTGGCTTACGGTGGCCGGCAATAACCAAACCATTGCCCGCCAGCTGATTCGCACCTATTACGGCCGCGTGCAGGAAGCCAACCAACTTTTTTCCGCCCATAAAGCCGGCTGGCTTTCCGACCGAGGGATGCTATACTTAGTGCTGGGCCCGCCGGAAACCGTGTACCGCGAGGCAGGCGAAGAACGGTGGCTTTACCGCGCCGACCAGGGATTGGGCGGAACCTTCGTGTTCCGCGCTAAACCCAGTACCTTTGCCCCCGATAACTACGAACTGGTGCGCCGCCCCGAGTACGAACAACTCTGGTATGCCGCCGTGGAGCAATGGAGAAAAGGACGAACCGCCCGCCCCGGCCGCTAACTGAGCGCCGCCAATTTTTTGATTCTGAAAACCGCCCCGTTCCTAACCGGCGGCCAGCTCCGCGCGAGCAAGAAGGCCGCTCTGAGGAAGGACGGTTCGAGGGAAGCCGGGCCGAAGGTGGCCGTTTTGAAGGTAGCCGCTCAGACAAGCCACGCTACCCCCACCGCCCAGCCCAGGACCGCAGCATCGACATGATTTTCGGGCTACGGCCCATCCTGGAAGCCCTGAACGCCGGCCGCACCCTGGACAAGATTTTCCTGCTGCGTGGCACGAAAAACTCCATGACCCAGGACATTACGGCCCTGGCCAAAACGGCCAACATTCCGGTGTCGATGGTGCCCGTGGAGAAGCTCGACGGCATTACCCGCAAAAACCACCAGGGCGCTGTTGCTTACGTGTCGCCGATTGAGTACATGCCCCTAGACAGCATTCTGGCGGGCTTGTACGAGGAGGGCAAAACCCCGCTTCTGCTGGTGCTGGACCGCATTACGGATGTGCGCAACTTCGGCTCTATTGCTCGCAACGCCGAGTGTATGGGCGTACACGCCATTGTGGTACCCAGCCGCGGCGCCGCCCAAGTAAACGGCGACGCGCTAAAAACCTCGGCCGGTGCCCTGAACCTGATTCCGGTGTGCCGGGAGCCCAATCTGAAAGACACCCTGACTTTCCTGCGCGAATCGGGGGTGCAAGTGGTGGCTTGTACCGAGAAGTCAGACGCCAGCCTGGAAGCCGAAACCGTGGACCTGACGGGTCCTTTAGCCGTGCTGATGGGTAGCGAGGAAGACGGCATCAGCCCCGAATACTTGCGCCTCGCCGACCACAAGCTCCGCATCCCGATGGCCGGGCAAATTAGCTCACTCAACGTATCGGTAGCTAGCGGCATTATGCTCTACGAAGTGCTACGCCAACGCTTAGTGAAGAAGTAGAAAGCTGTTGCTAAGATAAAAAAATCGAACCGGCTATCATCCTGATACAGAAAGGATGACAGCCGGTTCGATTTTTAGCTTCCGATTCCTAATGTTTAATTATAGCCTACGCCCTTTTTGGACTTCACGTCGGCGACAAATTCTTTTACGCGCTGCTCCTCAGTGCGCTTGCAAATGAGCAGCACGTTGTCGTACTCGGCTACAATGTAGCCTTCCAGGCCTTGTACTACCACGAGGCGCTCGGGTGGTGTTTTAATAACGCACTCGCTCGTATCGTAGAGTAGGGCGTTGCCGTCTACCACGTTTTCGTCGGCATCGTGGTGGCCCATGCGGTGCAGGGAGTCCCAGGTGCCTAGGTCGCTCCACCCGAAGTCAGCGGGCAGCACGTATACGTTATCGGCCTTTTCCATCACCCCGTAGTCGATGCTGATGTTGCGGCAGCGGGTATAAGCCCGGGAAATAAAGTTTTCCTCCTCAGGAGTTCCTAGCTCGTTCCAACCCTCATCGAACACCTCGGCAATGTCGCTTAGGTACTGGTGGAAAGCTTGAATTATGGCATCAGCGCGCCACACGAACAAGCCGGAGTTCCACAGGAAGTCTCCGCTGGCCACGAACATCTTGGCTAGCTCCAGATTAGGTTTCTCGGTAAAGGTTTTCACCTTCCGTAGCTCCTGCGGGAAAACACCATCCTCGTGCCCAGGAGCGGTTTGCACGTGCTGGGGCTGCACTGGCTCGTCGATGAACTGGATGTAGCCGTAGCCGGTATCGGGGCGGGAGGGCTGGATGCCGAGGGTAATGAGCACGTTGTGGGTGCGGGCCCCGTCGAGAGCCGTGCGAATGGCCGCCCGGAAGTTTTCCTCGTGCATGACGGCATGGTCAGCCGGCGTTACCACAATGATGGCCTCCGGGTCGCGCTGGGCTATGCGGTAGCTGGCGTAGGCAATGCAAGGCGCTGTATTCCGCCCAATAGGCTCGCCCAAAATTTGATCGGCCGGAAGCTCCGGCAGGTGCTGCTGGACCAACTCGGTATAATCACGGTTCGTGACGACGAATACGTTGCTGGGCGGGCAGATGCCCCGGAACCGGTCGACAGTGAGCTGAAGCATGGAGCGCCCGAGCCCCAGCACATCATGAAACTGTTTGGGATGATGCGTGCGGCTAAAGGGCCAGAAGCGGCTGCCAATGCCGCCAGCCATCACAACGAGATACGTATGCTGTTCCATCGAAGCCGGACGTGAAGCCCGTGTTTAGCAAGAAGATGTAAGCTGACTAAAAGCCCAAACCGAGAAACGTAAGCTGGTTACGAGAAGCGTAAAATGTACCAATAAGCAGCTTATTCTCTACTATGACTTTGGGCAATGATAACGGAATATTTGTTATATATAATAATTCTTGTAAATTATTTAATTATACTCATTAACCTTCAACTACATCCAGTACTTGTAGCTGAAGCAGCTAAGTACTCATACTGAACGAGCTACTATACCAATCCTTCCCGCAGCAAATCATGCAAATGAATAAAGCCCGCGAAGTGCCCATGCTCAGTCACTACCAGCTGGGTGATGTTGCGGTCCTGCATGCGCGTGAGAGCTTCCGCGGCGAAATCGTCCACGTCAATTGTCACGGGGGCAGGCGTTAGAATGTCGCGGGCCCGGACGGCTTCCAGCCGGCCTTCAAACGTGGTCAGCATCCGGCGCAGGTCGCCGTCGGTAATGATGCCAATTAGGGCATTACCACTGTCCAGTACGGCCGTAGCGCCCAGGCGCTTACCCGAAATTTCCAGAATGATTTCTTTGAGTGGAGCCGTGTCTACCACCCGCGGCTGCTGATTTTGCCGGCTTAGGTCACCAACTTTTAGGTAAAGCTGTTTGCCCAGCGTACCACCGGGGTGCAGGCGGGCAAAATCCTGCCGGCTGAAGTCGCGGCACTCCAGTAGGCACACAGCCAGCGCATCGCCTAGGGCCAGGGCGGCGGTAGTGCTGGTAGTTGGGGCCAGGTTGTGCGGGCAAGCTTCGCGCTCCACAGGAGCGTGCAGAACGTAGTCGGCCTGCACAGCGAGGTAGGACTCAGCGTTGCTGACCAGGGCCGCCAGCGTCACTCCCTTGCGCTTAAGTAGGGGCACTAACACCTTGATTTCGGGCGTATCACCGCTCTTGCTGATGGCAATAACAAAGTCCTCGGCCTGAATCATGCCCAGGTCGCCGTGGATGGCATCGGCGGCGTGCATGAACAGGGCGGGCGTACCCGTGGAGTTGAAGGTAGCCACCATTTTGGCCGCAATGTGGGCGCTCTTGCCAATGCCGGTTACCACTACCCTTCCCCGCAAAGAGAGAATGGCTTCTACGCATTGTGCAAAATCGGGAGTACGGGCTAAGGCATCGGCAACTCCCTGAATTGCTTCCGCTTCTTGCTGAAGCACTTTTTTTGCAAGTAAGTTGAGTTCGTTCTGCGGTTTCAATCTAAATTTGATATTGCGTATCGGGAGCTGAACAGTGCCGGTGACTTTGGGGTTGGCCCCAATTCTTTACCTCCTTCGCTTAGCACCGAATACCATAAAATCCTTAGATTGAGTAAGCAACACGTTGTGTTGTTTATCCAATCTACCACCCCAATTGAGTAAGTGAGGATGTCCATGCCAGCCGTGAAACAACAAGTGCAGCAAGAGGCTGATTTGAAAGGCAAGTTAAAGGAAGTTTTCGGGTACGGTCAGTTCCGGGGCGTACAGGAAGACATCATTCAGAACGTTATTGCGGGCAATAACACGTTCGTCATCATGCCTACTGGCGCCGGCAAAAGCCTGTGCTATCAGCTTCCCGCGCTGGTGTTGCCGGGCACGGCCATCGTCATTTCGCCGCTTATTGCCCTGATGAAAAATCAGGTGGACCAGCTGAATGCTTTCGGGGTGAATGCCCAGTTCCTGAACTCGACCTTGTCGAAGTCGGAGATGAACAAGGTCAAGAAGGACGTGATTAGCGGCGAAGTGAAGCTGCTGTACGTGGCACCCGAAAGCCTGACCAAGGACGAAACTATTGAGTTTCTCAACAAGGCCACCATCAGCTTTGTAGCCATTGATGAGGCCCACTGTATTTCGGAGTGGGGCCACGACTTCCGGCCCGAGTACCGCAAAATTCGCAGCATTATTGATGGGCTGGGCGTGCAGGTGCCCATCATTGCCCTCACGGCCACGGCTACCCCCAAAGTGCAGCAGGACATCCAGAAGAACCTGCAGATGGATGATGCCTCGGTTTTTAAAACGTCCTTTAACCGCACCAACCTCTACTATGAGGTGCGGCCCAAGCACAACACCAAAAAGCAGCTGATTCAGTACGTGAAGCTGCGCAAGGGCCAGGCCGGTATTGTGTACTGCCTGAGTCGCAAGAAGGTAGAGGAAATTGCTGAGTTGCTGAAAGTCAACGACGTGCGCGCCCTCCCCTACCACGCCGGCCTCGACCCGCACGTGCGCATGGCCAACCAAGATGCCTTCCTGAACGAAGACTGCGACGTAATTGTGGCCACCATTGCCTTCGGTATGGGCATCGACAAGCCCGACGTGCGCTTCGTGATTCACTACGACACGCCCAAGAGCATTGAAGGCTACTACCAGGAAACCGGCCGCGGTGGCCGCGACGGTCTGGAGGGCGACTGCCTGATGTTCTACAGCTACGACGACATTGTGAAGCTGGAGAAGTTCAACAAGGACAAGCCCGTCACGGAGCGCGACAACTCCAAGCTGCTCTTGCAGGAAATGGCCAATTATGCCGACTCGGCGGTGTGCCGGCGTAAGCAGTTACTGCACTACTTCGGCGAGCATTTCGAGAAGGACTGCGGCTTCTGCGACAACTGCAAGCACCCTAAAGAGCGGTTTGAGGCCAAGGAGGAAGTGTGCATGGCCCTGAAAGCGGTAGTGCAAACCGACGAACGGTTTGGCCTCGACCACATTGGCACCGTGCTCATGGGCATGAACAACCCGCACGTGGAAAGCTACGGCCACGACAAACTACCCATCTACGGGCAGGGCAAAGACCACGACGCTCAATTCTGGCACTCACTCTTGCGCCAGACCTTGCTCAGTGGTTACTTGGAAAAGGACATCGAAAACTTTGGCGTGGTCAAGATTACGGCCAAGGGTATTGACTTCATTGAAAATCCGCATTCAATCAAGCTCACCAAGGACCATAACTACGAGGAAGAGGTGAAAGAGGAACAGGAACAAGAAGAAGTTCAGCAGGCCGCCGGTCATGATGAGGCCCTGTTTGACATGCTGAAGGCCCTGCGTAAGAAAGTGGCCCAGCAGAAGAATCTGCCCCCCTACGTGCTATTTCAGGACCCGAGTCTGAAGGAAATGGCGACGACCTTCCCCACCAAAATGGATGACCTGGCCCACGTGTCGGGGGTAGGCCAGGGCAAGGCGCAGAAGTTTGGTGCGCCCTTCCTGGCCTTGATCCAAAAGTATGTGGACGAGAATGACATTGTAACGGCCGCCGACGTGGTGGTCAAATCAGCCGTCAATAAGTCAAAAATTAAGATTTACATCATTCAACAAATCGACAAGAAGATGGATTTGGAGGAAATTGCTTCCTCTAAGGGCATCGACATGCGGGAGCTGATGGAGGAAATTGAGCACATCTGCTACGCCGGCACCAAGCTCAACCTCGACTACTACATTGACGGAGTGCTGGATGAGGAGCGGCAGGAGGAGATTTATGACTACTTCATGACGGCCCAAACCGATAACATTGCCGCAGCCCTCAAGGAACTCGGCACCGACGACTACACTGAAGAGGACTTGCGCCTAATGCGCATCAAATTCCTGAGTGAGGTAGCCAACTAAACAACGGATTCAGACGGATTTGTCGGATTTTGTGTTGGAGTTGATTTAGTGGAAAGCCCCGCCAGATGGCGGGGCTTTTTGCTGCGTGGTGGGGTAGCGTTGGGGTCCAGTTGCCGGGCCGAAATGGCCGTTTTCAGAATGTGTACTTTTGGCGGGTAGGTAGCATTTCCTGATTTCTAATGGCACAGTACATTCTTGGTATCAATTGCAGCGGCTTCCATTCCTCGGCGTGTTTGCTGGGGCCCGATGGGCGGGTGCGGGTAGCCATTGCGGAGGAGCGGCTGAGCCGGGTGAAACAGGATAAGTCGTTTCCGCGGCTGGCTATTCGGTATTGCTGCGAGGTGGCCGGCATTGAGCTGACGGATATTGCCGACGTATTTATCGGCTGGAACCCAGCTCCCTACCTGCTGCAGCCCCAGCAAACCCTAGCCGATGCCTTCCAAAACCGGGGCAAGCTGGCCCAGCTCACACTCAATGAACTGGCCGCACTGCAAGGCGGCGTCAGTTGCATCAATCAAACGCTGACCGGTACGGAGGGCACTCAGATGCGGCTGCATTACGTGGACCACCACCGCGCCCACCTGGCTAATGCCCTGCTGCAATCAGGCTTCGCAGAGGCCGACTTTTTTGTAGCCGATGGCTTTGGCGAAACCACTACGGGGCTTATGGGCACGGCTACCACGGCAGGCCTACAGGAACTGGCCGCCAACCGCACACCTCACTCACTAGGACTGTTTTACGGCACTTTCACGGAGTTCCTGGGCTTCCGTCCCAACGGCGACGAGTGGAAGATTATGGCCTTGGCGGCGCGCGGCAACCCGCAGACGTACTACGAAGTGCTGCGGCCCCTGATTCAGGTAAGCGGCCTGCACTTTGAGCTGGACTTGCGCTATTTCGAGTTCTTCCTGTTTTTTACGCCGCACTATTACTCGCCCAAGCTGGTGGAGCTGCTCGGAGCGCCCCTACCCCCCGGCGCTGAGCCCGCCCAGCGCGAATTTGATATTGTGGCTGCCGTGCAGCGCATCACTGAGGAGGTTGTGTTTGAGCTTCTGGGCAACCTGCACGCCCGTACCGGCCAGCGGCGCCTGGTGCTGGGTGGGGGCGTGCTCATGAATTCGGTGCTCAACGGCAAGCTCACCCAACGGACACCTTACCAGGAAGTATACATCGGCGCTACCCCCGACGATACCGGCATCAGTGTGGGCAGCGCCTTGTACGGCCGGCAGTACGTGCTCAACCTTCCGGCCGAACCAAGCCGGGCTAGCACGCATAATTTCTTTGGCCAGGAATACGTGGCGGCTGACATTGAAAAGGAGCTCCAGCGCCGCAAGCTGCAGTATGAGTGCCCTTCTAATCTCACCGAAGCTACGGCGGATTTGCTTCACGAAGGGCTGGTAATAGGCTGGTTTCAGGGAGCTTCGGAGCTGGGCCAGCGCGCCCTGGGGCACCGGAGTATTCTGGCTAACCCCACCCTGCCCGACATGAAAGCCCGGGTAAATGCCAGCATCAAATACCGCGAAGCCTTCCGGCCCTTTGCCCCCGCAGTGCCCGTGGAACGTCAGCACGAGTTCTTCGATTTGCCAGCGGGTGAAACGGCTTATTTCATGGAAAAGGTATTTCCGCTGCTCCCGCTAGCCCAGCAGCGCCTCCCGGCCGTCACACACGACGATGGCACGGGCCGGCTCCAGAGCGTCCGGGCCGACGATAACCCACTATTTCACGAGTTGTTGCTCGCCTTCGAAAAGCGAAGTGAGGTACCTGTGTTGCTGAACACATCCTTCAACCTCAACGGCATGCCCATGGTAGAGTCGCCGGCCGACGCCCTGGATTGCTACCTACGCTCCGGCCTCGATGCCTTGGTACTGGGGCCGTTTCTGCTGCGGAAATAAGCTGGTATTCGTCCCGTATTCAGCAGAAAAGCCCGTCACAACGAATGTTGTGACGGGCTTTTGCTTGGGTCAGATACTCTTGCTGATGGGCAAAAGCAGCAGCTCAGGTTTAGCAGTGCTCCTCGAAGGCACCCTGCAGGTTGTTCACGATGCGCATCAAATCGTTGCCCTCAATGTGGTAACGCTCAATCATGTGCACCAGCTCACCATCTTTAAACAGGGCAATGCAAGGGCTGCTGGGTGGGTAGGGCAGCATATGCTCGCGGGCCTTGGCCACGGCTTCCGTTTCCATGCCAGCGAATACTGTTACCAGTTTAGCGGGCTTTTTGTCGGAGCTAGAAACGGCCATTTTCAGGGCCGGACGGGCTTTGGCGGCGGCACAGCCACACACCGAGTTAACGGCCACCAGTACGGTACCGCTCTGCTCGTTGAGCACCGTGTCAACTTCTTCGGGGGTCATCAGCTGCTCGAAACCGGCCTCAACGAGGTCCTGGCGAATCGGCGCTACCATGTATTCGGGATACGTGGCCATAGGTGAAAGCTAGGCTTTAAGGTGAACTATTCCGACGACGGGAAGGCCGGCGGCAGCACGAAATTACGTAACTGCCGCCGCACTGCCACGGTCGGCGTATAGAACCACGAACTGGGCCCGGAAGTTTACTTTCCGTAAAGCTTGGTCCGGCAATTGCGGGTAGCTTTTGCCGGACCGTTTGCTTACTACTATGACCTACGCTGCTTTCCTTGCCTCGCAGACCCAGCCGGAGCCGCCCGCCGGCTTGTCGCCCCTGCTCATTGCCCTTTGGCACGCCGGCCGCGACGAGTGGCACCAAGCCCACGACATTGCCCAGGACAATGAACACGACCCACTGCAGAACTGGCTGCACGCCTTTTTGCACCGCCAAGAAGGTGACCAGGGCAACGCCGCGTATTGGTACCGCCGCGCCGGGCGTCCCGCGTTCTATGGCACGTTGCGTCGGGAGTGGGAAGAGTTGGTTCGGACCCAGCTTACCGCTTAAACCGGCGTGCGGCCTATAAGCGACGTAAAGCAATTGGGTATATTACATCTTGATAAATTTACACTTACCTACATTCATTGATCTGATTTGCTGACCATTGCGTAATTAAAATTATATTTATCCCGCGCCGTTGAAACTGGCGGGATGCTATGAAAAAGATACCTTTCTTGTCCGCTACCTTACTGTTGGCAGCTGTTGCGGCCCACGCTCAGGTAGATACGGTGCGGGCTACTACCCTGCCGCCAGCCCAGCTTGCGGAGAAGCTTTATAACAGCGGCGTAGCCAAGTTCAACCAGAAAAGCTACCGGGCTGCTCTGCAGGATTTCGACCGGGCTTTGGCCGCCAAGCCCGATTTTGCCAAAGCGTACTACAACCGGGCTGCTGTACGCTACGAGCTCAAAGAGTACCAGCCCGCCGTGCAGGATTACGACCAGGCCATCAAGCTCGACCCTAGCACCTTTGGCTCCTACTTCGGACGTGGCCAGGCCCGCGAGGCCCTGAAACAGCCAACGGAGGCAGAACAAGACTACAGCAAAGCCACCGAGTTGAAGGCTGATTACGCGCCCGCCTGGTACTACCGCGGCGCCTTACGCTTCGAGAAAGCCGAATACCAAGCTGCCAAGATTGATTTCGACGCGGCCATCAAAGCGGACCCTACCTACGCCTACGCCTGGCACGACCGGGCCAGCACTCAGCGTCAGTTAGGCAACCTGCCCGCCGCCATTCAGGATTATACCCAAGCGTTAAAGCTGCAGCCCGAGCTGCTACCGGCCCTGCTGAACCGAGCCGCTACCCGCCGCCGCGCCGGCGACCTGAAAGGTGCCCTGCAGGACTACAACGACTACCTCGCCAAAAAACAGGATAACGCCCTCGCCTACACCAACCGCGGCAGCACCCGCTTCGAGCAGGCCGACTACAAAGGCGCAGTGGAAGATTTTAGCAAGGCCGTGGCCCTGGATGGCAGCTATGCCTTTGCCTGGAACAACCGCGCCGCCGCCTACCTCAAGCTGGAAGACTACCAGCGCGCCGAAGCCGATGCTACCAAAGCCATTGGCCTGAACGCGCAGTACGCCGAAGCCTACCTCAACCGCGGCCACGCCCGCGAAATGCTCCGCCAACCCGAAGCCGCCTGCCAGGACTGGCGCAAAGCGGCCGAGTTGGGACTGGAAATAGGTAACACCCATGCGGCCAATTCCGGCTGCGGAGCTGAATAAGGCGCAACCTACCTCCTGTTAAACTCAGAACGTGCTGTAGAGGCGCAGCCCAAGCATCTCGCTCGTGAGTAATCAAATTACCATACCACCGTCAGCACGCCACATGCTCTGCCTCTGCAGGATGAGCCGGTAACGCCACCATTGAATATGCACAAGTATTTACTCGCCCTGCTGCTACTCTCGGCCACGGCGGCTACGGCCCAGAACGTGGAGTTCAGCAAAGACCAGTTCGGCAGTGATAAGGAAGGGCTGAAAACGGCACAGAAGGAAATTAAGGCCGGCGACGAGTTCTACGACCTGGACCCACCCCGCTACGAGCAGGCCCTCCCCCACTACCTAGCAGCCCAAAAATTCAACCCCAATAACGCCCAGCTCAACCTCAAAATCGGGGACTGTTACCTGCACTCCGGCTTTAAGCCCCGGGCGCTAGAATATCTGCAGAAGGCTTACCAGCTCAACCCCGACGTAGACCCGCGCATTCATTACTTGCTGGGCCGGGGCTTGCACCTAAATGCCAAGTGGGACGAGGCCATTGCCGAGTATAAGCGTGCTACCCCGGCGGCCGGCGCCAAGAATACGGCGGGTTTCAGCCAGGATATTCAGAAGAAAATCCGGGAGTGCGAGAACGGCCGGAAGCTAGCGGCTAAGCCCAGCCGCGTGTTTATCGACAATGCCGGGCCGGGCGTAAACTCGGCCTTCGCCGATTACGGGCCGGTAATCACCGCCGATGAATCCGTCATCCTGTTCACTTCGCGCCGCGACAACTCCATGGGTGGCCAAAAGGACCCCGAAACCGGTGGTTTTTTCGAGGACGTGTACCAAAGTACTCGCACGGGCAAGGGCGAGTGGTCAGCGGCGCGCAACCTGGGCGAGCCGGTAAACACCGAGGGCCACGATGCCACCGTAGGCCTGGCGCCGGATGGGCAGCGGCTACTGGTATACCTGGAGGAAAACGGCGGCGACCTGAACGAGGCCAACCTGCGGGGCGCGCAGTGGCGCAAGCCCCAGAAGCTAGGCTCCCGCATCAATTCCAAGGCCCACGAGTCGTCGGCGGCCTACACCCCGGACGGGCGCAGCCTGTACTTTGTCACCGACAAGGAAGGCGGCATCGGGGGGCGCGACATTTACCGGATTGAAATTGAGGGCCGGGGCCCAGCCGTTAACCTGGGCTCTACCATTAACACTCAGTACGGGGAGGAAGGCGTATTTCTGCACCCCGATGGCAAGACCATGTACTTCTCCTCGGAGGGGCACAACTCCATGGGCGGCTACGACATCTTCAAATCGGTGTTCCAGAACGGCAAATGGAGCCCGCCGGAAAACCTGGGCTGGCCCATTAACACGCCCGATGACGACGTATTCTTCGTGATTTCCGCCTCGGGCCGCCACGGCTACTACTCCTCGTTCCGGGATGATGGGCTAGGCTCTAAGGACATCTACCAGATTACCTTTCTCGGGCCCGAAAAGCCGCCGCTGCTCAGCCAGGAAGACCAGTTGCTGGCCTCGCGCGTGCAGCCGGTTAAGGAAACCCTGCTGGCCCCGCCGGTAGCCATTGCCTCGGCCCAGGTAACTATCCTGAAAGGGGTAGTTACCGACGAGGCCAGCAAGCAACCCACCGAGGCTACCATCGACGTTATCGACAACTCTCTGAACCAAGTTATTGCCTCGTTTCAGAGCAATGCGCAGTCAGGGCGCTACCTGGTGTCGTTGCCTTCAGGTATCAACTATGGCATTGTGGTGCGCAAAGACGGCTACCTGTTCCACTCTGAAAACTTTGATTTGCCGGCCGGGGCCGCCTACTCGGAGGTAGTGAAAGACATTGCCCTCAAGAAGCTGGACGTAGGGGTGAAAGTGGTGCTGAACAATATCTTCTTCGACTTCGACAAGGCCACGCTGCGCAAGGAAAGCACCGGGGAGTTGGAGCGCCTGCAGAAGCTACTCACCGAAACCCCTGCCCTGCGCCTGGAAATTTCTGGCCACACCGACAACGTAGGTAAAGCTGAATACAACAAGGACCTGTCTCAGCGCCGCGCCAAAGCCGTTGTGGAATACCTAGTCGGGAAGGGCATCGATAAAGGCCGCCTGACCTTTGCCGGCTATGGCGATGCTCAGCCGGTGGCGCCCAACACTACCAAGGCCGGCCGCCAGCTTAACCGCCGCACCGAGTTTAAAGTGACGGGTAAGTAGGAGCTACGAAGGAAGGCGAAAAGACTGCGCTGCTACCCGCCGTTGCCAGCCTAGGCAGCGGGTAGTAACGCAGTCTTATGGTTTGGTTGCAGCTCACCAAGCGGCCTGTTCTCGGGATTCAACGAGGAAAATCTACCGCCCGGCCAAAGCGCCACCCGCG
This sequence comes from Hymenobacter sublimis, assembly GCF_023101345.1. Lineage (NCBI taxonomy): Bacteria > Pseudomonadati > Bacteroidota > Cytophagia > Cytophagales > Hymenobacteraceae > Hymenobacter > Hymenobacter sublimis. The sequence continues at coordinate 3,399,077 of NZ_CP095848.1, forward strand.
CCGTAGGGCAAGGGCGTAACTTGCTGATCCTACCCGTTTCGTTCATGCGCTTTTGCCGTTGGTTTGTTCTAGTTTTCCTGGGCTGGGCGCTGTTTAGTGCCGCGGCTACGGCGCAGCTACTGCCAGCCAAGCGGTTTGTAACGCAGTTTGGGGCCGCTGAGGGCCTACCGCAGCCATTCATCTATGCCCTGGCCCAGGACCGTGCCGGCTACCTCTGGATTGGTACCGCCGAGGGTTTGGTACGCTTTGATGGCACAGAATTCGTGACGTTTACTACCGCCGAGGGGCTGGCCGAGGATTTTGTCACTCGCCTGTACGTGCACCCGCGCACCGGCCAGCTGTGGGTTGGGCACTATCAGGGCGCGGTGTCGCGCTGGCAGGGGCAGCGGCTGCAGCGGGTATCTGCCCAGGCGGCACGGGCAGCGGGTTTTTCGGCCCCGCAGGGTATTGCGCCCCCGGATACAACACTGGCTGCTCCTGATGGCGCGGTTTCCTTATCGCAAGTACTACCCCCTGGCACCGTAGCCCAATGCGTGCTAACCGACCGGGAGCATAATGTCTGGATCGGGACTGCCGGGCGGGGGTTGTGGCGCTGGTCGGACCGGCATATTACCTTTTTTCCTTTCGTCGAAAACTCGCCCACGGGCACAGTGCGGGCGCTGTTCAGTCAGAACAAAGCCTTTGGTATGCTCAGCACGGGGCAGTTGTTTCAGTTAGATAAGAATCCCCGGCGCACTTCGCCGCTGACTGTTTTCCCCGGCAAGCTGCTACCCTACCCACCGAGCGTGGTGCTAGAAACGCCGGACGGACGTGGGCACCCGGTTGCCGATGGCTCCAACCCTAACTCTCCCCCCGCCTCTGTGTGGGCGGGCACCACCGGGCATGGTCTCTGGCAAATGCAACTAGCAGCTACCCGCCCCAAGCCCATGATGAAGCGGGTTCGACGGCTGCCAATGGACGCAAGCATTACGGCCCTCACCCAGCACCCCAACGGCGACCTATGGGTAGGCACGGCACTAGACGGCGTGTACCGTTTGCCCGCTGATTCCGCCCGGCCAGCCCAGCACTTCACCACGGCCAATGGCTTGCTGCACAACACCATCTACGCCCTCACGACTGATACGACCGGCGGCATTTGGATGGGCACCCACGACACGGGCCTGGCCGTGTGGCAGCGCGGGCAGTTTCGGTACCATCGTTTTCCCCAAGGCGGCATTGATGTAGCGGCGTTGCTGACTGATGAGGCCGGTCGCGTGTGGATTGGGACGGAAGGCACTGGAATCCTGTGCTACTCGAAAGGTAAATTTCAAGCCTACAGCACTGCGCAGGGGTTGGCTTCGCCTTATGTCTACGCCTTGCTACCCCTACGTTGGGGCGGCAGCTTCCAGCCCGACTTTCGCCGGAAGCAGATAGCAGTCATTCACCGCAATGCCATCAGTTTCGCGGATTCCAGGCAGCATTTTGCCCCGGCTACGTTGCCCGACAATCCACTGGTCCAAGGCCTGCTACCCCAGGTTGCCGCAGCCCAAGACGAGTATTGCATGTGGGTTAGCACCCGCTCCGGCCTGCTGCGCCTGCGCACCGATGCGCCACACCTGTTGCCTACCTCCAGCGCGCCGCAGCCAGCCCTACTAACCAGCGAGGTAGATGGTGCTGCCCGCCCGCCCCAGCAACTAGGTGATCTATCGGCTACCCAGCACCGGGTGTCATTTCGGTTTCGGGGCATCAGCCTGCTGCCGGGCCGAGCGGGCGTACAGTACCAGTACCGACTGCGGGGCTACCACGCGGAATGGAGCCGTCCTACCACTGTGGACGAAGCGCAGTTTCCGCGCCTCGACGCGGGTCAGTATACCTTCGAAGTTAGGGCCCGCTCCGGGGAACATGGCCCTTGGTCGAGGCCGGTTGCCGCCAGCTTCAGCATTGCAACTCCCTTCTGGCGCACGTGGTGGTTTGCCGCGCTGAGCGTGCTGGCGGCGGGAGCAGCTATTTGGGCGTTTGTACGGGGGCGCGAAATCACGCTGCGCCGCCAAAAGCTACAGCTGGAAACCACCGTGCGCGAAAGAACCGCCGAGCTGCGCCAGCAAAAAGCTCAAACCGAACAAATCAACGCCGACTTGGTGGTAGCCCGGGACGCGGCCGAGGCGTCGCGCCGGGCGAAGGCTCAGTTTCTGGCCAACATGAGCCACGAAATCCGAACGCCCATGAATGCGGTCATCGGCCTGACTCACTTGCTGCGCAATACTCCCGTAGATGCTGAGCAGGGCGAGTATTTGGAGGCCATTCAGTCGTCTTCCCAGAACCTACTGGTTATCATCAACGACATCCTGGACTCCTCAAAAATGGAGGCCGGTAAGCTCACCCTGGAGCAAGCGCCCTTCCGCCTGCCCGAATTGGTGGAACGGGTGGCGCGCATGTTTCAGTTTGCCACCGAAGCCAAGGGTTTGTACCTGCGCACCGAGGTAGCGGCCGAGGTGCCCGCCGCTATTCTCGGCGACTCCGTGCGCCTAAACCAGGTGCTGGTAAACCTCGTGGGCAATGCCATCAAGTTCACAACCCGCGGGGGTGTTAGCGTGCGGGTAAGCGTAACGGCAGAGGCAGAAGCGCCCCCCCGGCTGCGCTTTGCCGTGCAGGACACCGGGATTGGTATTGCCGCCAATAAGCTGGACGCCATTTTCGAGGATTTTTCCCAGGCCAACGCCAGCACCACCCGGCAGTTTGGCGGCACGGGGCTGGGCCTAAGCATTGCCCGTAACCTTGTGCACCTGCACGGCGGCCGGGTGTGGGTGGAAAGTGCGGAGGGCCAGGGCTCCACGTTCTGGTTTGAAATTCCCTGCTTACCCGCCGACGAAGCCAGCGTCCGGCCCGAAGCGGCGGCTTCCCTAGCTCCCTTCGAGCCGGCCCTGCGGGTGCTGGTGGCCGAAGACAACGACCTGAATCAGCTGGTAGCCCGCAAAACCCTGGAAGCTTGGAATGTGCAGGTAACTATTGCCGCCAACGGCCGCTTGGCCGTAGCAGCCGCCCAGCAGTCCCCCTTCGATGCCGTGCTGCTCGATGTGCAGATGCCGGAAATGGACGGGTACGAGGCGGCCCGCCAGCTGCGCATGCTCTTCCCCGACGCCGGGCGCCTACCCCTTATCGGCCTTACAGCCTCGGCCCTACCCGAAGACCGCGCCCTGGCCCTGGCCGCCGGCATGAACGATACGCTGGCCAAGCCCTTTGACCCCGCCGTACTCTACGCCCGCTTGGCCTACTTCACGGGCCGCACCGAAGCCCCCAGCTCGGCCCCTATTTCCCTGCCCCCCGCACGCCCAGCAAGTTTGGCTGCGGACGGGCCAGCCATACAGCCGCCCGATTGGAGCTTGTTGGAGGAGTTAGCGGGCGGGAACGAGGCCTTCGTGCACCAGATTGTTCGAACGTTTCTGACGCAGGCGCCAGCCCTTCTGGCCCAGCTCCACTTGGCGGCGGCAGCGGCCTCGGGCACGGAAATAGCCGCTCTGGCGCACAAGCTCCGGGGGCAGGTTGCTTATTTTGGCGTCGAGGGCCTGGCGCAACAACTGGAGCAGCTGGAGCAGCAAAGCCGGTTAGGCCATGAGCCCGGGACGCTAGCGGAACTGTTGGAGGATATAGAACAGCAGCTCACCCGCTTATATCCGCTTCTTCAGCGGCGTTTGTCACAAAGTACCGGGTAAACCACCTGTGCTTTTTCCGGGGCACCTTGTACCTTTGACGTTATGGCCGAAACTGCTACCACTCTCCGCTGCCTGGTTGTTGACGACGACCCGCTTGCTCTGCAGATCGTTGAAAACTGCGTGGCAACTACGCCTTTTCTAGTGCACGCCGGCAGCTGCTCCAGCGCCATTGCTGCCGCCGAAGTGCTGCGCACGGAGCCCATCGACCTGCTGTTTCTCGACGTGGAAATGCCCCTAATGTCGGGGCTGGATTTGCTCCGCACTTTGCAGCACCCGCCGCTGGTTATTCTTATTACCAGCAGCAAGAGCTATGCCGTGGAAGCCTTTGAGCACGAAGTACTTGACTACGTGGTGAAGCCCATCAGCTACGCCCGCTTCCTGCAGGCCGCCCAGAAAGCTCTTGCCGCCCACGAAACTCACCTGAACCCAACCCTCGATACCATTGTCGCGCCCACAAACACGCAGTTCACCTTCGTGAAAGTGGATAACAAGCTGCTGAAGGTGTTATTCGATGACGTCCGCTACGTGGAAGCCCTGGGCGACTACGTACACATCGTGACGGCCAAGAGCAAGCTAATTGTGTACAGCACGATGCGGGCGGTAGAGGAAAAATTTCCTTCTACCCTGTTTGTGCGGGTGCACCGCTCTTTTATCGTTAATCTGAAACGGGTGCAGACCATTGAAGACAACACGGTAGTCATCGACGAGAAGCACATTCCTATTGGCCAGACGTATCAGCGTGAGGTTTTTCAGCGTCTTAATAAGTTTTAGCCCGTCGGCGTTGCCTGCTACCTCCTGCCTACCTTTCCGTTTCCGCACTTACCGTCGGCGGCTTCTGCTATGCTGCTTGCTGGTGTTTGGCTGGTTGCTGGCTTTGCCTGCGGCCCGTGCCCAGCAGGCCGGCGACACGCTTAGCGCGGCCTGTCCCGCACCTAGGGTAGTGGAGCTGTGCGTGGAGTTGGATGCCAGCCGGGCCATTGACCCCGGCGCCGGCCCCCTGACGTTCCGCTGGGACATGGGCGACGGCACGCAGCTCACTGGCCCAGCTATTTCCCACTGCTACCAGGAGCGCAAGCGCTATACCGTGCGGCTGGATGTGGTGGAAGAAGCTACTGGCGAGGTGCGCCGCGCCGAAAAGCTCATTCCCGTCGATTTCACCCAAGAGATTGTGCTCAACTTCCGCGCCGGCTCCACTGACACCGTGCGGGTAGGCCAGCCCGTTGTCTTCGATGCCCTGGATTCGCAGTTGCCGCTGTGTCAAAACGTGGTGGTGCTGTGGGACTTTCGGGACGGGTTTGTGACTAACGGCCGGCAGGTACGGCACGCCTTTCGGCGGCCGGGCCAGTATCCGGTTCGCATGAGCCTGCGCGGCAACGGCCCCGACTCCTGCCCTAGCAGCCACTGCGTGAGTCGCACGCTGGTAGTAGTGCCGTAACACTTGCGCATAAACAACTGTAGGATTCGGGCGTTCAGCTATTTAGATGATGACAGAAGTTGGCCCTAGCCAGTGTTGCCGCTAAGCAAACTAAAAACATCCCAAGGCCTTGGTTTTGTAGCCCTGGAATTGCGGCCTTCTAGGCCTAGCTGCAAGACGTTACGTTACACGCTGTACTGCTGCTCGTCTCTGTGCCTTCTGACGCTGTACACGCGCATTCTCTTTTACATCACCCGGCTGCGTTGCGCCGCCTGTTCGTTTGCTACCTGGGTAGCGGCCAGCTGCTGCAGGATTCCCAACGTTAGCTCCCACAGGTCTTCGTAAGGAATAATTTCTATTTCGCCGTAAGCCTCACCGGGTTGAGGCGCGGCCCGCAGACGCTCCAGCAGAGGTGCCGTTTTTTTCTCGCAGGCTTCCGGCACGAAGTTTTCCTTCACCGTCATCAGCAGCATTCGAAAGAACAGCTGGCTACGTAGCGTGGCGGGGTCCCGCAGGTGGCGCTGCTCATACTTGCGCAACCCTTCCAAACGCGCCAGCAAGCCCTCAATGTCGCGGCGCCGGAGGAAGTATAAAAACTGTAGAATTAGAATAGCTACGTTGTAGCCTTGCTTATCGCGGCTATAGTCGGGTACCGTCTGCACGAACTGGGCGAACTGCCGCATTTTAAGCGGCGAAGTTTCCGAACGGACGAAGAGCAGATACGTCTCATACAACTCCCACCGCTGCTGCGCGGCCGAACGTTGCTTGCCATAATAGGGGTTCTTGCGGGCCTGTGATAGTAAGTCGAAGGCGTGCTCGTATTGCCGGGCATGCACGGCCAGCATGAAGTAAGTTTCTAGGTAATAGAACCAGTTTCCGGATGAGTAGTGAAAATCTTTAAAGTATTCCTCTGCCAGTTTTAACCCCTCTACTGCCTTGCGGCAGCGCAGGTGCGCGTACACGCTCATGTAGTTGTTAAAGCGCTTGTCGAAGCGCTTCTGATTGATGCGGCCCTGCTGCCAATCTCGCTCTGTATCGGCCGTTATTTTAATAATCTCTTGGTAGTTACCTATTGCTTCTTCCCTGGATAACTTGGTTACATACAAGTAATAAAAGGTGTTATAGCTCTTCACTTTCTTATGCAGATTCTCGAGGTGTTCCAAGTGCAAGGGCAACTGTTGCATCAGAAACTGTCGGGCCCGAATCCGGTAAATGGAGAGTAATTTGACCTCATAAAACCGTTGCTCCGCTTCATCTTCCAGCGTTAATCTTTCCTGCAGCTTGCTAAGTTGCTGGTTCATCGCTTTGAACCGGACCGGATTACGCATTTCAGCGTACATGTTGCGTAAAATGCGGGTGCACATAACGGCATACTGCGTTAGCTCCGCTTCAGAGGCTACTAGCAATGCCTTCCGGTATAGCTTCTCCGCTAAAGTGTACTCTGCCTCTCCGGTCAAGATGCGCGCTTGGTGCAAAAGGCCCAGGCAGTGCTGCTCGTGCCGCCGGGCAACCATGTGGCGGATGTCGGTATGGTCAAGAAAGTACAGGTGATTCAGTAGTTTCTGCTGTACCCTCGACTTAAGCTGCCGAAATGCAGTCTGGCTTTTTGCCTCCGCATTGCCGTACAGCGTTTTTACAAGCTTGTTCTGGGTGATATTAGGCTCTTGTTCCAGCAGCCGAACAAGCTGCAGATCTTTATTCGCCGTTCTACGAGCCGAGAAATCTAGAAAAGGCAATACCGCCAATCTACGATCTGTCACAATTTTTACTAAAGTAGCTAATTCATTCATAGCTCAAAGCGCTTATACAGTGTTTTTAGGCAGCTATGCAGTGCATGCTTGCCTGCAAATCTATGTCACAATTTAGAAAATTAAGGCCTTTGCCTAACCGATGTGCTGTCCTTCTTTTGTACTTGGGTTTTTCTGTATAATTCTTAGCTCGCATGTCACATTTCAGTTGAAATTGGCCAGCATTTTTGCCGATTTTCTACTTAAATAATTCAATTATATATCAAAACAGGCATAAATACGAGTTTAGCCTAACGTGATTCTGAGCTTAAAACAGCGTCACGTTTACGCATTTTCTTTCCTTTACGCAGGCTGGTTTGGAACCCACCTTTGTGTCAGTCAATCACTTGAACCACAAACAATTCCAGATCATGTTAAAGGTATTCATCCTCGGCCTGCTTCCCTTCTCAGCTCTCACTATCACTGCTGCCTCCCAGCAGAAACCGGCCGCCACAGTCTCCGCTCCTGTTGCGGTGCATGGTACTAATGGATGGGGCGAAGGTTATTTGGCTTTAGGTCACGGCACCAATGGCTGGGGCGAAGGCTACTTAGCCGTAGGTCACGGCACCAACGGGTGGGGCGAAGGTTACCTAGCAGTAGGACATGGTACCAATGGTTGGGGCGAAGGCTACCTAGCAGTAGGTCACGGTACTAATGGTTGGGGTGAAGGTTATTTGGCAGTAGGCCATGGCACTAATGGCTGGGGCGAGGGCTACTTGGTAGTGGAACACGGCACCAATGGCTGGGGTGAAGGCTACAAGCATTTCGCTTCTGCAAGCAGCGTGTGCTGATATCTCCTCTTAAAACGTGGTAACTTGCCGGGCCTAATACTCTGCGTGGTTACCCGTTCATGAAGCAACTTCTTCCCGGTCTGATTTTGCTGTTGTGGGCCAGCCTTTGCTCCTCCTGCTCCCCCACTCCCGCCGACACTACCTCTACTATCCGTATCCGATGGGCCCGGGACCCCGAGAATCTAGATCCGCTTATTGTCGATAATCCCAGTTCGAACGAAACCATTAACCTTCTGCATTGCAGCCTCTTACGGACCAGCGAAGCAGCTCACGGTTTCGCTCCCTGGCTGGCAGCCGCATTGCCTACCACCCAAGCCCTGAACGACTCCCTGCAACTGGTTACCTACCAGCTGCGCCCCGAGGCAACCTGGGATAATGGCTCGCCCGTGCTAGCGCGTGATGTGGCCTTCACCCTAAAGGTTATGAACTGCCCAGGGCTACCCATTGAAATAGCCCAGGCTCATTACGGGGTCATTCGCGACATTCTCCTGGACCCCAAAGATTCCCGCCGCTTTACGCTGGTAGTTGCCAGCCAAGACGTGGGCACTTCCGGCGACTACTCCATCCTTCCTGAATACGCCCTTGATCCGCAGGGCAAGCTGCGGGCCGTTTCCGTGCCGGAACTACGCCGGCAGCAGCAACCGGCCCTGGCCGCCGAGTTTGCGCGGCGGTACCAATCTCTGGACCTAGCTCGCCATCCGGAACGTGCGCCCGGCTGTGGGCCCTACCGGCTGGTAAAGTGGCAGAGTGGCCGCTCCCTTACGTTACAACGCAAAGCCAATTGGTGGGCCGACAAGATTTCCACGCCCCCCGCTGTGCTGCAGGCTTACCCTGAGCGCCTGACGTTTCAGGTAATTCCGGACGCTGGCACCGCTACCCTGGCCTTGCGGCGCGGAGAATTGGAGCTATACGCCATGATGCCGGCCGGCGAATTTGCCCGCCTGCAACAGTCGGCCACCGATACGGAGCGGCTGCAGTTTTACACCACCGATTCCTATCAGTTTCTGACGGCGAGCTTCAACGTGCGCCAGCCAGCACTTCAGGACCGGCTTACCCGGCAGGCCCTGACGCATCTTTTCAATGTTCCCGCTCTCATTCAGGCCTCTCAGCAGGGAGCTGCCTACCCCAGCGTAGGCCTGATTAGCCCGCGCCTGAAACCTTACTACAACGACAGCCTACCCCTGCCCGACTTCAACCCGGCCCAGGCCGTTCGGCTGCTGCAGCAAGCCGGCTGGCAACGCTCAGCCACGGGCAGTTGGCAGCGCGGCACTACTGCGCAGCCAGTATTGCTTAAGCTCAGGGTGAGCTACCGGGCCGGTGAGCCCAGTTTCGAAACCGCGGCCCTGCAGTTCAGAGCCGCTGCGGCCGCCCTGGGTATTTCCATTGAGCTTCGTCCTACGGAGCCCTCTTTGCTGAGCCGCCAGGTGCGCGCCGGCGACACGGATATTACCATTAGTAACTTGTCGGGGCAGCCTTTTTCCTACGATTTTACTTCGTTACTGCATTCCTCAAGCGTAGGCGTGAGCAACTTCACAGGCTTTTCTAACCCCGCTGCCGATGCCCTAATTGAGCAGTTGGTAGCAACCCAGCAGCCCGCGCGCAAGACGGTATTGCTACGCCGATTTCAGCGCTTATTGGCGCAGGAACGCCCTTTTACGGTGCTTTACTTTCTGAAACACCGGATTGCTGCTTCGCGGCGCTTGGGGCCCATTCCCGTCACGGGGTTAAAGCCGGGCTATGAAGCCGCCCGCATTCGGCCCCTACCCCTGCCGGCTCAATAAAGGTTTATGGCAGGGTGGCCGTTGCTGCGCTATACCATCCGGACGCTGCTCGCGGCTTGGCTACTTATATCCAGCTTGTTTCTGCTCAGTCGCGCCAACACTGACCAGGATACCTTCCTGCAAAATTCTACGGAAGGAAACGGCCGCCTACTCTCCGCAGCCGACCAGGTCCGTACCACCCAACAGTTGCTGCGGCGGTACGGGTTGGATATGCCCCTGTTCTACGTTACCCTCGACTCAGCCGCTGCCTCAGGGCGCTTAGCTTGGCGCTGGCACGGCACCCGCAATCAGTATCATCAGTGGTTTCGGCAGCTGCTGGCCGGCGACTTGGGCACCTCCTACCGCGACGGCGCGCCGGTAACGGAAATATTAGGTCGGTCCTTGTCTTACACCTTGCCCTTAACACTACTTGCAGCCTTGGTAAGCACGGGCCTTACGCTGGGGCTGGTGCTGTGGCTGAGCTACCGCCCCCGGTGGCGTAGCATCTGGCTGAGCGGGCTGCATTTCTTACAGGCTCTGCCCCTATTTCTACTGGCTACCGGCTTGTTGCTACTGCTTGCCAACCCAGATGTTTTGGCGTGGTTTCCGGCTTTTGGCCTGGGGCTTGAAGATGAGGCTGTGGCGTGGTGGCAGCAACCAGGCCGCCTGCTTTACTTCTTGACCCTGCCCGCGCTTAGCTTGGTTTTGGTGACGGTGCCTGGGCTAGTAGTGCAGCTTAACGGGACTTTGCAGCGCGAGCTGCAACAGCCTTACATTGCTACGGCTCGTGCCAAAGGTGCAGGCTCCTCCCGCGTTGTCCGCCACCACGCCTTGCGCAACGCCCTGCTGCCTACCATCGCCTTGCTCTCGGCGTTGTTTCCCAACTTGGTGGCCGGGGCTACCATCGTAGAAGTGCTGTTTGCCTTGCCAGGAATGGGCCGCTTGCTGGCTGATTCTGCGGCCGCGCAAGATTACCCGGTGCTGCTGGCGGCCGTGGGCCTAGTTGCGCTAGTGCGCGTAGCGGCCCAAGTATTAGCCGACGCCCTGTATCTGGCACTGGACCCTCGAATCCGGATGCACGCATGAGCAGGAGACGGGGGGCGCTGTCTGGGCGAAAAATTGCGGCTGGCAGCTGGCTGGTAGGAGTTACCATTGCCGCGTTGTTGGCTCCTGCCTCCGTTCCCGCCCCCGATTTACTGCACACTACCCAAGCGCCTTTCCAAGCGGGTCATTGGCTAGGAACCGATCCGCAGGGCCTTGATGTGGGCGTGTCTTTGCTGCAGGGTAGCCGGACCGTGGTCTTTAGCAGCGTGCCGGCGACAGTTCTAACCCTGTTGCTGGGGGCAGTACTGGGTAGCGCAGCTGGTTACTGGAGTAATCGGGCTGTAACCTCGGTTGCGTTGGCAATGGCAACAGTTTTTGGGGTAGGGTTTGGGCTATTTTTCTTACCTGAACTACTAACCTCTCCCGTTCCCGGAGTTACGCTCTGGCTGGCGGCGAGTGGACTGGTGTATCTGCTTCTGCGGCACACGACTTGGGCGCGGCGTCCCATCACCTTCCCACTTGATGCCCTACTGATGGGAGGCATCAACTTGCTGGACTCCATTCCTATTCTGATTCTGGTTATTGGGGTAGCAGCCGTGCAGCGCCCTTCCGCCGCCGGAATAATTGCCTTGCTCACCCTCACTTGCTGGACTACTCCCGCTCGTATCATGCGGGCGGCAACGCTACAGGTGGCGGCCCGGCCCTACGTAGAAGCTGCTCGTATGCTGGGCCTTACCAATGCTCAATTGCTCCGGCGTCACATCTGGCCTAATACATGGCCGTTGCTAGTCGTCCAACTGCCACTGACCGTTGCCGCCCTCATCGGTTTGGAAACCACTTTGTCCTTTTTAGGCGTTGGCTTTTCCCCTGATATTCCGAGCTGGGGCAAGCTGTTATCCACTGTGCGTCAGGCGCCTACCGCGTGGTGGCTGGCCCTGTGGCCTGGCTTGGCATTAGCTGCTACCATTGTAAGCCTGCACAGCTTGGCTAGGTTGGGCGAAACTCGATCTGATGTCACAAAATAGGCCTCTAAATCCAGGCATCTGGTCGTTACTGATTACAGTAAATAAATGCAACTAGTTAATTTTCAGAATCTAGTTAATCATCTTGACTAGTTCAGCACCTGATAGGACCTATTTTATATTCCCTGAATACAAGTCACGGTTCACGCGAAAGTGTCCTTTACAGCCCTTAGTATTGGCTATTAATATTGTCATGTGGAACAGGTAGCACGATAGGTACTACTCTTCTTCATCAACTAAACTACTTAGGAAAGCATACCCAAAATTGTACGGGCTACTTCAGTGGTAGCCGTGCGGTTTCGGCGAAAAAACGCGGTTACAACCCTTTTTTCACTTTGGGTAATTACATAATTATAGTAGGCCGCGCTTACATCTGCTCGTGATGCGCGGCGCTACTTCAGGTTGTTGCAATAGGTGTGTGAAAATCCCGCAGGCGTTGTCTGCGGGTTTTTTGCGTTTAACCCTTTACGCAACAATTGCATCGGAGCCTCGGGACGGACCGGTTTTCAGGTCTACTCGTTCATGGTGCTCAGGCAGCAGGTTCTGTCTGGCGCGCGAGCAGGGCAATACCTTCTTGGAAGGTATGAGGCCGGAAGCCTAATTGCTCTTCGGCTTTGGCAATGATAAAACCTGTGCGCAACGGCCGGGTGGCAGGTTGCGAGAATGTGCTGGCGTCGACCTTAACCAGTAAGCCGGCATCGAGCTGGTAGAAGGCGGCGACCTGCTGGGCTAGCTGATAGGGCGTAAACAGCTCGCAGCTGCTGATGTGGTAAATGCCCGTAGCGCGCAACTTAGCAGCCAGCCAGCAGCCCTGAGCCAGGTCTTCGGCCAGGGTGGGCGTCCGGAACTGGTCGTTTACCACCTTAATTTCCTTGCCCGCGCGTAGCGAGTCGCGCACCCAAAGCACAATGTTGGTACGGCCGTACTCGTGGGCTACCCCATACACGAGGGCCGTGCGCAGAATGGCCCAGGGCGTTCGACAGGCCTGCACGAGCCGCTCGGCGGCCAGCTTACTTTCTCCGTAAAAATTGATGGGTGCTGGCGCCGCTTCCTCCGCCAGGGGTCCCTCATCCCCGCTGAAAACGAAATCGGTGCTGACGTGCACAAGGTGAACCTGGTGCAGCTCGCAGGCTTCAATCAGATGCGCTACGGCCGTCACGTTTTGCTCCCAGCACGCCTGCTGGTGCAGCTCACACTCATCCACATTGGTCATGGCGGCCGTGTGCACGAGGTGGGTAGGCTTTTCCCGCCCGATTACTGCCAGTACCTGCTCGCGCACCGTTACATCCAGGGGTACAAACCGAACCTGTGGGTGCACGGCGGCCAATTTGTTGGCCCCACGTGAGGTAGCAACTACCTCCACGCCGGACTGCTGCTTCAATAGTTCAACCAGCTTTTGCCCCAGCAGCCCATTAGAGCCCGTAATCAGAATTTTCATGGGTGGATTATTCGGTTTCGGGGCTCCAGGTGAGGTGAGCAGCGGAGAAAAGCACGCGGAACTTCCCGGCAGGAACTTAGTACTGGTAGCCGTAGAGCTCGGTAATTTTCTTTTTCCTGAGCTTCTCTACCTTCACCGTCATCTTGATATCCGTAACGGGACGGTTACGGTCGGCGGTGGGCTGCTGGGCTATCTTATCGACGATGTCTTGCCCACTAATGACCTGGCCGAATACGGTGTACTGCCCGTTCAGATGGGGCGTGCCTTGCGGATTCTGGACGATGTAAAACTGCGAGGCACTGCTCTGGCGCTGGGGGTTTATAAAGTCGGGGGTGCGGGCGGCGGCCACGGCCCCGCGCTTGTGGGTAAGCTCCGGCCGGATTTCGGCCGGAATCATTTTTTCATCGGGCGCGCCGCTACCGTCGTTGGTCGGGTCAGAGTCTTTGGAGCTGGGGTCACCGCCCTGCACCATGAAGTTGGGAATCACGCGGTGAAACGTGGTGCCATTGTAAAACCCGCTCTGGGCCAGCTTCAGGAAGTTGGTTTTGTGCAGGGGCGTCTCGTTGAATAAAATCAGGCGAATGTCGCCCTGGGGCGTGCTGATGGTGACCAGCTCATCCTTTTTGCTTTTGCGCGGACCTTTAGCGGCCTTAACCACGGGAGCACCCAGCCCAACTATCAGGCCCACCAGAAGCGTGTAACGGAAGAAAGATTTCATAGCGAAAGACAGATGCGGAGAATACAAGCAAAACTACGGGGTTTACGCCAGCTCAGCGACAAATTCTGCCAGCGGCTTCTCGTCCGTGGCTAGCCCGAACAGCCCCCTTGTTGCCTTCCCGCGAAAGTTGTGCCGCAACACGCTTTCGAGCCGAAAAGCTGACCCGCCCGCTAACTGGCGGCTACAATCAACCGCAAGACACCTTGTGCTGGTAGCAGGCCGGCGAGGAAGGTACATTTTCCGTGGAAACACAGCTAAATCACGGGGAAGCCGTAAGGGCTGCCTACCTCATCTTTCGCACGCCAACCTTATGCACGCAACGGCTACCCCTCTCCCCTCTTCCTGGTTTCCGAAACTTCTGCTGGTCATCTACCTGGTGGAGTTTGTGGTCCTGGGCCTTCATCCTGCCGACCGGGGCACGTGGTGGGCCGAGAACCTGCCCATTATCCTGATTGTAGTAGCCTTAGTAGTGCTCTACGTGCGCGGAGTGCGGTTCTCAAATCTTGCGTACGGGCTGATGAGCGTGCTGATTTTCATGCATACCGTGGGAGGCCATTATACCTTCGAGAAAGTGCCTTTTGACTGGTTTAACAACCTGTTTGGCTTTAAGCGCAACATGTACGACCGGGTGGCGCACTTTTCGGTTGGCTTCTACGCGTATGCCTTGCTGGAGTACACTGACCAGCGCGACCTTATCCGCAGCCGCGTTATCAGCTACCTATTTCCGCTCTGCGTTATTGGGACAGTAGCCATGAGCTACGAACTGATTGAATGGGTGTACGCCGAGGTAGCTGGGGGCGACGCCGGAGCCGCCTTCCTGGGCAGCCAGGGCGACATCTGGGATGCTCAAAAGGACATGCTTGCTGATACCAGCGGTGCCATCCTGGCGCTCATTCTCTACGCACTATTCGGCCGAGGCCGGCAACCACTCCGCCCGGTAGAACTGCAATCCTAACCCAAGCAAAAGGCCGCTCTTTGGTAAGGCGGCCTTTTGCTTGAATAAGTACTGGCGAAGCAAGTTGCTTACGCCTCACTCCGCTCCCGGCGGATGCTATCCAGAATCTGCTGGCCGCCCCGAGCTAATACGTTTTCAGCCACACGAACTCCCAGCGCTTCTCCCTGCGCAACCGGTGCGGTCTGGGCTTCCTCGATAAACTCCTGCCCATCTAAGCTGATGAGGCCGCCGTGCAACTGCACGTGCTGGCCATCGGCGGAAAGGGTAGCCAAGGCAAAGGACGGAATGCTGCAGCCGCCTTCCATGGTGCGCAGGAAAGCCCGCTCCGTAGCCAGGCAGGCGTGGGTAGCGGGGTGGTCGAGGCTGCGGCGCAGGTGGGCTTTCAGCTCCGGGTCTAGGCTGCGGGCGCACTCAATGGCCACGCTCCCCTGGCCGGTGGCCGGCACGTACTGAGTTTCGGGCAGCACGTGGCGTATCAGCTTGTCGTACTCCATGCGGTGGACGCCGGCGTAGGCTAGCACGAGGCCGTGGTACTGGCCTTCTTCCAGCTTCCGCAGCCGGGTTTGGAGGTTGCCGCGAGCCTCGGCGGTAGTAGCATGGGGCAGAAAGCGGCGCAGCATAGCTTTGCGGCGGGTGCTGCTGGTGCCCAGCACCAGATCGGGGCGCTGCAGGTCCAGGTTCGGGTCGAAGCTCACGATTACGTCGTTTACCCGTTCCCGCTCCATGAAGGCCAGCAGCTCCAGATCGGCCGGAATGCTGCTTTGCACGTCTTTGGCGCTGTGCACGGCAATATCAACGTGGCCCGTGCGCAGGCCTTCCTCCAGCTCCTCGGTAAACACGCCTTTGGCCCCAATTTTATCCAAGGAGCGGTCCAGCACCACGTCGCCTTTGGTCGTGATGATGACGATTTCCGGGGTGAGGCCGGCGGCGGCGAGTTGGTCGGCTACGTGGTTAGCTTGCCATAGGGCCAACTTGCTGCCGCGGGTGCCAATGCGAATGGACGTTTTCAAAATCAGAATACAGATAGTACGGATGTAGAGCGCAAATCCTTTCTTTGCCAGCGGCCACTACCCATACGGTAGCAGAACAGGACGTTGCGGTGGCTCGGAAGCCACCGGCAAAGATACGCCAGCCAGCAACGCCGACGCTGGCTATAGCTTATTTAACAGCTACTATAGCTTTTTAGCAAGCTGTATTTTCCTCTCTTTTAGCTTGTAAAGCCCCTTTTCGAGGCGAGGATTCGACCTTAGCTAGGCAGCCCGCAATAGTTCGGCTACGCGCAGAGAAGCGTCCACGAATACCATCCGGGGGTTGGCGTTGCGCTCCACATGGTAGTGGGCCTCGTTGATTTCCTGGGTTATGGGCTCGGCGTTGCGCGGCGTTACAAAGCGGCTGAAGCCTTGCACGAACTGTTGCTCCTGGGCGGGCAGGTGCGGCACCAACTGCGGATCGAGGCCGAACAGCAGCACTTTGCGCAGCAGTGTGAGGGCATACTGCAGGAACTCCTTCTGGTTTTCGCGCCCCAGCTTCTGGAATTCATCGGCCTTTTCCAGCATTTCCAGCACCTTGTTGCCGTAGCAAGTGCGCATCCACTTCGCAAACAAGTCGAAATAATCGGTGTCGGCGGGGCCGGCTGCCTGGGCTGTTAGCGCCGCCCCAATATTGCCTTCAGTCAGCTGAGCCAACTGGCGAGCCTTCACCTCGGGCACCTGCTGCTCGTCGCGCAGCCAGGCCGTCAGCTCTTCCTCAGCAAGGGCCCGCACCACTACCGGCTGCACCCGGCTGATGATGGTGGGCAGCAGTTGCTCGGGCGCGTAGCTGACTAGCAGAAATACGGTGGCGGGTGGCGGTTCTTCCAGCAGCTTCAGCACGGCGTTGGCCGCCGAGGGGTGCATTAATTCTGGCAGCCAGATGATGACCAACTTGAACTGTGCCTCGAATGCCTTCAAAGAAACCAGCTTCAGCAACTGCAGGCTTTCCTCCTTGGAAATGCTGCCCTGCTTGTTTTCGGCCCCGATGTGCTGCATCCAGTCGTTGAGGCCCTGGTAGGGATTCTCCAGCACGAAGGCGCGCCATTCCGCCGCGAACTTGCTGCTGATGGCGTCCTTGGTCACGGTTTTGGTCGTCGTGACGGGCAGGATGAAGTTCAGATCGGGGTGAATGAGCTTGTCGGTTTTCTGGCAGCTCGGGCAGTGCCCGCACGAGTCCTCGGCCTCAGGCGTGCGGTTTTCGCAGTTCAGGAAGGTAGCATACGCTAGGGCCAAAGCCAGCGCCGCCGAGCCCTCCGCCCCGCGAAACAGCTGAGCGTGGGCGACATGATTGCGCCGCACGCCCCCAATGAGAAGCTGCTTAACCTGCTGCTGGCCCGGAATTTCAGAAAAACGCATCTGGACTTAATTGGGAATGAGCAATGAAGAATGAGGAAAGAACAACTGAGAAGCAGATAATGAAGCGGCTCGCACCCACAAACCTACTTCGCGCGGGCACTGGTGTAGCTCTTCCTTCTTAACTCCTCATTCTTAATTAGCTTTCTCCCACACCCGGTCCTTGGCCGTAGCGTCGTACACGTGGCGCATGATGGCTTGCTCGGTTTCATCGTAGGCCAACTGACGGCGAGCCATAACGCGCTCCGCTACCTCGTTTACTTTCGGGAGCTTGAAGGTTTCGAACCCAGCGGCACCACCCCAGCTGAAGCTCGGGATAAAGGTGCGCGGAAAACCGGCTCCGAAGATATTGGCGCCTACCCCGACCACCGTGCCAGTATTGAACATGGTGTTAATGCCACACTTGCTATGGTCGCCCATCATTAGACCGCAGAACTGCTGGCCGGTGTTCACGAAACGACCCGCCGAGTGGCTCCATATTTTAACTGGGGCGTAGTTGTTCTTTAAGTTGGAGGTGTTGGTATCGGCGCCCAGGTTGCACCACTCGCCAATCACGGAGTTACCGAGGTAGCCGTCGTGGCCCTTGTTGCTGTAGCCCAGCAGGATGCTGTTGCCTACCTCGCCACCAACTTTAGAATAAGGCCCCACGGTGTTGTCGCCGCGCATTTTGGCGCCGGCGTTGATGTGGCTGCCCTCGCACAAGGCCAAGGGCCCGCTGATAATGGCGCCCTCGTGCACCTGAGAGTTCTTGCCCAGGTAGATTGGCCCATTTTCGGCGTTCAGAATGGCAGCCCGAATCTTCACGCCCGGCTCGATAAAGACGTTTTCCGGCGCGTACACAATGGTGTGCGCATCGCCCACCGGCGCCGATTCCCTACCCTTGGTCAGCAGGTCAAAGTCGCGGCGGATTTCGGCTCCATTGCGCAGAAACAGGTGCCACACTTCTTTAATAGCCGTGACCGGCTCGGCTACTTCGCGGGTTTTCTGGAAGCCGTCCTGAATCAGCTCCGCTACTTGGCTGGCATCGGCTAGGTGAGCTGCTACCAGCATTTCCTCATCAAACAAGGCCTCGCCGGGGGCCAGCGCCTGCACCTGCTGAGTCAGCAGCTCATCGGGGCACACAGCACCGTTGATGACCAGAGCCGGACCCTGCGTATCGCCGGCCGGAAACTTGGCCTGCAGATAGCTTTCGGTGAGGTAACCTACCCGCTCGGCTCGCAGGCGATGCTGCCATTTCTCGGCCAGAGTCAGGATACCGCAGCGCAGCGCCGCTACTGGTCGCGTGAAGGTGAAGGGCAGCAGATGGGGGCGAATGGCCGGGTCGTCGAAGAGCAGGATGTGCATGGCAGAAAAGCGGTTAGCGGAAGGCGCCGGGCGGTGAGCTGAGGAACAGTGCAGCCGCCAGAGCTACGTGCAAGGGCAAAATTGGCAAATAAAAAACTCCCTTCGGGTTACGAAGGGAGTTTCTCAGAAAAACGACTGGCGAGCAGCTAACTGCCGCTTGCCTAGCAGAATTACTTCTTCTTGTAGCGGTTCATGAACTTCTCTACGCGGCCAGCAGTGTCGAGCAGTACGTTTTTGCCGGTGTAGAAGGGGTGCGACTCCGAGCTAACTTCCACCTTGATAACGGGGTAAGTTTTGCCGTCTTCCATCGTGATGGTCTCGTTCGAGCCCATCGTCGAGCGGGTTACAAATTTGAAGCCGCTGGAAGTGTCCTGAAACACGACTTCGCGATACTCGGGGTGGATGTCTTTTTTCATGGTCTGATGCCGTTTGTACCTTGTTGCCTGCCGATTTTGCGGAAGGGACTGCAAAAGTACACGTTACGCCCGGATTTCAAAAGTCCTTTTCATCTTTTCGCCCGGGTCCCGCTGGCTTGACGACCAGCGCCTTATGTTTCCGACCAGGGTTGGTTATACTTACCGCGTCATTTCCATTCTAGCCACTACTCTTACCGCTATGCTCCGCATTATTACCGTCTTATTCCTGCTCCTAGCTGGCGTCGTGCTGGTGTATGCTACCTCCCTGGCGCCGGCCGAGCCGGCTGCTTCCCCCGGCCGCCCCCCGAAAGTCGCGGCCGGTCCGGCCCAAGCTGACCGCCTACTGGCGCACTCCTGGCAAACGGTCAAAACCATGTTTCGCTAAGTCACGCCAGCTTGCGTTTTCGTCGTTTCGCCGACAACCTTGCGTTTGTGTTGCGGCGCGCTGACCCGGCGCATTCTACCTCGCCGCTGCTATTTGTTTCACCGTTTACCCGATTACCAGCCCACATGCGCCTCTGTTTCGCCTCTAATAACGCCCACAAGCTGGACGAGATCCGCCCCCTATTGCCGCCTTCTGTTGAGCTGCTGAGCTTGGCTGACATTGGCTGCCAGGACGAGCTACCCGAAACCCAGGACACGCTCGAAGGCAACGCCCGCCAGAAGGCCCAGTACGTGTGGGACCATTTCGGGGTAGCCTGCTTTGCCGATGATACGGGCCTGGAAGTAGCAGCTCTGCACGGGGAGCCCGGCGTGTATTCCGCCCGGTACGCTGGCCCCCAGCGCCTGGCCGCCGACAACGTGGCTAAGCTGCTGCAGGAGCTACAAGGCCACTCGAATCGTGCCGCGCAGTTTCGGACGGTAGTGGCGTTGGTGCTACCCGGCGGCGAAATGTACGAGTTTGCCGGCGCCGTTGATGGCGTAATTACCGAGCAGGTGCGCGGCCAAGATGGCTTTGGCTACGACCCCATCTTCCAGCCAACGGAAGGCGACGGCCGCACTTTCGCCCAAATGAGCCTAGCCGAAAAAAAACGCCATTAGCCACCGCGCCCGCGCCGTAGCCGGGCTGGTGCAGTTTTTACATGGTGAGATGGTGAACTAGTGAGTTAGTGAGGTAGTGCATGAGTGAAGTGTGTCATGGCGAGGAGGCAGGACGAAGCCATCCTGCTTCTCATTTGCCCGAAGCCCGCTATTATGACAAGCCCTTGCCTCCGTGCTGGAGGTAAGGGTAGCACACTAGTAAGGAAGAATGGCCGCGCTTCGCTCGCCAGGACAGCCTAGGCAAGCGCTTGCACCCGGCAAACTCACTCATTCACTACCTCACTAACGCACCATTTCACTATTTCACCTCTACCCCTCCGCTAGATTTCGTACTTTTGCAGGGTTGGCCCCGCCGGTACGGGCCTATTCCCACCTCCATGCAACACCCTTTCATCGTCGGAATTACGGGCGGCAGCGCCTCTGGCAAAACCACATTTCTACGCCGGCTGCTGGCCTCGTTTCCCGAAGAAGAAATCTGCCTGATTTCGCAGGACAATTATTACCACCCACGGGAAAGCCAGCAAGTTGACTCCCAGGGCGTCACGAACTTCGACCTTCCCAGCAGCATCGACTCCCAGGCGTACGCGGCCGATGTGCTGCGCATCAGCCAGGGCCTGGAAGTGCGCCGCCAGGAGTACACCTTCAACAACCCCAACGTGGTGCCCGCCGAGCTGGTGTTCCGGCCCGCGCCCATTGTGGTGGTAGAAGGCATTTTCGTGTTCTACTTCGAGGAAGTTGCCAAGCTGCTCGACCTGAAGGTGTACATCGATGCTCGGGAACATGTGAAGCTACAGCGCCGCATCGTGCGCGACCGGGACGAGCGGGGCTATGATTTGGAGGATGTGCTCTACCGCTACACCAACCACGTGGCGCCTACTTACGAGAAGTACATCAAACCTTTCAAACACGACGCCGACATCATCATCCCCAACAACCGCCACTTCGACAAAGGCCTGGATGTGTTGGTGTCGTTCCTGCGCAGCCGGGTGGAAATCGGCCGCTCGGTGCAGTAACCATTCCTACCTCCGCCCATGTACAGCAAAGCCGAAGCCGCCCAACTGCGCCACGCCTTCTGGACCACATTTGGTCAGTACATGGCCCCGGTGCCCTCGGCCGAAGGCGAGCCGGTCAACTGGATTAACTACCGCACCGGCCTCAAGCACGTGCAATTGCGCATGCGCACCGAGAACCGCCGTGCCTCCGTGGGTCTGGAGCTATTGCACCCCGACGCTGACATCCGGGCCCTACAATTCGAGCAGCTGCAGGCCCTGCACAACATGCTACCTGCCGTTCCGGGCCAGGAGTGGGAGTGGCAGCCCGAGGCCGAAGAAAACGGGCAGCTTCTGAGCCGCGTGCAGCAGGAGCTGTGCGGCGTGAGCCCCCTGAACCGGGAGGACTGGCCCGCCTTGATTTCCTTTTTCAAGCCCCGCCTCATAGCTCTCGACGAGTTCTGGAGCCAGGCCCGCTACCCCCTGGAGGACTTGATGTAATAAGAGTTGGTGGTTAAACCTACCTGCTGTGTCCTTCCGAGCGGGAGCGAAGAATCTGAGTTACTCATCAGCGGCTAACTCAGATTCCTCGCCCATTCGGAAGGACACGTGCTTTTCACGGGTTTCAGTGCAGAGTTCTTCTCCGGCATATTGCTTTTGCGGCTCCGGAGGCAAAAAGCTATATTTGTAGCTCTTACCCCGAACTCGTTGCTTTCCTTCTCCGCCCTTTTACCTCGTCTGCGTTTCGCCCTCATCACAGCTACCCTGCTGATGGTGTTGGGGCTGAACCACCAGGCCGTAGCTACGCTGCGGGTGCTACCTACGGGTGGTACTACTCGGGTAGCGGCAGGCCCGCGGGCGGCGGTGGTAAAGCAACGCGTCACGCTCGAAGCTACTTCGCCGCTTGGATTCTTTGTGGCTCCAGCGGCCGATGCGTGGCTTCCGGCGCCCCTGGAACTGCCCTTTGCGCAGTGGCTGCCGACTTGCCTCGCGGGGCCGCGCCCCTCTCCTAGCGCCGTGCCGGACTGGTTTCGGGTGCGGCTGTTGGTTGCGGCTCTCTCGCCCCAGGCTCCCTAGCGGCCGGGGCCGTTTGTGCTGTTGTAGTTGACTGATGGGTTGTGCTCTTGCTGATGCAGCCCCCGCCCTTTGTAGGCCGCCGTGTGGCCTTCTGCTCACTACTCTTCCGGGTCCGGCTTTTGCGCATCAGCGCCTCCCCCACAAGACATTAACTACTTATTTCATGCGTAATAAAGGACTCATCATTACGCTGACGCTTCTAGTGTCGGCGTTGTGCATCTACTTCCTCTCGCTGACCCTCGTGTCGCGCGGGGTGCAGAAGGATGCGGCGCGCTACGCCTCGCGAAGCGGCCAGATCAACGAAAAAGCACGTCAGCACTACCTCGACTCCGTGTGGCGGGCGCCCGTGTTCGGGCCACTTACCTACAAGGATGTGCGCCAGTCGGAGCTGGGCTTGGGCCTGGACTTGAACGGCGGTATGCACGTAACGCTGGAGGTTTCGCCGGTGGAAATCGTGCGCGCCATGAGCGGCAACTCCAAAGACCCCGTGTTTAACAAGGCCATCGACCAGGCTCAGGAACTGCGCAAGACCAACCCGTCGACGCCCTTCACGACCCTGTTTGCCCAGGCCTTCCGCGACGTAGCGCCCAACGACAAGCTGGCCCGCGTGTTTGCCAACACCACCAACAAGAGCCGCGGCATTGACATCAACTCGACCAACGAGAAGGTAATCGGTGAAATCAACAAGGAAGTGGAAGAAGCCATTGACCGCTCCTTCAACATTCTGCGCACCCGTATCGACAAGTTCGGTACCAGCCAGCCCAACATCCAGCGGGTAAAAGGCACGGGCCGCATCCAGATTGAGCTGCCCGGCGTCGACAACCCCGACCGGGTACGCAAGCTGGTACAGGGCCAGGCTAAGCTGGAGTTCTGGGAAGTATGGCGTCAAGATGAATTCGCGCCCTACCTCAACCAGCTCGACCAGGTGCTGAACGCCAAAGAGCAGGCCACGGCCACCACTACCCCCGCTACGGCAGCCGCTACCACCACTGACAGCACTGCTACGGCCGCCGCTACCACGGCTGGCGACACAACCTCCCTGGCCAGCCAGCTTGCCAAGAAAAACACCAAGTCCACGGCGAAGGCCGACTCGGCAGCGGCTCCTACGAAAAGTGTGCTTGCTAGCCTGTTCACCATGCCCGGCACCTTGGGCGCCAACATCCGCGACACGGCCCGCGTGAATGCCGTGCTGCGCAGCCCCGACACTCGCGCCGTGTTGCCTTCCAACCTCACCTTCATGTGGGGCGTGAAGCCCGATGTGATTGAAGGCCAGGAATATTTGCAGCTTTACGCCATCCGCAAAAGCCGGGAGGTTGAAGCCCCGATTGGCGGCGAGGTAATCAGCGACGCCCGCGGCGACTTCGACCAGATGAGCGGCCGCGCCGAGGTATCGATGCAAATGAACCCCGGCGGCGCCCGCAAGTGGCAGCGCCTCACCGCGGCCAACATTGGCCGTCAGGTAGCCATTGTGCTCGATGACAACGTGTACTCAGCGCCCGTAGTGCAGGCTGAAATTGCGGGCGGCAACTCCAGCATTTCCGGCAACTTCACCATCGAAGAAGCGCAGGACCTAGCCAACATTCTGAAGGCTGGTAAGCTGCCCGCTCCTACCCGCATCGTGGAAGAAGCAATTGTGGGTCCTTCCTTGGGTCGCGAAGCTACCAACCAGGGTCTGTTCTCGGTGATTGGTGGTCTGGCTATCATCATGCTGTTCATGGCCGTGTACTACGGCCGCGCCGGTCTGGTAGCCGACGCCGTGCTGCTGTTCAACCTGTTCCTGATTATGGGCGTGCTGGCCCAGCTGTCCTTCGCCCTGACCCTGCCGGGTATTGCGGGCCTGCTGCTGGTAATTGCGGCCTCGGTTGACGCCAACGTACTGATTTTCGAGCGGATCCGGGAAGAACTGGACCACGGCCTGCAACCCACCGATGCCATCAACAAAGGCTACTCGCGCGCTACTACCGCCATCTTCGACTCCAACGTAACTCAGTTGATTATTGCCCTGATTCTGGGCTTCTTCGGCACGGGTCCGGTGCAAAATTTCGCCATTACCCTGGGTATTGGCGTGTTTACCTCCTTCCTGGCGGCCGTGTACGTATCGCGCCTTATCATTGAGCGCATGGTGAAGAACGGCAACACCAACCTGAGCTTCAGCACTTCGATTTCGCGTAACCTGTTCAAGAACATCAACCTCGACATTGTGGGCAAGCGCAAGATTGCCTACGCCTTCTCGACGGTGTTTATCCTCATCGGTTTCGTGCTGATGTACCTGCAGGGCGGCCCCAACCTGGGCGTTGACTTCCGCGGGGGCCGCGAGTTTATCGTGGACTTCAACAAGCCGGTAGTTGCTTCCGACGTGCGCGACCTGCTGACCAACCAGTATTTCGGGGGCGCTGGCACGGAAGCCAAAACCTTTGGTGCCGACAGCCGCCTGCGCATCACAACGGGCTACCTAGCCAACGACGAAAGCGTGGAAGCCGATAATAAGGTGCAGTCGGCGCTGCTGACGGGCCTGAAAGCCAAGTACGGCGCCGAAAACCCAACTATCAAGAGCTCCTCGAAGGTAGGAGCTACCATTGCCGATGACATCAAGCGGACTTCGGTATTGAGTCTGGGCCTGACCTTGCTGGCCATTTTCGTGTACGTGCTGCTGCGCTTTGAGAAGTGGCAGTACTCGATGGCGGCGGTAGTGGCCCTGTTCCACGACGCCCTGATTGTAATTGCCTCCTTCCCGATTGCGCGGGCCCTGGGCCTGAACTACGAAATGGACCAGGTGTTCGTGGCGGCCGTGCTGACCACCATCGGTTTTTCGATGAACGATACCATCGTTATCTACGACCGAATCAGGGAATACCTGCGCGAAAACAAGCACCTCACTTTCGCCCAGGTAGTAAACCCGGCCCTGAACAGCACGTTCTCCCGCACCATGATTACGTTCACGACGGTATTTTTGGTGATGGTGGTACTCTACATCTTCGGCGGCGAAACGCTCCGCTCGTTCTCCTTCGCCATGATTATCGGTATCATCTTCGGTACCTACTCCTCGCTGTTCATTGCCGCGCCGCTCATCCTGGACACCTACGGCCGCAAGGAAAAGGAGCGCCTCAATACCTCCACCGACGCCGACGCACCCAAGCTGAGCACGGCTCAGGTGTAGCTTTGTCGTTAGGTAGTAGCCGTCGGTTGCCAGCGTGACAACCAACGCAACGGCTACTACAAAAAAGCCCGGCCTTACGGTCGGGCTTTTTCTTTTATATAATCTAGTAACCAAGAACCGTTTCCAACCCTAGTGCTGCTTGTGGGGGGTAGGCGCTAGGTACCAGTTATTAATGAAATAAAAACTGTCCTTCCGAGCGGAGCGAGGAATCTGGGTTAGCCTCCCGTGAGTAACCCAGATTCCTCGCTCCGCTCGGAAGGACAGGTTGAGCCGTATTTCTAAAGAGTAAGAGCAAAATAATAGAGAGGCAACATAACGCTGAACGTCCTGCAGAGGCGCAGTCGAAGCATCTCGCTCGAATCATTGGGTAGCATTGCAGCCTCAGCACGCCAGATGCTTTGGCTTCCCTCTGCATGACAACTCTTCTCCTTATAGGGTGCATCCATAAATACCAAATCACAAAAAAGCCCGGCTACTAGACCGGGCTTTTTTATGGTTTGGAATCTGTGACGCTGAAACTGGTAGCGCCCAATGCTCAGTATCGCTTAGAAGCTGGCGGTAACGCCTTCGGCTACTACCTCTTTCACTTCAGGTACCATGCGCTTGAGCAGGTTTTCAATGCCCGATTTCAGGGTAACGGTAGCGGAAGGGCAGCCGGAGCATGAGCCTTGCAGGTTCACGGTTACGATGCCTTCGTGGTAGCTCTTGAAGGTGATGTTGCCACCATCTTGCTCCACAGCGGGGCGCACGTAGTTATCGAGCAGGTCGATAATTTTCTGGCTGGTTTGCTGGTCAGCTTCCGAGGCGTCGCCGGTGGCGGCAGCCTGCTGGGCGGCGCGCTGCTCGGCGGCGGGGTCCACGGTGAAAATGGGGCCACCGGCTTCCACGTACGACTTCAGGAAGGTGCGCAGCTCCGGAATCAGCTGGGCCCACTGGTGCTCGGTGGTTTTGGTAATGGTCACGAAGTTCTGGGCAATGAACACGCGGCCCACATAATCGAAGTTGAATAGCTCCTGGGCCAGCGGCGAATTGGCGGCGGCTTCCAGGTTCGGATAGTCCACACTCACCCCATCTGCTAGCAGCTGGGTGTTGAGCACGAACTTCATGGATTCGGGGTTGGGGCTGGCTTCGGCGTAGATAGAAACCGGCGCAGCGGGGGCAGTGAGTTGTTCAGCCATGTTTGAAAGACTTGGAGACACGCGGGAGAAAGTCGACCGAACAAGTAACGGCCGGACCAGATAAACCGCCTCGGGCGGCAATGGTTACAAAGGTAACCGAATGTAGGAACAAGAGTTGCCGACCAGAAGTGCACTTTTCAGATGTTGCCCTGACATTGTAGGTCTTGGGTAGCCTGACGTAGGTAGCCGCGCTAGCAAGCTGCCTACGTCAGGTTGCCCGAAACTCGCGGAATCAAACCCGGCTACTCCAGCCATAGATGCCGGTTGCCCGTAGCTTTACCGGTGTCTATGACTTATCCGTTTCTTCTCTCTGCTGCTGCGCCACCGGCCTGGCCGCTACTGCTGCCTTTCTTCGGGTTACTGGCTCTAATTGCGACCGGGCCGTTGTTGTTTCCTCACTTTTGGGAGCGGTGGTATGCCCACGTAGCCGTGGGGCTAGGTTTGCTGATGTTGGGCTACTACGGCTTGGTCCGGCACGATTGGCACACGGCCGTGGAAACGCTGGCCGAGTACATTTCTTTTGTGGTGTTGCTCACGGCCTTGTTTGTGGTGGGTGGCACCTTGTACTTGAACATCAACGTGCCGGGTACGCCGGGCCGCAACGTGCTGCTGCTGGCGGTGGGGGCTCTGTTGGCATCTGTGGTGGGCACTACGGGCGCTTCGCTGATGCTGATTCGGCCGTTTATCCGGCTCAACGACCAGCGAATTCGACCCTACCACATCGTGTTTTTCATCTTCGTTGTGAGCAATGCAGGCGGCCTGCTCACGCCCCTCGGCGACCCACCCCTGTTTATTGGCTACTTGCGCGGGGTGCCGTTTTTCTGGACTACTCAGCATTTGCTTATTCCCTGGCTGCTAGCCAATGGGCTCCTGCTGCTGCTGTTCTGGCTGCTGGATCGGCGCACAGCCTTCCCTGCCCCGCTGTCTCGCAGTGAGCAACGGCGGGCCCATTCCAAAAAAGGACTACCCCTCTACGATTTCAACGGCCGCTACAATTTCTTGTGGTTGCTGCTCGTGCTGGGAGCAGTTTTTCTGAACCCCAGCCAAATTTCTTGGTTACCGACCTTGCCCATAGCCGGACTGAACATCTCGTTTGTGCGCGAAACTATCCAGCTCTTGGCGGCTTGGGGCTGCTACCGCACAGCGCATCCGAAGGCGTTGGCAGCGAATCACTTCACCCTGGGCCCTATGCGAGAGGTAGGGTTTCTCTTCTTCGGTATCTTCCTGACCATGATGCCGGCCCTGCAAACCGCGGCCCACGTAGCGGCTAATCCGGCCGTGGCAAGTCGGCTCACTCCGGCGGCGCTGTACTGGCTGACGGGCGTGCTGTCGGCCTTTCTGGATAATGCGCCTACCTACGCTTCCTTTCTGGGGTTAAGCTTGGCCGGGCACCAGCTTGATTTCGCTCAGGCCAGCGCCGTGCAGCACTTTGCCGCCGACGCGGCCACTCAGCCGTTACTGCGGGCCATTTCCAGTGGGGCCGTGCTGTTTGGCGCCCTCACCTATATCGGCAACGGGCCTAACTTTCTGGTGCGCGCCATTGCGGAGAAGGAAGGCGTGCCCATGCCCAGCTTCTTCGGCTACATTGGCCGCTATGCCCTGCCCTACCTGCTGCCGGTGCTGG
This sequence comes from Hymenobacter sublimis, assembly GCF_023101345.1. Lineage (NCBI taxonomy): Bacteria > Pseudomonadati > Bacteroidota > Cytophagia > Cytophagales > Hymenobacteraceae > Hymenobacter > Hymenobacter sublimis. The sequence goes on from NZ_CP095848.1 coordinate 3,426,905, forward strand.
GCATTATCAGCGGGTGGCTGCTGTGGGGCTCCTAGCAGCGGGCAATCCGCGGCCGCTGAACGCGCGTATGGCAGGGGGTATGCTGGCACGCCTAAAATTCGCCCTTTTCCGACCCGTTGCTATTGCCTGGCTGGTGTATTTCCGGCTGGGAGCGGGCTTTCTGATGGCTCTGGAGCACGCCGGCGGGCTGGTGATAGGCCGGGTGCGCAACTATACCGAGCCGCAATTTCACTTCCGCTACCTCGGTTGGGAATGGCTGCCGGCCCTACCCGCGCCCGGGATTTACGCCGTGTACGGGCTGATAATACTAGCCGGCCTGGCCGTGGCGGCGGGCTGGCACTACCGCCTGATGGCTACACTGCTAAGCTTGGGCTACGTGGCTTTACTGCTGCTGGAAGAAACCGAATACATCAACCACTTCTACCTCTACGCCCTGCTGGCGGCCGTTCTGGCTTGCCTACCTGCCCACCGCGCGGCCTCCGCCGATGTACGGGCCGGGCGGGTAGCACCCGCGGCTACTACCCCCGCCTGGACCCGCCTAGTGGTGCTGTTTCAAGTGGGTTTGGTGTACCTGTTTGCGGCGCTGGCCAAGCTCAACCCCGATTGGCTAGCGGCCCGACCCTTGGGCATCTGGCTAGGGGCCAAAGCGCACTACCCCTTGCTGGGGCCGGTGCTGGCAGCGGCTCCCACGGCTTGGTTGATGAGCTACGGCGGTCTACTATTCGATGCGTTGGTAGTGCCTCTACTCCTTATCCGCCGGACTCGGCCGTGGGCGTTTGGCCTGGCCGTGTTCTTTCACCTGACCAACGTGGTAGTGTTTGGGCTGGGTACGTTTCCCTGGTTTTCCTTGCTGCTGACCAGCCTGTTTTTTGCCCCCGATTTCCCGCGCCACCTCCCGGGGTTCGTGGGGCGTTGGTTTCGGCAGCGCATTCCGCTTGCTGACGCGGAAACTGATGCGGGGACGCAGGTTTCGCCGCACTCGCAGTATTCCCAACACTGGCTACTGACTGGGCTGACCTTTTACCTGCTTGTGCAGCTGGCGCTGCCGTTGCGCTACCTGCTTTATCTTGGTCAAGTTCATTGGACCGAGGAAGGCCACCGCTTCAGTTGGCACCTAATGCTGCGCACGAAGTCGGGGTCGGCGGTTTTCCGGGTGCGCCTGCCCGATGGCCGCGAGGAAGTAGCACTTCCCGCTACCTATTTAACCCGCAACCAAGCAAACAAGCTCACCCACAGCCCCGACCTGATCCTGCAGTTTGCCCACCTGCTGGCCCGCAACTACCAGCACCGTGGTCTCCGTCCCGTTGCCATCTACTGCGACTCGTGGTTGAGCCTGAACGGGCACCCGCCCCGCCCGCTAGTCAGCCCACAGCTGAATCTATTGGGTCTGAAGCGCAGCCTAAAGCCGTATCCGTGGGTTGAGCCGGCACCAACTACGGACACCAGGTGAAATTACCCTTCTGACCACAGATTGGAACCGGATTACTCGCCAAAAACACATTCTAATTAGCTCTAAAAGAGGTTACCAGAGCTTATAAAAAGACCGTCATGCTTCGCCTCCGGCACTGCATGACGGTCCTTTAGTATTTGGCAACCGCGTTTAGTGAGAAAATTAGTTTCTCTCCTTGGAGCGACCGTAATCTACACCTGGTTGGCCCGGGCCCGCAGCAGCATATCGGCTAGCACTAGGCTGGTCATGGCGTCCACGATGGGTACGGCGCGGGGTAGCACGCAAGGGTCGTGGCGGCCGCGGCCGGCGAGGCTAATGGCTTCACCCTGGTCGTTGATGGTGGCTTGGGGCTGCAGAATGGTGGCTACCGGCTTGAATGCCACGCGGAAGTAAATATCCTGCCCGTTGCTAATGCCACCCTGAATGCCGCCGCTATGATTGGTGCGGGTGCGCACCTGCCCGGCTTCGTCGGTGTAAAACGCGTCGTTGTGCTCGGAGCCGAAGAGCAGCACGCCCGCAAACCCTGAGCCGTACTCGAAGCCTTTCACGGCGTTGATGCTGAGCATGGCCCGGCCCAATTCGCTGTGCAGTTTGTCGAACACTGGCTCGCCCAGCCCGGCCGGCACCCCGCGTACTACCCCCGTCACCAGGCCGCCTACCGTATCGTGCCGGTCGCGGGTTTGGCGGATAAGCTCGGCCATGCGCTCGGCGGTTTCGGGGTGGGGGCAGCGCACGGCGTTGGTTTCAATCAGGCTTAGGTCTAGCTGCTCGTAGCCTACGGGCACAGCCACTGCCCCTACCTGCGAGACGTAGCTGCTCACCCGGATGCCGTGCTGCTCCACCAGTTTTTGCGCTACGGCCCCGGCCGCCACGCGCGCGGCGGTTTCGCGGGCCGAGCTGCGGCCGCCGCCGCGGTAGTCGCGCCGGCCGTACTTCTGGTCGTAGGTGTAGTCGGCGTGGGAAGGACGGTAGGCGTGCTCGATGTGGGAGTAGTCGTGGCTGTGCTGGTCCTGGTTGCGAATGAACAGGCTGATGGGCGTGCCCGTCGTGTAACCCTCAAAAATACCCGACTGTATTTCGACCCGGTCGGCCTCTTTGCGCGGGGTGGTCAGGTCACTTTGCCCCGGCCGGCGCCGGTCGAGGGCAGCCTGAATGTCGGCTTCGGTTATGGGCAGCCCCGCCGGGCACCCGTCCAGCACTACCCCTATTCCCGGCCCGTGCGATTCTCCGAAGGTAGTGATGCGAAATAGGGTGCCGAAGGTGTTCATCTGGTAAGCTGGTAAAATGATGAGGTAGTGAGTTTGCTATTTAGGCTGTACCACCGGCGCAAGTAGCACAGCAAACTCACCATTTCACAATTTCACTAGCTCACCGGCTACCATTTCCGCGGTTTACCTTCTAGCTCGCCACCACCCAATGCCGGCCATCATGAGCAGGGCCACTACCACCATATTGGCGTATCGGCGCACGTCTCGGTAAGTGTCGCGCGGATGCGGGGTAGCATCTGCCTCGGGCAGAGCCGTACGGTAAAACGGGTCGTCTAGCCGCGCGCGGAAGGTGGAATCAGTACGTACGGGGCCCCGCACTACCGGCTGTAGCTCGGCCCGCAGTGTATCATAGCGCGTGGTGGCGGGGTTAAACACGACCACCTGAAACAGTGTGTCGAGGGCTACGGGGCCGGGCCGACGAGCCACCAACCGGAACTGGAAACTCTTGCGCCCCCCTACCCTCCCGCCCTCGCGGGTAAGCTCCTGCTGCACCTCCGGACCGTACACCTCTAGGGCCTCGGAAGCGGGCGGCGCCCCCAAATTAATAGCCGCTAAGTTTCCTTCTCCTTCCACGGTGAAGGTGTATGTGAAGGCCTTTCCCGTCTGAAAAGTGGTGCGGTCAATGGCCTCCTTTACCTCGTAGCTGCCTACTGGCACCTGGTCGCGGAGCGGGTGAGCAGGCAGGGGCTTCACTGGAATAGTCCGGGCCGATGAGTAATAGATTTTATAGCCTGCCAAGCGATTATCAAGGCCCGGTGCTGGCTTCTTAGCCACCTTATACTTCACCATTTGCAGGGCCACGGCCGGAAATGTGAGGGGCTGGGTATTTAGTGGGTACAACTCGGCCTCCCACAGCCGGTAGCGCAGGAAGGGCTTGCCACCTACAGTCACGTTTTCAGGCAGCACTTCTTGCTCATTAAAGCTTTCTTCCCACACCGTGCGCTGCCGAAGCTGGCGGATGATGCTGGGGAGCTGCTGGGCAAAGTTGTAGAAGTTTAGCACGGCCTGGTCTTGCGGGGCCAGGTAGAAGTACAGCCCCACGTGCACACCTTCGCCCACAAACACGCTGTTTTTATCCGGCACTACAGCCAGAAAGGCCTGATCCTGAGGCTCCACGTATTCCTGGGGTTTGGGCTTACCAAACAGCTTATCCAGCAACCCAATTCCTTGTAAGGGGCTGGCCCCGGGCGCTGGCGGTTCGGGCACGGCCGGCGTAGTAGCGGCCTGCTGGGGAGTAACGCGCAGGGTAGCTCCCTCCGAGCGAACTGCAAGGCCGTTGACCGTCATGCTAAAGGGCTTTAGCGTGAAGGTGCCCTGCGCAAAAGCGGCGTAGCGCTGCGTAATGGTTAGCTCCGTAGAGCTTTGGCCATTTACTGTGCGCGTGGTGGTAGTGCTAGACTTGCCGCTTTTCTTGAAGCCCTCGATTTCTGGAAAGGCGGAATAGCGCTCCAGCGGAGCGCCCCGTAGCCGAAAGCTAATGGTGTAGTACTCGTTGATGGGAAACACCGACTTGCCTAGAACAATGTCAGCAGTCGGCGGCTGGTTCTGCCCAGCGACCAGACCACACCCTACCCATAGCACGCCCAGAAGAAGTAAGAAAAAGCGCATGAGCTATTCACAACAAGTCAACTTGCCAAAGCTAGAGAAAACCGGTGTTAGTGCCAGGTAAAGGGCCTTCACTGCTCAGCTTTGCTCATACCCCTTCCATGGTTACAGAACTCGGCTTATAAGATTTTGGCTTTTTTAAATCCATAGCTGAGCCTAGGTCGTAATTCCCCTCAAAACCACCCTCCACCTTTTGGTTGCCCCAGTTTATGGGGCTTGCAAAAAAACCGCTCCGTTGCGGGTGGCTTCGTATTGCCTTCACTTTTTTCACCCAACCCATCCTTGCTATGTCCAACATCACGCAAAAAGGCAGCGACGAAGCGGAATTCGCCAAGCCGCTGTATACGCCCATCAAGCGTCGCTCCTTCTTCATGTATGCCGGCGCTACTGCCGGTGCTACCGCTCTGCTGCTCTCGGGCTGCGATGACGATGACGAGAATGTAACCACTCCAACCGGTACGGTAAGCCTGGGCTCGGGCGACGTAGGCGTGTTGAACTACGCTTACGCCCTGGAGCAGTTAGAAGCTGCTTTCTATGCTCAGGTAATTGCAACGCCTTACACCGGCATTTCGGCCGATGAGCGGATGGCTCTTACTGCCATTGCCAAGCACGAAGCCATTCACCGTGACTTCTTCAAGACAGCCATTACGGCAGCAGCGGCTAACCAAATTATTCCGGGCCTGAATCCTGATTTCAGCAGAGTAAATTTCTCGAGCCGGGATTCCGTATTGACTACGGCTCGCACGTTCGAAGACCTAGGTGTAGCGGCTTACAATGGTGCTGGCTCCCTGATTAAGAACAACGACTACCTGCTGATTGCTGGTAAGATCGTTTCGGTAGAAGCCCGTCACGCAGCCTATATCCGTGACCTGATTACGCCCGGCAGCTTCTCGGGCAACGACGTGGTTAACGCCCAGGGCCTCGACCAGGCACTGTCCGTAACGCAAGTCCTGACTGCTGCCCAGCCGTTCATCAAAGAAAGAATCAACGGCGACAACGTAGGCAAGTAATCAATCTTCTCTCATTTCTGACTTTCCAGTACTATGAACCTGTTTAAGATAATTTCCGAGCTAGAGAAGGTTGATCCAGAAGTTATGGACCGCCTCACGCACCGTCGGAGCGCTCTGAGCGCTTTGGGTGATATTAGCAAAAAGATGGCCTTAGCCGCCGCGCCTATTGCAATTGGCTCAGCATTTAATAAAGCCATGGGTCAGAACAACTTGACCTCGGTTAATGACGTGCTGAACTACGCGCTGCTGCTAGAGCGCCTAGAGTATGCCTTCTACGACCAAGCACTGAAGGCCACTACCCTCACTGCCCCGCTAACAGGTGTGGCCCGCACGGCCATTGAAACCATCCGGGCACACGAGCTTGCACACGTAACGCTCCTAACCTCGGCCTTGGGCTCCGCTGCTGCGCCTGCCCCAGCTAACTTCAACTTTGGTACTGCCTTCGCTACCTACCAGAGCTTCTTGACGTTCGCGCAAGCTTTTGAAGACTTGGGGGTACGTGCTTACAAAGGCCAGGCTACTACCATCAAAACGGCTGGTAACCCCAACAATGTGCTGCAAACGGCTCTGCAAATCCACTCGGTAGAAGCTCGCCACGCGGCTCACATTCGCTACATGCGCCGCGGTGCTACGGCTGGTAACCAAACTACCATCATGCCGTGGATAGTGAATGCGGAGGCAAACGGTGCCCCCGCTCCGGTGTACGGTGCTGGCAACCCAGCTGCTACCTTCCCCGCAGAAAACAACATCATGCAGGGTGGTCTCACCCTTACCACGGGCATTGGTGCTACCTATGATCCTGCTGATGTAAGCGCTGCTTTCGATGAAGGCCTCGACAACACTACCGTGACGAACATTGCACGGTCGACAGTAACGTTCTAAGCGTTATTAGTGACTACAAAAAAGGGTGGCCTCGTAAGGCCACCCTTTTTTGTGTGTTTGCCCCCACGCAACCTTTCGGCGCGGCCGTTGCTCTCCGTAGTGGTGCATCCCAGTTTATCGGAGTACCTTTGTTAATCGGGAAGTTGCGGCCTGCGTTGGGCTGCTCCCCGCCGAGTTACTACCGCATGTCTGACTCTGCTTTCTCCTTTTTGGGGCGTACGTTGCGCCGCCGTTCTTTTCTTCGCGTAGCGGGTGCTACTGCCGCTTCTTCTGCCCTAGTGCTAGCTGGCTGCGGCAGCGACGATACGGAAACCCCAACCCCTACCACCCCGGGCACCCTCACGTTTTCCAACGACAATCTGGGTTTGCTCAACTACGTGTACCTGTTAGAGCAGCTGGAAGCCGCTTTCTACCAGAAGGTGGTGAGTAGTTTCCCCCTCGATTTTACGGCCGCCGACCGGGCCGCTTTCATAGATCTGCGTGACCATGAAGTAATTCATCGGGAAACGTTGAAGTTTGCGCTAGGCTCAAATGCATATGATGCCAATGCTGGCACCAACGCATTGGTATTCAACTTCACTTCTCTTGCTCTTACTAGCCGGAACGAGGTGTACGCTGCCGCCCGTACCTTGGAGGATGTGGGCGTAGCGGCGTACAATGGCGTTGCCAAGCTGCTTCAGGTTGCTCCCGACGGTAGCCACCTTACCTACTTGAAGCTGCTGGTAAAGCTGGCTTCGGTGGAAGCTCGCCACGCGGCTTTTGTGCGCGACCAAGTTCAGGCCTCTTCCTTTGCCGATGCCGATGTAGTGACGGCCACTGGCGTCCTAGCCGGGCTGGATATCGTGAAAACTCCCGTGGAAGTAACCGCCCTCATTGCCAAATACGTGCCCGTAACGCTAGTGGCCACGTCATTGCCTACTATCTAAGCTGCGCCTGCCGTTATGGATTTTCTGACTTTCCTGTCTCGAATTGCCGACCTTTCTCCTGCTACTACCACCCCGACCGACGACATATCGGTGCGGCGAGTGGCGCTTACCCGCCTAGGCAAGGTAGGCGCCGCCCTGCTACCAGCGGTAGTAACGGCGTTGCCTACCCCCGCAGAAGCTAAGCTATTGAACACCACCGTTCTGGATGTAATAAAGCTGGCGCTTACCCTGGAATACTTAGAAAGCGAGTTTTACACCCAGGCGCTGGCCCTGCCCAATGCGGCTACCTTCTTCGGTTCAACTGAGAACCGGACAGCCATCCAAACCATTGCCACCCACGAAAATCAGCACGTAGCGTTGCTGCAGCGCTTGCTCACCGAGGCTGGTGCCGTAGTTCCCGCCAAGCCTAATTTCGACTTTACCGGCAGCAAGAACGGCGCCCAGCCGGCCTTATACCCGGATGTGTTTACCAACCTAGATACCTTCTTGAGAGTAGCGCAGCTGCTTGAGGATGCCGGGGTGCGGGCCTACAAAGGACAGGTAGAGTTTCTGGTATCGGATAACTACCTGCTGGAGGCCTTCGTGCGCACACACTCCACGGAAGCTCGCCACGCCTCCCATATCCGTACCATGCGCCGACAGCGTGGGGCCGTCGTTAAGAGCTGGGTGAGCCCCTCTGATGCGGCCATTACCACCGCCGGCACCGCCCCCGACAAGGCGTACGCCGGCGAGGCTGCCGTAGTACAGTATACGCCCGGTCCACGTGCGGTTCCCTTTGAAACCACGCTACCTATTAATGTGGGCGACCCACTGTTAAGCCGGGAAGCTCTGCTAGCTAAGGTTGCAGAAGCATTTGACGAGCCCCTGGATGCGACTACCGCCACTGAGCTGGCGCTGTTATTTATATATTAGCAAACACGCGAAAACAGGCTGCATATTCCGTTTTCTGAATTCTTTTCAAAAAGGGATGCCTCGGTGTCCCTTTTTTCGTGGCCTTCTGGAACCGATTTGTAGAGGCGGCTGTCTGACACTTGCACTCAGGATTTATTTTTTTGTATCTTTCGACAAAAGACGCAAAAGAGCCCCGGTACAGTTAAGCTTTTTTTAACTGCTTTCGTACACTGCCCCGACCCACCTACTGAACCGCTCTTTTACCATTTAGTGAAAACCAACTTCACCCATGCTCGAGTACGCTAAAACCATTCTGCTCAAAGTGAGCTTCGACAAGATTCTCTTCGAGAAGGAGCTACGCAAAGCCCTCCGCACCTTGGTGCCGGCAGAGCTTTCGGAGTTGAAAGCTTGGTGCTACCAGCAGTTCTCCGCCCTGTACCGCCGCATCCTGAACCGTGTGTTCACCCAGCCGACGGTTGCCGCCTAACCAACCCATTTCTTTCCACACGCCGGAGCCGGAAGTCGCTTGCCTATGGGCAGGCCTGCTTCCGGCTCCGGCGTGTTTAGGGCCTAACTAGCTGCTTACATTTTCGGCTCCGTTGAATTGGCAACAACGGGCGGTAGCGGGGCCGGCTCCTCGCCCAACACAAACCGGATGTTGCGTTGCAGCCCCGCGTAACCCGTGCGTTTCACCGCCGACTGTCGGAACAGTTCCGAAAACAACTCATGGGTAATTTCCTGCCAGTCGCCGGGTGTGAGGTCCTTCAGGCCGGGGTGGGGGTTGAACTGCGGCTCCTGGTGCGGCTTGGCGAAGCGGTTCCAGGGGCACACGTCCTGGCAGATGTCGCAGCCGAACACCCAGTTGCCAAATTTACCCTCTACTTCCCGCGGAATCTGGTCTTTCAGCTCAATGGTAAAGTAGCTGATGCACTTGCTGCCATCTACCACGTAGGGCTCCGTAATGGCCTGAGTAGGGCAGGCATCGAGGCACTTCCGGCAGGAGCCGCAGTAGTCTTTAATAGGGCCATCATAGGCTAGCTCCACGTCTACAATCAGCTCGGCAATGAAGTAGAACGAGCCCACGCCGGGCGTAATCAGGTTGGAGTTTTTTCCTACCCAGCCTAAGCCGCTCTTCTTAGCCCAGGCCTTGTCCATCACCGGCGCTGAATCAACGAAGCAGCGGCCGCCTACCTCTCCTATTTCCTCCTGCATATCCTGCAGCAGGGTTTTAAGCTTGTCCTTGATGACGAAATGGTAGTCGCGGCCGTAGGCGTACTTGCTGACTTTGAGCGTGTCGTCGGGTTGTTGGGTTTCCTCGGGGGGTAGTAATTCAGTAGCAGGGAAATCACCGACTTGGCCCCGTCCACCAGTAGGCGCGGGTCGAGGCGCTTATCGAAGTGGTTGGCCATGTAGGCCATCTGCCCGTTCATGTGGCGGTTTAGCCAGTTCTCCAGGCGCGGCGCCTCCTCCTCCAGAAATTCGGCCTTGGAAATGCCGCAGTACATAAAGCCCAGCTCCGCCGCCCGGCGTTTAATAAAGGCAGTATAGTGAGCGGTGGGTAGCATGAGAAGGGAGGCGACGAATTACAAAGCTACAGCATTCTATCCCGGGTTGCCCCGTTCAGCCAGCGGCGTTATCTGGCTCGTTTGCATTAACACTATGGAGTATCGCGCCCGATAAACCGACCTTTACCCAACAGAAAATCAATTGCTCTGCCTACAGCGCGGGCCCGGCTTTCATCGGTTTTCAAGCGGGTGATGTAGCGGATTATTTCTTGCTGCCGGGAAGGAGTTAGCCGATTGAAAACCTGTTGCGCCTCCCTGACTTTATCCAGTGCTTCAGCTAGCTGCGGGTGCATGGGCAAGGCCCGTTCTCGCGGATCAAATGCAATAGTTACCTGAATAGTTTCGCCAATCCGCTTGGGCGAGTTCTTTAGCATCGACAGATTGATGTACAGCCTCCACGCCCCGCTAAATCTTACCAGTGTTTGCTGATACGGCAGCTGATTGACGGTACCTCGCACCGGAATAGGCCCTTTGGCTTTTCCAGCCTGCTCAAAGAGAAAAGCCAGTACCTCAAGGGGCACGTCCACAAAAGGGTTAACACCAATCAACTGAAGCTCAGCTGCAAATTCCCTGGTATTCATCTAGCAATTGCTACTTGTGCTATTCCCACAACTACTGCTGCCCATAAGCGCCTAACTTATCGCGCAAAAAAGCGGCGGAAAACTACCCAATTTGGTGCTTTCCGCCGCTTGGCAAAACGTCCTATAACTTAACTAAATAGCTCCCCCGGCGTGCCGGTGTTGCCGCGTAGGTGCTGGGGCATTTGGCGGCCCAGGTGCTGGTAGGCCAGCTCGGTGGCTTCGCGGCCTCGGGAGGTACGCTTGATGAAGCCTTCCTGGATCAGGAAGGGCTCGTACACTTCCTCAATGGTTTCGGCTTCGTCGCCGCAGGCAGTGGCAATGGTGCCCAGGCCAACGGGGCCACCCTTGAATTTGTCAATGATGGTGCTCAGGATGCGAATGTCCATTTCGTCGAGGCCGTTCTGGTCTACGTCGAGGGCGTTGAGGGCAAACTGAGCAATTTCGCGGGTGATAGTGCCGGTGCCTTTAATCTGGGCGAAGTCGCGAGTGCGGCGCAGCAGGTTATTAGCAATTCGGGGCGTACCGCGGGAGCGACGGGCAATTTCGAAGGCTGCATCCTCGTAAATAGGCGTGCCCAGAATTTCGGCCGAGCGTTGCACAATTGTGGTCAGCAGGGCTGAATCGTAGTACTCTAGGCGGGCGCTGATGCCGAAACGGGCCCGCAACGGCGAGGTCAGCATACCCGAGCGGGTAGTGGCACCAATCAGCGTAAACGGCGACAAAGAAATCTGCACCGAGCGCGCATTCGGACCCGAATCGAGCATGATGTCGATGCGGTAATCCTCCATGGCCGAGTAGAGGTATTCCTCTACTACCGGGTTTAGGCGGTGAATCTCATCAATGAAGAGCACGTCGTTTGGCTCCAGGTTTGTGAGCAGGCCAGCCAGGTCGGAAGGCTTGTCCAGCACCGGGCCGCTCGTCATCTTGATGCCCGATTCCAGCTCGTTGGCAATGATGTGCGAAAGAGTAGTTTTACCTAGGCCGGGCGGGCCGTGCAGCAGTACGTGGTCGAGGGCCTCGCCGCGGTGCTTGGCGGCAGCCACGAATACTTTTAGGTTTTCGACTACCTTGCCCTGGCCGGTGAAATCATCGAAGGAAAGGGGCCGCAGGGCTTTATCGATGTCCTTTTCAGTGGCATCCATGTGGTCGTTGCCACCAGTCATATACGGTTCGCGCATAAGCGTACAATGTAGTTCAGCGTGTGGAAAGGTAACAGTTGGCGAGTTGGGTTGGTGCCTTTTTTAGCAAAAAATATCCACGTATTCCTATTTAACTAATCAGGTTAGCAAAATCTTGTTACCGGATTTGCTCGTACCCCTTTTCAGGTTCTCCCTGACCCGTATCTTGCCGCTTCACCCGCTCTGCTTCTCATGTCCGCTGCTTCCTGGCTTGATGCCCTTCCCACTGACTTTTACGACCAGCTGGCTCACTGCCTAAGCCTGCACGGCATGGCAGCGGCGGAGCTGCTCAGCCAGCCGGAAACGCAACGCTTAACCGCGCTTACTACCCTCGATGGCCGAAAAGTACAGGAGCTGAACCAGATTCAGAACCACCAGGAGCTACTAGCCAGCTTGCAGGCGGAACCCCTAGACCTATACCACCTGCTCCTGCTGGGCCGGCTGACGCTGGAAACGTCCTTGGCTACGCCCGTGCTGGCCTACGTGCGGGAGCAAATGCAGATAGATGAACCCCAGTTGGAATACCTGAAAACCTACTGCCTGGAGCTGAGCGCCGCCTTTCTGAACACGCTGGAAGAACACGTAGCAGCACCCGCCGGCACGGCCTCGTTGGGCCTGCACCGGCTTCAGATTGAGGAGGCTTTTACCAAGCTGCTGACAACCCAGCCCTCCCCTACCCCGCCGGCAGCCAATCTGCGCCTATCGGAGCCCCAACTGCAGATGTTGCGGCTGGCCTTGCTGCTCGTGCACAGCCTGCCCGCCACCGCCGACCATCCGTTTCTGCGAGCCGTAGGGGAGCTTCCCCACCTGCAACCACCCGCCCTGGAGCCGCTGATTGAACACCTGAGCCGCGTGCGGGCGCGGGAACAGCTTACCCTCACCATGCCGGAGCTAGTGCAGCTCTACCAGGGTATGCAGGTGTGCGGGATGATTTTCGTGTCGGATGTAATGAGCCGGCTGGGGCTGGAAGACGCCTTTCCCACGCTTTCTGAAGCCGAGGCAGCCACCGTGGAGGCCGAGCCCGTCAGCAACCGGCAGGCCGTGGGCGAAATGGTCAGCGGCTTCACGCTGTGGGTGCAGCAAACCTTCCCCGAATCGTCAGAAATTCAGCAGGCCCGCCAGGAAATTTTGGCCCTCGCCGATACGCTGTAAAATAGTGATTGGACGAGGTGGTGAACTAGTTTACCAGCAGCACTTCAATTTCCAGGTGCAGCCAGTCTTCTTCCCAGGCTTTGTGAGTTAGGCAGGCGCTGAGGGAGTAGCCGGCATCCAGCAGGCGGGCCACTGTTTCGTTGCGCCCCTCGGGCAGGTAGCCCAGCCAAAAGGCGTCGATGCCGGTGGTTAGCACGCGCACGGCCCAATCATCATACACACTATCGGCCTCGCGCGCCAGGGCCAGTTGCTGCCCCGGCTGCAGGCGCGGCTCAAAAGCCCGCAGACCGTCGCGGTGGGTAGTACCGGCCACAAGGCATTCAAGAAGTACCAGCGGTTGAGAAGCAGTTGACATGGGTAGTAAGTGGAGTGTAGCGGCGTAAACATACACTCTGGAACGGGTTTAGGCCAGCCCAACCAGAACTTACCTGACTTACAATACGGCCTCCTGAGCTTTTAACGACCCACCCGAAGCACTCCTCACCGGATGGCTGAGGCCGGTGGCAGAAATCTACCAGGCCTAGACTAATAGTCACTGCTGTACTTTGGCTGACAAGTCTGTACTTTACGGCTCAGCAGTTTCTCCTTCTTATTCTTCTACATTTTTTACCTCTGATGAAAACTCGTGTACTTCTAGCGGCCCTTGTTCTTAGCACCTGTTCCTTAGGTTCTGCCCTTGCGGTGGCGCCACCCGTGCCTGCCTCCTCTCAGGTTGCCCCCGGCGGATATATGATGATTATTTCGCGGGTTTCGTTGGGGTTTAATGCCCAGGCTAGCATCGTCACTATTTCCCCCGAGGGCAAAGAGCAAGTCAGAGAAATCGACTTCAGCCGCTTCAGCGCCAAGCAAATGGCCAGCAACATGACGGAAGTTCACAAAGCCGCTATGGCCGCGGTAAACCAGTATACTGCTGACGGCTGGCGGTTGGTAAGCGTGGCTCCCAGCGACGTGGCAAGCGGCGGCAACACCGTTTTCAGCCAAACGATTTACTATCTGGAAAAAAAGTAGCCCGTTAGGTGGCTGCTGCTTCGTAGCAGTGGCTAAGCTTGACTAGTTTGCAGCAACATACCATTGAAAAGAACAGCGCCGCCTTCTGCAATAGAGGGCGGCGCTGTTCTTTTTAAGTCAATCGTAGTATTACTTGAACGCCTGTATGCCGGTGATGTCGGCGCCGGTGATGAGCAGGTGGATGTCGTGGGTGCCTTCGTAGGTTACTACTGATTCTAGGTTCATCATGTGGCGCATGATGGGGTACTCGCCCGTAATGCCCATGCCGCCGTGGATCTGGCGGGCTTCGCGGGCGATTTCCAGGGCAATTTCTACGGAGTTACGCTTGGCCATGGAAATCTGCGCCGAAGTGGCTTTGCCTTCATTCTTGAGCATGCCTAGGCGCCACACCATCAGTTGAGCCTTCGTGATTTCAGTAATCATTTCGGCCAGCTTGCGCTGCTGGAGCTGGAAGGAAGCAATGGGCTTACCGAACTGCTCGCGCTGCAGGGAATACTTCAGGGCCGACTCGTAGCAGTCAATAGCCGCCCCTAAAGCGCCCCAGGCAATGCCGTAGCGGGCTGAGTCGAGGCAGCTGAGCGGACCTTTGAGGCCGTCGATGTTGGGTAGAATATTCTCCTTGGGAATTTTTACGTCCTCGAACACCAGTTCGCCGGTGATGCTGGCGCGCAAGCTCCACTTGTTGTGGATTTCGGGGGTAGAAAAGCCTTCCATGCCCCGCTCCACGATAACGCCCCGGATGCGGCCGTTATCGTCTTTGGCCCACACCACGGCTACCTGAGACTCGGGCGAGTTGGAAATCCAAAGCTTGGCGCCGTTGAGCAGGTAGTAATCCCCCATGTCCTTGATGGTGGTGGTCATGCCGCCGGGGTTGGAGCCGTGGTCGGGCTCGGTGAGGCCGAAGCAGCCCAGCCACTCGCCCGAGGCCAGCTTGGGCAGGAACTTGCGGCGCTGTTCTTCCGAGCCGTACTGGTAAATCGGGAACATCACCAGGGAACCCTGCACCGAGGCCGTGGAGCGCATGCCGGAATCGCCGCGCTCGATTTCCTGCATAATCAGGCCGTAGCTGATGTAGTCCAGCCCGCCCCCGCCGTATTCCGTGGGAATGGTGGGCCCAAAAGCTCCTACCTCCCCAAACTTGCGCACGATTTCCGAGGGGAAGTGCGCCTGCTGGGCCCACTGCTCCACGTTGGGCGAAATTTCCTTTTTCACAAAGTCGCGGATGCTCTGGCGGATGAGCTTGTGCTCCTCCGTCAGCAGCCCGTCGATGTCATAGTAATCCGTGAAACCTGCGGCGTTAAGCGAGCCTTTGTTGCGCTGCACCTGGGCCTTGGTCGAGAGAACGTCAGCTTGGGAAGACATAGTAGAAAGGGGTGGGTTTACTGCCAAAGATACGTATTTCGCTACGGACCGCCGGGCAGTTTCTGGGAAGGCTGAAAAACGAAAAACCCTGACCAGATAGGGGACTGGTCAGGGTTTTGGGGTACCGGGAGGCGAGGTTGGGAATGCCAAAGACCCACCCCAACTCAGGCACCGAAAAACGACCAGGAGGCAGATTCCTGATCGGGAAATTTACTACTCGGCCTCGTGCAAAGCCTGTGCCGAAAGTATGAAAATTGATCTGTATAACAGCGCTTTCCACCCAGCTTTTGACAGCTATTTAAGCGCCTTACTGTTCAGGTTGGCTAGAACTTTAACCCTACCGAGGCCAGGAAGTTACGGGTAGCCTGGGGGAAGTACCAGTTGAAGGTCTGTTGCTGGCCATCGGGGCCGGGGTAGCCATAGGTGTAGCCGTTGGCCACGTAGCGGCGGTTAAGCACATTGTTGAGCAACAGGCCCAGCTCGATTTCCTTCATGAACTGCGGCCGAACGGTGTAGCGGGCCCGGAAATCCAGCACCTGGTAGGGCTTGATGCGCCGGTCTTCGCTGGTGGAGTTATCGAGATACTGGCGGCTCACGGTTTTGTAGAGCAGGGCCAGGCGCAGCCCCCGCACTGGCTGCCCCTCCAGGGTGTGCGCCGACACTACGGAGGGCGAGTAGGAAATGGTAGTGGTGCGCCCCTCCGCGGCCGTAATGGGGTTGTAGTTGGCATCGTAGGTTACCTCCCGAAAATCCTGGATGCGGTTGCGGCTGAGCGTGAGGGTACTGCTCAGGCTGAGCTTGTCGTTGGCGGAGGCAAAGCCGGTCAGTTCCACGCCGGTGCGGTAACTGCGCGGGGCATTGGTGCGCAGGGCCGTGCCCACATCGTTGAGCTGGCCGGTGGCAACCAGCTGGTCGCGGTACTTCATGTAGAAGTAGTTGGCCTCAAAGCGCAGGGCCGTGACCGGACCAAACAAGGAGGTAGCCGGCAACGTGAGCCGGTAGCCCCCTTCGACATCCTGCAGGTACTCGGCCTTGGCGCTTTGGTCGCCGACCGGGCGGTCCGTGAAGTCGGAGCGGACGGGCTCGCGCTGGCCCACGGCGTAGCTAGCGTAGAGCTGCTGCCCCGCGGCCAGGGTAACTGTGGCACCCAACTTAGGGTTGAAGAACAGGTACTTGGCGCGGGTAGTCACGTCGTTCTGGTCGTCTTCTACCCCATCAATGGTATACCGGATGCGCCGCACCTGCAGGTCGCCGTACACGCCCAGGATGGGCAACACCTGCCAGGTAGCGCGGGCGTAGGCGTTGTAGTCCGTTTTAACGGCGTCGTTAAAGTAGTACCGCTGGCGAATGCTGCCGTTGGAGGCGTACTGCGCCCAGATAACTTCGCCGTAGTGGTCGTTGGTGAAGCGGTTCCAGGCCCCGCCCAAGGTAGCCTGCAGCTTGCCTTCGCGAGGCTGATAGTTCAGAGCGAAGGTGCCGCCGTAGAAGTAGTTATCCAGCCACTTGCGGTCCACTAGGTTGCTGCGTTTGATGGTGGTATCGCCCAGCACCACGTTTTGCAGGCCATAGTCAACTAGCTTGCGGTTGGCGCGGTAGCTTTCGTAGTAGCCGAAGCCCCGCGTTAGGTGCAGGGCCGCGCCCAGGTTCCAGTCTTCACCCAAGCCCTGGGAAAGATGGAGCTGGTAGTGGTTCTGCTGGTAATTATCGGTCTGGTTGTCGTAGGTGTAGTAGCTGTAGCGGCGGCCTTCACGCAGGACTCGCTCCGCGTCGGCGGTGCTCAGTTCCCCGTTGTCAATGTACTGCTGCAGCAGGGCTCGGTCGCCGGTAATGGCAGGCTCGGGCACGCCGTTCCAAGCCTGATAAGTTTTCTCGCGGCCCGAGAAAGTAATGAACTTGAGCAACGTGCTTTTGCCCTGGTAGCCGGCCGAGAGGTAGTACGACTTCATGTCGGAGGCGCCGCGCTTCACGTAGCCATCAGAGGCTATGCGCGAGAGGCGGCCATCGACGGTGAAATGCCCGCCGAGCAGGCCCGTACCGAACGATACGTTGTTGCGCCAGGTGTTAAAGGAGCCAAACGTGTTCTGGGTTTCGGCGTAGGCTTCGCGGCGGTTATCGAGGGTAGAGATGTTGAGGCTGGCCCCGAAAGCTGCCCCGCCATTCTGGCTGGTACCTACCCCCCGCTGCACCTGAATGCTACTGATAGATGAAGCCAGATCCGGCAGGTTCACCAGAAACGAGCCATGCGACTCGGCATCGTTCAGGGGCACGCCGTTGATGGTCATGTTGATGCCCGTGTTGCTGGTGCCCCGGATGCGAATGTCGGTGTAGCCTACCCCCGCCCCGGCGTCGGAAGTCACGACCACCGAGGGGGTCTGGTCCAGCAGGTAAGGTAAATCCTGCCCGAAATTGCGTTTCTGCAGGTCCTGGCGGCCCAAGTTGGTGTAAGCGGTGGCAGTACGGTCGTTGGCACGGGAGGCTGTTACCAGGGCCTCACCAATGGCTACGCCCCCCGGTTGCAGGGCCAGCGCCAAGCGCTGTTCCGCTGCTTGCCCCTGCAGGTTTTGCACCAGGGCCTCGTAGCCCAGGTAGGTTACGCGCAGCTCGTGGAGGCCGGCGGGCACAGCGGGCAGGGTGAAAGTGCCGGCCGCAGTGGTAGCGGCGCTGGGGGTGCCATCCAGCAGGATGGTAGCGCCGGGCAGGGGCGTGCCGGTGCGCGCATCTGTAACGGTGCCGGACACGGGACCTTGCGCCCATGCCGTGCCGGATAGCGCCAGCAGCGCTGCTCCGGTGAGTAAAGAATTTTTCAACGGTGAAAAATGGAAAAAATGGAACGGACCCGGTGCCAGGGGTCGGCACCTCAGGTTTTTCGTTCGCGGATCGTTTGTTCCCTTCGCCGGCATTACCCGGGCAGGTTCAATGGGTATGATCTCAGCCGCGCGCTACTAGCGTGGCACCCCTAAAACTTCTGGGCCAAAGGTACACCGGAAGTTTTGAGTTTTGCGCTACGCCCAGATAATCTAGTTATAAATCAAGAGCCAAACAGTACTTTATCTCTTGACAATCAAGTAAATTAGATGGTAGCATGCTAGGCCTCACAAAATGATGGCTTGGGAAAACAACCCGCCCCGCACCTCCGTTTCTGTTGTAGCTGCTGCCGTTTTCGTGAGTCCCGTTGTTGAACTTTTGCTCTCTCCGCCATGACCATCACCAGCCTCCTTTACCTGCTCGTGGTACTTGTGTTCACCGGGCTTTTGTTGGTACTACCCCGCCGCCGCACCCGGCACCCCCCGGCCCCCGACAATGACGATGACGGTGGCGAACCGCTCGACGACGGACTACCTGATTTCGACCTGCCTCCCGGCATTTCCCGTCCTATCAATGACTGGGAGCCCGACTACAACCGCCCCCGGGTACCCCTGGAATTCTAGCTTGCCGCTCACAAAACAGCCGGGCCCCGTGACACTATCTGGTCACGGGGCCCGGCTGTTAGTGTATGGTTATCGAACGGCTACAGGCTCTTGGCCATACGCACGTACGGAATGGTGCCGCGGTAGAAACGGTTGCCTTCGGGCTCTAGGCCAAAGGCCCGATAAAAGTTCTCGTTCACGGCGCGGGCGTCGCACCAGATGCGCTGAGCCCCTTTCTCGCGGGCTTCATCTAGCACGCGGCGCAGCAGCTGGGAGCCAATGCCCTGGCCCTGGCAGTCGGGGCGGGTAGCGAATTTACGGAAGCGGGCCACGTTGCCGTCAATAAACAGGGAAATGACGGAAACCAGCTTGCCGTTGCGGAAGGCCCCGTAGTGGTGGCCCTGCTCGTCCTGGTTCAGCTTTACGTAGTCGATGGACTCTTGGGGCCACAGCACGGTGTGGCGAAGCGGGTAGGTATCGGCCGCCTGAATGGGGCGGATGGTAATCTCGGAGGTCATGCTTAGGTTACTCAACGGTGATGCTGTAGGAGGTTGAAAACTGCTGGCCGGGCCGCAAAGTCAGGATGCCTTCTTTGTCGGCCAGCTCCGGGGAGCCGGTGGTGGAGCTGGCAATGCCCTGCCAGGGCTCGATGCACACGAAGGGAGCTCCGGGACCTTTGGTCCAGAGACCGAGGTAGGGAAACCCGTCGAAGCGGACCCGCACGGCGCGACCGGAGCGGCGGCTGCGCAGGGTAAGGTGAGAAAAGTCGAAGTGCTTCAGCACCAGCGCATCCTGGGCGAATAGCTCGTAACTGAGCGGCAACACTTGCTGGTGTTGCAGTAGGGGCTCACTCTGTCCCGTTAGCAGGCCCCCATCCAGAAGGTAGCGCTCGGCGGTGGTTGGCTGGTCGAACACGAAGTCGTAGTCCTCGAAGCTTTCTCCCTCTACCAGCGGGCACCGAAAGGCCGGGTGGGCTCCTATGCTAAAGAGCATTTCCTCGTGACCGGGGTTTTCGACTTCCCAGCCCACGGTCAGTTGAGCGCCAGCCAGCCGGTAGGTAATGCGCAGCACAAAATCGAAGGGAAAGCGCGTTTTGCTTTCCTCGGTAGCGTGCAGCTCAAAGGCAACGGCCGTACCCGAGTGCTGCTGCACCCGAAACTCCTGGTCGCGGGCGAAGCCGTGCTGACTGAGGCTGTAGCGGCTTCCCTGGTGGGTGTACTCGTCCTGGGGTAGGCGCCCGACGATGGGAAAAAGCACCGGGGCGTGGCGGTTCCAGAAGGCTGGGTCGGCCGGCCAGATGTACTCCAGATTCGCCAGATCTTTCCGAACAAAGCTGCTGAGCTCGGCGCCGTGGGCGTTGAGGCCCACACGGCACTGCTCGTTTTCAAGGTAATACGTCATGCAAATACGAATCGCGGGATACCGGAGAGGGAACGAGGTAGCACAACGAAATTTTCAGAGAAAGGGTATCGTTTCGTCGGGGGGCGGGCCGGCAAGGTAGGCCGAGTCGGCCGCCGCCGGCCGGCGGTGGGACAGCAGCGCATCGACGTGAAAACAGGCCGCTTCTAACCGCTGACTGGGCGTACCGCTGATTTCGGCAAAGTTCGAAAATTGCTCGCGGAGTTCCCGCTGGTAGAGGTCGTAGAAGTACTGGCGGTGGTTGGGGTGCTCCCGCAACGGGTCTGGCTCCCAGGGCAAATCCACGCCTAGCAGCAACACCAAGCTGTACTGCTGCACTTGCACCTGCCGCTGAATCCAATCGGGGCAATGCCCAAAGGCGTGCTCCGACCAGATTTTTATCACCAGCAAATCGGTGTCACAAAAGATAATGGGCTGGCCTAAGCGGGCGGCGGCAGCGGCGGCAGCGGCCTCCGCTGCCAACTGGCCGCGGGCTATTTCCTCCAGGTCGGCCAGGGTGTAGTTCGGCCCGCGCTCTTCCAGGTAGTGGCGGGCATACTCCGGGGCCCATACCGTGTGGTAGTGTTCAGCCAGCAGGCGGCTCAGGGTAGTTTTTCCCGTCGATTCGGGGCCGGTCAGCGCAACTCGCAGCATGATCAGGCGGCTTGAAGTTCGGCAGCCTGCTGGCGCTGGTAGGCGCGGTGCCATTGCAGATAGCCGTACACAGCCAGTCCCAAATACAGCGCATACAAGGCGCTAGTGGGATAAAGCTGTTTAGACCACAGAATGGGCACGTAGATAATATCCACTACTACCCACAACCACCAGTTTTCAAGCCGCTTACGCATCAGTAAAAATTGCGCGGCCAGGCTGCCGGCAGTAGTCAGACTGTCCCAATACGGCACGGAGTCCTTGGTGTAGTGGGCCAGGTAGTAGCCAAAGCCCGCGGTGAATGCCGGGATGAACACGGCGCACAGCAGCCACTCGGGCCGGGTAGTGCGCGAGACGTGCAGCTCGGTCCGGCTGCGGCCCCCGTACAGCCACTCATACCACCCGTACACGCTCAGCCCAATGAACATAATCTGCAGCAGACTGTCGGCGTACAGGTCCTGGCGGTAGTAAACTACGATGTAGAGCGCGCAGCTGAAGATGGCAACGGGGAAATTCCAGATAACCTCCCGGGCCGCCAGCCACACGCACGCGAAGCCCGTAAGCACGGCAACCCATTCCAGCGGACTACCGCCGGCAGCGGCGGTCCAGAACTCATATAAGGGCTCCAACACAGAAAGACAACGGAAAGAAGGGGTTATGGCCGCGCCGGGTAGCCGCCCGACGGAAACGGCCAAAGCTAACGAGCATTAGGGTAATTTTGTGGCTTGTCAGGCATTTTCTCTCTTTACGACCGGTTGTTATGCTGCCCGAAATTACCCCCGAAGACCTACAAGCCCGCCTCCAGGGCGGCCAGGATGTGCAGCTGATTGATGTGCGCCAGCCGGAAGAGTTTACGTATTGCCGCATTGAGGGCAGCGTATTAATTCCGTTGGGCGAGTTGGCCAGCCGGGCCGAGGAAATTGACCCCGACCGGCCCACCGTGCTGATTTGCCACCACGGCGTGCGCTCCATGCAGGCCCTAGCCTATCTGCAACACCGCCACGAGCTTACTAACCTACTAAACCTGCGTGGCGGCATTCACGCCTGGAGCCTGCGGGTAGACCCCACGGTGGCCGTGTACTAATCATCCGAAGCCAATAGCAACCGCCCACCGTGCACTTCCCCGCCCTTCCCATTCTGGATGCCCTGCCTGAGCTGCTTCGCACGCTTGACAGCTCCAGCGTAGCCGTATTGCAGGCCCCGCCCGGAGCCGGCAAAACCACCCTGGTGCCCCTGGCTTTACTAGAAGCCGCGTGGCGCGAAGACGGCCGCATCCTGGTGCTGGAACCGCGGCGGCTGGCGGCGCGGGCAGCCGCTACCCGCATGGCGCAGCTATTGGGCGAGCCGGTGGGCCAAACCGTGGGCTACCGCATGCGGCTGGAAAGCAAAGTATCGGCCCGGACGCGAATTGAGGTAGTAACGGAAGTGATTCTGACCCGCCAGCTCCAGGACGACCCAGCCCTGGAAGGCGTAGCCGCCGTGCTGTTCGATGAGTTTCACGAGCGCAGCCTGCAGGCTGACTTAGGCCTCGCCCTGGCCCTGGACGCCCAAAGCGTGCTGCGCCCAGACCTGCGGATTCTGGTAATGTCGGCCACGCTGGATGCCGACCGGCTAGGTGCTTGGCTAGGCGCCCCGGTAGTGCGCAGTTTGGGCCGCATGTTTCCCGTTGATACTCACTACCTGAGTCCGCAGCGCGCGGCTACCGTGTCGCGCCGGCCCCACGAGAAGCTCCAGGACCTGACGCCGGCCATCATCCGGGAAGCCTTGCAGCAACACGCTACCGGCGACGTGCTCGTGTTTCTGCCCGGCCTAGCTGACCAGCGCCGGGTAGCCGACAAGCTGGCTTCCTTACCCGAGCACATAGACGTGCACATGCTGCACGGCGAGCTGCCCGCTGAGCAGCAGGACGCCGCCCTGCGCCCGGCCCTGGCAGGGCGGCGCAAAGTAGTGCTGGCCACCAGCATTGCCGAAACCAGTCTGACCATAGAAGGCGTTACGATTGTAGTGGATGGGGGCTACGCCCGGGTGCCCCGCTTCGAGCCACGCACCGGCCTCACTACCCTCGGCACCGAGCCCGTAAGCCAAGCCGCCGCCGACCAGCGCCGGGGCCGGGCCGGCCGCTTGGGTCCGGGCACCTGCTACCGCCTCTGGACCGAAGCCGAGTACCGGGAATTACCTCACCACTTGGCCCCAGAAATCCTCACCGCCGACCTCAGCCCCCTCGCTTTGGAACTGGCGCTTTGGGGTGCCCGCGACGCTACGGCCCTGCGGTGGTTGGATGCGCCGCCCGCCCCAGCTTTAGCCCAGGCCCGCGACCTGCTACTACGGTTGCAAGCTTTAACGGCCGAGGGTTACCCAACAGCCCACGGCCGTGCGCTGGCGGGCCTAGGCCTAGCTCCGCGTTTGGCTCACTTGGTGGTGCGGGGGCAAGAAGTCGGGCATGGGGCTACGGCTTGCGCCCTGGCGGCTTTGCTAACGGAGCGCGACATTCTGCGCCCCGCCGACGGCACGTTTGGTCCGCCTGATTTACGCCTGCGCCTCGAAGCGCTGGCAACGGGCCGGGCTCCACTTCCGGGCTTGGTGCCAGATGCGGCAGCTGTGCGGCGGGTGCGGGAAGCAGCGGCCGTACTGCGCTACCGCGCGGGAGCCAAAGGTGAAATCCAGCCGGATGCAGCCGGGCTGCTGGCAGCCTTCGCCTACCCCGACCGCCTCGCTCAACGCGAAACGCCCGAGCGGGTGCGCCTACTCAGCGGGCAGCGGGCTACGTTACCGGCTGAGTTTTTTGGGCAGCAGGACGTGTTTTTTGCCGTGGCGGCCCTTGACGGGGTTGCCGCCCAGCCCCGGGCAAGCCTAGCTGCCCCCTTGAGCAAAGCCGAGCTGGAACAGTATTTCGAGCCGCAGATAGACACGCGCGAGGAAGTACGCTGGGACGAAGCAGCGGGACGCGTCACGGCGCGGCGGCTGCGGCGGCTGGGAGCCCTAGTGCTAGCCGATACGACCCTTCCCAACCCCGCGCCCGAGTTGCTTACGGCCGCTCTGCTGGGTGCCATTCGGGAAGGCGGGGTGGCGCGCCTGCCCTGGAGCGAAGCCGCCGCCCAGCTGCGGGAACGGCTGGCTTTTCTGCACCATATCTTTCCCGAAAACTGGCCCGACGTTTCGGATGCCGCGCTGCTGGAAAGCCTGGAAGAGTGGCTGGGGCCTTACCTGACGGGGGTGAAAAGCTGGGCGGAGTTAGGCCGCGTTAACTTCGGGGAGGCCCTGCTGGGTTTGCTACCCGGCGGCTGGGGCCAGCGTCAGGAGCTGGAACGGCTGGCTCCTGCCCACCTGGAAGTACCCACCGGCTCCCGCATCCGCCTAGACTATACTGACCCCGCCGCACCGGTGCTGGCGGTGCGCTTGCAGGAGGTATTCGGGCTGCTGGACACGCCTACGGTGGCGGGCGGGCGCGTACCTCTCACCTTGCACCTGCTTTCTCCCGGCTACCGCCCCGCCCAGGTCACGCGCGATTTGCGCAGCTTCTGGACCAGCAGCTACTTCGAGGTGCGCAAGGAGCTGCGCGGCCGCTACCCCAAGCACTACTGGCCTGAAAACCCCTTGGAAGCCCAGGCCATTCGGGGCACGAAAAAGCAGAACGGGCTGTAGGCCGGACGTTTCGTTGCGCCTAAATAAGTGGGCTGAAATCGAGAGTAAAGCACCAGCTGCTACGCCCTAGTTATCGGGGAGGCGGTTAAGGGGTGCGGCGCCCTGAGTTGTCTTGTGGGCACTGGCCTTCGTGGCCGGTTCTTTCGTAGCCACCCCTTCTTTTTTATAGCATGCAGAAAAAAGTTACCCTAGCCGCCTTGAGTGCTTGGGCCTGTTTGTCGGCGCACGTGGGCGCGGCGCAGGACACCACCAACTGGCGAGTATACGTGGAGGCCGGACCCAAAATCACCCAGTTCCGCACCATGTCGTACTCCGGCAGCGAGGATGCCCAACCCGAGATGCGGGACACGTACTCCGGCTTCGTTGATGTGAAAGCCTTTAAGCCGCTTTCCAACCGCGTGGTGCTGTCCGGCACTGTGGGCGTGGATATGCAGCTGCTGAACTTTCGCACTGGGTACCAGGAAAGCTTCCCGGCTCCCGGCATCACCAGCTACTCCCGGGAACACATCAGCCGCCTGCTCACCCGGGCCCGCCTCGATTGGGGCATCCATTACCAGTTTAATTTGGGTGAATCGGGTCATCTGCTGCCGGGTGTTTCCTTCGGCCAAATGATTAACCTCAGCAAAAACGGCTACAGCTACAGCTTTATCCAACCCGGCCTGTACTTCACCAACGACCGGCTCCTACTGTCTTTCACCGCTTCCGACACGCCCTACAACGTGTTAATTCCGGAAGCCTCCAAGTTCGAGAGCACCTACCGGGGTAGGCTCATCAGGAGCGAATCGGAATTTCGGGTGCGGGAGTTGCAGCTTAGCGTCGGGGCGAAATTTTAGCTCCTCCCTTCTTCTACTCAAAAGGCCGGCTACCCCAGGGTAGTCGGCCTTTTGTTTTACTGCGTTGTTCAAGGGGCTATTCCCCAGCCGGGTAGTCGGCGGAGTCCCCGAGGTCGGCAACTTGCTCCAACTCTTTCACTAGGGTGGTAAACTTGTCGCGGGCACCTTTCACGGCGGCTTTGCCCAGAGGCAGATGCAAGGGCGGGTTTTCCTGGCGCACGAGGTCGAACATGATGCGGGCGGCGCGCTGGGGGTCGCCGGGCTGGCGGCCGCTGTAGCTCTGGATGCCCTTCAGATTCTCGCCCACGGTGGCGCGGTAGTCCTCAATGGCCGTGTCAACGAAGGAGGCGGAGCGAGCGGCCCAGTCGGTGCGGAAGCCGCTGGGCTCAATGTTGGTTACCTTAATACCCAGCGGGCCTACCTGCTGGGCCAGGCTTTCGCCCAGCGCCTCCAGGGCAAACTTGCTGGCGTTGTACACGCCTACCCCCGGGAAGGTCTTCAAGCCGCCAATGCTGGTGATGTTAAGAATGTGGCCGCTTTTCCACTCGCGCAGGTGGGGCAACACCGCCCGCAGCACCCGCAGGGGCCCGAATACATTGACCTCAAACTGGCGCTGCACCTCGGCATCGTCAATTTCCTCGATGCTGCCCAAGGAGCCGTAACCCGCGTTGTTCACTACCACATCAAGCTGGCCGAAGTGCTGAATGGCAGCCTGCACGGCCTGCTGCACCTGTTGCTCATTTACCACGTCGCAGATAAAGCCGCGGCCGTTTGCGCCAGCCTTTTTGGTGAATTCATCGGCCTGGGCCTGCTGGCGGAAGGTAGCGGCTACGTTGTCGCCTTGGCTGAGGCAGTAATCGGCCAGTTCTTTGCCGAAACCGGTGCTGACGCCGGTAATAAACCAGGTTTTGGTGGTTGCCATGGATAGGGAGGAATGGTGAAGGATGCTGGCCCCGAAACAGGCCAGCTAGCTGGTGTAACCCTGAAAGTGGCCGTGGGGTTTTGCCGAATGGCCCCTGTTCCGGCGCCCGGCCCGAAACGGATCGTAACAGAACGGCAACACGAAAAGAGCAGGTAAAAACCGGAAACTCAATTATTCGCCGTAATTTTACCTGGCAATAAGCGGAACCTAACCTTCTTGTTGCCATGGCCGACTACGCTGCCAAAATTGCCTTCGAGGCGCTTACCTACGACGACGTCCTGCTCCTGCCCGGGTACTCCGAAACCCTGCCCCGCGACGCCGACCCCAGCTCCCAGCTCACCCGCAACATCCGCCTCAAGCTGCCGTTCGTTTCGGCGGCTATGGACACCGTGACGGAGGCCGAAATGGCCATTGCCATGGCCCAGGAAGGGGGCATCGGCATGATTCACAAGAACATGAGCATCAAGGCTCAGGCCGAGTTGGTACGGCGCGTGAAGCGTTCCGAGAGCGGCATGATTCTGGACCCGTTCACGCTGGAAGAGCACGCTACCCTGGCCGACGCCAAGCAGCTAATGCGCCACAACAACATTGGCGGCATTCCGATTGTAGACGACCAGCGCCGCCTGAAGGGCATCCTGACCAACCGCGACCTGCGCTTCGAGAAAGACATGACCCGCTCCGTCTCCGAAGTCATGACCCGCGACAACCTGGTAACGGCCAACGCCGGCACCGACCAGGCCCTGGCCGAAGATATTCTGCAGGATTCCAAAGTGGAGAAGCTGCCGGTGGTTGACACCGAAGGGCGCTTGGTAGGTCTCATTACCTACAAAGACATCCGAAAGCGCCGCCGCACGCCCAACGCCTGCAAGGACGAGTTTGGCCGCCTGCGCGTGGGCGCCGCCGTGGGCGTGACGCCGGATTTGCTGGACCGCATTGCCGCCTTAGTAGAAGCCGGCGTAGACGTAGTAAGCGTGGATACCGCCCACGGCCACAGCAAGGGCGTACTGGATGCCGTGCGCAGCATCAAAGCTAAGTTTCCGAAGCTCGAAGTTATTGCCGGCAACGTAGCCACTGCCGAAGGTGCCCGCGCCCTGGCCGACGCCGGCGCTGATGCCGTGAAAGTAGGCGTGGGTCCTGGCTCCATCTGCACCACCCGCATCATTGCCGGCATTGGCGTGCCCCAGCTGTCGGCCGTGCTGGAAGCGGCCCGCGGCCTGGAAGGTACCGGCGTGCCGCTCATTGCTGACGGCGGCATCAAGTACTCCGGCGACGTAGTGAAGGCCCTGGCGGCCGGCGCCGGCACCATCATGATTGGCTCCCTGCTGGCTGGCACCGAAGAAGCCCCCGGTGAGGTTACCCTGTTCGAAGGTCGCAAGTACAAGAGCTACCGCGGTATGGGCTCGGTAGAAGCCATGGAAGAAGGCTCCAAGGACCGTTACTTCCAGGATGCTGAAGACGACGTGAAAAAGCTGGTGCCAGAAGGCATTGTGGGCCGCGTGCCGTACAAAGGACTCGCCGCTGAGGTGCTCTACCAACTGGCCGGCGGCCTGCGCGCCGGCATGGGTTACTGCGGCGCTGCCACCATTGAGGCCCTGCAAACTGCTCGCTTCGTGCGTATTACCGGGGCGGGCCTCCGCGAGTCGCACCCCCACGACGTGCAGATTACCCGTGAAGCTCCTAACTATAGCAGCCGGTAAGTTTTCCTTGCGTTTGCCCCTTTAAGACCGCACAAAAGAAGCCGGCCGCCTGGTAGCAGTCGGCTTTTTTTGCGCGGTTCCGTAAGAGGGGCCATTGGCTAAATGCAGCGGGCAAGCGTATCTTTTCAAGCGCACCGCGTATCTTGGGCATCCATTTGCTTTCCTCTCCGGCCCCTGAATACTAGTACTCCCACCTACATGTCGTTTGCCCGGAAGCTGAATTCTCTTCTGCTACCCTTTTCTATTCTGAGCTGGCTAGGGCTGTTGGCTTGCGCGCTGCTGTACGCGCATCCAACCTTGTTGGGGCAGGCGGTGGCACTACCTGGCTGGCTGCTGTTGCTGCTGCAAGCCATCTTCACGGCCGCCATTTTCCTGCAGGAGCGGGCAGTAACTGACCGCCTCCGGGGCCTGGACTTTATTGGGCTGTTGCGTCGTTTAGTGCTAGGTCCGGGGTTGCTGGCTACGGCCTGCGTGGGCCTGCACTTGCTCCAACAGCTTATCCGTCAGAACCTGCCCAACACCAGTTCATTAGCTTTCACGGCAATTTATACCGTGAACATTGGCTTGTTCGTGGTACTACTGGCCCGCACGAATTACGTCTGGCGCTCCTTGGTGCTGTTCCGCTCCTCGGCCCGGCTTCGGACGCTCTGGACCTGGTTTGAAGTTTTGCTGGGTGCTACGTTGCTGCTGCGGCTGTTCACCTGGACCCCGCCTTTTGGGCTCGACACAGCGCTGCTGGGCGTTATGGCCGCGTTTGGTGCCTACATCAGCAGCCACCAGAAATGGGTAGCCTACCTCAGTCGCCGCCAGAAGCTAGAGGCTGTGCTGCTGCAACTGGCCGTTATTCTGAGCATGGGGGTGTTTGTGTTTTATTTCCTGCACACCCTGCAAGATCCGCAGCTGATTGCGCCCGGTACCCAGCACGAGTTTCTGATTCTCAATGCCTTTTCTGCCAGCTTCTTTGCTATAATGGGCCTGCTGGTTACGTTTTTTAACCTGCCCACGGCGGGCGTATTTGAGCAGAAGCGGGAAGAAATTCTGAGCCTGCAACGCCTCACCCAACTGATTCAGCGCGGACAGAATGCCGAGGAAGTGTACCGCATGTTCTTTGATTCGGCTATCCAAACGGTGGAAGCCGATGCCGCGTGGCTGGAGCTGGACAGCACCGAGGAGGAATACGTGGGTCAGCACTACCACATTGCCCCTGAGCAGGCCCAGGGCATTCGTCACCTGCTTATCGATTACAACCTGGGGCACATTGAGTACCTCAACAATGATCTGCCCAACAGCAGTGGCTTCCGGAATTTGGAGCTACCCTTCGGTTCTCTCATTGTGATGCCCCTGCGCTCCAGCAAGCGGCAGTACGGCTCCTTGTACATGCTGAAGTCTTCTACTCAAGGCTTCGACCGGGAAAACCAGAGCATCCTGCAAACCTTCGCCAGCCAGACCGTACTCAGCATTGAGAACCTGCAGCTGGTACAGGCTTCCTTGGACACCCAACGGGTACAGGATGAGTTGAAGATTGCTTCGGCGGTGCAGGACAGCCTGATTCCGAAGAACTTACCGATTGACAACTGGTTTGAAATTAGTTCCCACGCCTTAGCGGCCACGGAAGTAGGCGGCGACTTCTACGATTTCTTGCACTTACCTGGTCGGCGTTTGGCCGTGCTTATCGGCGACGTATCTGGCAAAGGGGTAACGGCTGCTTTTCACGTGGCCCAGATGAAAGGTATTTTCCATGCCCTCATGCAGGAAAACCCTTTGGCCCGCAACGAGCGGGAGAAATTTCCGGTGCCGAGCAAATTCATGGCCCAGGCTAACAATGCCCTGGCCCGCTGCCTAGAGAAGGCAGCCTTCATCACGGCCTCGCTCTACATCATTGACTATGAGCACGGTGGCTTTGTGTTTGCACGAGCTGGCCACTGCCACACGTTGTACTACCACTCCATTAAAGAAGAGGTTTCCTACTTCCGTACGGCCGGCCTGGGCTTGGGCATTATCCGGCACGACGGGTACGAGAAGTACATCAAAAACCAGTTTTACGACTACAACCCCGGCGACGTCATGGTCATTTACACCGACGGGATTGTGGAAGCCCGGGGCAACGACCAAGAGGAGTATGGAGAGGAGCGCTTACAGCAAATGTTAGAGCGCACCTACTACCTGGATGCCGACCAGATTAAGGAACAGATCCTCACCGATTTAAACGAGTTCAGCCGGGGCCAACCCATGCACGACGACCAAACCTTATTGGTTATTAAGTTCAAAGCGTCCCAACCCGAACCCAGCCTTTAACGTAGCACGGAGGTATGAAAATAACTCAACAATCAACCGAAAATACTCTTACCCTGAGCCTGGACGGGGAGTTGGATGCCAGCTCGTCCGTAGTTCTTGATACTGAGCTTAATAAGGCTGAAATTCTAGACAACCAGAAAGTACTGATTGACTGCCGCCGGCTCAACTACATTTCCTCGGCCGGTTTAGGCGTATTTATTTCTCATCTGCAGCGTTTCCAAGATGCAGGCGTCAAGCTGGTGTTTTTCAACATGCAGGAGAAGGTGCACAACGTTTTTGAAATTCTAGGACTTGATTCGCTGATGACGATTGTACCGTCGGAGGCTGAAGCTACTGCTATTTAGTCGCTCATCTGAGCAACCGAGGGGAATGGAACACGCAATCCGAATCAGCTGCACACGCCGCAACCTTAAGGTGGTGCGTGATTTCGTGAGCGACTTTTTACTCCGTTACCATCTCTCTGACTTGCTGGTCAACCAGATTATTCTGGCCGTGGATGAGGTAGTAGCCAACCTGATTATTCACGGCAATGGCGAAGACGAGTCGCAGTTTTTGGATGTACGTATTGCGGTAGTAAATAAAGAGTTTGGCATCGAAATCGAGGACACGAATCTGACGTCATACTCCCCCGCCAGCTACCACGAACCCGATTTGCAGGAGTACGTGCGTATTGGCAAAAAAGGCGGAGTAGGTATGATGTTGGTTAACCGCATTATGGACCGGGTGGAGTTTACCACCCACGCCGGTCATAATCTGTGCCGGCTGTACAAGAAACTTGGTTAAGGACTCGTTAGAGTCTGGTAATCAGAAAAGCACTCCGTGCGCGGAGTGCTTTTTTTATGGCCCATCCGAGCGGTAGTGTTCGGTTAGTCTCCGCTCCGGCTACGCGAAAAAATCCGTAAAATTGCAACAGTAGCTTTTCCCTACCCGGGCCGTTGCCGGCCAGATTTCCCGCTTTGCCGATTCCTTATTCTCTGTATGCATAAACGCATTTTGTTTGCCAGCACCGCCGCGGCCGCTTTACTGGCCGGGTGCCAAGCCTCCAAACCTACCACTGCGGCCAAGTCGCCGACGCTGGAAACGCTGGGCAGCACGGAAGTGCCGGCCTCGGAATTTGCCTACGTCTATCGCAAGAACAATAGCTCGGCCCCGGAATACGGCACCAAGGCCAGCGTACAGGAATACCTCGACCTTTATACCAACTTCAAGCTGAAAGTACTGGCCGCCGAGCAGCGGGGCCTGGACACTACCCAGGCCTTCAAGCGGGAGTTGGAGGGCTATAAGCAGCAGTTGGCCCAGCCCTACCTCACGGAGAAAAGCGTAACGGATAAGCTGGTACGCGAGGCTTATGACCGCCTCAGCAAGGAAGTAAACGCCGCTCATATTCTGGTGCGCGTGCAGCCCGATGCGGCCCCCAAGGATACGCTAGCCGCCTACCAAAAAATCACGGCTCTGCGCCAGCGCGTTACGGGGGGCGAAGACTTCGGCAAGGTAGCCCGCGAAACGTCCGAGGACCCCTCGGCCCGCGAAAACGGGGGCAAGTTGGGCTACTTCACCGCCATGCAAATGGTGTATCCGTTTGAGTCGGTGGCATACGCCACGCCGGCGGGCCAAGTGTCGCAGCCGGTGCGCACGCGCTTTGGCTACCACATTATCAAGGTGAACGATGTGCGGCCGGCCCAGGGCGAAATCAAAGTAGCTCACCTTATGATTCGGGCTACCCCCGGTATGCCCGCCGCTGATTCGGCGACGGCCCGCAAGAAGGTGGATGAGTTGTATAACCGCTTGGCCCGCCGGGGCGAAAACTGGGAAAAGCTCGTTGGGCAGTTCTCGGAAGACGCTGGCTCGGCGGCCAATGGGGGGGAATTGCCGCCCTTTGGTACTGGCCGCATGATTCCGAGCTTCGAAGAAGTAGCGTTTAAGCTGCAGAAGCCCGGCGACATTTCCCAGCCCGTACAGACGCCTTACGGCTGGCACATCATCAAGCTGATAGAAAAGCAGCCCGTGCCTTCCTTTGAGGCTATGGAACCCACGCTCAAAAGCAAGGTGGCCAAAGATTCTCGCTCGGAGCTGAACCGCACCGCCTTCCTTAAGCGCGTACGCACCGAAAATAACTTCACTGAAAATCAAGCTGGCAAAGAGTACGCCTTCGCCAAGGCCGATACTGCCTTGGTAGCGGGCCGCTTCCAGTATACGGCTCCGGCCGCTACCCCCGCCAAAGGTAAAAAGCCCACCGGCGACGCCCAGACGCTGTTCACCATCGGCGGCAAGCCCTACCTAGTATCCGACTTCCTGACTTACGCCCAGCAAAACCAGAAGCCCCGCGCCGACGCCCGTTTTGCCATGCAGCAGCTCTACGACCAGTACGTGGACCAGAGCCTGACCGAGTACGAGAAGGCCAACCTGGAGACGAAGTATGAGGACTACCGCATGCTGGTGAAAGAGTACCGCGACGGTATTCTGCTGTTCCAACTCATGGATGAGAAGGTGTGGAGCAAGGCCATTGAGGACACAGTAGGCCTACAGAAATTCTTCACGGAAAACCAGGCCAAGTATCAGTGGGAGCCTCGCGTGCAGGCCACCGTCATCAGCGCGGCCAGCCCGGAACTGCTGGCCAGAGCTCAGCAGTATCAGAAAGCAGGTCGTTACCAGCTGAAGAACGGGCTGCCAGCTCCGCTACCCTTCCGCACCAATTCGGCCGAATTGCCAGCTACTGTACCTGCCCTAGACGATGTAGCAGCTCGCCTTACTTCTGACCCGACCCTGAGCGTAAACGTGGTGGGCCGAGTGAAGCGGGGCGAAACAGCCGCCCTAGCCCGCCGCCGCGCCGACCGAGTAACTGCCTATCTGCGAGGTAAAGGGGTAACGGCCGAGCGCCTGCGCACCACTGCCGAAAGCAGACCGGCCGCCGCCCAGGTAGCATTCGAACTGATGACGACCAATCCCGCGGCCTTGGAGGAAATGATGAACGGGCAGAATCCTCTGGCCGTGCAGGTGCAGCAACGCAGCTTTCAGAAGGGTGATAACAAAGCCGTGGACCAGTTCCTGACTAGCGCCCCCGGCACATATACCGCTCAGCAAGACGGCCGCTACTACGCCATCATGGTTGAGAAGCAGCTGCCGGCCGGACCCAAAACCCTGGCTGAGGCTCGCGGCCAAGCCACTTCCGACTACCAGAACTACCTGGAGAAAGAGTGGCTCAACCAGTTGCGCGCCCAGTATCCGGTAAAAGTCAACCAGGCTGAAGTTGACAAGCTGGTGACTAAATAAAAGCCACGATAATTCAAGTAACATCATCCTGAGCGCGGCGAAGGACTTTTTCTACCGCTGAACGAGTATCGTAGCAACGACTCGTTCAGTAGTAGGAAAAGTCCTTCGCCGCGCTCAGGATGATGTTTTTCAATTATTCAGTAAAAGGGCACTACGTCTTTATGCAACCTCCAGAACTAAAGCCCGCTCTCTGGATTGTGGTAGCACCAAAAGGGCCTACCCGTTGTTTTTGCCGGAGAAAGGATTTATGATGAAATTTACGGGCGGCTTTTGGCGTTTTGCCTGCTGTCTGGCCTTTGCGTGCGTGAGGTTACGCCCAGGGCATTACGGAACTACTCCATGATTCATTTTTTGCAAGTATCGGCCCGGAAGGTGCTGCTCAGTGCGGCCCTATTGGCCGCTTCTGCCACGGCCAGCTACGCCCAACTGGGCATCGGCCGGCCGGTAGGGCTACGCGTAGTTGACGGCATCATTGCCAAAGTTGATAACCAGATTGTTCTCCGTTCCGACCTGGAGGCCATTTACGCCCAGGAAGAAGCCCGTGCCGAAGGAAAGCCCCTGCCGCCCGATACCAAATGCCGCATTCTGCAGAGCCTAGCTCTAAATAAGCTGCTGCTCGCCAAGGCCGAAACCGACTCGGTAGTGGTAGAAGACGCGCAGGTAAAGGGCGAGCTAGACCGCCGAATGGCGTACTTCATCCAGCAGATTGGCTCCGAGAAAAAGCTTGAAGAGTACTATAACAAGCCTGTAAAGCAGCTCAAAGAGGAGTTGCGCATTCAGGTGAAAGAGCAGCTGATCCAGCAGAAAATGCAGGAACAGATTGCGGGCAAAGTATCGGTAACACCGCGGGAGGTGCGTCAGTTTTTCTCGCGCATGCCTAAGGACAGTCTCCCCTACTACTCCACGGAAGTAGAGGTAGGCCAGATTGTGAAGCTGGCGAAAACCAATTCCAAGGCCAAGCAGCAAACCCAGGCCAAGCTCAATGAGCTGCGTGCCCGTATTGTGGCTGGTGAAGACTTCGCTACGTTGGCCAAGCAATTCTCCCAGGACCCCGGCTCGGCGGCCGAAGGCGGCTACCTCGGCTTTTTTAAGCGCCGGGAGTTGGTGCCAGAGTACGAAGCAGCAGCCCTGCGCCTAGAGCCCGGTGGGTTGTCGCCCATCGTAGAGTCGCAGTTTGGCTTTCACCTGATTCAATTAATTGAGCGCAAAGGCGACTCGTTTAGCACCCGGCACATTCTGCTCAAGCCCGAAACTGGCGCGGCCGATACAAACGAAGCCGCCCAGGAGCTAGCCAAATTGCGCCGCCGCATCCTCGGCGACACCATCACCTTTGCTAAAGCGGCCAAGGACAACTCCGATGACAAGCTAACCAGTGGCAACGGAGGCCTGCTTCAGAACCGCCGTGACGCCAGCACCTACCTACCCCTAGACCAGGTTGATCCGGCCATTTTCTTCACCATCGATACGATGAAAGTGGGCAGCATTACGCCGCCCCTACCCTATCGTACCGATGATGGTAAGGAAGCCGTGCGGATTCTGTGGCTGAAGTCGAACACGGCCCCGCACCAAGCCAACCTCACCGACGACTACCAGAAGATTGCCGCGGCAGCCCTCAACGAAAAGAAAAACAAAGCCCTGGATGCCTGGTTTGCCCAGAACCGCGGCACCGTATATCTCGAAGTGGACCCGGAGTACTCCGGCTGCCGGCTGCTGAATTCCTCGTTATAGGAGCTAGGAGTGCAAAGTCCGGAGCTAGAATCGTCATTCTTCGCTCCGGGCTTTGCACTCCTAGCTCCTTACTTCTAGCTTCTTCTCCTACATATGACATTCGCCTCCGATAAAGAAGCCGCCGACGCGCTGGCCCAGTCCTACCAGAAGTTGCGCCAGGAAATCGGCAAGGTTATTATCGGGCAGGAAGAGGTAGTAGAACTGGTGCTGACGGCCGTCTTTTCGCAGGGCCACTGCCTGTTGGTGGGCGTGCCGGGCCTGGCCAAAACCTTGCTCATCCAGACTATTGCTGATTCGCTGGACCTTTCCTTTAACCGGGTGCAGTTCACGCCCGACCTGATGCCCTCCGACATTGTGGGCTCGGAAACCCTCAATCAGCAGCGCGACTTCCACTTTGTACCGGGACCTATCTTCGCCAACATTGTGCTGGCCGACGAAATCAACCGGACCCCACCCAAAACCCAAGCGGCCCTGCTTGAAAGTATGCAGGAATACGCCGTAACGGTAGCGGGCAAGCGCTACCCCCTGCAGCGGCCGTTCTTCGTGCTGGCCACCCAGAACCCCATTGAGCAGGAAGGAACCTACCCCCTGCCCGAAGCTCAGCTAGACCGATTCATGTTCAACATTGAGTTGGGCTACCCCAGCTACGAGGCGGAACTGCAAATCGTAAAAAACACGACCTCCGATATTAAGCCCACGGTCGGTAAAATCCTGCACGCCGCCGAAATCCAGGCTTACCAACAGCTGGTGCGGCGCGTACCAGTAGCCGACAACGTGGTAGAATACGCCGTGAGCTTGGTGCACAAGACCCGCCCAAATACGGGCCGGGCCGCAGCTCGGGCGTCACAGCTCCTGGAGTGGGGCGCCGGCCCCCGGGCCTCCCAGCACCTGATTGTTGGGGCCAAGTGTCACGCCCTACTCCACGGCAAATACTCGCCTGATATTGAAGATGTAAAAGCCGTGGCCCTGCCCATCCTACGTCACCGCTTGGTGCGCAACTTTAAAGCCGAGGCCGAGGGCGTTACTGTGGAGCAAATCGTAAAAGAACTTCTTTAGCCAGATGAACGGCCCTGAGGCGGACGCCGAACAGCATCCGCTCTGCCGCCATTCACGTTTACCTTTCAACATTCAACTTTTCACTAGTGGAAGCAGCCGGGTACTACCAGCAATTTGAGCGCAACCTCGACATCATTTTGAGCGGCCTGGAGGCTGGCTTGGATATTCGCCCGACGGCACTCGGCACGTCGTTGCCGCTGGAGGTGTATGTGCTGAGCGAGGTGCTGAACCAAGGCGGCGGCCAGTTCCGCCTCACCACGGAAAGTGCCCTGGAGCGCCTGCGCGAGTTCTACGCC
This sequence comes from Hymenobacter sublimis, assembly GCF_023101345.1. Classification (NCBI taxonomy): domain Bacteria; kingdom Pseudomonadati; phylum Bacteroidota; class Cytophagia; order Cytophagales; family Hymenobacteraceae; genus Hymenobacter; species Hymenobacter sublimis. The sequence continues at coordinate 3,462,978 of NZ_CP095848.1, forward strand.
CAGTTCCGCCAGAACGAAGCTGACACGGAAGCTCTCATGCAGCGTATTTTGGCCGATAAGAAAGCCGTAATGCGCACGCCAGAAGGTCGCTTGCTCACCAAGGAAATGCTCATTCGCCGACTAGAGTACTTCAACGAAGCCGCCCGCCAAGTAAACGTAATGCGCAACCAACACGCCTTGGGCAGCCCGCCTCAGTCTCGCTCGGGTGTAGGTCTTGAACTGCAAAAATGAATCACGGACTGAGCCGGATTCTTCGGGTTAAATGGCTTCTGTCCTACTTTTGAGCCAGTTATCGGCTCAATAAAAAAGACGCTCCTTGACGGGAGCGTCTTTTTTGTTTTCGTGAGACAACGTATGGCCAGAAAGAAGTCGAAACCGGTGTCCGTGTAACCTGAAGAATCCGCCTCAGTCCGTGATTTAGCTCATTGAGGCCATTGCGTCCTTCCGTACCTTGGTGTTGCCTTCTTTGGAGTGCTTAAGATTTAGCTCGCCGGTGGGCTCCTGCTTTAAGTGGCTGGGCACTTCGTCGCCGTGCGGGCCCTTGGAAATTGTAACGCCGCCATCGACGTAGTAGGTAGCACCGGTAACGTAGCTAGCCTCATCGGAGGCCAAGAACAGGTACACATTTGCCACTTCCTCGGGCGTTCCGCGGCGGCCAAGAGGTACGCCCTGCACCGTCAGCTTCTCCATTTTGGCATCCATTGGGCCGGTTTCCTTATGGGTCCAGGCGGTATCAATGGGGCCGGGGCCCACAATATTGGAGCGCACTCCAAACTTGGCCTGCTCCACGGCCACGCCCCGCTGGAAAGCGTGCACGAAGCCCTTGGTACCACCGTAAGGAGTGTTCTGCGGCTCGCCCATGTGGCCCGCTTCGGAACCCGCCGACACAATGTTACCGTGGGTCTTTTGCAGGTAGGGAATGGCGGCCCGGGTCATCATGAAGTTGGAATAAATATTATTCTTAATCATGTACTCGAACGCCTCCGTGGGGTATTTGTCGATGGTGGAGACGGTGGGGAAGGCGCCGGCATTATTAACCAGAATATCTAGTTTGCCGAACTCATCAATGGCTGCTTTCACGCAGGCTTCGGCGGTTTCCTCGTACGAAATGTCGCCGAGATAGCCGATAGCCCGGCCGCCCTCCGCCAGAATTTCGTCCACTACGTCGCGCACCGGGTCGTCGCCGAGGCCAACGACAACTACAGCCGCCCCCTCCCGGGCAAATTTCTTGCTGATGGCTTCGCCTATGCCTGCGCCGCCGCCCGTTACAATGGCTACCTTATTTGCGAGTCTGCCGAACATAATAGGAAAGAAGAAAAGGTTGAAAAATAGAATGCAGGTACCTGGTTTAGCTGCAGCAGTTCATTTGCAGGTAGTTAGGTTGCATTTTGAACGACAGACCGGCTTCGGGGTTTCCGGACCAACGGGTTGGGGGTAGCGGTTTGGCCGCTGCTGGGCTGTCCGTCGTAGTACTTCCGGCCGTATTGCCCCAAATCATGTACGACGCTGCCCCGCCCCTGCCTAGCCCTTCCGGCGCGCCTTTGCTGGCGGCGCGGCTTACCCTACGGCCTTATCTCCCCTCCGATGCTTCAGCCTTTTACCAGCTGATCCAGGATAATCGGCTTCGCCTCCGACCCGCCTTTCCGGCCCGGGAGGCCAGCGTGCAAACGCCCGCCGATGCCGGGCAGGTGCTGGCGCAGTTCCGGCAGGATTGGGCCGCGGGCCGGCTCTACGTGCTAGGCATCTGGCACACCGCTACTGGCCACTACCTCGGCGACATCAGCCTGAAACCCAATTGGACGGCTCCCGTCACGCTGGAAATTGGGTACTACCTCGCCGCCGCCGCCGAAGGCCACGGTTACGCCCGGGAGGCGCTAGCGGCGGTCGTGGAATTTGGGTTTGGCCCCTTGCGAGCGGCTCGTCTGCTTATTCGCTGCCGCGCCACCAACCCGCGCAGCTGCGCTGTGGCCGAGGCCGTGGGGTTTCAGCCCTTGGCTCCTCGTCCGCGCCCTTGGCCGTTACGGGCCCTGGCTTCCTCCGATATTCTATATTACTACCTAAAGCGCGAGCAGTAACGCAGGAAATTAGCAGGCAATGGTCCAGCTTTGAGGCTTAGCTGGCTAATCGTTCGCGCGCTTGAGCGTGGTCAGCAGAAAGCTCTGGTTGAAGTTCAGGTAGAGCGCAAAGGAGAAGTCGAACAGCCCGTTGTTTAAGTCATACAGCGGCTCGAAGCGCGTAGTCAGCGTCACGTTCCCCGGCAGGCGGTAGTCGCGCAGCACCCGCAGAATCAACAGTTGCCGCTGTTTTTCGATGTAGTCGGGGTCGGCCACGGATACTGAGACAGATTGATACAGCCGCCCACCTATGGGGGAAATGTAGCCGCTACCCTGCCAGTACGCGAGCTGCAGGTTGGAGAGGCGCGTATCGAGCCCGGCGTTCAGGTACAGGCCGGTGCCGCTGGCAAACGGGAGTACGCGGGTAAAAGAGTAATCGGTGAAGTAGGTAACATACCCATCGAAATGCGCGGCTTGCACCAAATGGTAAGGCAATGCCCGCCGGACCCGTACCCCGGTTGCCAAGTTGAACAGGGTTTGCAAGGGCTTATCGATGGTATCGAGCTGGCCACCGCGGTGGGTGGCCGTAAACTGAAACGGCAGCTTTAGCAACCAACCGGTCGAGTCTCCTAGCAGGGTGCGCTCAGCACTGAGGCCGCCGGCTACCTCTTCCTGAAAGTTGCTGAACCGGTATTGCTGCCGCTCCCAGTTCACCCAGGCATCAAGGCGCGACCGGGGCGTTTGGTACTGGTACTGCACGCCTTCTTCCAAGCGGTTCGTTATTACCCGCTCAAAGTCAAACATCGGCTCGATGTAGCCATGATTCAGATGCCCTTCCAAGTTACCGAAAATCAGGTTGTGGTAGCCTTGCCGGTACTTAAGCGTGAACAGGGGCCGCACCTGCCGGAGCCGGGGCGTGCCGTAGTCTTTCCACAGGAACACCCCGGCCTCCAGTCGCAGATTGGCCGACGGAAAATACACCAGCCGGGGCGCCAGCTGGGCCCCGAAATAGGTAAGACCCGGATCAATTTTGTTGAAGTACTCGTTGTCCTTGTTGAATAGAAACCCTTGCACATCGAGGCGCAGCTGCCGCTCGTAGGCGGGCCCCACGGGCAACGTGTACTGAAATGCCCGGTTGTCGAGCTGGGCCCACCCCACAGATATGTTGCCTAGCCCGGCTACCAACGTCAGTATCAGGATGGTAGAAAAGCGCGTGTTTCCCAAAAATTTTAGCACCGGAAAATTCACCTAAACTCAACGAATTTTTTTAGCATTGTGGGCACAAAATATAGCTCAGCCGCGTTACTACTAGCCGACCCGAAAAGGGCCCGGCATGGTAGCCTGAGCCGGCCTGCTGCGCACCTATGTGAGCCGGCCAAAAAGGGCTACATTCACCAAACCTAAGCATTTCCAAACAACCCCTCCTATAGTATGGCTGCAACCACTGACAAGGCCGTCAACGCCAATGCCGAGAAAATGAAAGCTCTCCAGCTGACCCTGGATAAGCTAGACAAGAACTACGGCAAAGGCACCGTAATGAAGCTCAGCGACAACAAGGTGATGGACGTCGAGGTCATCAGCACCGGTTCGCTGGGTTTGGATATTGCCCTGGGTGTAGGCGGCTTGCCTAAAGGCCGCGTCGTAGAAATCTACGGCCCGGAATCGTCAGGTAAAACCACGCTAACGATGCACGCCATTGCCGAAGCCCAGAAAAAGGGTGGCATTGCGGCCTTCATCGACGCCGAACACGCCTTCGATCCGCTGTACGCCAAGAAGCTCGGCATCGACACCGAAAACCTGCTCATCGCCCAGCCCGACAACGGGGAGCAAGCCCTGGAAATTGCCGATCAGCTGATTTCCTCGGGTGCCATCGACATCATCGTTATTGACTCGGTAGCGGCTCTGGTACCGAAAGGCGAACTGGAAGGCGACATGGGTGACTCCAAGGTAGGTCTGCACGCCCGTCTGATGTCGCAGGCTCTGCGTAAGCTTACCGGCACCATCAACAAGACCAACTGCCTGTGCATTTTCATCAACCAGCTGCGGGAAAAAATCGGAGTTATGTTCGGCTCGCCCGAAACGACTACCGGTGGTAACGCCCTGAAGTTCTACGCCTCGGTTCGTCTCGACATCCGTCGGATCGGCCAGATCAAGGAAGACAAGGACAACGTGACCGGTAACCGCACCAAAGTGAAGGTGGTGAAAAACAAGGTAGCGCCGCCCTTCAAGGTGATTGAGTTCGACATTATCTACAACGAAGGCATTTCCAAAGTAGGCGAGATTCTCGACCTGGGCGTTGACATGGGCATTATTGCCAAGTCAGGCTCCTGGTTCTCCTACGATGGCAACCGCCTAGGCCAGGGCCGCGAGGGCGTGAAAACCATCCTCCAGGACAACCCCGACCTAGCCGACAAAATCGAGGCTCAGATCCGGGCCATGGTGAAAGGGGAGCCGGAAGCTGCTTTGGCCGCTATTCCGGAAGACCGCTCCACGGATGAGGACGATGATGCCGCTGACCTGTAAGACTTCCTTGAAGTCTGTTTTTGAAAAGCCCCGCCATTTCTGGCGGGGCTTTTTTTTTGGCTTGGCAGTCAGGGTGCTAGGCTGGACTGTAGCGCGGCTATGAAGCCGGCGAAAGCAAGGCCGGCGGCTACCTGCTCAGACGAGCTACTGTTTTCATACTGGCTATTTCTTGTGCTGTTATAATCCGATTATCTTTGCTGGCACCCCATTTGAGTAGGCACCGGCTACACCCTTATTCGCCGCTTTTACATGATTCGCCGCTGGCTTTTGTTTCCTGTACTTGCGCTGCCGTTGGCAGCGGTCCTGACTGCTTTTGGCCCTTCTTCCGAACCGACGCGCACGGTCCCGAACTCTAGCTTTGAGCGCGGGGAAGTACTTCAATATAAAGTGCACTATGGGCTCATCAACGCGGCCGAGGCCACGATTGAGGTAGACGACGCCGTGCACCGCATTAATGAGCGGCCCTGCTACCGGGCTACCGTTACTGGCCGCACCCTGGGCTCTTTCGATTATTTCCTGCGGATTCGGGATACCTGGCGCTCCTACATCGATACTACCAGCATCCTACCCCAGCGCTTCTTCCGCAACATTGAGGAGAAGAGTTACCGCAAGCGCGAAACCATAGACTTCGACCACCAGCGCGACATTGTCAACGTGGAAAGTCATAAGAAGGACAAGAACGACGTAAAGAAGGGCACGTTCAAAACGCCCAATAACGTCCAGGACCTAGTCAGCGGCTTTTACTTCCTGCGCACGCTCAACTACGACCAGCGCCGGCCCGGGGAAGTAATCAAGGTTCAGGGGTTCTTCGACAACGACGTCTTTAACATGGATGTCATCTACAAGGGCCGGGAAACGGTGGAAACCAAAGCGGGCGTCATCCGCGCCATTCGCTTGGTTCCGAAAATGCCCAGCAACAAGCTCTTTAAAGGAGAAAACGCCATTTCGGTGTATCTCTCCGACGACCGGAACAAAGTGCCGGTACTAATTCAGGCGGAAATGTTCGTGGGCTCCGTAAAGGTGGACATGTACAAGTACAAAGGCCTCCGAAACCGGCTGAATCTGGTGGCAACAAACTGATGCTTTTGTGAAGCGGCTCCCGTTGGGGGCCGCTTTTCTTTTTTAGTGCTCTTCTCAGTCCGACTTCTTTCTACCTGATGCAGACTACCTTAGCTTCCCGACGTCGTCCTACCTTGCTGCCGCCCCGGCCGGTTGCTTCCCCGGTTGCTCCCAAGCCGGCAGTTTCCCTGGTCGACTTCGTGTGGCCGATTCCGCTGCCGGCGCCCTCGTCACCCCGGGCCGCTGGTAATGAAAACGTAATACGCCGGGCCCGGCGACCGGCGGTACTTTTGTCTTCGCGCATTCTGTTTTACCCCAAACCACCTTGTCCTGTGCAGCCAACCGTCACCCCCAACGCGTACAAAATCCTGGTAGTCGATGACGATCCGGACATCGTGGAACTGCTGGAGTACAACCTGCGCAAGGAAGGCTACGAGGTAGCCAGCGCCCCCGACGGCCGCAAGGCCCTGGAAGTAGCCCCGCAATTCGGCCCCGACATTATTCTGCTAGACGTGATGATGCCCCACCTGGATGGCATTGCCGCCTGCCGCCAGCTCCGGGAGTTACCCCGCTTCAAAGACACGTACATTATCTTCCTAACGGCCCGGGCCGAGGAGTTTTCGGAGGTGGCCGCGTTTGAGGCCGGCGCCGACGACTTTATTGCCAAGCCCATTAAGCCCCGGGCCCTGCTCAGCCGCTTAGCCGCCTTCGTGCGCCGCGACAAAGACCCGCAAGTGCAGCTGGATACCATCGAAATTAACGGGCTCAAGATTGACCGCACGGGTTTTGCCGTTTTCCAGGAGGGCCGGAAGATTACGCTGCCCAAAAAGGAGTTTGAATTACTGGCGTTTTTGGCCGCTTCACCCCACAAAGTATTCGGCCGCGACGAGCTGCTCCAGAACATTTGGGGTAACGACGTATTCGTGCTAGCCCGCACCGTGGACGTGCACGTGCGCAAAGTCCGGGAGAAAGTCGGCGACCATCATATTCAAACCATCAAAGGTGTCGGCTACAAGTTTAATACAGACAACTAAGTGAGCTGGTGAAATGGTGAGGTTGATGTTCCGCTAGCCCACTTGCGCAGTGTGTGCAGGTAGAACATCAACCTCACCATTTCACCAGCTCACTCGCTCACCACTTCACCCCATGCGGTTTACGGTTTCCTCGCGCGCTATTGCCGTTATCCTGTCCTTGCTGGTAGCGGCCGTGCTGACCACCTTGGTATGGGTGGCGCCTACCCTGCCCATGCGCGAAGGAGTTTTAGCAGCGGGCGTTACTATAGCAGCGTGCTTTCTGCTGCTGTACTTAATGTTTGAGGCCCTGATTTTCCGGGAAATCAACACCCTGTACGAAGGGCTGGAGCACATCAAGCGCAAGGAATTTCGACGCATGTCGAACAAATTTCTGTTTCGGCCGGAACCACTCAAGCGCATGCGCGACGAGATTCTGGACATGGCCCAGCGCAAGCAGCAGGAAATTGACGAACTCAAGCGCCTGCAAGTGCTACGGCGAGAGTTCCTGGCCGATGTATCGCACGAGCTGAAAACGCCGATTTTTGCGGCCCAGGGCTTTGTGCATACTATTCTTGATGACGAGGATATTGACGAGCACACCCGCAAGAAATTTCTCCAGAAAGCCGCCACCAGCCTCGACGCCTTAGATTCTCTGGTGCAGGACTTAGTCACTATTTCCCAGCTCGAGAAAGGGGTGGTGCGCATGCGCCGCCAGGTGTTCGATATTTCGCAGCTAGTGCGCGACATTTTCGAGCAGCTGGAACTGAAGGCCGCCCGGCGCAACGTTACGCTGGCGCTGGCGCCGCCGCTGCCGAACGCCGAAACTCGCGTGTTGGCCGACCGGAACCGTATTCGGCAGGTTCTGATTAACCTGATTGACAACGCCATTAAGTACGGCCGCGAAAATGGCCACGTCACGGTAGCCGTAGCGGAAAGCGGCAAAGGGGTACGTATTAGCGTGCAGGACGACGGCGAAGGTATTCCGAAGCAGCACCATAACCGCATTTTCGAGCGTTTCTACCGCATCGACAAGAGCCGCAGCCGCGAGTCGCGGGAGGCGGGCGGCTCGGGTCTGGGCCTAGCCATCAGTAAGCACATTGTGGAGGCGCACCGCTCCACCATCCGGGTGCACAGCGAGGTAGGCCAAGGTACTACCCTAGAGTTCAAGCTGCCCAAGCCCCGGGCCGCGGCTGCGGCGCTGGCTGCAAATGCCACCTAAGAAGTAAGTACCTTTGCAGCTCTTATATGAAGCTGCCCCATTTCACTGACCTGATTCTGTTTGAGGACGAGGACTTCGTCATCATCAACAAGCCCCCTTTCTTGGCCACGCTCGACGAGCGGTTTGGCGGGGCGCAGAACATCCTACGCCTAGCGCGGGAGCACTACGACGATATTCAGGCCTGCCACCGCCTCGATAAAGAAACCAGCGGGGCCTTGGCCCTGGCCAAAAACCCGGCGGCCTACCGCCACCTGGCCATGCAGTTCGAAAACCGCGAGGTAAAAAAAGTGTACCACGCCGTAGCCTGGGGCGTGCACGACTACGATGGCCTGCGCGTGGATCGCAGCATTGAAACCACCACCAAGGGTAAGGCGCGCCTGGCATACAAGGGCAAGCCGGCCGTAACGCTGGTGCGCACGCTGGAAGCCTACGCCCGCCACACGTTGCTGGAATGCCAGCCTATTACCGGCCGCATGCACCAGATCCGGCTACACTTGGCGTACCTGCAGGCTCCCATCGTGGGCGATGGCATGTACGGCGGGGACGATTTCTACTTGTCGTCGCTCAAGAAGAAGTTTAACATGAAGCAGGGCGAGGATGAGCAGCCGTTTATTAAGCGGTTTGCCCTGCACGCCGCCCAGCTTACCTTCGCCAAAATGGATGGTGAGCAAGTAACCATTGAGGCCCCCTACCCCAAGGATTTTCGGGTGCTAGTCGATACGCTTCGGCAATATCAGTAGTCGTGGCACTACTAGTTGAAAAAGAGCGGCCCCGTAATTGGGGCCGCTCTTTTTATTTGTTAGCTGGTAGCCCTACAGCTTCTGGAAAATGGCAATGCGCACGGAGTCAGCGGTAGGTTTGCGGCGGTTGCGGGGCATGGCGGCCAGCCACCGTAGCCGGTAGTGCGGGTCATTGCGTAGCGTCTCGAAAGGCACCTGGCCTTCCATCACTGCGTACCAGTCGTCCCAGAACACCAACGTGCCGCTGGGGAGCGGCCAGCTCTGCTCGCGCACGGCGGGCATCAAACTATGACCGGGCCCGAATGGATCGGTTTGCAAGGGCAACGCTAGGTAGGGATGCTGAAACACGACGTGCGGCAAAGCACCCTGACGCCGGGTCCAGCGGGCCGCAGCGTCGGCCAGCAGCTGATCAGAGGGACGGCCAAAGTCTCGCTCCCACCGAAAAGCTGCCCGGGCTCCGCAGAACAGAAAGCCCACCACGGCTACGACTAGGCCCACCAGAATCCGCTGCCGTGCTACCTCCGTGCGGCCCATGTTAGTAACAACGCCTACCCCACGCAAGGCAATCAGGCTTACCAAGGGTACTACGCAACACAGCACCCGGGTAAGCCCAAATGACCCAAAAATCCCGAACGTCCAGAAAATGGTGTGGGCTCCGATAAAGACCACCACGCTGCCATACACCAGCAGCAATTCGGCCGTGAACTTTTCCGGCCGCAGCCGCGTCGCTGGTTTCACCCATTCCCAGAGCATGCGCAGGCCTCCTAGCCAAAACAAGCCGTACAGCACCCATCCTACCGTATTTGGCAGGCTGATGATGAAGTGAGTCCATTGCCCCTGCCCATAGCTTTCATTCCGGACGGGGTAGGCATTATGCGTAAACACCCACAAAAAGTCCTGGTACACGAACAATCCAGCCACCCCGTACACCACAAAGCCCAGCCCTAGCCACAGCAGCGCCCGCCAGTTGCGAGTTACCAGCAAATAGAAGCCGTACACTCCCAATAGGATAAAACCTTCTGACCGGGCAAATGGCAACAGGGAAATTACAGCCGCTCCCCACCGGGCTTGCCCTCGCAGGGCCAGGGCCACGCTGGCTATCAGCACCAAGCTAAAAAGCGGCTCCGTCAGCCCCGAAAATTGAATGCGGAAGTAATCGGGGGAAGCGTAGCAGAACAGAATGGCAAGCCAGGGCCACGGCAGACGCAACGCGCGGGCGGCCCCGTACGCAAACCAGGCCGCCGCAGCCACCAGCAGGCACTGCAGCACCATCACCCCACGGAGCCCCGCCTGCGCCGGAACCGCCATCAACTCCACTACCAAAGGCTTGGACCACGACTCCAAGAAGTTAATGGGGTGCTGAAAGGCGTAGCGGGCGTAGAGGTAGTGGTTGATGCTGTCGCCGGAATCGTAGGTGCCTTCCGTCATAAAGGCTGTAAGCAACGACACGAGCAGCAAGGCAAGCAGGAGGGCGTACGCCCGGCGGCTGGAGGGTAGGGCAACGGCCGGTGCCGAAGGAGAGGTAGAGGGTAGCATAATGGCCGTAAAAGTACACAGCCGTACTGGGGAGGCCACTCTGCAAGTGTTTCAGAGACAATAATTAGCCCCCCGCTTGAATATTCGGGGAAAGACGGTAACTTTGTGTCCGTTTTCCCCGAACCCTGTTCGGCTTCTTCTTCATTTTCAAACGCTTATCCTCCTCCCCAATGGATCATCTGAGCTTCAAGACGGTATCCGTCAACAAAGCCAACGCCAACAAGGGCTGGGTTGTGGTTGACGCCGCCGACGCTACCCTGGGTCGTCTGGCCAGCCAAATTGCCAACATGCTGCGTGGCAAGCACAAGCCCTCCTTCACGCCCAACTCGGATTGTGGCGACAACGTCATCGTCATCAACGCCGACAACCTCCGCGTGACTGGCAAAAAGATGACCGACAAAATTTACATCACCCACTCGGGCTACCCCGGCGGTCAGAAGCGCATCAACCTGCGCGACAAGAAAGCCAAGGACTCGACCCGTGTGATTGAGCACGCTGTTCGGGGCATGCTGCAGGGCAACAAGCTGGGCGCGGAGCAGTTCCGCAACCTGTTCGTGTACGCCGGCACCAGCCACCCCCACGAAGCTCAGCAGCCTAAAGCTGTTTCTCTCACGAATCTCTAAGCCGATTTCGGCCTCTCTTAACTTCTTCACTTAATGGAAATCTCCAATACCTCTGGTAGAAGAAAAACCTCGGTGGCCCGCATTTACATGCAGGCCGGGCAAGGGAATATCACTATCAACGGCCGGGACATCAAGGCGTACTTCGCTAACGAGCTCCTGGAAAACATCGTGAACCAGCCCTTGGCGACGGTCGAGCAAGTCGGCCAGTACGACATCAAGGTAAACGTGCGCGGTGGTGGCATTTCGGCCCAGGCCGAGGCTATCCGTCTGGCCATCTCGAAAGCCCTCGTGGGCGACAACGCGGAGGTTCGCCCCGCGCTGAAAAAAGAAGGCTTCCTGACCCGTGACCCGCGCATGGTGGAACGCAAGAAATTCGGCAAGCGTAAGGCTCGTCGCTCGTTCCAGTTCTCGAAACGCTAATCCCAGAGGAAATCTATCATGGCTCAGTCCACCACATATAAAGAACTGCTTGATGCCGGTGCCCACTTTGGTCACCTTACGCGCAAGTGGGACCCGAAAATGGCGCCGTACATCTTCATGGAGAAGAACGGCATCCATATCATTGACCTGAACAAAACGCTGGTTTCGCTGGAGCAGGCTTCGGCCGCTATCCGCAACATTGCCAAGAGCGGCCGCAAGGTGATGTTCGTGGCAACGAAGAAGCAGGCGCAGGAAATTGTAACGGAAGAGGCCAAGCGCCTGAAAATGCCTTTCGTAACGGACCGGTGGTTGGGCGGCATGCTCACCAACTTCACTACCGTTCGCAAGTCGCTGAAGAAAATGAGCACCATCGACAAGATGGTGAAGGAAAACACCGCTTACGCTGCTCTTGCAAAGCGCGAGCGTCTCATGCTGTCGCGTGAGCGGGAGAAGCTGGAGCGTGTTCTGGGCGGCATCGCCGACCTGAGCCGCCTGCCCGCTGCTCTGTTCGTAGTAGACGTTAAGCGCGAGCACATTGCCGTGAAAGAAGCGCAGAAACTGGGCATCCCGGTTTTCGCTATCTGCGATACGAACTCGAACCCCGAGCTGGTTCAGTTCCCCATCCCGGCCAACGACGACGCTTCGAAGTCTATCCAGCTCATCGTGAGCGTAATGGGTAAGGCTATCGAGGATGGTTTGTCGGAGCGGAAAGTCGACAAGGAAGATGCCGACAAGAAGCAAGCCGAAGAAGAAGGCATCCAGGAGAAGCAGAACGCCGACGAATAGTCTTGGAGGAAGTAGAAGCTAGGAGCTAGAAGTTAGAATCTGTGATGCCGGCCACTTGCCCATTCAGTTCTGACTTTTGGCTCCTAGCTTCTTTACGTTCCCTCCTACCCTCTCATTTCATTCTAACTACTAGCTTCTAGCTACTAACTCCCAAAGAAATGGCAGCAATTACCGCCGCAGACGTGAACAAGCTGCGCACCATGACGGGTGCGGGCATGATGGATTGCAAAAAAGCGCTGACCGAAGCCGATGGCGACTTCGAAGCTGCTCGTGACATTCTGCGCAAGCAGGGCCAGAAAATTGCCGACAAGCGTTCAGAAAATGCTACCTCCGAAGGCCTCGTGCTGGCGGCCGTTAGCGAAGATGGCACCAACGGCAAACTGGTAGCGCTGGCTTGCGAAACCGAGCCCGTTGCCAAAGTGGAAGACTTCAAAAACCTGGCCCAGCAAATTCTGGCTACGGCCGTGAAAAGCAACGCCGCTTCGAAAGAAGAGCTGCTGGCTTCGGCCCAGGAAGATGGCCGCTCCCTGCAGGAGCACATCACCGACCTGATGGGCAAAATCGGGGAGAAGCTGGACGTGGTAGCGTACGAGAACGTAACGGCTGAGAAAGTAGCTTCCTACATCCACTCGGACAATAAGAAGGGCGTTCTGGTAGCCATGAAGAACGTAGGTGGCGCCGACGTAGCCGCCGTAGGCCGCGACGTAGCCATGCAAATCGTGGCCATGCGCCCCGTTGCTCTCGACAAAGATGGCGTTGACGCTGCTACCATTGAGCGCGAAATCGAAATCGGCAAGGAGCAGGCTCGTTCGGAAGGCAAGCCCGAGGCGATGCTGGAGAAGATTGCTCAAGGCAAGCTGAACAAGTTCTACAAGGAGAACACCCTGCTCAACCAGGAATTCGTGAAGGACAACTCGGTAACCATCGCCCAACTGCTCGACAAAACGCAGAAAGGCCTAACCATCTCGGACTTCAAGCGCGTAGCCATCGTAGGCTAAGCTTCGCGGAAGTTTAAAAGCAAAAAGCCCCGTCGGTTATTTCCGGCGGGGCTTTTTTGCGTCTGACGCTATTGCACGGCTGACGCCGGTTTGTTCATCTCAATGTGGGTCTTCGTCATCATGTCTAGGTACTTTTCCAGTGGCTCCATGCGGATGGCGGCGCGGCGCTGGTTGACGTGGGCTGGGTCGCGCAGAGACTTAGGCATTGCTTTGGCTGCGGGCGTACCCACCCCTTCATACGTGACTTGGGTTCCATACTCTTGTGGCTGGCCAGCATTGGTAGCTACACGGTCGGTGAGGTAGGCGTAGTTGACCGGACTGGCGTTTTGGCGCTTCACCTCGGGCAACATTAGTTTGAGCATGCGGCGCTGGAAGTCGGGGTGGGCGTCGGCGTGCTGCACCAGTAGCCAGAAGTTGCCGGCGCTTTTTTCGCCGACCTGCCGGAAGCCGGGGTAGCCGACCTGCCGCACAATTTTTTCCAGGACGGGCTGGTGGCGGGCGTAGTTTTCTTTTTCTACATCTACCAAGTTTCGGCCGGCGCTATCAGGAAGCTGCTGAAACAGTCGCTGCATCGGCCACTGGTCTACGTATGCCAAGCTATCCAGCGTTTTACTCAGCTTCGGGTACAGAATCGGCTTAGTTTGGGCTGTGGCTGCGAAGTTGGCAGTCATGGCGACCAGGTACAAAGGATAGATCTTCATAGTGATGTGCACTTGTTATGTCGCTGAATATAAACATATCATCTCGTTCGACCTTTTCTGAACGGTTGGACAGCTACCCCCCGTGCATAAACATACGGTAGGCCCGGACGCGCGCTTCAGCGTTCTGGCGGATATTGTAGTAGAACAAGGAGTAGTCGGCGATGTGGAAAGAATGGCGCAGCTCGGAGCGGCCGGGCAGCAGGAAACGGGGGTAGCCGGGGCGCACGGTTGGGTGGATCCAGACGAGGCCGTTGTGGACTTTGGCGTCAACCACGCGCTTATCAACCCCGCTGAAGGTATAGGGCACGCCACCCAGGTTTAAGCGGGCGGGAGCGGTAGCCGTATCGCGGGTCCAGGTGAGCGGGTTTACGGCTACGCCGCCCTGAAAAGGTGGGTACTCGTGGCCCCACTCCACGGTGTTCCAGCCCACGTAGCAGCCGGTTTGGGTGGAGTCGTCGCAGGGGCGCAGGACCTGGTATTCCTCGGGTTTTACTTTGTAGCCAATAAGGTAGGCTGCCACCAACTGCTTGCGCAGCTTGGGGTTCTGGTCGAAAAACTCTCGTAGCAGCCGCGTGGCGTGAAACGTGCCTTGGCTGTGACCAGCAATAATGACGGGCCGGCCCTGGTTGTAGTGGTCGAGGTAGTATTGAAAAGCGGTTTTTACGTCGCTGTACGCCAGGTCCAGGGCTTCTTTACCGTCCGTGCTTTTCTCGTCGAAAAAGGAAAACAGCGTGGCCTGCCGGTAACGCGGGGCGTACACGCGGGCCGTGCTGTTAAATACGGAGGCTTGCTTGCGGATTGTGCTGGCATCGGTGAAGCGGTTCACGCGCGCATCGGTCAGGCTGGCGTTCCACTGAGACCGGCTGAAATAGGTAGTAGGATGCACGAAGAAGACGTCGGCGGGCGCGTCGCGCTGTTGGTCGTGCAGTAAAGTGTGGCGTGGGACGAGGTCAGCGGAATCGCGGCGGTCGGGCAGCGCGGCCCAGTTGTCCTCCATGCGGTAATCAGGCGCTTCCGGCTCAGGGTTGCGGGCGAAATCTTTGCCGGGCTTAATAACGGTAATACAGGAAGCGAAAGTCAGTAAAACGGCCAGCGTTGCTAAGCGAGACAGGGGAGTAAGCATTGGGCAGCAAGGGAATCCGGGGCGGTAAAAACACCAACGCGCGCTTCCCGTTGCAGAAAGCGCGCGTTGGAGGGGCAAAAATAAGCAGGAAAAAGCCGCTTGCCCAGGTGGTTGCCGTTGCGAAACCTGGCGCATCTACTCGCTAAACGTATTCTCCAGCAGCCGCTCCTGACGCAGATAAACGATTTTGAAGTTCTTATCGAAGCGCACCCGCACTTGCGCCGTGGTTTGCTGGCGCTTCTGCAGCGACTGGCGCAGGGCTGAGCTTTTTTCAATAAAAGTCACTACCCGGGAGCCATCGTTAACGGGTGGGCTCACCTTTAGGCTGCCGGGCTCAATGGTCGTTTGCCCCTCCAGAAACTCCGGAAAGTGCGATTTTTCCAGCTCGGCCGTAATGAGAGCGGGGGTTGTGTTTTGCTGCAGATAGAAACGCTCTACCCGCGGCGCGAAGTAGGCTGCTGCCGAGAAAGGCGCCGCCTGCAAATCGGCGTAGTAATTCTGCAGCACGCCTTCAATCCGCGCCTGGGCTGCACCTTCGTCCACGGCGGGGGCGGCGGGCGGGGCCGTCGCCTCGGTGGGGGCAGTTGCCGGTTGCGCTACCGAATCGGGGGCGGGAGTAGTTACGGGCGGAGCTACGGGAGCCACCCGGACAGTTTCAGGTGCGGCAGCGGGCGGCAAGTCAATCTGCTCCGATTGGGGGCCTTCTTCCGGCCGAGTTGCTAACGAATCGGCGGCGGTTAGGGTGGTGCTGGTTAGGCGCTCCGAATCCTGATTGCCCAACATTAGGTAGGCAACCAAAGCCAGAAGGGCCAAGATTCCGCCCACAATCAGGATGGTGCCGAGCGGACTTTTGGGCGGCGCAACGTACGGCTCATCCTCCACTAGCTCGCTCTCTCCTACTGCCGCGGCCGGAGGCATAAACGCGTCGTCGCGGGTAGGAGAAGAACCGGGTCGGCCGGCTTCGAGAGGGTGCGACAGGCCGGGAGTAGTAGTGGGGGGCGTGGGCGGCTCCGCTACGTAGGCAGCGTGCAAAGGCCGTGAGGTCGTAACGGGGGGCAGCAGCGGATCTTCCACGGGGCTGCCACCCGTACTGGCTGTTGAGGCGGGCGGCGGGCCCCCTACCGGCGTCATGGGCACGGCTTGGCTAAACGTAGCGGGCGGGGTAGGCGGCGCTACCGAAGGAGCCGGGGTAGCAACCGGAGGCGCGGGCGGCACCGGCGTCATGGGTACCACCGGGGGGGCGGGGGTAGTGGGCGGAGCAGGCGCGGCAGGTGGGGCTGCCGAGCTGGCAGTAACACCCGCCGATTCACTGAACAGCAGCTTCTTTTTCAGGGTTTCGAACTCCTGGGGCGTAATGGTACCCGCATCGAGCCACTCCTTTAGCTGGCGCAGGGTGTCGAGGGGAGAAGGGTCTTTTTCCATGGCAGAAGAAAGGTAGCAGGCGGCAGCAAAGGCTTCTACTTCCGGTCGAGGTTGGTGAGGCGGGCGCGGCGACGCTCCAATTGCGCTTTACGCAATTCAGTGAGCCGAACGTTGTCGATGAGCTTCACGGAGTCCTCGGCCGACTTGAGCTTGTTGTCAGCATTTTGCTTGTTGAGCTGCTCAATCTTTTCCAGATTCGACTTGGTATTGTTAGCCAGGCTCGCGCGCTCCTTTTCAAGCTTTTCCTTATCCTTCTCGGCGGCGGTCAGCTGCTTCTCCGCTTCGGCAATCTGTTCGCGGTAGGCTTTGGTGCGCGCGGCGGCTGCAAAGCTCTGGGTCATGTTGCGCAGGGAACTGAACTCGGAGGGAGTACCAGTAGCCGACAAAAACGAATCGGGCCCCATGGCGGCCCACACCGACAACTCCGACACCGTGTCGGAGGGTGAAGTGACGGTGGAATACAGGTCCAGTAGCTTACCCGTGACGCTGGACATGGGCACTTGCTTGGCTTCGAGCACGTCTTTTTTGCCCACGCCAAACACGCCGGAGCCTTTCAGCTTGATGTTGTAAGTATCCTTCAGCCAGGCCTGCCAGTAGTCGCGGGTCCACTGGGCGGTGCCTTCTACTTGCACCTTTACCGCGTCCCGCTCCCGCTTGTCGTAGTTGACGCTGCTAGTACGCGCGTCGTAGAGCTGGGCGTGGGTAGCGGCCGGGGCCAGCAGCACCGCCAGCAGGAGGTATAAGCCGAAAAATCGTTTCATAAGAAGCAAAGCAAGGGGTAGAGAAGAAACAAGATGACCGAGAAACCGGCCCGGAGCCGGGTATCAGATACCGTGCCGGTCGAAGGCAGCCTGCAAATCTTGCTGCATGGCGCTGAAGCGCTGCACGGCAGCCTGCACGAATTCATCATCCAGGAGCAGATGTATATCCGCTTCGCTGGTCAGGTCCAGCTCGCTTACCTTATAGGTTTGCTCTAGGGAGCCCTTTTCCAGCTTAATCAGGTACTTACCGTTCCAGCTGAAAAGCGTGATTTTGGCGGCGGGATGCGGAATAATGGCGAGCTGGCGCATGGCAAACGATACGTGAATGGGCAGGACGAAGATAGGCAGGGGTCGCCAACCTGGGAGGCCAGCTCAACATAACCCCGCCCCAGCCGGCGCGTACACCTTGGCAGAAGCACTAGCCTAATCATCTCACCCTCAAGATACTTGCATCATGCCACAAGGAGATAAATCAGCCTACACCGACAAGCAAAAGCGGCAGGCAGAGCACATCGAAGAAAGCTACGAGAAGCAGGGCCTTTCGGAAGAAGAAGCCGAAAAACGAGCTTGGGCCACCGTTAACAAGCAGGATGGCGGCGGCAAAAAGAGTGGTTCCGGCCGCAAAAAGTCTGGCGAGTAACTGCCCGCAACAAAGCCCATACAGCCGCGGCCCGACTTCACTGGAAGTCGGGCCGCGGCCACGTTATACCGTCTTGGCAGCATTGTTTTACCGGTGCAGAATCACGTAGAGCGAGGCCGCTGAAATGCACAGCCAGAGCGCCGCGCCGAGCACGAAAGGTTTAGCCCCCACCGCTTTTACGGCTTGTATGGAGAGGCCGGCCCCGATAAAAAACAAGGTAATCGTCAGGCCCATTTTAGCAAGTTGTACCAGCACTGGCCCAACGGCACGCAAGGCTCCATCGGCTTGCAGCAGGGGGAAGTAGGTGTTGAGCAGCGTGGCCCCAATGAATCCCAGAATAAAGTAGGGCACTTTGATTTTGACGCCCTTCTGCTTGAACAGCAATGCCGTACCGACGGACACGGGAATAATCCAGAGGGCGCGGGCCAGCTTCACGGTAGTAGCCACCTGCAGGGCTTGGTCGCCGTAGGCGGTGGCGGCGCCCACCACGGAGCTGGTATCGTGGATGGCAATGGCGCACCAGAGGCCGAACTGGTTTTGGGTCATGGCCAGGGCATGACCGATGGCCGGGAAGGCAAACAAAGCCAGGGCGTTGAGCACGAATACCGTAGCCAACGCCACCGACATTTCTTCCTCTTTGGCCTTCAACACCGGGCCCACCGCCGCAATAGCGGAGCCTCCGCAAATGGCAGTGCCGCAAGAAATTAGGTGTGTTACGTGGCGGCCTAGCCCCAGCCAGCGCCCCAATGCGTAGCCCAGTACCAGCGTACCAGCAATGGAGGCCACCGTGAACAGCACACCTTCTTGCCCGGCCTGCACCGCCGCGTGGGCGTTCATGCCGAAGCCCAACCCGATAACTGAGTACTGCAGCAGTGTGGGGGTAAGCTTGCGAGTTTGCGCCAGAAAGGGGTTTCCTACCGTTTGGGCCAGCACTAACCCCAGGATCAGGGCCAGGGGCGGCGAGGCCCAGGGCGTCAGGCAGAAGACGAGCAGCAGCCCAAATACCGCGCGGGCTACCCCCACCGGCCGGGTTTTATCTTGAACTACGCTAGGTGCGGGAGGCAAAGGCATACTCACCGGAGTGCGCACTTTGGCGGCCTGGGGATGGGGCTCGGGCGCATCTACCAGCGCGGGAGGAGCGGCAATGGGTGGGGTGGTTTTCACGGGTGGGAAGCAGGCAATTAACTGCCCAAAAGTACGCCAGCCCCTACCCCGCCGATAATCTTAAAAGGTTATCAGCAATAACTATAGGTTATACTGACGCTGGGCGTAGCGCAGGAATCGTTCCGCCGGGCGAGACAAGGGCTGCCCCTGCACCCACAGGGCCTCGAAGTTGCGGGGCAACTGCAGGTGCTGCACCGGCACAATCTCCAGTAGGCCCGCGGCTAACTCCCGCGTTAGGGCCCGGCGGGAAACGAAACCCAGGGCCTCGGGAGCCGCTTCGAGGTAGGACTTAATGGCTTCGGTATTATCGAAGTAGAACGCCACCCGCAAGTCAGTAAGCTTGATTTTCTGCTCCCGCAGGGCAAACTCTAGCACCTCCAGCGTACCGGAGCCCCGCTCGCGCAGCACCAACGGATGAGTTAGCGCTTCGAGCAAGGGCATCGGCTCGGGTGGCGGACCGGCGGGCGTGGTGCGGCGCACGGCTACCAGCTCGTCGGCCAGCAGGGGCTCGTAGTGCAGGTCGCGGTTTTTGGCGCGGCCCTCCACGAAGCCCAGGTCAAGCTGCCCGCTGAGGATGGCCTCGGCAATCTGCTCGGAGTTGCCGTTCAGTAGGGTTAGCTCCACTTGGGGGTAGCGCTTCTGGAAGCCGGGTAGGATACCAGGTAGCACGTACTGCGTAAGGGTAGTGCTGGCCCCCAGGCGCAAACGCCCCGCCGCTTCGCCGTGCAGATTGTGCAGTTGCTCGGTTAGCTCCTGGTGAAGCTGGGCTACGGCATCGGCGTGGGCCAGCAGCAAGGTGCCGGCTGGCGTGAGGCTGACGCGGTTGCCGCGGCGCTCAAACAGGCGCTGCCCGTAGCTCTGCTCCAGCTCCCGGATGTGCTTGGTAATGGCAGGCTGACTGATGTAGAGTTCCTGGGCCGCCTTGGTGAAGCTCAGGTGGCGGGCAACGGACTGAAAAACGCGCAAACGAAAGTCGGGCATGCATGCAAGGTACGTGGCGGCCGGATGAGGTAGAAGCGGAGCTGGCTGCCTAGTCCACTGGCCTCATTTCCTGCTAGGCGGCTTCTGCCTAACTTGCTCCTACCCTTTTTGCTACTTCATCCCATGAAAAAACCTTTTCTGACCGCGCTGGCGCTGCTGCCGCTGGCCGTTTCAGCCCAACAAACCGTGTACACGCCCGAGCTGCTCTGGAAGTTGGGCCGCCTGGGCGAAATGCAGGTGTCGCCGGACCGCCGCACGGTGGCCTACACCGTGACGCGCTATAGCTTAAGCGAGAACAAAGGCAACACTGACATTTGGGTGGTGCCCGTAGCTGGTGGCGCGGCCCGGCAACTCACTACCACGCCTACCTCCGAAAGCACCTTGAACTGGCGGCCCGATGGTAAGCTAACCTTTCTTTCCGGCGAAGGCGGCACCGACCAGCTTTACGTAATGAATGCCGACGGTTCGGGCAAGCAGAAGCTCAGCGAGTTTACCGACGAGGGCCCGGCCAACCTGAAGTACGCGCCCACCGGCAAGTTCATTCTCTATACCCAGGACGTGAAAACCGGCAAATCGGTGCAGGATTGGTACCCCGACCTTCCCAAGGCCGATGCCAAGCTGATCGACGACTTGAACTACCGGCACTGGAACGTGTGGGACGACTTTAAATCCAGCCACGTCTTTTTCCAACCCGTGGGGGATGATGGTAAGCCGACTGGCTACGGCAAGGACGTAATGCCCGGCGAGAAGTTCGACGCGCCATTGGCTCCGCTGGGTGGCTCCGAACAGCTGGCGTTTTCGCCCGACGGCTACCGCCTGGCCTACACCTCGCGCAAGCTCTACGGCAAGGCCGAAGCCGAAAGCACCAACTCCGATATTTACCTCTACGACATCCGGGAAGGCAAAACCCAGAACCTCTCGGAAGGCCTCGGCGGCTACGACACAGAGCCCAGTTTCTCGCCCGATGGCTCGCAAGTGGCCTGGCTGAGCATGGCGACGCCCGGCTTCGAGTCGGACCGCAACGGCATTGTGGTCTACGACTTCAAGACCAAAAAGCGGGAGGACATTACCAACGGCTCGGAGCAGGCGGCGGCCAACATCCGCTGGAGCCCCGATGGCAAGACCATCTACTTCGTGAGCGTGCTGGAAGGCACCGAGCAATTGTTTTCCATTCCGAGCAAGGGCGGCAAAATCCGGCAGCTGACCAAGGGCGCGCACAACTACAACGCCTTCGAGTTGGCGGGTAATGACGTGGCCATTGCCAACAAAACTACCCAGGCCCAGCCCGCCGACCTCGTGCGCATCGACCTAAAAACTGGCCGCGAAACCACGCTTACCCGCATCAATGAGCCGGAGTTGGCCGGCGTAAAAACCGGTAAAACCGAAGCCCGCTGGGTACGCACCACCGATGGCAAGCAGATGCAGGTCTACGTTATCTACCCGCCCGATTTCGACCCGAGCAAGAGGTACCCTACCCTGCTCTACTGCCAGGGCGGCCCGCAAAGCCCCATCACCCAGAGCTTCTCCTACCGCTGGAATTTCCAGCTGCTGGCCGCCAACGGCTACATTGTGGTGGCCCCGAACCGCCGCGGCCTACCCGGCTTCGGCACCGAATGGAACAACAGCATCTCGGGCGACTGGGGTGGCCAGCCCATCCGCGACTACCTCTCCGCCATTGACGCCGTAAGCCAGGAGCCCTACGTAGACAAGGACCGGCGCGGCTGCGTGGGGGCCTCCTACGGGGGCTACTCGGTGTACCAACTGGCGGGCAAGCACGAGGGCCGCTTCAAAACCTTCATTGCCCACGCCGGCCTCTACAACCTGACGAGTTGGTACCCTAGCACCGAGGAAATGTTCTTCGCCAAGCACGACATGGGCGGCGCGCCCTGGGATGCCACACTGCACAAAAGCTACACCGACTTCAATCCTCAGCTCTTCGCCAAAAACTGGGACACGCCCCTGCTGGTCATCCACGGCGGCAAGGATTTCCGGGTGCCCGAAGGCCAGGGCATGGAAGCCTTCGGCACGGCCCAACTGCGCGGCATCCCGAGCCGCTTCCTCTACTTCCCCAACGAGGGCCACTGGATTTCCAAGCCCCAGAACTCGGTACTCTGGAACCGCGTGTTCTTCGACTGGCTGGCCCGCACGCTCAAGCCGGAAGCACAGGCCGCTAAGTAACCAGCTTTCCTAACCTACACTCACCGGGATACTCCGCCGCTACCAACTGGCCGGGGTATCCCGGTTTTGTTTGGGGTACGAGCACCATTTGTGGCTGGGATACCCGTAACTGTCATGCCGAGGCGAAGCATCTGGCGTGCTGAGGTTGTAATGCTACCCAATGATTCGAGCGAGATGCTTCGGCTCCGCCTCGGCATGACGGCTGATGACTTCCTAAACAGGTTGACAGATAAATTGACCGGCACGCTGTCTTTTCCAGGTGGCTTTCCTAATCTTTAGTAGATACTTCGGCTGCGGCCATTCCGACCTTCCTATCCTACCTCTTCCTACCCACGTTATGATTTCACGAAACCGGATAAAGGCCCTGACGGCGGCGGTTCTGCTGCTAGCCACCACCTTCGGCAGCCGGCCGCTGCTGGCCCAGGCTACATTGCTGCAGAACGCGCCGGGGCGGAAAGTACTAAGCCTGAACGGTAGCTGGAACTACATCATCGACCCCTACGAAAATGGCTTCTACGACTACCGCCGCGAGGCCTTCGACCAGTCGAAAACCGGCAAGGGCGGCTACTACGACAACCAGAAGCCCAGCTCCCGCCAGGAAACCGAGCTAATTGAGTACGACTTCGATAAATCGGCGGCTCTGCAAGTGCCCGGCGACTGGAACTCCCAGGACCCCAAGCTGCTCTATTACGAGGGCACCATCTGGTACAAGAAGAGCTTTACCCTAACACCTAAAGCCGGAAAGCGCTACTTTTTGTATTTCGGGGCTATTAACTACGAGTCGCATATTTACTTGAACGGCAAGAAGCTGGGCAAGCATCAGGGCGGCTTTACCCCGATTCAGTATGACATCACCAGCCAGCTCAGTCCCAGCGGCGACAACTTCGTGGTAGTGAAAGCCGACAACACCCGCCGCCCCGACGCCGTGCCCACCATCAACACTGACTGGTGGAACTACGGCGGCATTACCCGCGACGTGTTCATTGCCGAAACGCCTACCACCTTTATCACCGACTACAAGGTACAGCTAGCCAAAAATGAGCCGGGCACCCTAACGGGCTACGTGCAGCTCAGCGGTGAAGGCAAGGCCGGCCAGTCGGTGACGCTCAGCATTGCCGAAGCGGGCCTTCGGCACACCCTAAAAACGGACGCTGAGGGCCGCGCCACCTTCCGGCTGCCGGCCCGGAAGCTGAAGGTATGGTCGCCGCAGAGCCCCAAACTGTACGCGGTGAGTGTAAGCAGCGGCGCCGATGTAGTGCAGGACCGAATTGGCTTCCGCACGATTGAAACCCGCGGGCAGGACATTCTGCTTAACGGCAAGAGCGTGTACCTGCGCGGCATTTCCATGCACGACGAAAACCCGCTGATTCCGGGCCGGGCCCGGGGCGAGGGCGACCTGCGCATGCTGCTGACCTGGGCCAAGGAGCTAGGCTGCAACTACGTGCGCCTGGCCCACTACCCTCACAACGAAACCATGCTCAAGCTAGCCGACGAAATGGGGTTGCTGGTGTGGACCGAAGTGCCGGTGTACTGGACCATAGCCTGGGAAAATCCCGCTACCTATCAAAACGCTGAAGCCCAGCTTTCCGACCTAATTTCGGTGGGAAAGAACCGCGCTAGTGTGGCAGTATGGTCGGTGGGCAACGAGACCCCGCCCGGCGAGGCGCGCCTCAGGTTCATGACCAGCCTAGTGCGCAAAGCTCGCGCCCTGGATGATACCCGCCTGCTTGCCGCCGCCCTGGAGCTGCACCGCGACGGGTTCAAGGTGACCGTGGACGACCCACTGGGCGCCGAGCTGGACCTGACCAGTTTCAATGAGTACATGGGCTGGTACGTGGGCGGTAAGCCGAGCGAAATCACCCAGTACACCTTCAACATCAAATACAACAAGCCAGTTATCATCAGTGAGTTTGGCGGCGACGCCCTGGCCGGCTACCACGCCGACGCCGATACCCGCTGGAGCGAGGAATATCAGGAGGCGCTCTACCAAAACCAGCTCAAGATGCTCAGCACCATCCGAGGCCTGCGCGGCATGACGCCCTGGATTCTGGCCGACTTTCGGGCTACCCGCCGCCAGCACCCGGTGTACCAGAACGGCTTCAACCGCAAGGGCCTAATATCTAGCACCGGCGTCAAGAAAAAAGCTTTCTACGTGCTCCAAACCTACTACCGCCAGATGGCCCAGCAGTACGACGGCAAGTAAGTTTACCTCCGGCTACTCCTGTTTCGCATGCTACCTACCCCCGTACGCCTCCGCCCAACCAAACCAGCCGACCTGGAATTCTTCTTTCAGTTTCAGCTTGATGAGAAAGCCAATTACGTAGCCGCCTTTACCCCCCTGGACCACACCAATAGAGAAGCCTATTTAGCAAAGTTCACCCAGCACCTGGCCGACCCCACTATTCACATGCAGACCATCCTGGTTGGGGAAACCATTGTCGGCAGTATGGCAACGTTTGTAGCAGGTGGGAGAATTGAAATTACGTATTGGATAGACCGAACTTTCTGGGGCCGGGGCGTTGCAACAGCGGCCTTGGAGCAGTTTCTGCGCCTGGAAAGCGCAAGACCCGTTTTCGGGCGGGTAGCGTTTGATAACGTCGGTTCGCAGAAGGTGCTGGAAAGATGCGGCTTTGTGAAAATTGGCACGGACAAAGGCTTTGCCACTGCGCGCCAAACCGAAATAGAGGAGTTTATTTACCGGTTAGCCTAAGGCAGGCCAGAACCACGGTTTGCCAGGTTACCGCTATTGAAAGGCCCGCCAGTCACTGTTACTGCGCAGCGGCTACGGCTTCTGCTGGAGCCGCCGCCGTAGTCCGTCCTTCCCGGCGCTGCAGCAACCATAGGCCAAGCACTACTACCGCGCACACCAGCCCCAATACCGGCGCCGACATTATGTGTAGCGCCCAGCCCGTCAGGAGGGAGCCGCTTACCCCGCACAGGTTCACTAGGGCCATGTAGGTAGTGAATTGGGAGCCTTCGATGCGGGGCCGACACAGGGCCATGAGTAGCGGTAGCGCCGCTACGCTCAGGCTGGGGTCGGCCATGTTCCAGACGAGCAAGCCTAGGGTAGCTACCGGCTCATAGTGCCACAGGAAGCTTAGGCTGCAGAAAACTAGCAGGAACAAGCCCAGCACCAGCATGACTCGGCGCTGTAGCCGCGCCGCCCCAATTCGGTCGGCCAGGATGCCGCCGGCCACTATCAGGCACAAAGTAGCGGCACTCCCCCAGCTACCCTGCAGAATAGAAACGTCACTATCGGCCCAGTGCAGCTCATGAATCAGGTGGTAGGAATAGGCCCAGCCAAACGCGCCGAAGCACAGGTAAGTAACCGCAATGACACCAAACAGGCGCAAGGTGCGAGGCTCGGTAATGGCGCGGTATAGCTCCCGAAACAGCCAGCCCACCGGCGGGTTATCGGCGTTGCGGCGGGCGGTAGCGGGCAGCGACCCAAAGCGCGGCAGCAGCTGATCGGTGCGCTCCAGGCGGATGAAAAACGTGAGTACCGTCAGGGCCAGCAAGACTACCGACTGCGCCAGCGCCGCCGAGAAAAAGCCGTAGCGGTGCAGCATCCACGACAAACCAGCGGCCCCCAGCGCCGAGCCCAGCAAGAAGCCCCCGCGCATGAAGGCATTAGCCCGGCCCCGCTCCGCCTCGGGCACCACGGCAATGGCAATAGCATCGACGCTGGCATCCTGAATGGAAGCAAACACGCTGTGCACCACAAAGGCCAGCATCGTCAGCTTAAGCTGGGCAGCCGGGTCGCGGACCAGCAGCAGCACCAGGGAGGCCAGCGCCGCCACCAACTGCGTGAGGACTACCCACTGCTTGCGCTGCCCAATCACTGATTCCTGGTACTTGTCAATGAGTGGCCCCCACACGAACTGCAGGGTCCAGGGTAGCCCAATGGCCGCCGAGAAAGAAGCGACCGTTGTTGCATCTAGCCCGCGCCCGGTCAGGTAGTTGACGATGGCCGTTAGCCCGAAGCCCGCCGGAATGCCCTGCATTACATACAGGTAGAAGAAAGTGAAGTACCGCAGGCCGGTACTCTCGCGCAGGACAAGGTGGGTCACGAGTTGATCGTTAGTAAGGTAGCCCACCAATCTAACTAATTCCGGCTTAGCCAAGCCGTCATCTTGCCACCTCCTACCCGCGCTTCCGTGGAAGCACTTTCCACTTCGACAGGTAGCTAGGATTTCCTTCGTCGAAAGCAACTACTTCCAGAAGAGCAATTTTTCCGTGCTGCATAAACAACAGGCAGTCGGCGCCATGCGTGAGTTCAGGAGCAACCACCACGCACCCATCTAAATACACTTGGCTGCTGTGGGGTAAGTCCAATAAAGGGGTGAACGGGGGGAGTACTAGCGTCGTGAAGAACCCTACACCGCTGTCTTCGCGGACGCTTACCCGGCAAAGGCCAACCTGCTCTGAAAGACCGGGTACTGCGTGGAAATCAACTAGCCACTCTAGAATAGATTTTTCCAGAGGGGTTGGCTCTATCGGAGGGTCGTAACTCGTAGCTGCCATAGAACAACATACGTTACCGTAGTACCGACTCCGTTACCTTGCTGATGTCGCTGCTGACTTTCTGGATAAACTCCAGCTGCTCGTTGAGCTGGGCGTCGGGCATGGCGGGCGGCGTGGGGGTGGCAGGTTCGGTGGGCACAACTTCGGGCTCCTGGGGGTCGAGGCGGCGGAGGCTGCGGTGCAGGGCCTGCTGGGCCTGGCGCAGGGCTTTAAGGCTGGCAGCAGGTAGGCCTGGGCGCATTTCTCCGGCCAGCATGGCGGAGGTAATCGAGGCCACGTTGGAGGAAAGAATGTGGTTGAGCACCACAAATTCGTGGACTTCCGTAGGCCGGTGCTGCTTGCCGCGCGGCTCAGACATCATGCGCTGGAAGGCCGCTCCCAGGTTGGCCGAGCTGACGTATACATCCTTGCGGGCCAGCTTGTAGTCGACCAGGGCCACGGGCAAGCCGACCAGGGTTTCCTGCAGGGTACGGAGGTAGTGAAGATTGGCGCGCAGCACGGCCTTGAGGTGGTCGTGCAATTGGCCCGACTCCCAGTTGGGAAACAGCAAGTAGCCAGTCAGAAAGGCAATCAGGCAGCCCAGCACCGTATCAAATACCCGCTCCTCTACTACCTGCACGTAACCCAACCCCAGAAAACTGAACAGAATTAGGATGAAGGGCGTCATGAAGGTGACGGTGACCAAGTAGTTGATGCGCACAAAGCTGTAGGACACCAGCATGAACAGCACCAGCAGCAGCAGTAGCACCGTGCGGTCGGGAATCAGCCAGAGCACCAAGGCCCCAATGGCGCCCCCGCCCAACGTACCAAGCACGCGCTGCACGTTGCGCTCCTTGGTGAGGCTGAAGGCAGGCTTAAGCATGTAGGTAATGGTCATAGTCACCCAGTAGCTGTGGTGGCCAGGTAGTACTTTGGTTACCAGAAAACCTACCAGGCAGGCCACAAACATGCGCGCTGAGTGGCGGAAAATGCTGGACTGCAACGTCAGATGGTCGCGGAGCTGCTTCAGGTCGAAGCTCTGGTGGGCTACGAAGCGGCCAAACTCCAGCTCCCGGCCGGAAGGCGCGGGGGCGTTGGCATCGAAGTAGGCCAGAATATCCTGGAGGCGCTGGCTGAGGTTGCGCAGGTTCACCAGAATTTTCTTGAGCATGAGCGTGTGCCCCTGGCGCTTAGGGTCATCGAGGACGTCAATCTGTGCTTTGAGCTTTTCCAAGCCTGCCAGCAGGTTGCGCTGAGCCGAGTAGCCGTGGTTGGCCTGAATAGCAAACCCGATGTTTTCCAGCTCGGCGGCGTGCTCCTCAATTTCGCGGGCTATATCGTCGAGTACGCCGGTAGCCTCGAAGCGCTGATGCAGGGCCGCGTAGTCGTGATAGGTGATGGTGATTTGCTCGTAGAGGTCAATTACGTCCACGAACGTGAGCACGAGGCGGCGGCCGGTGCCAGTGGTTTCCTTGACCAACTGCCGGGTTTTAAACAGTAACTCCCGCACGGCGTCCTGCTTTTCGCTGACCGTCACCTGCTGGGCTACCAGGCGGCGGTAGTCGGCTTCCAGGTTGGTGCCGGTGCGGTAAAACTCAGCCTTGAGGCGCAGGAAATCCGCAATGGCCCGAATACAGTCGCCGAGGGCTTGCTGGGCGGGCCGGTACGGGCGCAAGGTATAGAGTAGCATGGTCACGCTCAGGTACCACAGCCCGCCGGCCACTACCATACCCGCGTAGGGTAGTACTTCCGCCGGTTTCAGGGGCCGGTCCAGCATCAGAATGATGATGAGCAGCCCGGCCGTGCCCACGGCGCCGGCCCGGTTGCCATACACAAGCAGCATGGTAAAAATAAAGCTACAAACCACAACCTCTACCCCCAGCAAGGCTGGGTAAGAGTGGAGAAACCCCGTCACCAATGCCATAATCCCAATCAGGGCGGTGGCGGCCAGCATGCCGTTGCGCTTGTGCACCATCGGGCCCGGCGTATCAGTGAGGCTCACGCACACGGCCCCCAACGACACCGTTAGCCCGTCAACTAAGTCGCCGTACAGACCCAGCACCAGGCCGGGCAGCAGAATGGAAAGCGTGGTCCGCAGACCATCCGAAAATTCCTGACTAGTGAAAAAGTATTGAAAGGAACGGACCCGTTCATCCATGGTGGTTACCCCGAAAGTTACACCCGGCTTATACGCACCAGCTTCGGTTCAGGGGTGCAAGGTACGACATGGGTCCTACTCCGCGGGTGCCAAATCGGAATTGGCCGGGCCGTTCATGAGCTTGCCGTAGGCATCAAAGCGGGAGCCGTGGCAGGGACAGTCCCAGCTCGTTTCCAGCTTGTTCCAGTGCACAATACAGCCCAGGTGCGGGCACACGGCCGAGCACTCGTGCACTTGGCCCTGGGGGTCTTTGTAAACGGCAACTTTTAGCGGGCCCCGGCCAATAATAGCTCCGGAGCTGGGCGCTACCTCCTCGGCCGTTTTCACGTCGCCGCCGGTTAGCAGCTCCGCATAATCGGCGGCTACCTGCACGTTTTCCTTCACGTACTCCTTCACCGACTCAAACTTTACGGTCACGCGGCCGGGGTCGTAGAGCGAGGCCCAGGGGTTTTCCCGGCCCACAATTAGGTCGGTGATGATGATGGGGCCTAGGGTGCCGTGGGTCATGCCGTGGCCCGAGTCGCCGGTGATGATGTAGACGTTGTCCTCATCGAGCGGATTGCGGCCGGCGTAGGCCAGCCCGTCCACCGGCTCCATCACCTGTCCCGACCAGCGGTAGTCCACTTGCCCGGCGGTGGGAAAGTTGGCTTTGGTCCAGAACTCCAGGCAGCGTAGGTGCTCCTCGGGGTCGGGCTCCTGGCCGGTTTTGTGGTCCTCGCCGCCTACGATGAGCAGGTCGTAGTCCTCGTTTTCAACTTCTTGCAGGCGGATGTAGTGGTAGGGGTCGGCAGTGTCCCAGTACAACGCCTTCGTGACGGAGCCCTTGGGCACCCGCGCCCCGATAACGTAGGTGCGGTAGGGGTGTTGCTTGGTGTGCATCACTACCCGGTCGTTGAAGGGTGTATTCGTGGCAATTACAATGGCCTGGGCCCGCACTTCGTGGCCGCCGGTAGTCACCACCCGGGCCTGGGAGCCGCCATGCACTTCCGTCACGTGGGTGCGGGTAAAGATGCGACCACCCTGCTTTTCAATGGCTTGCGCTACCCCGCGCAGGTACTTCAAAATGTGAAACTGCCCCTGGTTAGGAAACACCAGACACTCGCCGGTTTGGAAACCTTGGGTCCCAGCATCGGGTAGGCGCTTTACATCGGTAAGGCCAGCGCGGTGGGCCGCTTCCAGCTCCTGGTCCAGCTCCTTGGGAGTTCCGCTTTGGGGCAGGAACAGGTAGCCCGGCAGACGCGTAAAGTCGCAGTCAATCTTTTCCTTTTTAACAATCTGTTCGATGCGGTCCACGGCGGCGCGGTGGCTGTCGGCGGCCAGGCGAGCCCCGTCTTTGCCGAACAGGTCCTCCAGGGTTGTATACCGGTCGTCGAGGGCGAAACTGAGGTGGGCCGTGGTCCGACCGGTTTCACCGCTGGCCAACTCACCGTCTTCCAGGAGCACCACCTTTTTGCCTTCCAACCCCAGCAAATAAGCCTGGGTGAGGCCGGCAATACCACCACCTACTACCACTACATCGGTCGTCAGGTTTTCCCGCAGAGGCTCAAACGATGGCAGTGGGGCGGCAGTACCAAACCAGGAGGAAATGGTAGCACCGGAAGTCTGGGTAGGGTTGGGCGTAGGCATAGCGGCGTGGGGTCTGGTTCAGGATGGAAGTCCTCCACAGGTACGCCGGGGCTTGGGCTGGGGTTAAGGTTGAGCTTGGATAAAAACGTGTCATGCCGAGCCCAAGCGAGGAAACTGGAGTTACCACGCAACGGCTTACCTCAGATTCCTCGCTTGGGCTCGGCATGACACGCGTGGACGCGGCCCTTAGTACAGAATATCTTCTACCGGCTCCAGCTTGGCCGGCACTTCGGTTTCGCCGAGCATCTGGCGCAGGTCAATTTCGATGGAGCGGCAGATGGCCGTCATCGGCACGTCGTTCATGTTGTTTTCGAAGGGATTTTCGCTGTTGTGGCCCACCGTTTCGATGGTAGCAAATACCCAGGACACCATCACCGAAAACGGCACCGTCAGCCAGATGTGGTCCGGGCCAAGCTTGGCAAATTCCATCACCAGGCCCAGCGGCATCAAGGCCGTGAACAAGTACACGAACACCATGCTAAAGAAGGCGTACTGGCGCGGGAAGGGCGTGTTCTTGATTCTTTCGCAGCCGCCTTGCAGGTTGTAGAGCGTTTCCAGCGTGTTCATCATGGTCACGTGCTGGAAGTCGTTGAGTAGGCCCCGCTCCTCGCGTAGCCGCCGCAGCTCAGCGGCCTGCTGGCGCACAATTTGAGCGGGTGGGTTGGCCGTGGCGCGCAGGTATTCTGATTCCTCTTCCTCCAGGAAAGGAGCTACGGCGGTGTCCCACTGCTCCGGCTGGCGGCGCAGATGAATGCGCAAGGCATTGCACCAGGCAATTTGCCGGTACACCATGCGGCGGTGGCGGCCGGTCAGCTCCTCGGCGGAGGCAGGGGGCATGTCCAGGCCGGGCGCATCAACCACGGAGGTAATAAACTCCAGAATCTGGACGGCCGTGGTGCGGCTGCTGTTCACGATGCCACCCCAAAGCTGGCGGCCCTCCCAGAATCGGTCGTAGGAGCCGTTGTTTTTAAAGCCGATGTAGAAGGCAACGGCCGTACCTAGGGTAGCTACTGGCTGCCACGGAATGGCCACGGAATGGAAGTTCAGTGGCCCGTACACCAGGCATACCAGCAGGCTGTACACGGTAAAAATCGTGACCGACTTCCAGCCGAGCTTCCAGATAATGTGTAGGCGGAGGTTTTCGCGAATGTACACGCAGAAGGAGTTAGGGCTAACGCAAATGAAACGGAAGGTAGAAACCGCGCATTAACCTCATGTTAAACGCGGGGTCTTCGCGGCCTTCTACGAATTCAGGCGCTCTTGCAGCTATCCGCAGCTCCACTATTTAGCCCGGACTGGGGTAGTAGGGTAATCGGTTAAGAGGCCATCTTGCCCTGCCCTAACGGCCTGCTTTAAATCAGTGATTTTGCCCAATACGCTTTTCAATCCAGCATAATACCCATCAGGCGCATGAGCTGGCTGGCGTTAAACGAGCGGCACACGCCGGGCGTCAGGTGGTAATCGAAGCGCAGGGTACCGTCGGGGTTCAGGAAACTGTTGAAGCTCACGTTGCGCACGTGTCCGGGCAGTTCCTCTTCCAGAGCCGCCAGTTCCAGGTCGTGGGTACTGATAAGGCCGCTGGCGGCGCGCTGCCGCAGCTGGTGCACCAGGGCCCGTGCGCCGCGGTGACGGTCTTCGGAGTTAGTGCCCTTTAGAATTTCATCGAGCAGGTAGAAAACCGGCAGCCCGCTCGGCGCAGTGGTTTGGCTAGTGGGCGCGGTCAGGTCCAGGAGTAGGCGCAGGCGCTTGAGCTCAGCGTAGAACGAGGAAGTGCTTTCCGATAGGTTATCGTTGGTACGCATGGCGGTGTACACTTGGGCGGGTCCGCAGGTAAAGGTGTGTGCTGGCACCACCGCGCCGGCCTGGGCCAGCACCAAATTCAGGCCCACCGTGCGCAGAAACGTGCTTTTACCGGCCATATTGGAACCCGTCACAACCACCGTCTGGCCCGCGCCTTCCGTGCGAAAGTCGTTGCGCACACCCGTTTCGGCGAACAGCAGCGGGTGGCCCATGGCCTCGGCTACTACCGTCAGGGGTGCGGCCGCTACCTCGGGCTGGGCAAAGGTCGGGTTGGCGGCCCGGAAAGCGGCCAGACTCACGAGGGCGTCCAGCTCGGCGGCAGCCTCTAGCAGGGGCTCCAGGCCGTGCTGCAGCTGCCGCTTCCAACGCTCTAGCTGCCACATGCCCCACAAATCCCAGAGCAGCACCGTATTCAGCAGGCCCGCCACCGCCGGATTTTGCCGGGCCGAAAACCAGCCCGCCACCCCCGACAGCCGCTCCAGCAACCGGGCCGCTGCTACCCCACCCGTGTCGTGCAGGGTGCGGTGCAGGCGGCGCAGGGCCGGGCTCTGCCACTGCCCGGCCTCGAACAAGGACAGTTGGTCGTGGGCTGCACGCAGGGCGTCGCGCATGGTGGTTACGTGCTGGTAGTATTCGGCGCGGAGGCTGCTGAAACGGGC
The DNA here is from genome assembly GCF_023101345.1 of Hymenobacter sublimis. Taxonomy (NCBI): domain Bacteria; kingdom Pseudomonadati; phylum Bacteroidota; class Cytophagia; order Cytophagales; family Hymenobacteraceae; genus Hymenobacter; species Hymenobacter sublimis. The sequence goes on from NZ_CP095848.1 coordinate 3,495,665, forward strand.
ATTCAGGGCCGTGGTTAGCAGTAGCACCAGCAGCGGCCAAGTGCCCAGGCCGTTCAGGGCGACGACGATGGCGGCCACGGCCACTACCGGCAATAGCACTAACAAGGGCAGCAGCCAGCTTTTACCGGTGAAGAAATCTGGTTCCCGAAGCCAAGCCGCAAACTGCCGCGGGTCCGATTCCTGGCGGGGGTAATGCCGGGCCCGGGCCTGCCACTCCTGCTGCCAGGCCACATCGGGGGCCAGCTCGGTGGTGGCCTGCTGCCGCTCCCCCAGCACCGCGGCCTGACCAGGCGCCAGCAGCCAGCCGGCCAGCCAGTCCTGGCCCAGGCGGGAGGTGCTGCGGTTCAGGAGCTGAAACAAGGAGTGGGCCCCGAATACGTCCAGGTCGGCGGCGTAGGCGTGCTGGGCATCCAGGTAGCGCAGGCCGGGGTCGAAGCCAGCCAGCTTGCCTTCCAGCCGGGCCAGCTCGTCGCGGTTGAGTTGGGCCAGCAGGCGCTGATGCTCGCGCTGGTAGCCTACGCTATTGTGCCAGCGTACCAGTCCCAGAAATACGAGGTAGGCCACCAAAATAAGCACAAAGCCGGCCCCTACCTCGCCCTGGCTAAACAACGCCCACACGCCCGCGGCGGCCCCCACAAACACCAGCAGCCGCACCAGGGCTACCAGCCGGTGCCGGCCGGCAAAGTAGTTTTCGCGCTCGGTGTAGTGAGTCAGGTTTTCCTGGAATAGCTCGGCGGGCGGAATAGAAAGCGGACGAAAAGCAGTAGAAGCAGGCACGGCAGCAGAAACGGGTGAGGCTGCGAAGGTACGCAGGCCTACGGGGAGGTAGGGCTACCGCTTCAGTAGGCGCCACAAGGGGCTGGCGGGTTTCAGAAACGGTGCCAATTCAGCAAAGCTAAAAGCCAGCCGAAATTCATACTCCATATCTCTTCGCACGAAGTGGGTCATGCCGTCGTAGTCTACTGCGTGGTGGAAGGTTACGCTGTCAGCGGTTATGTGCAGGTCGGTGGGCGGATGCTGCGCATCGATATGCTGATTGCGCAGCCCGGCGGTATCAGTGGAGTCCTGCGGGTTTTCGTGCAGGTAGCGGCTGATTTCTCGTTGCAGCTTCTGCTCACAGATGGCCAGAAACGCGGTCTGTTTGCCAGGGTCAATTTCATCGGTCAGCTGCTCACCGGTTCGCAGGTCCATCACCACCGACCACATTCGGGCAAACAGCTGCCCTCCCCCCGTTATTTGCTCACTTCGTAGCCACACGCTCAGCAGGCCCAAGTCGTTGTAGGTCACTGTTGCATCAGTACCCAGGTAACCGCGTATTTCCCCTGCCCTTCGCGCTTTCGCTTCTTCCTGCAGCTCCTCCCAGGTCATATTGGCCATGTCCACTACATTAAAAGCGGCCCACAACTTCTCTGACACGCGGAAATCAGGCACGGTAAATATAGGCTCGATATACTCCCCGAAATAGGTTTGCGTTGCTACGTGCGCTTTCTCGGCAAAACCGGTGCTGCGGTAGCTCGTCAGTTGGGCGGGCAACTGTCGTTCCGATTTAGCCGCCCGCCAAGTGCCGGCCAGCGTGCCCGCAGCCGTCCGACGCAAATGGAAATACGCGAATGGCTGCCGGGGCTGGCGGCTCCCATCCCAACGCTCCGTCAGTTCGGGGCGGTCCAGGTTTACCTCGCCTAGCCACAGGTCGCCGGCGGGCGTTACATATCCATCCAGCCAGATAGGTTTTTGCTGACTTAGGTAGTAATACCAGCCGGCTACCTGCTGGCGGCCCTGCTGGTTAGTAATGGACAGTCGAAACGGGTATTTGCCCCCAAAGGTCCCTTCATAATCACCTGCCACAGCCGCGGCGGCAGCCCAAGCCATAGGCTTCAAGGCGGCGTGGGCCCCGGAACTGGGCTGCGCACTACCTATCTCGGCCGACAGTATAAGAGCCAGAAAACTTGTTATAAAGTAGTTGTTCACGTTGCTGTATCCATATCAGGTTCCTACCCCGCCACCACGGCAATGCACTTGAGCTCAATGGCAATGGGCGTGGGTAGGCGGTTGATTTCGACGGTGGTGCGGCAGGGCTGGTTACTTTGGAAATACTGGGCGTAGAGGCGGTTGTAGGTGGCAAAGTCGGCCTGCATGTTGGTCAGGAACACGGTAACGTCCACCAGGTCTTCCCACCGGGCTCCGGCTTCTTCCAGGATGTAGCGCACATTTTGGAACACGGCATGGCACTGGCTCTCGAAGTCGTAGCGCCGGATGGTGCCGTCCTCGTTCAGCTCTACGCCGGGCACCTGCGCCTGGCCGCGCTGGCGCGGGCCTACCCCCGACAAGAACAGCAGGTTGCCGGCGCGGCGGGCGTGGGGGTACAGGCCCACCGGCTCGGGAGCCCGCAGGGAGTTATGGGGAGCGGAAGTTAGGTCAGGTGCCATCAGGCCAAAGCTACCGAAAAGCGCCGCTTTTCGTAGATAGCGGAAACTCCGCCTTAGGCTGGTGCGGTTGTTGTGCCAACTGGGCTTCTGTTCCCTTGCTTCTTTCCATGAAACACGCTTTTCGCCCCTTGCTGCTGGCCGGTGTATTGGCCATGGCGGCCCCCGCGGTTGCTCAGCAGAAGTTAAAATACCCTAAGCAGCCCGCGGCCAACGAAATTTATGATGCCGTGGCCCAGCCGGCCGTGCCCCTGGGCGGGCTAGAGGCCTACGCCCAGTACCTGGCCGACAAGCAGCAGTACCCCACGGCGGCCCTGCAAGCCGGCGTACAAGGCACCGTTACGGTAACGTTCGTGGTAGAGAAAACCGGCTCGATTTCCAACGTGGCCGTAGCCCAGCCCGTTAACCCGGCCCTGGATGCGGAGGCCATCCGGCTGATTAAGGGCGGCCCGCGCTGGACACCCGCCCAGCACCGCGGAGGCGTGGTGCGCCAGCGGGTGTCGGTGCCCATCAGCTTCCAGATTCCGGGGGAGGCGGGGGCTGCTACGGCGGCTGGCGGCGCGCCCGCCCCGGCCGGCGTTACTACCCAGGTGGTAGCGCCCGATTCGCCGGCCCGGCCCGTGGGTGGCACCGATGCGTTTTTCGAGTGGATTCAGCAAAACCAGAAGTACCCGGCCCTGGCCCGCCAACGCAAGGTGCAAGGACGCGTGATGATGGAGTTTGTAGTGGAAAAAGACGGCTCCCTGACGGAAATCAAGCCAGTGAAGCGCCTGGGCTCGGGCCTTGATGAAGAGGCCATCCGGCTAATTAAAGCTGCTCCCAAGTGGCAGCCCGCTTCTTACAAAGGCCAGCCCCTAAAGCAGAAAATGGTGCTACCGGTCGTATTCACGCTTTAGCGGGCACGGGTAATACGTAGAAGCCCGTCACGCCCTGATCACGCTCTGCATGACGGGTTTCTAGGTACTACCCTACTATCCATACGCTTTAGAATCTGTGAACTTCAGGTGAAAGGCTGTTTTCGAGGGTACCTCGCGCGTTATGCAGAGGCGACGCCAGAGCTGCTCTGGCGTCGCCTCTGCATAAGGGCCCTGCATATGAAGGACGAAGCGGTTTGTCTCGCTTGAGCTAGGTGGCAGCTAGCAGGTCAGAAAGCATTTTAACTTTTCAGCGGTTATACCATGCGCCGGCCAGGTTATCCGCTTGGGCTTTCGTGGTAAGCGCGACAAGGGGCCAGGAGTACTTCGGCGGAACACGTGGCCATACCTGCGGCCGAATACCGAGTTTCTATTAGCCCTTTCGGTACTTGCCCTTCACTCGTTGCCGCGACCCTATTTCTGGCGCTTCCGCAGAATATAGCCTATCGGCTGCGCGTTTGCAGGCAACGTTGGGGCGGTTATTGGTCTCTTTAAAGTAGTTTCTCCTTGTGTGCGTCAGCCTAGAGTACCCAGGCTGGCAAGTTCAGGTCTGGCCCTGGCGTAGAACTGACTTTCTCTTTCCGTTATGCTTTCCCCCCTGCCGCTGCTTTCCGCCCCGCCCGTTGCCTTTGGCACGCCGCTACCCTTGCCCACCAGCTTTTCCATCTGGCCCTACCAAACGCGCTTCCGGCAGGCGGCGCAAACCGTGGCGCAAGGCATATTCGATGCCCTGGACGAGGACCTGGCTCCCTACGTGATGCTGCTGGCCCTGCCGGCCGAAGTAGACGAGGCCGTGGAAGCCGTACCGGTGTGCCTGGAACCTATCGACTGCGGACTGAACTCGGAAGCATTTGCCGAGGCCCAGGCCCGCGGCCGGTACTACCGCTACCTGCAACCCTGGAACTCACCCGACCGGGAGCTGATGAGTGAGGAGATGATTCAGCGCAAGCAAACGGCCCTGGGGTTGCGCCAGGCCGTGCAGGAAGTATTGGATGAGCTGGCCATTGGCTCCCGTTACCTGTACTTTGCCGGGGCGCCTGTGCCCATCAACCAGCACTCCGTGGTGCCGGTGCTGCGCCTCAACCGCAAGGCCATGCAGGCCTACCCTACCCTGCAGAAAAACCGGTACTACACCGATGGCCGCCTGCTTTCGCACTCCCTGCTGATGGCGGCGGTGCTGCGCTTTCACGAGGAATGCTTGAAATCGTTGACCGAGCCCGAGCCCGGCTCCGGCCTGCTGGTGCGCCCCCGCGACACCGACGAGATTATTCGCTCGGCCGGCAAGCTGTTCATGGATACGCCGGCCCAGGACCTGGGCACCAACCCGGCCGCGGCCAAGCTGTTCACCACCTGCAATACCATTTCCTCCCTGCGTTACGAGGGGGCCGAAGGGGTAGGTAAGGTGGTGCTGGCCCGTCGCGGCCACCCCAACCTCTCGGAAGTATTCGCCCTCACCTGCCCTACCCCGCTCACCGACTACCGGGCCGTGCGCAAGCTGCTCGAAATGACTACCCCCGACGTGAGTTTGCTAGCCGATGGCGAAAATGTGTACGCCCTGGGTCGCCAAGTGGGCCAGTACGATGCCAGCCGGGAAGACCTGTTTGTTATCAACTTTGTGAACCACTACGCCTGGGAGTTTCAGCACGGGGGGCAAGTGCTCATGCGCGCCCACTACGGCATGCCCAGCCTGCCGCGCACCCGCCTGCACCGGGCCCGCTTCCGCCGCGACTTAAAGCACATATTCCAGCTCACCGACCCCGTCAAAATAGAGCGACTCTGGGACGTGGTAGTAGAAGCCAGCCGCCAGAAGCACGGCACCCTGCTCGTTATTACCACCGAAGCCCTGGCCGAAGCCGACCGCCTCAAGCTACAATGCACCCTGATTGAGCCCGTGCCGCTGACGCCCTTAATCACGCGCCTGGTCACGGCCATCGACGGAGCCGTGCTCCTCGACCCGGAAGGCTACTGTTACTCCATCGGCGTCATTCTCGATGGCAAGGCTTCTGGCCACGGCACCAGCACCCGCGGGGCCCGCTACAACTCCGCCATTCGCTACGTCGACAGCTCCCCCTACCCCTGCCTAGCCATCGTAGTCAGCGAAGACGGCCTAGTCGACGTCATCACCAAGGAAAGCCTGCGGGAAGAGTAAGCAAAACGGGCGTTAATCGGCTTTTGCCAACTTGGCCAATTGCTTCAACTCGGCAGATCTGACGCTTCGGAGTTCTTGGCTGCGGTTGCAGATGCTGGTAGCAAAATAAGGGGCAATAGGTGTGGGCGCCCCCCCATACAGCGAAGCTTTTTCGCTGACCTGGAATGCATACACCAACTGCGTGGAGCCCACGTTGAACCGTATGCCACACGCGGAGCCCTGCGTTTCAGTGGATACAAAAACGATGGGTCCGCTAGGTTGGCCTTTGAACTGCCGCGCCACGGCCAAGGTATAGCGTAACGTTTCGCGCCGGATCAGGCGTATGCGCTGCTCAACCGGCCCCCGGTCCGATACTTGCACCGTGTCGGTTGTTACAATGGTTTCCACGCCCGTTACCCGTCCCACGAATATCAGGGCATCCTGCTGGTAGGCCGCCGCAATTTTCTGCTTCTCAGAACCGCCCCTGTCAACGCAGGAGCAGGCTTTCGCGCCGGATGCTTGAATAAGCAGCAGTAGCACAAGCATTAGAATGATCTTCATACTAGAAGGGAGGTTATGGTCCGTCTTCTACCTACCCGCATGCACCTCCTCTGGGGAAAAGAAGTACGCAGAAACGGTTGCGGGAGGAAGGCTTTGCTACTGGATGCTAACCAGTACTCTATTCCACATCGGCCGCCCATAATTTTTCCTTCGCCAGCTAAAAGAATCAGGTATAGTTACTGATTACTACCTGCTACCCTCGCACCTCAACTTTACTTTAGTTTTGCCCGGAACGACCAAGTGATGCGAAACGTGGCCACTACGTCGCCGGCTTGGTCTAGGCCAGTGCTGGTGCATACGACCGTCCGGCCCTCGCCAGTCGCGCGGCTTTCAGCAATGGCCTGGCCAATGGCGGCCCCGTCTGCGCTGGTGAAGCGGATGAGGCCCACGGCCTTTTTGTTGAATTCGGCCTCCAGCCCTACTACCAACATAGAAACCGGTGAGCCGCTTTGCACGTGCATCATGGCTAGCAGGCCACTGGCCATTTCGGCAGCCATGCTCAGGCAGGCAAAATAGATGCTTCGGAACGGGTTCTGGGTAAGATACTTATACGGCACCGTGACGGTAGCTCGTTCCGGCGTCAGCTCCGCTACCCGCAGCCCGGCCAAGTAAGCCATGGGCAGGCGCCGCAGCATAAAAAGCCGCAGCTTCAGGGGGTTGCTGATGTCGCGGCAGAATTTTTCCATCCGACCAGTGTCGGGCGCAAGGGGTTGGGTAGTCATGGCCTTGAGGATGAGTTGGGCGGAAGTTAGGGCCTTTTAGGGAAGCCTTGCCCTTTCAGGTAGCGGCCTCGAAAACTGAGTTCATGGTTAGCGCTAGTACTCGTAGGTAAGGCTTTTGCGGCGGAGCTCCAACTCCGTCAGCTCCCAATAACCAGCGCGGCAGTGGTGTACGCCACATTGGCAGCTGCTGCCCACCCGCGACACGCCCAAAAGCCAGGAGGCGAACAGTAAATAAGTTTACCGTTCGTCTCCTGGCTTTTGGGCGTTGTGTTTCGTGAGCGTAAACGCCTAGCGCCGGAAGCTCACGTTACCGTAGCGCACTTTGATGTTGACGTTACCCGCCCTGCGAGTTTGTACGGCTCCGAAGCTGCCTTGCATATCAGTGGTAGACGGGCTGCTTTCCTCAGAATCAACTCTCACCAACCGTTTGTCTACCAACAGCTTGCCGTGGTCGGTATTGACATCAAAGTTAAAGCCGGCTCCGTCCGGGAAGTTGAGCAGAATGGTGCTGTAGCCCCCATCCACGTTGATCTGCCGAAAGTTTTTGCCGGTGCTACGCACTTCAAAGCTGGGACAGTACTGGAGCTTCATGTCTAGCTGGTTGCTGAGCTTATCAATGCTGAACTTAGAGAAGCCCGAGCTACCCCGCAGGTTGCGTACTGTACCCAGCACTACGTCGCCGTACTTGCTGTGCACCGTCAGGTCCTGCACCGAGCCAATGTCGATATCGGAGTAATTGTTGCGCAGCTCCACGGTGCCGCCTTCCGCCAGGCGCAGCTTGGAGTATGACGCATCTACGGTGACGCGGCGGGCGTAGGGCACGGCGCACTGAGCGTTACCGACCCGGATGGAGTTGCGGGGTCCTTCCAAACGGGCCGTGCGCAGGCTGCCGTACTCAATGGCTAGCTCCGTGGCCCCGGTCAGGTCACTGGTCAGACTGATTTCGCCGAACGTGTTGTGCAGGGCCAGGGGCGTATCCTTGGGTACCCACACGGTGTAATTCACCTCGTAGAGCTTGGTCCGGCTCCAACACTCCCGGGGCATGGCTCCGAAGCGGGAACGAGCCGTGATGCCCCCGGTGACGGGGTCCTGGTCTTGGAGCTGCACCTGAATCATATCCTGCAGCTGCTGGGCTTTCTCTTCCGTTTCAGCGCGGGTAATGATGTCCACGTCGGTTCGGATTTCAGCCCGGTTCCACACGTTCACCTGCACCCGACCGTAACGGGTATCTAGGGTGTAGAGCTTGGTGGCACTGGCCGGAAACGTTCGGCTAAGTTTGCGCACTTTTTCCACCGCTGGGGTAGGCTGCGCCTCATCCTGGGGCCCTTGCCCACTGCCCTGCCGCGCGTCTAGCGGGCTACCCTGCTCAGCAGCGCCAAGCGGAGTCGTTACAGTAGGCTGCTCGTAATGTACCGTGGTATGGTCGGAAGTTGCTGATAGTTGAGCCCAGGCAGGGCCGCCGGCCACACCCAATACCCCAGTGAGGGCCAACAGGCGCCCTACGTGGCTAGCGGAAAGCAAAGAACGGTGCATAACCTAGGGAGTTCGGCGGCTCTCCGTCGCTATAAAGGGTTGGGAATGATAGTCGCGGATCTGCTCCCGGGTGCGTAGCTGCTGATTCAGCAAATCCAGCCGGATTTGCAGGTTGCGGTCCATGGCGTCCAGCACCACTTCCGGCTCCGGGTTGCGGTACAGCTCAGCGCGCAACTGCTGGTAGGTAGAGTCGAGGCCTTTGAGCTCCTGCTGCCAATCGGCCCGCGGGGCCGTGGCCGGCGCCTCCTTGTCTAAAGCCTGTAATTCCTGCTGGCGTTCCGTAATTTGGGTAGCGTAGTACGTTTCCATACGATGCACGGCACCAGCCAGCCGCTGCTCTGGCCCAGCGGTGGCGGGCGTGGCCAGCAGCCCAGCCGAGGTTGCTGCCAGCGGCTGCTCTTCAGAAGCTGCTGTGGCGGGGCGGGCTACAGTTACCTGGTTGTTTCGCGTCCAGTGAGTAGCCTCAGAGCTATGCTGCCAGAACCAACCGCCTACCATGAGCAGGGCCGCAACAGCCGCTGCAATACCATAGGGGCGAGCCGAACGCACGGCGGTATCCGGGGCCAGCGAAGCGGCGGTGGTTTCCGTGGGCTGGGGAGCGTACAGGGGCACAACTTTTAGGGGAGCTACTTGCTCAGCAGCTTCCGGAAGGGTCAGTTCCAGCTCAATGTCGTCCCACAGATTCGGGCGCGGCTCGAACACATCGAAGTCGGCGCGGTGGCGCTCAACAAAGGCTTCCAGTCCGGTTTTCTTCTCGTTCATGTCAGGTGGTAATGGGCAGGCTGCTGTTTAGCGCGGCGAGCTGGTCTTGAATGGGGGTGGGCCAGCGCGACCATCGACAGTGGCAGCATCAGGTCGGGGATAAATCGGGGCGCTGGTACTACAATCCGTGCTGGCGAGCTAGCTCCAGGAGCTTCTTACGGGCGCGGCTGTACTGCGACTTCGAAGTGGATTCAGTGATGTTGAGAATACCGGCAATTTCAGCGTGGTCGTACCCTTCCAGCAAGTACAGGGAAAGCACCACCCGGTAGCCATCGGGCAGCTCTTGCACGCAACGCCGCACTACGTCGGCGCGCCAGCCCAAGTCTTCCATGTCGGGACCATGGTCGTCGTGGTCTGGGGCGGCCCCGTCGTGCTGGTCGCCCAGGGGCACCAATTGCAGGCGCCGGTTGCGCAGGCAGTTAATGCTTTTGTTGATGACGATGCGCTTCAGCCAAGAGCCGAACGAGGAGTCGCCTTTATAGCTGTGCAGCTCCCGGAAGGCACTCAGAAACGACTCCTGCAACACATCCTCGGCCTCGGCATAGTCGCCGGTGATGCGCAAGGAGGCATTGAACATGGCTTTGGAGTAGCGCTTATAAATTTCGGCCTGAGCCCGCCGGTCGCCCAGGCGGCACCGCTCGACTAGCGGGGCGTTGATGTCGGTATACGAAAATGCCTCCATAGGGTGCGGCTGGGTTGGCGGGAGTTCGGAAACGGAAGAATCGTAAATATCCAACTTTCCGGGCAAAAACGACAGGTGCTCTTCAGGTAAGCAAGTGAAAGACAATGGGCCACGGGCAGGGTTGCACCGGGTTGCCATCTCACTGCTCATAGCTTATCTTGGAGCTCCATTTGTTTTTGCTCATCTGTTATTTCACTATTAGTATGCGCCTGCATCATATCAGCCTGGGTTTGCTACTCACTGTCGGCTTAACATCATCCTGCGAGAAGATAGATTTTGGGGATGAAAGCGGTGTAACGGAGAAGACTATTGCCAACGTTCCGAATGGGCATGTTGATGAGTCGGACTGGAAGCTTGATGACAAATGGAATGACAAGGAAAAGGACTTATTCAAAGACCTACCGGTGGGCATTGATGGTACTAAATCCCGACTTGTGACCAATCAACAGTTTGGATTTTATCCTAATCCAGTAAAGCAATTCAGCACCTTTGGTTATAGTTTTGATTTGGCAAGTCAGGTAAGCGTGGGAACCCAAATCCGCTTTGTCATTGTGAACCGGAAATATAAAGTGATGCAGGAAGGCAACATTGCTTCTCGCAATACACCGTGGAATCCTCAAACTGGCTTGAGCGGGTTCAGTGTAAGCTTCACAGATGACAAGTACAAAAAAGGGGAGACCTACCGCATGTACTACGTTCTGTACGAACCAGAACAGCTCGCCTTCCTGGGGAAAGGCCACGGCGACATTGAAATAGCCGATTAATAAAAAAGCCTGCTCAGTGTAGTACTGAGCAGGCTTTTCAAGCGGTCCGCACGTTACCTACACGTCGAACTTGATACCCTGGGCCAGGGGTAACTGCGTACTGTAGTTGATGGTGTTGGTTTGGCGGCGCATGTAGATGCGCCAGGCGTCGGAGCCGGACTCGCGGCCGCCGCCGGTTTCCTTTTCGCCCCCGAAAGCTCCCCCGATTTCAGCCCCGCTGGTGCCGATGTTGACGTTGGCAATGCCGCAGTCGGAGCCGGCGTGGCTGAGGTAGGTTTCCGTTTCGCGCATGTTCAGGGAGAAGATGCTGGAAGACAGCCCTTGGCGCACCCCGTTCTGGATGGCAATGGCCTCTTCTACCTCGCCGCTGTACTTGATGAGGTAGAGAATCGGGGCGAAGGTTTCTTCCTGCACCGTGTGGTACTCGTTGCGGGCTTCTACCAGCGCGGGCTTCACGTAGGTGCCGGTTTCGTAGCCAGTTCCTGCCAGCACTTCGCCCCCTATCAGCAGCGTGCCACCCTCCTGCTGCACCGCAGCCAGCGCCTGACTAAATGACTCGACAGCGGCCTTGTCAATCAGGGGGCCGACCAGGTTGCCGTCCTGCAAGGGGTGGCCGATGGGCAAGTTGGGATAAATCTTGAGCAGGCGCGCTTTTACATCCTCGAAAATACGCTCGTGGATGATGAGGCGGCGGGTGGTGGTGCAGCGCTGCCCGGCCGTGCCCACGGCCCCGAACACCACAGCCCGCATGGCCATGTCCAGGTCGGCGTGCTCCGTAAGGATGATGGCGTTATTACCGCCCAGCTCCAACAGGGCCCGGCCCAGGCGGCCGCCCACCACCTCGCCTACCTTCTTACCCATGCGCGTGCTACCCGTAGCCGACACCAGGGGCACGCGGGTATCGGCGGCCATGGCGGCTCCAATTTCCGCATCGCCAATGATGAGGTTGAAAATTCCCTCGGGCAGCTCATTTTCCCGGAGTACATCCTTGAGGATGTGCTGCACGGCTACCGCCACCAGCGGAGTTTTTTCGGAGGGCTTCCAGATGCACACGTCGCCGCACACGGCAGCCAGCATGGCGTTCCAGCTCCACACGGCCACCGGAAAGTTGAAGGCCGAAATAATGCCGACTACCCCCAGCGGGTGATACTGCTCGTACATGCGGTGGGCCGGCCGCTCCGAGTGCATGGTAAAGCCGTGCAGCTGCCGGGAAAGGCCCACGGCAAAGTCGCAGATGTCAATCATTTCCTGCACTTCGCCCAGGCCTTCCTGCAGAATTTTGCCCATTTCGTAGCTGACCAGCTTGCCCAGGGCTTCCTTGTTTTCGCGCAGCTTGTTACCAATTTGCCGCACGATTTCCCCACGCTTGGGGGCTGGCACCAAGCGCCAAGTTTTAAACGCTTCCTGGGCTTGCTCTACTACCGTGTTGTAGTCCTGGGGGTTAGCAAAAGCTACCGTTCCAATCGGGTGGCCATCCGTGGGCGAGTGAATGGTGCGGGTGTGCTCATTGCTGGCGCCGCCCCACTGCAGGCCCGTACTCCAGGCTGCATTGCGAGCTTCCACGCCCAGCTCGCGCAGAACTTGCTGAATACCGTGGGGGTCGTGTTCCTGCACGTCGGTGCCGGTAGCCAGAGCTTCTTCGAGGGCTTGTTTCATGTGGAATATGTAAGGGTTGGGTGGGAAGGTGCGGTGAAAAGCTGGCGCTTGGCTCAGGGCTTAGTAGCTGTTACTTGGCCTAAAGCAGCGGCTTACTTTGCAAAACAAGGTATAAAAACTAACACCCGCGTGGTGCTATTACCGCGGCCACCGGCCCGGCGCGCCCACACCTCCTGTACCCGGCCGCGCCAATTACCGCCATAACCGGGCAGTATGTATTTTTGACCCGCGCTACCTTGCCTGCCCTCCATGTCTGCCCCCTATTCCGATTATCTACAACTTGCCCACCGCCCCGACTTACGCCTTCTTACGTTGCGCTGGCTGCGCGACGCTACCCTTCCGGAAGTTCAGATAGGCTGCCAGGCCGCACTTGAGCTAGCCCAGCAGCAGGGCGCAGCGCACTGGCTGGTGGATGTGCGCCGGCGCGTGGCGGTGCAGGCCGAAAACTCTGCCTGGATGGCCGATACGTTTTTGCCCGCGGCAGCTACCACCATGCTACCTGCCCAGCTGTTGGTGGCCTACCTTATTTCGCCAACTCGCCTCGAAGCCATCAAACTGGAGCCGGCGGCTAAGCATGCGGCTATTATCCGTTCCCAAGACCCCGCACAACCGTATCGGCTGCGGGTGTTTTTAAACGAGGTCGACGCTATCCAGTGGTTACACCCTGCTTAACAAGCATCGTTCCTGCTGCCGCTCGGCCATAGACAGCCTATCTTTCACGCATGCCTACTACCGTTTGTACCATCACCCCGCGCCCCGATTTGGGCATCCTGGTGGCTCGGTGGGCCGCTGATGCCCCGCCTTCGCAACTGCGGGCCGACTATTTCGCGGTTCTAGCCGCGGCGTCTCAGCACCAGTTAGGCCGCTGGCTGCTGGATGTGCGCCGCCGTGACCAGCTTGACCCTGAAATCGGACACTGGACAACGCACGAGTTCTATCTGCAAGCCGCCGCCCAGCTGGCCCCGCAGCTTCTGCACATTGCCGTTCTGTGTTCCCCGGCCCGGCTCAGCGTCTACGAAGTTGACCCCACGCAGCAGCAGTTCCTGGCCTTTGGCTTGGCCGCTGAGCGCCCTTACCAGTTGCGGCTGTTCATCGATGAAGGCCAGGCCATAGCTTGGGTAAAAGAACCAGCGTAGATGCTCGCCCTAGCAATGCAACCAACTAGGTTGCTTCAGTAGGTTGATAAAATCGAAAAAGCCCCTCTGCTACGCAGCGGAGGGGCTTTTTACGGAATAGCAACGGGCAGGTTATTGCGCCTGACCGATGGGGTAATAGGCTTTGCGGCCGTCGGGGTACACACCTTCCACCAGGGCGCCGTCCGTTTCTTTGGCGGCTTCGAGGTAGCGCTGCACGTCCTGGGGCTTAGACACCTTGTTCTTGTCAATACGGGTGATGATGAAGCCATCAGCAATGCCAGTTTCCCGGAAGTTGGAGCTTTTCACGCCGTTGATCTTCGCGCCGCCATCAATGCCCAGCTTGCTTTGCTCTTGGCGGGTTACGGGGGCCAGGGTAGCACCTTCGTACTTCAGCGCCGTGGCTACTTCTTCCCGCACAATGTCGGTGGTGCCGGTGGAGTTGCGCAACGTGGCGGTAGATACACGAGCATCGGTACCGCGCAGGTAGCTAACCTTGATTTTGTCGCCGGGACGGAAGCGGGCTACTTGCTCCTGCAGTTGCGAGGAGGTATTCACCTTCACTCCATTGATTTCCGTGATGATGTCGCCTTCCTGCAAGCCAGCGTCAGCAGCTGAGCTGTTCTTGCCCAGGCCCATTACGTACACGCCGTTCAAGGAAGCCAGCTTCTTCTCGGAGGCCAACTGCGCATCTACCTCCCGAATCTGTACGCCGAGCAAAGCCCGCTGCACCGTCTTGTATTTCAGCAGGTCGTCAATCACCTTGCTCACAATGGAGCTGGGTACGGCAAACGAATAGCCTTCAAACGAACCCGTGTGCGAGGCAATGGCAGAGTTAATGCCGATCAGGTCGCCGTTCAGGTTAACCAGGGCACCACCCGAGTTACCGGGATTTACCACGGCATCCGTCTGTAGGAACGACTCGATGCCCATGTTATCCTCGCGGCGCAGGATGTTGATGTTTCGTCCTTTAGCCGAGATAATGCCGGCCGTAACGGTAGAGTTCAGGTTGAACGGGTTGCCCACGGCCAGTACCCACTCCCCTACTTTCACGTTGTCGGAGTTGCCGTAGCGCACGAAGGGTAGGTTATCAGCCTTTACTTTCAGCAGGGCCAGGTCAGTGTTGGGGTCGGCGCCTACTAGCTCCGCCTGGAACTTGCGCTTGTCGTCCATCACCACCTCAATCTTATCAGCCTTTTCAATCACGTGGTTGTTCGTGACGATGTAGCCGTTCGCGGCAATAATAACGCCCGAGCCAGAGCCCTGCTGCGGCCCCTGCTGGCGGCCCCGACCATGATATTGCTCTAAATCGTCGCCGAAGAACTGCCGCAGGAAGGGGTCCATGCGCGACATATCACCCTGGCCAGAAGCCTTGGGCGCGTACTCCGTCATGACGTGCACAACGGCCGGCGTCACGGAAGCCGCCGCGGCGGTAAAATTTAAGCCCTCGGGTACCGTATACGTGCTGTTACGCAACTCGCTGGTATAGCGAACGTTCGGGTCGGCGGCTACGGCCTGGGGCGCAAGGCCACGCTCCGGCTCCAGCAGCTTGTACCCACCCACAGCCACGCCTCCGCCCAAAATGGCGGAACCGAGCAGACCGAGCATCATTTGTTTTGCTTGCATGGGTAAGAAAGAGGTGAGATGAAAGATGTCGAGTTGAAAATACAACAGAATCGTGAGCGAACCATAACCTAGCGGCTCCGAGGTAAGCAGTGCAATTACTGGTTGCTACTTAACGCTAGATGCCCGGCAGATGGTGTCCGGTTGCATGTCTGTTGGAGGATAAAAACGGCCCGTTGGTAGATTATTTCTGCCTCAGGATGCGGTTACCGCCCGGCGGTTAATGTAGTAACACGGAGGGCAAGAAAAAAGGCACCAATGCGCGGTGCCTTTTTTCCTGATGCCGCAGTTAGCGTACTTCAATGTGGTGCTTGGTCACCTTTTTGTTGTCGAAGGGGAGGGTCAGGCGGAGTACTCCGTCCTGAAGCTGGGCTTCAATAGCGGTTACGTCAACCGTATCAGGCAGGCGGAACGTGCGGGTGAAGGTGCCGTAGCCGGACTCAACGCGGCGGAACTTAGGACCGGTTTCAGCTGCCTCCGGGGCTTTCCGCTCACCCGTTACGGTTAGCTTACCTTCCTGGAAGTCGATTTTCACGTTTTCCTTCGCTACGCCGGGCAGCATCAGGTGCAATTCAAAGCCCTGCTCCGACTCTACAATGTCGGCCTGGGGAATAAAGCTCTGGGAAGGAGCCACTTGCGTAGGCAGCGTATCACGCAGCATTTCATTTAGCACCGAGCTAATAGCACGGGTAGGACGCAAAGCGGGCAGATTGTTATACAGAAGCGTTGCCATGGTAAAATAGAAGTTAGCGTTAGTGGTAATGTGTTCTAGTGTCTAGTCGGACACACCCTACTTCTATAAAATCTATACCAAACGCTAAAAGCTAAATTATTATGACAACTTGTCTTATTTCACAATAGAGGCAAATGACATCTTTATCAGATCAAAGCCACTATCGGCTTTACAAGCATTCAAACGCAATTTATTACCTGACCGATGCTATGCCTTTTTGACATTGACACCATTTAACGCATCCAACTACTGCAGCCATCCACGGTAGATTTAAGCCCCAACCCAGTTTTTTAACCTTCCAGATTAGTGTTGCACCTACTACCATCAGTTCTTAATACATAGCATAAATCAATGCCTTGGTTAGTAATATACTACTACCTTGATCTGCATGCCAGACCATACAGGCGGGCACAGCGAACGGCCTCTACCAAAATTAACTCTTTGGGTTAACCTTGGTAGAGGCCGTTCGCTGTGCCCTAGATGGAAGCGAATTAGTAAGTATATCTTACTCAGGCTACTACGGACACTACTTTTCAGCCAGTTCACGCACAGCTAGCCAGGCCATGAGGCCGGGGCCAGTTTCCAGGGCCTGGGGGTCAATATCAAATGTTGGGGTGTGGACTGAAGAGGTGTAGCGGCTGCTACCATCCACGGCGGCCGTGCCCAAACGGTAGAAACATGCGCTGGTGGCCTGACTGAAGTAGGCGAAGTCTTCGGCGGCCATCCACTGGTCCAGCTCCACCACGTTTTCGCGGCCCAGGTACTCCACGGCGGCCTGCTCAGTGCGGGCCGTCAGGGCGGGCTCGTTTTCCAAGTAGGGGTAGCCCCGGCGGATTTCTAGCTCGCAGCTGGCGCCCATGCTTTCGGCCAGTCCTTCGCACAGGCGGCGCAGATGCTCGTGGGCCTCGTTGCGCCATTCCTCATTCAGCGTCCGGAAAGTGCCTTCCAGGTATACTTCGTTGGGAATGACGTTGGTAGCACCCTGGGCAATGACCTTCCCAAACGACAGTACCGAAGGCAGCTTGGGGTTGGCTCGGCGGCTCACAATCTGCTGGGCGGCCACAATAAGGTGGGCCGCTACCAGCACGGGGTCAATATTTTGTTCTGGCATGGCCCCGTGGCCACCCTTGCCGCGCACGGTCAGGTACAGCTCGTCGGTGCTGGCCATGTAGCGGCCGGCACGCAAGCCAATTTTGCCGGCCGGCAGACGCGGAAATACGTGCTGACCCAGCACGCTGGCCGGCCGGGGGTTTTCCAATACACCTTCCTGAATCATAAGCGAAGCGCCGCCGGGTAGCACTTCCTCGCCGGGCTGAAACATCAGCTTCACCGTGCCCTCGAACTCCTCGCGGAGCTGCACCAGAATGCGGGCTACCCCCAGCAGGGACGAGGTGTGCACATCGTGGCCACAGGCGTGCATCACGCCCGGATTCGTCGATTTGTAGGCTACCTCATTTTGCTCCGTAATGGGTAAGGCATCCATGTCGGCGCGCAGGGCCACGGTGCGGGAGCCGGGGTTGCGCCCTTCAATGAGCGCCACTACGCCCGTATTGGCAATGGGTTGGGTGGGCAGGCCCAATTGGCGGAGCTGCTCGGTCACGAAAGCTACCGTTTGGTGCTCCTGGAACGACAGCTCGGGGTGGGCGTGCAGGTGCTCGCGCAGGGCGACGGTTTCGGCCGCCATTTCGGCCGCTAGGGTTTTGATGCGCGGAATCAGGTGCAGCATATGCCAGGAATGGGAAACAGGTCTATTCAAATAAAACGCTCAGGTGCAGGCGCACCGTCAGGAGCATGGAACGGCCCACAGTATTGGGGTTGAACGCGGCTTCATCCTGCTCAATGGAGAAAGAAATCCGACTCACCAACACGCAGTCCGGAAACTCCAGGTAGTGGCCACGCTGGTCGTTGTTGTAGCGAATTCGCCCGCGCACGGCCACCATAAAATCAAGCAAAACTGCTTTCGTATTCACCTGCAGCAGCGTCACGTCTACTACCCCAGCGTGGGGCCAGAGAGTTACCAATAGGCGCAGCCCGTCCCGCTCAACTTGAGAATGAATGCCGCCCCCACTACCCTCCGTGGGCACCACCTCTAGCCCCTGCAGCAGGTCCAACTCGTCCCAGTGCAGCTCCCGGACCAGCGCCACGGCTAGAAAGTGGTCTTGTTGATAATCACCTGAGCCGACTCTAGCTCGGCCTTGGGAGCCAGCGGCCGGATGCGCAACAGGGCCTGTTCGGCTTCTAGGCGGGTAAGGTAGTCGCCAATCCAGAGGCGAAAAATGGGTTGCTTGTAGCCCAGGTAATCGGTTTCCTCGGGGTAGCGGCTGATAACGGCCCGGCGCACGGCCATGGCCTGCTCCTTCTGCAACCCCACGTAAGCCAGAATGCGGTAACCCTGGGCATACTTTACGTTCTGGTTGGTGAAGGCCTGGTCGCGTAGGCGCTGCTCAATCTGGGGGTTTACGTGGTTGGTGGGCGCCACCACGCGGGCGGGCCCGGCGGGTGCGGCAACGGGCGCTTTCGGAGCCGCAAAAACCGGCCGGTAGCGGCTTAAGTCTTCGGCGGGGCCAGTGGGGACCTGGGCGGCAGTGGTGGGAGCCCGGCGCGTGGTATCCGCAGCACTCGTACTGGCGGGTGCGCCGGGGCCGGAAGAAGCACAGGCTCCCAGGGAAAATAAAGCAGACAGCAGCAACACGTTACGTAGCGGATGTTTCATGGGAGTTTTCTTGCAGCAAAGTCAGGCTGTTGGAGGAGCCAATCCGGTCGGCGCCGGCGGCCAGCAGGGCCAGGGCGGCCGTGCGGGTGCGGATGCCGCCCGAAGCCTTGATCCGGATGCTGCCGGGTAGGGAGCGGCGCATCAGCATGATGTCCGCCACAGAGGCGCCGCGGCTGGCAAAGCCGGTGGAGGTCTTTACGAAGTCGGCGCCCGCCTCTTGGCAGAGCTGGCAGGCCGTTATAATCTCGTCCTCGGTGAGTAAGGCCGTTTCAATAATCACCTTCAGAATTGCTCCGCGCAGGTGACACAACTCCGCTAGCTGCCCAATTTCTTCTTCCAC
The DNA here is from genome assembly GCF_023101345.1 of Hymenobacter sublimis. Classification (NCBI taxonomy): domain Bacteria; kingdom Pseudomonadati; phylum Bacteroidota; class Cytophagia; order Cytophagales; family Hymenobacteraceae; genus Hymenobacter; species Hymenobacter sublimis. The sequence goes on from NZ_CP095848.1 coordinate 3,514,352, forward strand.
CTCTGCCAGCCGGCCGGCCTTAAGCGCGCCTACATTAATGACCATATCCAGCTCGGTAGCACCTTCCGCCAGGGCCTGATGTGCCTCAAAGAATTTGACTTTCGAGGAAGAATACCCCAGCGGAAACCCGATTACCGTGCACACGGGCACGCCCGTATTCAGCAGCTGCCCCACGGCAAAGCGCACGTAACACGGCGGCACGCACACACTAGCAAAATGGTGCGCGGCTGCTTCCTGGCAGAGTTGCGTAATCTGATCGGGGGTAGCATCCTGCCGGAGCAGCGTGTGGTCGATGGTAGCGGCAATCTTCTGCGACATAGGAAGGCAAAGGTAACAGACGGAAACGGTAGCCCAGACGGCCCCGCATGCTACAACAAACGGGCCGCGCTTCCAACTGGAAACGCGGCCCGCCCGTAATTTACCGGCTGATGGTTAGTCGATCAGCACGGCGCGGTCATTCAGCAGGTCGTCTTCAACCGACTTGAACTTCACGTCGCGCACGATGCGGCCGTCCATGTACTGCACGCTCACCTTCTCGTTACGGTTGGCAACCTTCTGCGACTTGGCTGGCTGTTGCTTTTCCAGCACCTGGGCACCGTCCTGCTCCAAATCTTCCGGGCCTGCTCCGAGCGACACCGACGATATTTCTTTCTCGGCCTTCAGCTTGGGCTGGGGCGGCGCTACGGGCAGCTCGTCTTCGGTAAAATACTCGGGCTCGTCGTAGCCATCCTGACCGGGCTGCATGGGCACGTCGGCGCGGAACAGGAACTGAATCGTGTCCTCGTTCACCTTGCCAATCATCCGTTTGAACAGTTCAAACGACTCGAACTTGTAGACCAGTAACGGGTCTTTCTGCTCATACACGGCGTTCTGCACTACCTGCTTCAGGTCGTCCATGGCGCGCAGGTGCTTGGTCCAGGCCTCGTCGATAACCGACAGCACTACTACCTTTTCCATGCCCCGAATTACGTCGTGGCCGCCGGTAGCCTGAGCGCGACGCAGGTTGGCAACGGCCTGAATCTGCTTGCGGCCATCGGTGAAGGGAATGGCAATGTTCTCGTAGGGCGAGTTCTGGCTCAGCAGGTCGTTGATCAGGGGCAGGGAATTGCCGGCAATGAACTCATTCTTGCTGTGGTAATAGCCTAAGGCTTCATCGTAGAGCTTCTGAGTAAGCTGCCCGGCCTGCATGCCGCCCAAATCCTGGGCCGTCAGGTGGGTGTCGTAACCGAACACGCGGATGATGGCCAGCTTGAAGTCTTCGTAGTCGTTGTTGCCTTTGTGGCCCACTACAATGTCCTCGCAGACGTCGTAGATCATGTTCCAGATGTCCAGCTCCAGCCGCTCGCCGTGCAGGGCGTTGCGGCGGCGCTTGTACACTACCTCGCGCTGGGCGTTCATCACGTCGTCGTACTCGAGCAGGCGCTTGCGGATGCCGAAGTTATTTTCTTCCACCTTCTTCTGGGCGCGCTCAATGGAAGAGGTAATCATGGAATGCTGAATCACTTCGCCTTCTTCCAGACCCATGCGGTCCATGAGCTTGGCAATGCGGTCCGAGCCGAACAAACGCATCAGGTTGTCTTCCAGGCTCACAAAGAACTGGGAAGAGCCTGGGTCGCCCTGGCGGCCGGCGCGGCCCCGCAACTGGCGGTCCACGCGGCGCGACTCGTGGCGCTCCGTGCCGATAATGGCTAGACCACCCGATTCTTTGGAGGTTTCCTTGAGCTTGATGTCGGTACCACGGCCGGCCATGTTGGTGGCAATGGTCACGGTGCCAGGGTAGCCCGCGCCAGCCACAATTTCGGCCTCACGCTGGTTTTGCTTGGCGTTCAGGACTTGGTGAGGAATACCGCGCAGCTTCAGCATGCGGCTTACCAGCTCCGAAATTTCTACGGAGGTAGTACCCACCAGCACCGGGCGGCCGGCTTGCACCAGGGTCTGGATTTCCTCGGCTACGGCGTTGTACTTCTCGCGTACCGTTTTGTAGACCTTGTCATGCTCGTCTTTGCGGGCAATGCCGCGGTTGGTGGGGATTACCACCACGTCGAGCTTGTAGATTTCCCAGAACTCGCCGGCTTCGGTTTCGGCCGTACCCGTCATGCCACCCAGCTTGTGGTACATGCGGAAGTAGTTCTGCAAGGTTACCGTGGCGTAGGTCTGGGTAGCGTCTTCCACGCGCACGTTTTCCTTGGCCTCAATAGCTTGGTGCAAACCATCGGAGTAGCGGCGGCCTTCCATCACGCGGCCGGTCTGCTCATCCACAATCTTTACCTTACCGTCGTCGGTGAGGATGTACTGGTCATCCTTCTCGAACAGAGTATAGGCTTTCAGCAGCTGGTTGATGGTGTGGATGCGCTCCGACTTCTCCTGGAAGTCGTCCATGAGCTTTTCCTTGGTGTGCAGCTTCTCCTCCCCGCTCAGGCTCTGGTCTTTCTCGATGTTGGCTAGCTCGGTGCCAATATCGGGCATGATGAAGAAGTTATGGTCTTCGCCCTGGCCGGTAATCAGGTCGATGCCTTTTTCGGTCAGCTCGATCTGGTTGTTTTTCTCGTCGATGGTGAAGAACAGCGGCTCATCGGCCTTGGGCATCTGGCGCTGGTTGTCCTGCAGGTAGTGGTTCTCCGTTTTCTGCAGCACGGCGCGCATGCCGGTTTCCGACAGGAACTTGATCAGGGGCTTGCTCTTGGGTAGGCCGCGGTAGGCGCGGAACAGCATCAGGCCGCCCTCGCCTTCCTTAGGGCCGTCTTTACCTTCTTTGATCAGCTTGCGGGCCTCCACGAGGTAGTTCTGCACCTGCTTTTTCTGGGCGTCCACCAGCATCTGAATGCGGGGCTTGAGCTGGTAGAACTCGTGCACATCACCGCGGGGCACGGGACCGGAAATGATGAGCGGGGTCCGGGCGTCGTCAATCAGTACGGAGTCCACTTCGTCGACCATGGCGTAGTGGTGGCGGCGCTGCACCAGCTCCTGCGGGTCGCGGGCCATATTGTCGCGCAGGTAGTCGAAGCCAAACTCGTTGTTGGTGCCGTAGGTGATGTCGGCCAGGTAAGCTTGCCGGCGGGCATCCGTGTTGGGCTGGTGCTTATCGATGCAGTCCACGGTGATGCCGTGAAATTCAAACAGCGGCGCATTCCACTCTGAGTCACGCTTGGCCAGGTAGTCGTTTACCGTTACCAGGTGCACGCCGCGGCGGGCCAAGGCATTCAGGAAAGCAGGCAGCGTCGAAACCAGGGTTTTGCCCTCGCCCGTCGCCATTTCGGAAATCTTGCCCTGGTGCAGCACCACGCCGCCGATGATCTGCACGTCGTAGTGAATCATGTCCCAGGTAACGTCGGCCCCGGCGGCCTTCCACTTGTTGCTCCAGATGGCTTTGTCGCCCTGAATGGTCACGTTGGGCTTACGCTGGGCGTACTCCCGGTCGTAATCGGTGGCAGTTACTACCAGTTGGCCGTTCTGGGTGTAGCGGCGGGCCGTTTCCTTGGCAATGGCGAAGGCTACGGGCAGCACTTCCATCAGCACTACTTCCAACTCCTTGTTGCGCTGCTTTTCCAGCGTATCAATCTGGTCGAAGAGCTGTTCTTTCTGCACGGCGTCCAGGGAAGCATCGTCGTTGATGCGCTGGTGCAGGGCAGCAATTTGGTCGTCGATGGCTTTCAGGTAGGCGTCGATCCGGGCCCGAACCTCGTCGGTACGGGCGCGCAGCTCATCGTCGCTGAGTTGTGCCAGTTTGGCATATTCGGCGTTTACGAGCGCCACGTACGGAACAATCTCCTTCAAATCCCGGTCCGACTTAGAACCGAAAATCTTGGCGACGGTTTTCCCTAGAAAATCAAACATGCTGGTTTACCTTAATTGAAACGCCGGGGCGCATCCCAAATTTACAGGATTTCTAGCCAAAATCGCCCCATATCGTAATGAACAGACAATCTGACGGATTTCGGGGGCGGCAGGCGGCTTCGTAAGGGTACTCACGGGGGGGCTTCTTCCCTGCTCAGCGCTTGCTCACAGCCAGGTCATCGGAACTGATAATTGCCCGTTGCGCACTGCGTTTCAGCCAGCGCTTTTCCAGCCCATGCCAGCATAAGAACGCCAGCCCCAGCACAGTAAGCAACACCCCAGCAAAGCCCACCCACGGAGCCGTCTGGAACACTCCGAGATGGATAAACAATTGAATGAGCGGAAAGTGCACCAAGTAAGTACCATACGATAAGTCGCCCCACTTGCCGGCGGGTAGCTGCACGGGCAGCCGGGTAGCCAGCCAGAGCACTGCTGCCGCATAAAACACGGGCTCGACAACCTCACGCAAACCATGATGACGAACCAGCAGAAAGGCCACTCCGGTAACCAGGGCTACCCAGCCCAGCCGGGGCCCAAGGCGGCGCTCCTCGGCCGTGAACAAGGCACCCAGGGCAAAAAAATGCAGCATGCCCGGAAACTGCCGCGCCAGCTCCGTAACCACTTTAGGGCTTAGCCCCGGCACGCGGGGTAGCAGCCAGCTCCAGGCCAAGGCCCCGGCATAGGCCAGCACAGTGGTGCGGTACGGCCCAAGGCGCCGAAACAGCCATACCAGCACGGGCACGCAGCAGTACAAACACAGCTCCACCTTAATCGTCCAAAGCGAGCCGTTCAGCACCGAAACTGGGTGGCGCTCAAACACGCCGGGCAGGGTAGGTTGCAGAAAGTTTAGGAAGGTAACATTGGCCGCCAGGTAGCGGTAAGCGGCCGGGTGGCGCACAAAATCAGCGGTGGGCAGCGTAGTGGCTACCAGCCCAATCAGCCAGGCCAGCCCGATGACGCCCAGGTAAGCCGGGTAAATTCGGCGGATGCGCTTTTGAGCGTACTCTAGTACGGAGGAGCTACTTAAGTAACTGCGCGTAACTAGGCAGCCACTGATAACAAAAAAGCCTTTCACCGCAAAATCAGCCGATAAAACGGCCAGGAAAGGCTGAAAAGCCGGCAGTTCCGACAGTACGGCCAGGTGGCACAGGACCACTGTTAGGGCCAGGGCCAGCCGCACGGCATCGAAGTTATTTTGCATGGGCAGCAGTCGGGCCAGAGAAGACTCGCAAATTACACCAGCGCGAAAACTTCCGGCCTTCTAAGCGCCACCTAGCCCAAAAACGAGGAAACCCCGCTCCTGTGTCAGGCTGCGGGGTTTTCACGAAAGGAAGGTGTACGTGCTTAAGGGCGGGGTATTTGTTTACTCAACTGAAACCAGCACTAAAAAGCGGTTAAGAAGCAACGGCCATCGGCTCTTCCACCGAGTTGGTTATAGCAGCCAGCATTTCTGGAATGCACGTATGCAGGCGCTCCTCCGTGGAAGGCAGCAAGTTGCCCTGGCGGCTACCCAGTACGCTGTACGCAGGACGGGCCGCTGCTAGCCCCAGAGCCTGCATGGACCGGGGCACCACAAAGGACGTATCCAGACTGGCCATGTCGGCGGTGAGACGGGCCAAATCGGCCCAGGTATAGGCGCCTTGGTTGGCTAGGTGCCACACGCCGCGCTCCTCGTCGATGAGCAGATCCAGGGCTACGTTTACCAGGTCCGGGACGTAGGTAGGCGAAATGAGCACATCATCGGCGGCCTCAAATGCCTGCTTGGTATGAGCAGCCCGCAGGGCGGCATACACGAAGTTGTACTCGTCCCAGGGGCTAAAGAATGCACTGGTGCGCACCACCAAGGCTTGGGGCATGTGGCGTAGTACGTCGCGTTCCGCCAGGCGCTTGCTGTTGCCGTACACGTTCAGGGGGCAGGGCATGTCGCTTTCCACGTAGGCCGCCGACTTGTTGCCGTCGAACACCAGATCCGAGGAAAACGTCAGAAAGGGCAGTTCACGGTAGGCGCAGGCGGCGGCTAGCACGGCCGGGCCCTGGGTGTTTTCACGGTAGCAGCGCTTGAAGTCGTTTTCCGCTTCGTCTACCCGCACGTAGCCAGCGGTGTTAACCACGGCCCAGGGGTTGTGCTGCACCAGGGCTTTTTCCACGGACAGCGGGTCGGATATATCCAGCTCATTGCGGCCCAGGGCAATAAAGTCAATGCCACGGATGGCACACAGACGCTGAAAGGCCCGGCCCAGGGTTCCATTGCCGCCAGTAATCAACAGGGGCTGCACGGGCGGCAGGATGGCTCCCACGGCTTGGTCGTTAAGGTCAATAACTTGCATAGCTCAGGTGGTTTTGGAGGTAGGACAATGGTGATGGTAGAGAAATCGGTCGTCTCGCTCCCACCATCCTTTGTTGCGGAGTACGGGGTGGTTGTATTCTCCTTCGGTGGCCAGGCTCTTTACCATCTTGAACAGGGCCGTGGGGCGGGGGGTACCACCGCGCAGGTCGAACACGCCACTTTCGTAAAATGCCCCTTCCCGGGTGAGCAGCGTGTTCCAATCATACGCACCCAGCAACGACCAGATGGTAATGGCGCGCAGGTCTACTCCTTCTTGCTTTAGCTGGTTGGCCGCGTCCCAGATGTACTTTACCCAGCGCATTTGCTCTTCCCGGGTACAGTCTAAATGCACCTCTGTCACGGCAATGGGCAGCTGGTACCGCTCCCAGGCTTCCAGCAGCAAATCATGAATACCGGTCATCTGCACTAGGCGCACGCGCACGGCTTCTACATCAGCATAATCCACGCGAGCCTCGCTTTGGCACAGGTGCTGGTGGGGAAAATACTGGTGGTTCTCGTCCAGAAACCGCTCACTGGTGATGTAGTGATTGATGCCCAGTACATCAGGAGGTAGCGGATGCTGCACCATTTCCAGCAGCTCGGCCTGGGAAGCACCGTTTTGGCGCAGATATTTCCACAGCGGGTGCTGCTCGTCGAGGCGGCCACAAAGCAGGTCGAAGGTGAGCCAGCGGCGGTTGTTTTCGTACTCGGCCTGCGCCGCCAGCTTGGGCGTGCAGTGGGTTTTACCTAGGTCCTCAGTTTGTACCAGCTGGGCATCGGGGGTAACCTGCCGAATAGCCTTCATGGCTTCCTTCACCCCCTTGATATGGTTGAGCTGAATGCGTACAAACGTTTTGTCGTCGAGGCCGTGGGGGTACCAGATACCGTAGAGGCCGCTGAAGCGCGCCGTGGTAAGGGGCTCGTTAACGGGAGTATAGTGCTTGATCCAGGGGTAGCGTTCGGCTACCATACCCGCAAAGCGCGCCAGCCCCGATACAAAGTTCTTTTTGTGCAGGGCCGTGTAATGGGGGCCGCTACCGTGGTGCAGCAGCGTTACAATGGGGTCGATGCCTAGCTCCCGGAGGCGGTTCATCCGCTCGTCGGTCCAGGTCCAGTCGGGGGTATCGAGGCTCTCCGGAGCTACTTGCTCCCACAAAATGGGGTAGCGCAGCTTGCGGATGCCCAACTCAGCGAAGCGGTCCAAGTCTTCGAGCCGGGTGCGGTGCCCACTGCTCACGAGCTGGTCGGAATAGCCGTTGCCAACTCGCCGAATGGTGCACTCAATACCACCCCACATTTCTACTTTTTCCATATTCTTCAGGATTTAAAACAGGTTGCTCCATTCTACCAGTGTCGAGTTACAGGTAGCTGAAAACAACTCTGTCACGCTGAGTCGGCAGTGAGCAGCGCTACAGTAGCAGCCAGGGGCGTTTACTGAGCAACATTGCTTACTACCAGCTCAGCGTGACAGACGCTTGGCAACCGGTGCGTACCTGCGCTATTCCTTAGCGGGGTCGCGCGGCACGAGCTTTTCCATGATGGATGCCGAACCGATAATGGTTGGCTTGGCTACTTTCTGAGCCTCCTCGGGCTTCTCAGTGAGTTTCTTGTAGAGGGTCAGGGCCTGCGCTACCACCTGGTCCATGTTGTAGTACTTGTAGGTAGCAAGGCGGCCTACAAAGTGCACATTCGGGGTTTCGTCGGCCAGTTTCTTGTACTTGTTGTACAGCTCGGCGTTTTCGAGGCGTGGCACGGGGTAGTACGGGTCGCCTTCAGCCTTCGGATACTCGTACACGATGCTGGTTTTCGGGTGCTTCTGGCCGGTCAGGGCTTTAAACTCCGTAATGCGCGTGTACAGGTTGTCGTTAGGGTAGTTTACTACCGGCGCGGCCAAGTAGTTTTCCTGGTTCAGGGTCTCGTGCTTGAACTCCAGGGAGCGGTAAGGTAGCTTGCCGTACTTGAAGTCGAAGTATTCGTCTACCGGGCCCGTGAAAATCATTTCCTTGAACGGAATAAAGTCGACGATGTCGTGGTAGTCGGTGTTGAGCATCACCTTAATGTTGGGGTGGTCCAGCATGCGCTCAAACATGCGGGTGTAGCCGTGCAGCGGCATGGCCTGATAGGTATCGGTAAAATACCGGTCGTCGCGGTTGGTGCGGGTAGGCACGCGCGAAGTCACCGATTTATCCAGCTCCGAAGGGTCCATGCCCCACTGCTTGCGGGTGTAGTTGCGGAAAAACTTTTCGTACAGCTCGCGGCCTACTTTGCTTACTACTACGTCTTCCGACGTCTTGATAACCGGCACCTGCTCGGCCAACGACTCCAGGAACTGCTCTACCTCAAAGCTGTTCAGCGACAAACCGTAGAGCTTGTTAATGGTATCCAGGTTAATGGGCATGGGCACCAGCTGGCCATCAACGGAGGCTAGTACGCGGTGCTCATAAGGGCGCCAATCGGTGAAGTTGGACAGGTACTCGAATACGTCTTTCGAGTTGGTATGGAAGATGTGCGGACCGTACTTGTGGACCAGGATACCTTCTTCGTTGTAGTGGTCGTAGGCGTTACCAGCAATATGGCTGCGCTTATCTACAATGAGTACTTTTTTATTGGAGCGCGTAGCGAGCCGCTCGGCCAATACACTGCCGGCAAACCCGGCTCCGACGATGAGATAATCGAACATAGCAAAGCGGTTTTTTAGGGAAGAATGAGGGGGAAAGGAGGGCGGTGTGCAGTAAGGAGCGAGAAACAACGTTTGGTGGGAAGCAAGGTGGCCTTCCGGCCCCTGGGCTTGCGCCAACCAGTGAAGAAGTAGCGCCTTACCAGTTACGCCGTGGCCGAGTTGGCAGGGGAAGTACTGGTAGTAGCGGAGGGTAGTTTCTTCTGCATCAACTCGACCATCTGCTGCCAGGTCTGGTCCCAGCTAATGGTGGCAAGGTAGTCATCGGTACGCTGGCGCCAATCTGCATCCTGGTGCTGAAGCAGCGCTTTGGCAATGGCTTGCCCAAACTCGTCAGCGGTAGCCGCAATCTGTACCAGGTTCAGGTCACCGTACGGCCGCACTACGTCGCGGATGGGAGTGCTAACTACCGGGCGGCCGGCGGCCAAATATTCCGGCGTTTTTGTGGGCGAGATAAACTTGGTGCTTTCGTTATCAGCGAAAAGCAACGTAGCCACGTCCCAGCCGCGCAGGTAGGCGGGCAGCTCTTGATAATCTTTGCTACCGAGGTAGTGAATATTCTGCTGGCGCGGCAGTTGAGCGGGGTCAATCTTGACTACCGGACCAATAATGACGAACTGCCATTCTGGGTGAGCATCGGCCAGTTGGCGCAGTAGCTCAATGTCGAGGCGCTCATCTACCACCCCAAAGAAACCAACGCGGGGATGCGCAATGCCGGCTTGGTCAGCGGGTTCAGGCATCTCTTGGCGGGCTTGGCCGAAGTGGGCCTTGTCGATGCTGCTGGGGAAAGGGTGCGCATCAGCATGCTGCTGGCTTTTGGCCTCGTACAGGGTGTGCCCGCCAGTGAAGACGTAGTCGGCCTTTTGAAACAGCTCCTGCTCCCGCTCGCGCAAGGCTGGGGGCGCAAACTTGAAGGCCGCCAGCTCATCCATGCAATCATAAATGGTAAGCACCGGCTGAAAGCCGCGCGATTTACCAATTGCCATCGGGGTATAATACCAGGCAATAAAGTCTTGAACTCCTTGCTCCTCAAAATACCGGCGGAGCACTTCGTATTGTGCCTGCTCCGAGTTCTGCTCCTGGTGGCGCAGTTGGTCCGGCAAGTGCACGACCAGTACTTTCAGGCCGTTCTGCCGCTCTTTTACTTCAATGTGCGGCTCAATCAGATTGTCGGCGTGGTAGAAAGCGTCTTCCACGTAAAACACCCGGCCATGCTGCGCAAAGCGCGACATTAGGTGTTGCGGACGCTGCCACACAAAATCCCAGTGTAAATGCGCAAAGCAAACCAGGTCGGGCAGGTTATAGGGTAGGGTTACGGCAGGGGCAGCAGATTTGGAGGAGAGAGCAGGTTCGGAGGCGCGCACTGGCGGCTCCGCTGGTGGAGACAGCGACATAGAAGCGAGATAATACGTTAGAACAGCAGCTTCACTACCCGCCCGGAAACCAAGACGGCCGGCCGCTGTTTACCTATCATACGCTACCCCCGGAAAAAGGGTATGGCTGAGCTTCAACTAAGAGCGTTAGACAGTTGAGCCTGACTCAAAAGGCCTTACGTGCCTTGCTGTAGTATTAGTTGCATTTCAACGGCATTTTGCCAGCCCTGCGCTGTGCGCAACCATTCTTTGCGTACGCCAACTTCCGTAAAGCCCGCCGCCGCGAACAGGCGAATACTAGCCTGGTTAGCCGCCGAAATAGTACAATACACCTGATGCAGCCGTAATACCTGCCGAGCGTACGGTATAACTAATTCTAACGCTGCCCTAGCGTAGCCACGGCGCCTGTATTCGCCTTGCACGGTAATGCCCACGGCGGCCCGCTGGTGCAGGGGTTCAAACCCGAATATGTCCAAAGCGCCAACTGCCGCACCGCTGCCAGTGTCGGAAATAATCAGCCGCATCTGCCGCACCTCAAAAAAATCGGCGGCGGCATTATCCAGGTACTGCCGCAGCACATGCCGCGAAACCGGCACCAACGTGTCCGACACTCCCCAAACGCTCGGATCATTTTCCAGCGCGTACAGGAAATCGAGGTCTTCGGCTTCAAGAGGGCGCAGAAAAATCAGGTCGGAGGAGAGCATAGGTAGGGAGGTAGTCGGCAGGTGTCCGGTAAACCTACGCATTGGGGCTTAAAACGAGGCTAAAGGCTTCTGTTATGTCCTTTCACGCTTGGTTACGTGATGGTCATGTGGTCGTTAAATCGAAAGACCGTCATGCAGAGCGCAGTATACGTGAGCACCCAGGCCGGCCAGCCCAATAGTTCGACTATAATTACCACTAAACACAACGACCTCCCTGGTCGGAGAGGTCGTTGTGTTTAAATGAAACAACGGGGCGGCTGGCTATTTCTGTCTGTCGGCTACCTCAAGCTTGCCATCGAAGACGCGGGTAGCGGGGCCGCTGAGGTAGATATTGGTGAAGGAGCCGTCGGGTTTGGCGTCGAAGGCCACACGCAGGTCGCCGCCGGGAGTGCGCAGGTGCACGGGGCTGGTAGCGCCGCGCCGGGATGCGGCCAGGGCCACGGCCGTGACACCGGTGCCGCAGCTCAGGGTTTCGTCTTCTACGCCTCGCTCATAGGTGCGCACCTGCCAAGGCTGGCCGGGGGTAGCCGGCGATTCTACAAAGTTGACGTTGGTGCCTTTCTCCCGGAACCGCTCATTGTAGCGGTAGGCGCGGCCCTCGGTGTACACGTTCAGCTCGGCCAGAGTGCTGGCGGGCAGAAAGCGGACCAGATGAGGGGAGCCGGTATCCAGAAACACGCCGTACTCTTCTACCTCCTGCTGGCCAATTACGTCCTGCATGCGCAGGTGCACGGTGCCGTCGGCATCTACCCGGCCATCGTGGGGGCCATCGGCGGCCAGAAACCGGGTTTGGGTTTCGATGACGCCGAGCTGTTTGGCGAAGGCCACTGTGCAGCGCCCCCCGTTGCCGCACATGGAGCCCAGGTAACCATCGGCGTTAAAGTACACCATCTCGAAATCGTACTGAGCGTGCTGGCGAAGCAGAATCAGCCCGTCGGCCCCGATGCCGCGGCGTCGGTCGCAGAGGAAGCGCACTAAGTGAGAATTGGTTTCGTCGAACTGGCGGGAACGGTCGTCCACCATCACGAAGTCATTGCCGGTGCCCTGGTATTTGAAAAAGGATAACGTCACGGGAAAAGCAAAAAAGAGTCAGAAAGATTTGCGCAGCAGGGCTACCTGGCCGGCGTGGTAAAGATAATGCTGGGCGGTACCATGCAGCAGCACGTACCAGGAATCTGAGGAGCCGGTGGCGGGGTAGCGGCCGGAATCAGGCACGATATCCAGGTCGGCATCTGGCAGCCGCTGCACGGCGGCTAGTAACCGCTGATGGGCCCGCACGAGTTCCTGCCGGGCCTGCTGCCAGGCCGCCTCATCGGGAGTGGCAGGAAACGGAGGCCAGTCGGGGGCGGCGAGCGGCGTTAGAGTCCGCTGCTCTAGGCGTTGCGCCACGGTTAGCGTCCAGGTAGTCAGGTGGCAAACTAACTCGCCAATGCTGTGCGCCTGCGCTACTGGTCGCGCCGCGGCCTGGGCTGCCGTCAGGCCGGCCAGGGTTGCCTGCAACGACGGCCCCGACCAGGCGTCGCCGTCGAAAGCCCGCTGCAATTGTTCCGTGATTCGGGCTACTTCCCGCATGCTTCCTCTTCTGCTACGTTTCCTACCCTGTTTCGTGCCGGCCAATGCTGCGCCATGCCGTACCTTTGCCAGCCTGCCCCCGCGGGCAGCGTAAAGGTAGTTCTATGTACACGTTCCTCACCACCAGCCCCTGGGCCGACTACGAGCTGATTGACGCCGGCAATTTTGAAAAGCTGGAGCGCTTCGGCAAACATATTCTGGCTCGCCCCGAACCCCAGGCCATCTGGGACCCCCACCTGCCAGCTTCGGAATGGCAGCGCGCCAATGCCATCTTCACCCGCGAAAAAGGCAGCCAGGAACGCGGCCAGTGGAAAATAAAGCCGGGCACGCCCGAGCAGTGGATTATCGGGTATGAGCGGCCCGATGGGCTGAAGCTGCGGTTTCGGCTGGGTATGTCGTCGTTTAAGCACGTCGGGCTGTTTCCGGAGCAGGACCCCAACTGGCAGTTCATTTACCAGCAAACGCGCAAGCGCCAGGCTGCCCAGCCCCGGGTGCTTAACCTGTTTGCGTACACCGGGGCCGCAACCTTGGCCGCCCGCGCCGCCGGCGCCGACGTCACTCACCTCGACTCGGTGAAGCAGGTGAACTTCTGGGCCCGCGACAACATGGAAGCTTCGAGCCTAGATGGGGTGCGCTGGCTGGTGGAAGACGCCATGAAGTACGTGCGGCGCGAGGTGAAACGTGGCAGCAAGTACCAGGGCCTGATTCTGGACCCACCTGCTTACGGCCGTGGCCCCAACGGCGAGAAGTGGCAGCTGGAAGATGAGCTGAACGAGATGCTCAAGCTGTGTAAGGAGCTGCTAGACCCCCAGGACCACTTTTTCCTGGTGAACTTGTACTCCCTGGGCTTCTCGGCCCTGATTCTGGAAAACTTGGTGCACGAAATTTTCCCGGAGGCCCGCCACACCCGCGAAATCGGGGAAATTTATCTGCACGACGCGGCCGCCCGCAAGCTGCCGCTCGGCACCTTCTGCCGGTTTGCTACCTAGTAGGCGGTAAAGAGGTAAGACAGATGAACGTCATTCGTCGGCTACGCTCGAAATGACGTTCTGATGAAATGATGCTCCTTTAGCTTACCTCTCCTACCCTCCTTTCTTCACACCCTCCTACCCTTCCCCTATGCGCCACCGCCGTCTGGCCCTGATTGACATGGGCACGAATACGTTTCACTTGCTCATTGTGGAGCTGCCCGAGCCTAGCCACCAGCAGCCCGTTACGCTGCTGCGCACCAAGGTGGGCGTGCGGCTGGGCGAGGGCGGCATCAGCAAGGGCGAAATTGCCCCAGCCGCCTTTGAGCGGGCCCTGCATACGCTGGTTGGCTTCAAGGAGGAAATTGAGCTGCACCAAGTAACGGAAGTGCGGGCCACAGCCACCAGCGCCATGCGCGTTACCCGCAACGGGCCGGCCCTGGCCCAGGCCATCTTCGAGCAAACCGGTATTCGGGTAGAGGTTATTCCGGGCGAGCGGGAGGCCGAGCTGATTGCCAAAGGCGTGCGCTGGGCCGTGCCCCTAGGCACCCAGCCCCATTTAATCATGGACATCGGCGGCGGCTCGGTGGAGTTTATCATTGCTGATGCCACAACCATTTTCTGGAAGCAGAGCTTTGAAATTGGGGCCCAGCGCCTACTCGACAAGTTTTTCCCTGACCCCAGCGGCGTGTTTCCTCCCGAGGCGGTAGCGGCCGAGCAGGAGTACCTAACGGCCGTACTGGCCCCACTGGCCGCAGCAGTGCAGCAGTACCAGCCGGTAGGCATTGTCGGGGCCTCGGGCAGCTTCGATAGTCTGGCGGACATGCAATTGGGCCGACTCCGGACCGAAGCCGAGTTACCGCCCCGCACCGAATTAGCCGTTAGCAGCTTCCAGACCAGCTACCAGCAACTGCTCAGCCTAACCCATGAGCAGCGGGTAGCGCTGCCCGGCATCTTGCCCATGCGCGCCGATATGCTAGTGGTAGCCAGTGTGCTGATTGACTTGGTGCTGAACATGACCGGCGCAACCAGCATCCACACTTCCGCCTACGCCCTCAAGGAAGGCCTGCTAGCCGAAATGCTGGAGCAGTAATCGGTTAATGCGGCCTCCCGCCATCCTTCCCTTACCCTGCCTCATGCCAACGACTTTTCCCTATACCCAGCTCTTTGCCTTCACAGAGTCTGTTTTTAAAGGTATCGGCTGCTCCGACGAAGACGCTACTCTAGCCACCGAAACCCTGCTTTCCGCCGATTTGCGCGGCATCGACTCGCACGGCGTGGCCCGCCTCGTGGGTTACGTTCGGCTTTGGGAAGCCGGCCGCATCAATACCACGCCCCGGGTAGGCGTCACGTACGAAACGCCTAGCACTGCCGTAGTAGATGGCGACGGTGGCCTGGGGCTGGTAGTTGGGCCTAAAGCCATGCAGGTAGCTCTGGAAAAGGCCCGGCAGGTAGGCACGGGCTGGGTATCGGTAAAGAACTCCAACCACTTCGGCATTGCCGGCTACCACGCCATGAAGGCCCTGGCCCACGACATGATTGGGGTAGCCATGACCAATGCCTCCCCCCTGGTAGCCCCCACGTATTCGCTGGAACGCCTACTGGGCACTAACCCCATTGCCGTGGCCGTGCCCGCCGGCGACCAGCCCGATTTTGTGTTGGATATGGCCACGACCACCGCCGCTAACGGCAAGCTCGAAATTGCCCAGCGCAAGGACCTGCCCATTCCCGAAGGATGGGCCCAGGATGCGCACGGCGTGGGCTCCACGGATCCGAACGCCGTAAAAAACGGCGGTGCCCTGCTTCCGTTGGGTGGTGCTACTGGCTCGCACAAGGGGTACGGGTTGGGAGCCGTGGTAGATATTTTCTCGGCTGTGCTCAGCGGCGCCAACTACGGACCGTGGGTGCCACCGTTCGTGGCCTTCCTGCAACCTTCGGCCAACCCCGTGGGTGAGGGCCTGGGCCATTTCTTCGGGGCCATGCGGGTCGATGCCTTTCGGCCGGCCGCCGAGTTCAAGGCCCACATGGATAACTGGATTACCACTTTTCGCCAGGCCCGCGCCACGGAAGGCCAGCACGTGCGTATTCCCGGCGACCCGGAGCGGGAAATATCGGCGCACCGTCTGCTAGACGGAATTCCGCTGCTGGACCCCGTTGTTCAGGACCTGGAAACCGTCGGCGCTAAGTTTGGAGTAAAGCTGTAAGAGGGTTTTACCTTGTCTATCATAAAAAAAGCCCGCCTGGAATACCAGGCGGGCTTTTTTATGAATAACAACGTGCTAGATTAGGTGGGCGTCGCTGAGCAGTTTGCTCATGGCCACTTCTTCATTTAAGTACTTCGACGAGTATTGGGTATCGGGGCCGTTCAAGAACAGGCACGTCTGGCCGCCTACGGCCTCAATAATGGCGTCTTTCTGATCCATGGGCAAGGCTGGGCAGCCAAGGCTACGGCCCAGGCGGCCGTACTGCCGGATAAAGTCTTCGCTCACGTATTCAGCGCCGTGCATGACCACTGAGCGCAACAAGGCGTTAGTGTTGTAGCCCTCATCTACGCCTTGCAGTTTCAAAGACAGGCCGTGCTTACCGGTGTACTCGCCTTGGGTTACATAGAAACCCAGGCTGCTCATGTTCGACTCGTTCTCGTTGGAGAAGTTGGTCGCCATGTTTTCACCGGAGTTGTGGCCGTGCGCTACTAGCGTGTGGAACTTAACCTGCTTGTTGGCCAGGTCCAGCACCCACAGGCGCTTTTGCGTGGAAGGCAAACCGAAGTCGACTACGGTTAGTAACTGCTTGTTACTGAGCTTACCTTCCTGCTCTAGGTTGAGGTAGCCCGTCATTGCCTTCTGGAACACCTCATAGCGTAGGCCCTGCTGTTCCACGCCCAACTCTTGGTACAGGCTCTGCATACGCTGGTCAAACAGCACGGCTTTCATGGCCTCCGGCGAAATGGAGCGCAACTCCGAGCCGGTGGTAGCAGCTTTCGATTTGGTCACGGGAGCGGCCAACGGAGTAGCCAGAAACAGAGAGGCTACAAACGGCAGCACGCGGCGAGCCATCCGACGGGTGCGGCGCTTCAGGCGCTGGCGGCGAACTACACTCTGATTTTCCATCGACACAGTTCAGTTTCGGGTTTTCAGTAAAGTGCTTGTTTCTGCACGAAACAGACATTACGGGTTTTACGAAACAGAGCCCATTGCAGATACATAAACAGGCCCCGAAATCTGTACCCCTCTATTTAAAGGCGCAATTCAGCAGATAGATTCCCATTCGGTGAAAAACGGCAAAAAGAACATTAACATTCAGCAATACAACACCAGCTTCTCACTACCCAATTTTCCACATTAGAGGCCCCAAATCCGCTCTTATCGGCGCAATGCGCGTCGTTTCTTTTTCCCACCAACCAATTCCCACATTTCTCACATGCACACATGTACACATTGGATGCGCAAGCTCACCCTAGCCGCCGCGGCACTGCTGGCGCTGGGCGGGCAACCCGCTAAGGCCCAGAAAGTAGTCCTGCAGGGCTACTGGTGGGACTACTGGAACAGCAATTACCCGAATGGCTGGGCCAACTACGTTGCCTTGCTGGCTCCGCGGCTGAAAGCCATGGGCATTGATGCCGTGTGGCTGCCCCCAAGCATCAAGAACGGTAACCAAGGCAACGGCTACTCGCCCTTCGACAACTACGACCTGGGCGACAAGTACCAGAAAGGCTTCACGGCTACCCGTCTGGGTACCAAGGATGAGCTGCTGCGGGCCGTGGCTGTGCTGCACGCCAACGGTATTGAAGTAGTGCAGGACATCGTGCTGAACCACAACGATGGCGCGGGCTCCCAGACCGGTGCCGGCGGGCAGGACCCGGCGGCCTGGGAGGATGGCTCCACCAGCAAGTACAAGAACTTCCGCTACGTGAGCTACAGCAAGCCCGCTACCGCGGAAGATGCGGCCAACTACCTGGCCCGCAACGGCCGCTTTCCTAAAAACTGGCAGAACTTCAACCCCAACCCGGGCAACAACTCTACCTCCGGCGACTGGAACGCCGTGTACTTCGGGCCCGACGTAAGCTACTACAACGGCTCCTACGGTCAGAGCTCCAACGCTACCTTTAACCCCGCCCAATCGGCTGACTACATGCGCACCAACGTGCGCAACTGGCTGGTATGGTACAAGAAGCAGGTGGGCTTTGATGGCGTGCGGATGGATGCCGTGAAGCACTTCCCGGATGCCGCCTCCGAGGATTTCCTCTACAACCTGCAAAGCAACGCGGGTTGGGCTTCGGGCGGGGCAACCATGTACGCCGTGGGCGAATGGGTCGGCTCGGCGGGGCAGATGGACGGCTGGGTGGCCAACGTACAGAACCGGGCCGGCACCTTCGATTTTTCCCTGCGCAATGGCCTTTACAGCATTGTGAGCGGGGGCGGCAACTTCGACATAGGCTCGTTGCCAGGGTACCAGCAGGGCGCGCGGGTAGTAAACATCAACGGGCAGTACGTGCACCGCACCGTGCCGTTCGTAAACAACCACGACACGTTCCGGCCTCAGGTAGACGCCAACGGCAACTACATCGGCTGGAACACTGGCTCGGAACTGGCCCCCCACATCGATCCGTTTGACCCGCGCCTGTCGGCTACGTATGCAGCAGCCCTGGCCCTGGACGGCTCCCCGCAGATCTTTTTCGAGGATTTGTTTAACGTGGGCAGCACCAGCAAGCGCTACTCGCACCAGCCCACCAGCACTACCGATTTGCCCCTGCGCGCCGACATCGAGAACCTGATTTGGTGCCACCAGAATCTGCGCTTCAAGGACGGAGCCTACAAAGTGCGCTACCAAGCCCCCGACCACCTCGTAATTGAGCGCGGCGCCAAGGCCATTATCGGTATCAACGACAACTTCTCGGCCTGGCAGAACAATACCGTTGCCTGTGACTTTGCCCCCGGCACGGTGCTCAAAGATTATTCCGGGGCTAATGGCACGGCTACCGTTACGGTGAGCAGCACCCAGACTGTGACCATCAATACGCCACCCTGCAACGGCACGGCTAGCGCCGGCCGTCGGGGCTACTCAGTGTGGGCCCCCACGGGCATTGGCACCAACTATACTCGCGCGGCCATGGCTACCACCCAGGAGTGGGAACTAGCCGATGACCTAGGCGACTCGCACGCTTCCTCGCTGAAGCAGGGCGGGCAGCTGCCGGCTTCCTCCACGGCGTACCGCACGGCCGGCCGCATTTATGTGGCTTCGGGCAAAGCCGTCAGCTATACCCTGTTCCCCACGGATGCCACCCGCAGCCTAGCCGTGGAGCTAATCAACAGCAGCGGCACGGTGCTGAGCAGCAAAACCGGAACGGGCAACCTTACCGGTACCTACACTCCCACTGCCACCGGCTGGATTACGCTGCGGGCTAAGAACGCGGTGACCACCAACCCTGGTCAGCGGGCCTTTGTGAAGGCTACCTACACGGCCCCGACTGTACTTAGCAGCACGGCCCTGCGCGAAAGCACGGTAACGGCGGCCCCGGCCGCTACCCCCACCGGCACCGACCTACTGGTGTACCCCAACCCCACCAGCGCCGACCGAATTGAGGTGGTGCTGCAGTCGGAGCAGGATGTGACGGCCACGCTACGCCTGCTGGATCTGACTGGCCGCTTGGTGCATGAGCAGTCGGTGCGGCTGTACCCGGGCACTACGGAGCAGCGCCTCACCGTAGGCCGCGCGCTGCCAGCCGGCGTGTACCAGTTGCACGTGCCCGAGCTAGGCCTCAGCCGGAAGGTAGTAGTACGGTAGTCGCCTACCTCTGCTTCTGCACAGCAAAAAGCCCCGCCGAAAATTCGGCGGGGCTTTTTTGATTTTTTCTTCGCTAGCGGGAGGCTGCTTAGTGGCCTACCGTGGCGTCCTTCATATCGTCCAGGATTTTAGCCAGTTCAGCTCTTTCCTTGGCACCGATGTTGTTCGTGGCCATAGAAGCATCAGCAGCTTGGCGCCATACCGACCATTCTTTCTCGGTAATCATCATGCCTTTGTGGGCCGAAAGCATGGTCATGCCAGTGTACTTCAGGGGGCCACCGGTGGCTTCGCCCATCTGGTTGATGAAGTTGTTACGCAGGCGGGCCAGGCGGGCCGGCACGTCGGCGTCGGTGAGTAGGGGCGTGTGGGTGCGCAGCATGGAGGAGTTGCTGGTGTTGGTTTCGGCGGCCACATTGGCCATCAGCACGTCAACAAATCCTTCTACGCCTTTCAGGCCGCCCATCCGGTCGTACAGCTTGGGCTCCGGCTCATTTTCCTTCGAGCCACAGGCCGTGGTGAAGAATAGGCTGCCGCTCAGGAGCAGGGCTGCGGCAAACTTGAGTCGGGGTTGGTGCATAGAGTAAGGGGTAAAAAGTAAGGGAAAAGAAAACAAGTAAGGAGTAAAGGAATAACGCGCAGGCCGGATTACCCGCGGGAGTTAATCAGAAGGTGATAAGGCAAGTCAGATGGTGACGAAGAGACGCCGCAAATTGAACGCAAACCGGATCTGGTCCAGGGTTTCCAGGTAGCTAGCGGGCACCGGACACTCGCGCCCGGTAGGAGCCATGGCCACCATCACCGGCCGATTTACCCGGAAGGTTCCGCCCACGGACAGCACCCGCTCAATTTCCTGCTCCGAGACATCGTCTTCGTGGAAAAGCACGGTAGCCATCTGGGTGTTAGCGTTGATTACGCACGCCGCTACGCCTGGCACGGCGGCTACCTGCTGCTGCGAGGTAGCCACCTGAGCGGGCGTGTGCAGGCCCTCCACCTGCAGCTGCAGCATTTTTACAGGCTGCACATACTGATGAAGATTCGGGTCTTCCCAGCTTCCCCACACCAGGAGCAGTACGAGCACCCCCAGGCCTACCTGCATAAATCGTTTACCTACCCTGGCGAGTAGTGAACTTCTAGTAGGCATGATTGATCCAGGCTAACGGAACTACTTGGTCATTACCTGGCCCCGAATTTCACCTTTGGGGTTAGCGCTGGTATGCAGGTTCACGTACACCTCGCCCTTCATTAGCAGGGCCGCGTCGGCTTCGGAGAGGGTAGTAGTGCCCGTGATGGGAGACTTAGTCACATCAGCATAGGTCACGAAGGCGTTACCGTCAACGCCGGCGGCACCGCGGTGGAAGTGGCCCATTGTGGGGGTCATGCCCTGGTACGTTATGGTATAGTTCAGCTCCCGAGTGGTCTTGTTGTAAGTGCCAGTCATGCTGCCCGTAGCCGCTGAGGTAGTGGGCGTAACCTCATTTTTGCTGTTAAGCGTAGCCATCATCTGCACGGTATCAGTAGCAGGCGCGGTAGTTTTTTCGTCTTCCTTATCGCAAGCTACCAGTACTGAGGAGCCTGACAGGAGCAGAAAGAGTGCAGTAGTTTTCAAGTTCATGAGTAAGAAGTTGAAGTGTGAATGGGAGGAAAAATTTAACTATTTGCGGAAGCCTTGCTTAGCCCGCACGGTGAAATTTCGGTTCACATTGAAGCCGAAGTAGATGTCGCCGTTAAAGAAGTCGCCGCGGGTATTAGCCACGAAGTGGTTTTCAATCATGCCCTGGGAGTTGGTCAGGTGCAGCTGAAAAACGTGGCCACCGGTTTCAATATCGAAGCCCAGGGCTAGGGCGTTCCGCGCGCCGGTTGGCTTGGTGCGTGGTACCAAGTAGAAGTACTCGGCGTTGAGGGAAGTGCGCTTAGTAAGTTTCTGCCGGCCGCCAAATCCAACGGCGTACACGTCATTCGACTGCGTATTATCCTGCACCAGATTGCGGTGAATCAGGGTGGGCATGAGTTGCAATGACAGGTTAGGGCTGAACTTCCGCGCAATCAGGGCCTGGTAGGAGAAAGTCATGCGCCGCGGCACCGTGTACCAAGTCCGGTCGTCGCGCAGCATGTTCATGGCCGAGTTGGCAAACAACGTCACGCTTACCGGCATCACTTTGCTACCCGTGGTTTGGCGAATGGCGCGGTATTTCACGAAGCCATCCAGGGTTTTCTCGATGTTGCTCCGCCCGATACCTACTTCCAACTTATCCGTAACGGCGTATTCCAGGCCTAGGCGCAGGGCGGCCTGGTCTAGCCCGAAAAAGTTATAAGCGCCACTATTGATGGTGCCAAAGCGGTGGGAAATCAGGAATACCAGCGTGCCCTGGCCCGGCGTTTCTATGGTGTGCCCGCTAATCAGGCGGGTGCTTTTAAAGGTAGCTGCTACGGGTTCGGGAGCAGTAGCTGCCGGTTTCTGGTTTTCTAGCTGCCCGAGCAGGTCGTCCTGAGCCCAGGCCGGCGCGGCCCAAGCACTTAACAGAACCACCAGGAAAGAGGCCAAGCGGCCTCGGTAGTGAGGAAAAGTTGTTTGCATAGAAAAAAGCAAAAGCGGAGTGGAACAGAGGCCCGCGCGAGCGGCGCCACCTGCACGTAGTAGTATTTATTTAACAGTGAGCTGGGAAACTGCCTCGCAGGTCAGCACCACTTTAATGCCCACAATTTTGGCAATGTTCTCGCGCACCAGCAGCGGAACTTCAATGCCGTAGTCAGCAGGAGCCACACTGAAATAGGCATTTACCAACAGGGTGCCCTTTTGCTGCTCCAGCGCGCCAGCAACCGTCAAGTGCTTGGTTACGCCATGAATCGTTAGGTCGCCCTCCACCGTTACCCGTTGCGACTGACCTTTGGCTAGGGCATCAGCATTCAGGTCCAGAATCTTGCCTTTAAAGGTTGATTTGGGCAGCCTGTCGGATTCCATGTAGTTTTCGTTGAAGTGCTCCTGCATGAGGGTGCGCTTGAACTGAAACGACTTGATGGGAATGATAAAGGCTATTTGCTGACTTTGCAGATCAACCACCGCGGCGGCCTGATCAGTATGGGCTTCAATATCCTCCAGGATGCTACTGGAAAAGAAGCTGACCACCCCTTTCTGGGTCATGTATTTGCCTTGGGCCTGGCTAGTGGTAATGCCACCAACCAACAGCATAAGGCTACAAAGAGGTAAACGCAGGTAACGGACCAGACTGTGCATCCTAGGTTAGTTGTTAGGTGCTCCAGCGTCAGCCCATTTTTGCAACAGCTCAATATCACAGTCCGACAGCTTGTTTCCACCCTGCGGCATGGGATTATAGCCAGGCAGGTGCTTCACGTTTCCCATCAGCTCGCCGGAGCGGATGTACTTCTGAATCACAGAAAAGTCCTCCAGATTCACGCTGCCCGTTACCAGCACTGCGTTGTGGCAGGTGCGGCAGTTTTTGGTAAGCAAGGGCGAGATAGATACACTGTACGAAACTACCTCCGGGGTAGTGCACGGCACCTTAGGGCCCGCAATTTCATCTGCTTTATCGTAAGCGCAACTGCCGAGAAGAAGCGTCAGCAGCGCACAAAAAATAGTAGAGAGTTTAATCATTGAATCGGGGTGCAGGGGTAGTTTAAGCTGTATATATCAGCGCGGACTTACCCAAGTAAGTGATGTAAGATGGGGAGGCTACTACTTGAATAGCCTGAGAGTCAGGAGGAAGTAAGGCTCGATGCCTAGGCTCGCTTAGGAAAGCGTAGACCTAAAACTGCTTAGCTGAGCGTAGGGCAGCATATGCTATATAGCCGCGACTACATACTAGCGAAAAAGCGTTTTGTTTCATTATTGGAAAAATAAAGTCGTTGGATAATATTGTGTTGGTAGGCAGTAACAAAGAGGCGAAAGTTATTAATTCTATGCTTACCACACAACATCAGGCTTTTACGTCGCAACAAGTGTTTTACAGCTTCATACCGGCAGCAAGTGAGACAACCCAGCAATCATCACTCATATTGGGAACTTATTTCCCATTATGCTACTCAAAACTACGCGGTTTGCCCCCCATATTTTCAATTGACCGCTGCCTTTTAGCCGAACCATATGAATTGCCCGATGAAATATGACTGTGTCACGGTCAAAACTAAAAAGTCATATTTTTACTTATTTCTACTATTATTTTAACTTTATTTATATTTTCAGTATTATCATGCTGTAATTCAGTCATTTATGTTTCTAATATAAGTGTTTTTCAGGTACTATTATACCTATTAAGGTAGCAACATAGGCAGGAAATACTCAATAAATAATCTAAATGCTACAACAAGCTCAACCGTAGCTATACTAGCGTTGAGCTCAGGTAGAAGCCTGTTTTCTCTACCTCCATCCGTGTGCCGCTAGGCGTTGCGCGGCACCGGTTCCATTCAGCCACTTGGAGGTAGCTCCCGGCCCACTCAGGTACAAGCAGCTGCCCTCCCCTACCGCGTGAATAATGGCCTTGTACTGTTCCGGGGGTAGTGCCGGGCACCCCCGGCTGTAGCCCGCCTGCCCATTTTGCGCTATGTAGTTTTGGCTGACGTAATCGGCGGCGTGCAGCACCACGTAGCGGCGCAGGGCATTATCATTCTGGTTGGCGTCAAGGCCCCGCAGCCGGCGAGAAAGCCCGTGCCGCCCTTGGTATGAATCCTGGGTGCGGTAGAAGCCCAAAGCCGTACAAGCCGACTTCATAACGTTGGAGAAACGACGGGCCCGCAGCTGGCCTGAGCCTCGGCCGTGAGCTACGTGGCTGTGGTGAAGCACGCGCCGGGCGGCCAGATCCAGAACCCACAGGCGCTGCTTGGATGAAGGCAAATCCATGTCGGCTACCGTCAGCACCCCAGCCTGGCGCACCAAGCCCTCCTGACGCAGGTTGAGGTAACCTACGCACGCCCTTTCCAGCACTTCCAGGCGCAGGTCGTGGGCTGCGGGGCCCAACTGAGCGTGCAACACCTGTACGGCACGGCGCAAGGAATCGGGCAGGTCCGGTAAAGGAGCCAAGACATTCAGCCGCATCGAATCGGATCCTACGGCCAGAACCGCCCGGGCTGAATCGATTATTGCTGGAACTTGTACTCTCGGCGCAGGAGGCAGACGCGCTGTTACGGCTTCGCCCACCGACGACTGGCAGCTTACTCCTACCCCACTCAGCATCATTGGTACTACGTAGTGCCGCAGCTGGCCCCACAGCGTAGGCGGGCCCAGGGTAGCGAGGTAAGAGAACAGCTTCTTCACAGAGACAGACGGGATAAGAAGCCGAAAAATCCGCATTTGCACCACGGCATACAAGCGAAGCGTACTGCGAATTGCTCATTTTCTTTGCGCCAACTGATTGGATTCTGGATTCAGCCTTAAAGTAGGGTTCCTTCCACGTGGGCTTGAAGCTGAGAACTGGAGTCAGCAGCGTATGCTGCTGGCTCCAGTTCTCGCCAGTGAAAAAGATAGCCGAACTCACCCAGGGTCCGGCTATCTACCCGTAGTAGCCAACTGGCCGGTCATGGGTGACCCGACTAATTGGTTTTACTATGAGTGTTTTTATAGGGGTAGTACCGCTAAAATTTGCAGCGACGGCAAACTCACAGCACTATCGAGCTTTACGGTTGTTCGGCCAAAGCAAGCCCGAATGGTTGGGTGAAGCCACTGGCACCAAGCTGAATCTGCTGGCTCTTAGGAAGCCTCCGGGGTTAGCGAGTGCTATAAGAGGCTAAAGAGTAAGTGATTTATTCATATTTCGTCAGTAAAGTAAAAGGCCAGTAAAATACAAGGCGCCTTGCACACGCTTTCTAGCGAGAGAAACAATACGCTAGCGCGTAATTCAAGCCTGAAAAGCCAGCCTCATGAGCAGTATTTTGCTGATATGTAGTGCTATTAGCATACTCAAAGCGAGTTAATACTCAGCGTAAGCAGGGGTAGTGCAGCACAGAAAAAGTATACTATTGCCTTACGCTTATAAGCTGGTCACTGGATTTGATTAGCCAGAAGCTTTTACAAGTATTTTTCTATTTATCCATGCTGGATTGGCAACGCTGGTTACGGTTATAACCGCCGCTTCCGTCCTACCCTGAGCATCATTTGACCCCAGGTGGTTTGTGGCGGAGTGGTGTGCCCTCTCACTGCCGCTGGGCCGTTGACCAGGCCCCTGCTTTCCGCGCTTTTGTTCTGTACTTTTGTGCCTTTCAGGGCGCAGGCCGGTTATAGTAGCCACCGCTCACGTACTCGCACTTTTCCGGCGCGCCGCAGCGCGCTTTTTGCTTATGGCCAAAGTTGCAATCAACCTCTCTACCGGGAGTATTCAGCAGGAAGAAATCATCGTCGGCATCGATTTGGGCACAACCAACTCTTTGGTAGCCTACATCCACCCCGATGGTCGCCACCCCGTG